>CASENC010000028.1 GCA_949289215.1 uncultured Bacteroidales bacterium | reverse complement strand
CTTTGCCCATCGTTATTATAGTTTTGTGGTAGAAACAAAGGTAACGAAAAGGGCTGATTCCCTCGCTTGGAAGTCAGCCCTAATTTTTTTGATGACTAAAAAGTTTTACCGGACAGCAATAATTTTAATTATCTTTTTAGTTCGCCAAATCTGTTTCATTGCGTACCACAGCGTTCCAAGGCGTTCCAGGTTGTCCACCATCTGGCAGACGGTAAACCAGGCTTTTGGCTTGTGAGGTACACAGGAGGTACAAAAAATGGTGTAAAAAGGCTTAGCAACGATTATCAACGATACTTGTGCAACAAAAAAGGCGCCAGTAAAGAGCGCCATATTAATCGATTATAATCAATTTAACTATTTGATAATCAGATACTTATTTCCCGATGCAGAAGTGGGAGAAGATTTGGGTGAGGATGTCGGTGGTGGTGATTTCGCCGGTGATTTCGTTGAGGTAGTGGGTACACTCGCGGATGTCTTGGCTGACGAAGTCGCCACTGAGGCCGTCGTGAAGTCCGTCGATGGCACGGGTTATGGCTTGGCCGGCACGGGTAAGGGCTTCGTAATGGCGGGCGTTGGTGACAATTACTTCGCCGGGGTCGTTGTCGGGCAGCGAGGCGGCATGGCGCAGCATGTCGAGCAGGGCCTGGATGTTGGCATGGTCTCGGGCCGATATGCTCACGCTGCGGGCATCGGGCGGGAGCAATCGTTTCAAGGCCGATGTCACCGCCGAGTTTTGGGCTGCGTCCATGCGGTCGTTTTTGTTGACCACGGCTATAAGCGACTTGCCTGCACTCCGTGGCAATATTTTGGCTGCAAGGGTGTCGATGTCGGCCGTCGGGGCGGTGCCGTCGATTATCCACATCACGATGGCTGCATCATCGAGCTTGCGGAAGGTGCGTTCTATGCCCAGCGATTCGATGCTGTCGGTGGTATCGCGAATGCCTGCGGTGTCGATGAAGCGGTACAGCACCCCGTCGATTGTTATGGTGTCTTCGATTACGTCGCGTGTGGTGCCGTGTATGTCGCTCACTATTGCGCGGTCGTCGCCCAGCAGCAGGTTGAGCAGGGTTGATTTTCCTGCGTTGGTTTCTCCCACGATGGCCACTGGAATTCCGTTTTTGATTGCGTTGCCGGTGGCAAACGATTCGGCGAGCCGGTTGATGGTGTCGCGAATGTCGCAAGCGAGTGTGAGCAGGTGGCTGCGGTCGGCAAATTCCACTTCTTCTTCGCTGAAGTCGAGCTCAAGTTCCATGAGCGAGACAAATTCGAGCAGGCTGTCGCGCAGTTTTCCCAGTTGGCGGCTGAATGCTCCGCGCATTTGGCTCATAGCTATGCGGTGCGATGCCCGTGAAGACGAGGCGATGACATCGGCCACGGCTTCGGCTTGCGACAAGTCGATGCGCCCGTTGGCAAAAGCGCGACGGGTAAATTCGCCTGCCGTGGCCATGCGGCAGCCGCAATCGATGAGCACTTGCAGTAGTTGTTGCTGGATCCATGTTGAACCGTGGCATGAGATTTCTATTACATCTTCGCCTGTGAATGACCGTGGTGCGCGGAACAACGTCAGCACAACCTCGTCAAGCACTTGCCCGTCGGCTGTGGTTGTGTCGATGATGTGCCCGAAGTGTGCGGTGTGGCTTTTCATAGCAGCAATGTCGGCACCTTTCCAGCACCGGGCCACTACAGCCATGGCATCGCGGCCGCTTACTCGTGCCACGGCTATGCCACCGCGCCCCGGCGGGGTGGAAATGGCGCAAATCGTATCGTCAAAAATTTGTATGTTTTGTTCTTGTTCCATGCCTTTGATTTGTGTCATGCAAAATCCTATAAACGTTTAATTGAAGCCTGAGAAGTCGATGGAGCCTTCCATATAGCCGGTGTATTCTATCACGTCGAGCGTTTCGGTGACAAGTTTTAATGTAGAAACAACGCCTTGTGGCTTGTAGGTCTTGACAAACTGTACCTTGCAAGTACCCGTTTCACTGTCGTAAGAATTCTGGTAATTCCAGTAGAAATAGAATGCGGCTGTTTCGTATTGCGTACTTGTTTCAGGCGATTCCTTTACTTCGAGTCCCCATATCGGACCCCAGCTTTGAGTATCTTCGGCCTCGCTGTAATTTGCCATATACAACTCTTTACCGACACTATAAAATACTGTAAACAAGCCTGATGAAATGGCTCCTTTCGTCATGTCGGTTCCATTGTAAACGGCCTTGGTGACATAAAAGCGGGCTATCTCCTTTTGTTCTTGCGAATAGGCATTGACAGCCATCAATAGCAGCGCTATTATTCCTATGTACTTTTTCATGTCGATAGTTTAATTAAAAATGGGTTTCACCGATGCGTCAACCTTATGAGTTGCAATTAACAAATATAGCGAAAACATGGGAAATGCAAAAAGATGTGCAGGATTATTTTTTCCTTATTATCAAAAAAATATGAGTGGAAAATCGCATCTGCTGTTAGTTCAGCCAATTCAGATTCTGCATCGAGGGGTCGTAAATCACGCTTTTACCGTCGTATTTGACTACCACAAAATCGTGGTCTTTGAAGAACGGGCTGAATTTGCCAAATATTTCACACAGGTTCACGCCATGCCATTTTACAATTCTTTACAATTCCTCTCACATGGTATGCCCGGGCGTCCATTCCGTTAATTTCAAAAGCATAGTTGCAAGCAGCCGTCATCATAGCGGCAAATCCCACGCAGTTTTCTTCATTTTCCTTCCTGTCGGACTTTTTCTTGAATGAAAAAGACAACGTGCGGGCAACAAGATAATTGCAGTATAGGCTGCACCCCTCCACATCATCGGTTTGGTATCCCTCGCGCGTCTCGAATATGGCAGGTTTGCTGTAATCGTAACCGTTAGGCTTGAACTTGCTCGAAGCCGTTTTGATTTCATCTTTCACTTCTTGGCTCAACGGGTAGCTTGAATCGACCGTCGTTTGAGGCACGAGCTCAATTTCTGTCAGCGCATATTGCATCACACACGCCACGGCAATCACAGCTGTAAAAATAACGGCAACGCTAATTGCTATGATTGTTGAAAATTTCTTCAGCTTCGTCTTGGCCTGTTTGTTGATAATTTTGCCGTATTGCGGCGGTTGCTGCAGGGAATACAGGGGTCAGTCCGAAAACCCGGTTGGGGTTCATGCTCGTATCTTGTAAAAGACGTATCTTTGTGGCATGAAACAATGGCAAGTATTACGAACAGTATTTCCGGAAGTTATTACGGAGAATTTCGAGTTTACCGATTATGTTG
>CASENC010000027.1 GCA_949289215.1 uncultured Bacteroidales bacterium | reverse complement strand
GAATCATGCTCATGTATTACGTCAACTGCTACACCTTCTTTGAATGCCCCGAAAAGGACTGGGTCAAAATACTCGAAGATGCACGGGAACACCCTCCGGAACCCTCACTTTTTGACTGACGGGGGCTTGGCTTTCAAAAAAGTATCCGCAACGCCTGTTTGTGGGCATTGCGGACATGAATTTTTTGCCTTAATGTTTTTTACCGGACACCAATAATTCAGAGTAGATCAATATTCTTCCTCATCGAAGAAGAAGTCGTCTTTACTGGGATAGTCGGGCCAGATATCTTCTATGCTTTCGTAAGTTTCACCTTCATCTTCCATTTCTTGAAGGTTCTCGATTACTTCGAGCGGCGCACCCGAGCGCATGGCATAGTCGATAAGTTCTTCTTTGGTTGCCGGCCATGGTGCATCTTCAAGTTTTGTAGCAAGTTCCAATGTCCAATACATAGTGTTTCGGTGTTTAAGATTATAAGTCTGAAAATTTTGCGCAAATATAGTGCAAGCATCAATCAAAACAAAAGAAAAAACTCGGTTTTTTACTTACGATTGTTAATCTTTTCGGCTTATTGAATAAAATAATGTGCATTAACATCAACAAGAGTTAAAACTCCAGTTCGGTACCGTTCTCGTTCACCGTAAGCGTCACCCTGGCACCTTCAACCATCGGGTAGTTATCATCGGTATGCCCCACAGGGAAGCCATAGGCTACAGGAAAATCATAAGCATCGACTATGCTCTTAACCATGTCATATACGTGGGGGAAATCGTCGGTGTATTTCACATCGGAAAACGACCCGACAATCAAGCCTTTTATGCGATCAAAGGTACCATTCACCCTCAACGTGTAAAACAATCTGTTAAGGCGTTCGAGCGACTCGCCGACATCTTCGACAAACAATATCACGTCGCAGTCGTCATAATTCGACAGCATATCGATGGGTGACGCCGTGAAGCTGTTAAGCAAGGCAAGGTTGCCGCCAAGCAACAATCCCGATGCTTTTCCCATGCGATTGCGAGAATCGGCAGCCACCTTATAATGGGGCATCTTGCCCGAAAGTATATTGCGCAATGCCATGCTGCATGAGTCGGCCCCGGCAAATTTGGTCAAATGTTCCCCCATAGGCCCGTGAATGCTCATCACGCCTTGCGAGGTAATGGCACCGTGCATGGCCGTTATGTCGCTGTAGCCAATCAGCCACTTAGGGTGACGTGCAAACAGGGCTAAATCCATTTCACACAATTCCTGCACCGAGCCATAACCACCACGCGAGCACAATATGGCTTTTACCGAGGGGTCGGTGATTACGTCCACAAGGTCGCTTTTGCGTTCGTCGATGGTTCCTGCAAACGACCCGTGCTTGCCAAGTGCGTGTTTCCACACCACCGGCACATACCCCCAATCCCTTAACACACCGCAAGCCCCAGTAATATATTTCGCCTTGCAGGCACTTGCCGGACTGATAATGGCCACCGTGTCGCCCGGCTTTAATGCCGACGGGCGCACCAACCTTTGTGCAACCGACATACCACAACCTAACATTAATGCCGATAACAGAACCGACAATATTTTTGCTTTTCCCATACCGATTTTAATTTTTCAAAGGATAAAATTACATAAAATTACCCGAATGCCAAGGACAAACATATCCTATTTTTCCGAATAATTATTACAAAGGGTAATGGTATTTCGTCATGACGCAGATTTGCAGTAATTTTGCAAACGTATGAGAATTGGAAATATAGACTTAGGCGAACGTCCGGTGCTGCTTGCACCTATGGAAGATGTGACCGACCCTTCGTTCAGGCTTATTTGCCGCGAGCAGGGGGCCGACATGGTATATACCGAATTTGTGTCGGCCGACGCACTGATACGCAACATTGACAGCACCACACGCAAGTTGAGCATCAACCCTGCCGAACGTCCGGCAGCGATACAGATTTACGGACGTGACATCGACTCGATGGTTGAAGCGGCGCGTATAGCTGAAGCCGCCAACCCCGACGTGCTCGACATCAACTTCGGTTGCCCGGTAAAAAAAGTGGCATCAAAAGGTGCCGGCAGCGGAATGTTGCGTAACATACCACTCATGCTCGACATTACCCGAGCCGTTGTAAATGCCGTGAAAATCCCGGTGACGGTGAAAACCCGCCTTGGCTGGGATTGTGAAAACATGATAATCACAACCCTTGCCGAGCAATTGCAAGATTGCGGGATACAGGCTTTGACCATACACGGACGCACTCGCAGCCAGATGTACACAGGCCACGCCGACTGGACGCTTATCGGCGAGGTGAAAAACAACCCGCGCATCACCATTCCCATCATAGGCAACGGCGACATTACCACGCCGCAGGCTTTGGTAGAACACTTCGACCGTTACGGCGTGGACGGTATAATGGTGGGACGTGCCTCGATAGGCGCACCGTGGATATTCAAGGAAATGAAGCATTTCATGCAACACGGGTCGCTGCCTACAATCACGGTGGCCGAAAAGATGACATTGCTTAGGCGGCAAATACGGGAAAGCATCGACCGCATCGACGAGTACCGCGGCATATTGCACATACGCCGCCACCTGGCAGCAACGCCGCTGTTCAAGGGGATACCAAACTTCCGTGAAACTCGCATCGCCATGTTGCGTGCCGAAACCTACGCCGAGCTTGACTCTATCCTCGACATGATTGAAGAACGATACTTACAACAGTAACATCAATGTATATTGTGTGCGATGAAACATTTTTTGCTAATTGCCTGCATTGCCGTTGCAACATTGTTTACCGCATCGGCACAAGAAACCTCCCGGAAATATATAGTAGAAGTGGGAGATTTCGTCAGATTGAAAATCACCGACGGCCTTAATGTCACATATCGGTGCAATGCCGACTCGGCCGGCCTTGCCGTGTTCACGGCCACGCAAAGCGAGGCCAGTTCATTGATATTCAAGAACAACAAATCAACACTGACGATGCAAATGGTGACCGAATATGCCATCACCGACAGCACCTTGCCACACATCACAGTATATTCAAGCGCAATAGAAGAATTGGAGAACAAGGCCGACAGCACCCTGCTTGTCGAAAATGTTGAAACTCCGGGAAAAATAAGGCTGAAGCTCTCGGACAACGGCCGGATAATAGCCACAGGCATATCGGCAACCGAAGTGGATGCAAAAATCTTCACCGGGAAAGGAATGATATCCGTATCGGGCAAATGCGACAAAGCTTCACTTAAATGCACCGGTACAGGCATGATCGACGCAAACGGCCTTATTGCGACCGATGTTAATTGCCGCATAATCGGCACAGGTTCGATATACTGCCTGGTAAATGGCGGCTCACTCACCACTCGCGGCAGCGGCCCCGGAAAGGTTTACTTTACAGGTACACCGTCCGAGATAAATTCACACCACTTTGGCCGCCTGAAAACAATCCCGGTCACCGGGAAATAACCACCATATGCACCCTATTGTTTCACCATGCGCCGCTTGGCAGTAAACTTCTCCACCCTTAAAGCCATCACCGTGGTGCGGTCCACTGCTTGTGGGTTATACTCGAAATGCTCGGCATGGTAATTGTCGGTCAATATTGTCAATGCCCTTATTTTCTGCTCCCTGTCGGTAATGATTTCAATTTTCCCACGTCCTATGACACTGCTGTATTCCATTGTGCAATAACCGCGTTCACGATTTGATGCAAGCCTGTGGTCGCAATCCATTTCAAAAGCCGCACGCGGGTCACGGGCTATTACATCATATTTATAACCCTCGGTGGCTCCATGAAAATATAATGTGACACATCCGTCGGCATCTTCCTCATATCCGAAATTAAGTGGTAAAATGTAAGGGATACCCTCAACATCATCGTTTAACGCCAACCGGCACACATCACACCGTCCTATGATTTCCATTATCTCTTTGTGCCCGGTAATCTCTCTGTCGCTACGTCTCATAACTACACTTTCTGTTTTTACAAACAAAATTACTGAAAAAAACAGTAATTTTGCCATATAATCTCAATTTCACGCATTATGGAAAAGATTGATATTAAGACGTTGAACGACAATGTATTTGACCTCATAGGGAAAGAATGGGTATTGATAACGTCAGGCAATAAAAAAGACGGTTTCAACATGATGACGGCATCATGGGGCTGTCTGGGGTGGCTGTGGAACAAGCCTGTAGCCGTAATATTTGTCAGGCCGGAACGTTACACACATGAATTCGTGGAAAAAAACGACTGTGTTACCCTTTCGTTCCTCGGCAACAGCAACGAAGCAAGGGAAATTTACAACCTCTGCGGCAGCAAGTCGGGTCGTGACTGCGACAAAGTGAAAGAAACCGGACTGCGACCGGTGGAGACCGAAACAGGCGGCATCGCCTACGAGCAATCGCGCCTTACGCTCGAATGTCGCAAGTTATACAAAGACAACTTAAAGCCGGAATGTTTCATTGATGGCTCGCTTGAAAAATGGTATGGCGCAAAAGGCGGCTACCACGACGTGTATGTGCTTGAAATCATGAATGCCTACAAACAATAATTGTCATGAACTACATGGGGCGGCTCGGCAGCCGCCCTTTTTTGTATCGGTTTCCAATTCTTTGACATTTCACTAATACTCTCCATCTAACAAATAAAGTACACCAATGTTCACCACAACACAAGGTGGTAATTAAGCATATCGTATAGTACATATAACGCCAAATAACATCTGTGAAAGAATCAATTTGGTAGCAGAACTATTTTTGCACATAGCAAGTCTTAAAACATTTTACCGTCATATTCTGTTGATATACTGTATATTATGTAAAATGCATATTTTAGCATTTACTCCAATAAATTTTTTATTTCGGTTCATGCAGTATTTAGCACTTTTTTCTCTCTTATAAATAGAGTTAAAAACTAAACGGTGCAACAATTAAATACGCGCCTCACAAATATGTAATTGTATATGCAAAACAGGCACACCGACCGGTTTAGATATTTCTCGGAACTGGCTGCAACCACCCAAGAATATTTTATGCCATACATTAGGAAATTCCACGACATAAATGCCGGCACCGAGATATTGGAAATTGGCTGCGGCGAGGGTGGGAACCTGCTCCCGTTCGCCAAGGCTGGATGCAAAGTAACAGGGATTGACATATCTGCCAACCGCATCAGGCAGGCAAAGGAATTTTTCAGTTCAAATGGGTGTGCAGCAGAGTTCATAAATGACAATATATTTGATTACTCACCAAGCAAGCAATTCGACATAATATTGTGCCATGACGTGTTCGAACACATATCGACAAAAGCCGAATTGCTGGATTTTTGTTACAGTCATTTAAAACCCGAAGGCGTGGTGTTTCTGGCTTTTCCGCCGTGGCGAATGCCTTTTGGTGGTCATCAACAGATATGCCGAAATTGCTTTTTATCACATTCGCCATTCATCCATCTTCTTCCTAAACTCATTTACCGCAAGTTGCTAAATTTAGGAAAAGAAACTAACGAATGCATTAAAGAACTCATGGATATAAGAAGCACATCGGTATCAATCAATCAATTTCATAAGCTCATAAATCAAAGCAAATTAGGCATATCAGACCAAGAACTGTGGCTCATCAATCCCCATTACAAGCAAAAGTTCGGTATTAAGCCACAGAAACTTAACTCCGCAATCTCGCGAATTCCATATTTCAGAGATTTCGTTACATCGGCATTTATTTGTATATTACAACCTAAACCATAAGGCTATGTGATATAGTCTTCCCAATCCGCTTGAAACATGACAAAGGCAGAAATGATACAACAATGCATCGCCGGCGACAAAAAAGCCATGGAAGAGTTGTATTCTGTCTATTCCAAGCGAATGTTGGGCATTATTCGCAAATATATTCCAGACGAAGAAACTGCACGCGACATATTGCATGACGGATTTGTCATAATATTCACGCACATCTCAGAAATCAAAGATTACAATAAAGTGGAATATTGGATGGGAACAATTATGAAAAATCTTTCCATCCAATATTTATCACAATTAGATATTTATTCCACATTGGATAGCGACAGTAATGATATTGCCGACTCGACCGATATTGCCGATGTACTGTCATACGAAGAACTTGATGCCATTATCAATAAACTGCCCAAGGGATATAAAACCATATTCCGATTATCGGTACTCGAAAACAAATCGCATAAGGAAATAAGTGAAATTTTAGGCATAGCACCCGGCACCTCATCTTCTCAACTTTTCCATGCAAAAGAGCTATTGAAGAAATTGATACGCGAATATCGCGCCGGCCTATACGGTCTGCTAATATTAGCCGCTACATTTATGTTCATTTTGCTGAACAAGCGTGAAATCACCCCCGACCTCAAAAAATTGACAATTGCATTGCCTGTACCACACGAGGAACCCGAGAGTGTCAACTTACAAACACCGGTCTCCACAATCGGTTCTGACACCACCAAGACAGGAAACGGCATGACAGAAAAAAACATTGCCCAAATCCCGACTGTCGCAACCGACTCGATGTCCCATATAACAATCTCGCCGGCCATGCCGTCCGACATGGGCTTGCAATATCATTCAGGTTATGACATGTCACACATGCCGACAACCGGCAACAAGTGGCACATAGCTATATCATACAGCACTTATGGCAATGCACACAATCGGTTCTCCTCACAGACAAACATGGGGGGCGGCATAGGATCTTCGACAGAAAGCACAATCAAGGCAGATTATAAATTTGAAATGCCGCTGACATTCGGAATGAGTCTCGAACGCGAAATAAGTTCCAAAATCAGCATAAACACAGGGCTGAACATGACACGTACAAAATGCCACATAGAATACCGGTCAAATGGAACCTATGCGGAACAAAGTTTAAAAGCCTTCTACATTGGCATATCCGTTGGCTGTAACTATAATCTGCTTAATTTCAATGCGGCATCGATTTACATTCCTGCAAAAGTGGGTATGGATATACCTATCTACCGGCATACAAATACCGAAAATCCATATATGCTCCAACTTCCCGAAGTCAAAACGCCATCCACACAATTTTATATTTCCGGCGGTGTGGGATTTGAATACAACATCAGTAAGAACTTCGGCTTGTATATTGAACCTGCCTTGAAATACAACATAAACAGCAGCATTGAAGGACAAAACAAGCTTGACTTCTACGTTCCAATAGGCATAAAATTCTCGTGGTGACGAATTGTACTAATCAGCGTTTTGCCAATGCCTCTACCAACGAGCAGGCAGTGTCGATGCTCATCGACGAGGTATTCACCACCAGGTCGTAATTGTGCATCTCGCGCCATTTGCGGCCGGTATAATATTCGCAATGCGCCTCCCGGGCTCGATTGATGCGGCGCACCTCATCGGCAGCCAAATCCTGCGGCACACCATATTTTTCCACGCACCGTCTAACCTCGCTATCGGTGTCGCTGTAACAAAACACTTTTACCAAGTGCGGATAATCATTCAACACATAGTCGGCACACCGCCCCACTATCACGCAGCTACCCTTGGCCGCAATGTCGCGAATTACATGACACTCGGCCACAAAAAGAGCATCTTTCGACGAAAGACTGTGTTCGAGCAACGACTCGTAATTTTGGAAAATAAGGTTCTTTATCCATAGCGGTGAGACCGATTGCTCATTGGCCGACACATATCGCCGGGTCAACCCGCTCTTTTGGGCGGCAAGTTCTATTATTTCCTTATCATAACATTGTATGCCCAAATGCTTTGCAATCATTTGTCCCAATTCCCGTCCGCCACTGCCATATTCCCTGGCAACAGTTATCACCACATGCCCCGAACCGCAGGCCGGAACCGAAGTTGCACCACCCTGCATAATCCAGCGGTCAAATATTTTATAGGCCGGACTTATGAAATGCACTATAGGCCCCACAACAAGCGCAGCAATAACAGTGCCTTCACGCACACCGTCGATTTTTCCCATAAATGCCAATGAAAGCACGCAAGCCAGTATCACAAGTGTGATATCGAAGCCCAGTTTCACAAAACCGAATTCCTTGCCGACGCGTTTGGAAATAGCCCCCACGAAAAATTCTCCGGCCACAAGGGCGATATTAGCCTTTACTTCAAGCGCAATACCTGTGGCAAGTATCACGCATCCCACGGCAAGGCATAATATCTGCATCACATAGTTCCCGGGATTGAGCCACCACAATATTCCCATCGACAAGTCGATAGACCAGCCGAAAAACAATGTTATCGGCACTTGCAGGAAATACATCCGCTTGTTTTCATTGAAATATTTCCTGGTCATGAACGGCAATTCCAGCAGCATGAACAACAAGTTCAGTATTATGGTCCATTGCCCCATGGTCAGCGATGTAAACAGGCTCAACACATATGTCACACTCGTTATGGGCGATGTACCCAACAAGGCTTTTGTTATAAAAACAATACCGAATGCGTTTACAAAAAGAGAGACAAAGAATAGCAAATAACGTCGCAACGTGTATTTATTCATAAATCACCTATATTTATCACATTTTTATTCCCTACCTCACAAAGTTGCCAAAAATCACTAAAAAAAGCAAACCGCATTTATCATATTCTACATTTATTAAACTCGTTTAATTGTTGTTTTATTATTTTTAAGCCCTTTTAAATAGCAGCTAATTTGCAACTGAATATCTTTGTCAATATTGGTAAGAATAACATCGTTTCGTGCCATGAATTTTAGCAACTACTAACCCTAACAAAAAAATTGAATTATGAAAAGATTTATTTTGACAGCTTTATTAGCAATCCCGGCATTGATGGCATTCAATGCACAGGCCGATGACAAGCCTATCCAGGCAGCCGAACTTCCGGCCGAAGCCACGGCATTTATCAAGAATTTCGCTCCGGCAACCATCACGGCAGCCGCAGTCGATGACGACTTTTTCCGCCCCGACTATAAAGTGTTCCTTTCTGACGGAACAGCTATCGAATTCCGCCACAGCGGACAATGGGAAGAAGTGCAGAACTACAAGGGCATTCCCACCAAAGTAATACCGCAGGCTATAGCCACTTATCTCGATGCCAATTTCAAGGGCATCGCAGTTACCAATATAAGCTATGATGCCGACGATCTCGACAGTTACGAGGTAAAACTTGCATCGCGCATGGAACTGAAATTCGATCGCAATGGCAATTTCCTGACAATGGAATATGACGATTAAACGAAATACTATATAAAGCACAAGAGGGGATGGCCCGATGTGTGTGCCATCCTCTTAATTTTGTCCATATATGATACTGCAAATGAATAAACAAATATTGACAGGTGTGGTAATGTGCCTTTTATTGGCAACAAGTTCCTGCTTGAATACCACACATGAAGACGAACTTAATGGAACCGATTTCCCTCCTCCACTGATGGGTTGGAGTTCATGGAACACTTACCATGTTAACATCAATGAGGAATTGATTAAGAAACAGGCCGATGCTTTAGTTGCGCAAGGGTTGAAAGATGCAGGTTACATTTATATTAATATAGATGACGGTTTCTTCGGATACCGTGACGGATCAGGAAAAATGCATGCGCACCCCGAGCGATTCCCTAATGGTATGAAAGTAGTGTCTGATTATATCCATTCGTTAGGGTTAAAAGCCGGTATATATTCGGATGCGGGTGATAATACTTGCGGCTCCATTTACGATAACGACAATAATGGTGTAGGTGCAGGCCTGTACGGACACGAACAGCAAGACATGGATTTGTACCTGAAGGAGTGGAATTTTGATTTTATCAAGATAGACTATTGTGGTGCACAGGAGTTGGGATTGGACGAAGAAGAGCGATACACTGCCATCAGTAAAGCAATCGCGAATACCGGACGTACCGATGTGTCTGTCAATATCTGTCGTTGGGCCTTTCCGGGTACTTGGGCAAAAAAATTGGCACGTTCTTGGCGCATCAGCCACGACATACGCCCCAACTGGGCTTCGGTGAAACACATTATCGAGAAAAATCTGTATCTTTCGGCATATGCAGGCGAAGGGCATTACAATGATATGGATATGCTGGAAATAGGACGTGGGCTTGCTCCTTCCGAAGAAGAGGTGCACTTCGGTGTGTGGTGCATCATGAGTTCTCCGTTGCTAATAGGTTGTGACCTGACTTCAATACCCGAGGCTTCGCTTTCCCTGCTGAAAAACAAGGAGCTTATAGCTTTGAACCAGGATAGATTAGGACTTCAGGCTTATGTGGTACAACGTGACAAAGACTGTTACGTATTGGTAAAAGATATTGAGCAAAAACATGGAAATGTCCGTGCCGTGGCATTCTGCAACGCCTCGGACAGTGTGCATGAATTTCACACTCTGCTGCAGGCTTTTGAGCTTTGTGGCAAGGTAAAAGTTCGTGATTTGGTAAAAGGAATGGACTTGGAAGATATAACTTCCGACACTTGCAACTATACTGTACCGCCGCATGGTATATTGATTTGCCGAATGGAGGCCGAAAAGCGAACTGAAGCCGACCGATATGAAGCGGAGTGGGCATATCTGCCTTGTTTCAACGATTTGGCCAAGAAACCGAAACAAATTCTTTATGCTCCTTCTTCCGAGTGTTCGGGTGGCATGAAAGTGCGCTATTTGGGAGGAAGCATGGAAAATTATGCCGAATGGAAAGAGGTGTACAGTGAGCAAGGTGGCGAATATGAAATGACGATACATTATTGTTCGCCGATTCAACGCAAATTGGAAATATGGGTTAATGGAAAACGGCATGAATCGGCCGGTTTGCTTTCAGGCGGTGAAGATAGTGTAGCCACTATTACAATACCGATTACTTTAAAGGCCGGATACAACAATATACGCATGGGGAACAATTTCGGTTGGGCTCCCGATATCGATTGCTTTACCTTAAAATGGTTATCATTTAAGTGATTTCAGGTAGTATCTCACTTTTTTGCACTATCTTTGCACCTTGAAATTTTTTACGATTATGGCAGGTTCTAATTTTATCGATTATGTGAAAATATTTTGCCGTTCGGGACGCGGTGGCGCAGGTTCGTTGCACTTCCACCGTGCAAAATACATACCCAAGGGTGGCCCCGACGGTGGCGATGGCGGCCGCGGCGGACACGTGATATTGCGCGGCAACCGCAACCTGTGGACGCTGTTGCACTTGAAATATATGCGGCACGTATTTGCCACCAACGGACAGGCGGGCGGAGCCAACCGCAGCACCGGCCGTGACGGTGAAGACCGCTGGATAGAAGTTCCATGCGGCACAGCCGTGTATGATGCCGAAACAGGCGAATTCCTGTGCGACGTAACCGAAGACGGTGAAGAAATAAAATTGCTGAAAGGCGGCCGTGGCGGCCTGGGTAACTGGCAGTTCAAGAGTGCTACCAACCGCACCCCGCGTTACGCACAACCGGGAGAGCCTGGAATTGAAAAAGCCATAATCCTGGAATTGAAACTGCTTGCCGATGTGGGGCTTGTGGGTTTCCCTAATGCAGGCAAATCAACATTGCTGGCGGCTGTGTCGGCAGCCAAGCCCAAAATAGCCAACTACCCGTTTACCACACTCGAACCCAACCTTGGCATAGTGGAGTATCGCGACCGCCGATCATTTGTAATGGCCGATATTCCGGGAATAATCGAGGGCGCAAGTGAAGGGCGTGGCCTGGGATTGCGCTTCCTGCGCCACATCGAGCGCAATGCGGTATTGCTGTTCATGATACCTGCCGACAGCGATGACATTCGCCACGAATATGACGTGCTGTGCAACGAACTTGCCACATTCAATCCCGACCTTGCCGACAAGCCGCGTGTGCTTGCCATCACCAAATGCGACTTGCTCGACGACGAATTGATGGACGGTATTCGCCAAAACCATCTGCCCGACGGGGTCCAGACAGTTTTCATATCGGCTGTGGCCGGAATGGGACTACTTGAACTCAAAGACTTGCTGTGGCGTGAAATCAACGATGAGAACAACCGCATACCCACCAAAATAACACACCGCGACCTCGACGAGCGTCACCGTGTGAGGGAAGAAGACGAATTCATATTCAGTGAAGCACCCATCGAAGATTTTGAAGACGAGGAGGCTCCCGACATGGGTGGCCGAATGCAAGATGAGGACCACTGGAACGAAAAAGAGTTTGAATACGGCACCGATGATGAACGTTGAGCGCGGCCGCCTGTGTGAACTGTTTGACGGAGTACTTGATTTCATCACCCTAAGAGGCAGCCATAACGACGATCCTTACAGCGGTTTTTCGGTGTGCGACTATACCGGCGACATTCCCGAACATTACCGGGATTGCCGCACCACACTTGCCGCTGAACTTGGCATTGCGCCCACCCACATCATCCAACCGCGACAGGTGCACGGCGACAAGATAACGATACTTGACGACAATTTCTTTGCACTTCACGATGAAGCCCGAACCCTCCTGCTTGATGGGGTTGACGGAATTATAACCTCCAGACGGAAAGTTGCAATCGGAGTAAATACCGCAGATTGTGTCCCTATACTGATATACTCCTACCAAGGTGCGCGGCTTGCTGCCGCAATCCATGCCGGGTGGCGTGGAACACTCGCAAAAATCGCGGCGAAAACCGTGAAACTGATGCAACAGGCCGGAGGGGAAAAATTTGCCGCTTATATAGGTGTATCCATTTGTCCACGATGTTTTGAAGTTGGCGATGAAGTGGCCGATGCTTTTGCTGCTGCCCGGCTTGACGGCGAAATCATCACACGGAACCCGGCCACCGGCAAAGCCCATATCGACTTACAGGCCGCCAATCGCTGCCTGCTGACGGAATGTGGGATTGCCCCGGAGATGATTTTCACCGACGGGCGATGCTCACGGCACGACCCTTCGGGCAATTATTTCTCGGCACGGCGCATGGGTGTCAGCTCAGGCCGAACATTCTCAGGCATCATGCTCCTTTAGCAAATACAGCCAACAAATGTTAATAAATCGATATATCTTTTGCATTAAGCAAAGAAATGCCTACCTTTGCACCCGTCAATTTAAGAACGTGGTTTTACCACAGGCCGATGCAACAACCTATATGCAGGTTGTGGGCAGCAAGGGATGTCGGGCATCCCACCGAGCCGCAAGTGGAGAGAGGAGATGAGCAATTCGGCTTTCGGGTCGGTTGCTCATTTTTTATTACATAAAACGCACAGCCGACTAAAAATTTGGTCACAACTCAATTTTAATTCATTTTTTCGTCTTTTAGACACAAACGTAGTATCTTTGCATAAGCAAAATTACAATCACTTATGATGCAGACCCATAGATATGTAGAGGCCGATTTAAAACACACTGTGAGCGAGCTGTCCGACAAGGATAGCCTGTGTCGTATGTGCCACTTGCGCCTTGGCTTCGAGCCTTTGCCACAAGAACCTATTATACAGGAGCTTGTAACGCTATGCCGCTCGGTGTTGTTCCCGGGATTTTTTGGGAAAGATGAGGTGAATGCTTTCAACCTCGAATATCTGATGGGATTGCAAGTAGAACGATTGAAATGCCTGCTTGAAAACCAACTCGTAGCCGGGCTCATGTTTGCCGAAAAATACCGCAATACCGAGGAGAAAGACTTCGGAACGCTGTTAAGCACAGCCCGAGACGTTACAATGCGTTTCTTGCAGCGGTTGCCCGAATTGCGCCGTCTGTTGCATACCGATGTCGAAGCCATATACCTTGGCGACCCGGCTGCCACAAGCCACGAGGAAGTGATATATTGCTATCCGGCCATCAAGGCCATAATCAATCATCGCATAGCTCATGAATTGCTGGTCGAAGGCATTCCCATCATACCGCGCATGATAAGCGAGATGGCACATTCCGAAACGGGCATCGACATACACCCGGGAGCACAGATAGGGCACCATTTCGCCATAGACCATGGTACGGGCGTGGTTATAGGTGCGACATCAATCATTGGCAATAACGTGAAACTTTACCAAGGTGTGACGCTTGGTGCCAAGAGTTTCGATCTTGACGAAAATAACAATCCCATCAAGGGTATTCCACGCCATCCCATAATAGGGAATAATGTGATAATATATTCCAATGCCTCGATACTGGGGCGTATCACCATTGGCGACAATGCCGTAATTGGCGGTAACATTTGGGTGACCGCCGATGTCGCCCCCGGTGAACGGCTGACACAAGCAAAAGCAAATAACAACAATAAGATTACATACGCGTCAAAGGGTAGTGATGATAAGTAGCAAATTTGAAATGGTGGCCAAGACGTTTAAGGGGCTTGAGAACGTATTGGCCGAAGAATTGAAGCAATTAGGAGCCGAAAATGTAGAACCTGGCAACCGCATGGTGTCGTTTGTGGGTGATCTTGCCGTGCTGTACCGTGCCAACATAAGTTGCCGCACGGCACTCAGGATATTGAAGCCAATATATAAATTTTATGC
Source organism: uncultured Bacteroidales bacterium (assembly GCA_949289215.1). Lineage (GTDB taxonomy): Bacteria > Bacteroidota > Bacteroidia > Bacteroidales > Muribaculaceae > Avimuribaculum. The sequence goes on along the minus strand of CASENC010000027.1, from coordinate 29,273 downwards.
GCAAGATGCCGACGAGCTGTATAATGCCGTAAAGGATTTTGCGTGGGATAGTTATATAAATCCGTCGCAAACATTCTCGATTGACGCGACGGTATTCAGCGAGAAATTCCGCCACAGCAGGTTTGTAACTTACCGGGTGAAAGATGCCATAGCCGATTATTTCACCGAGAAATATGGCAAGCGTCCGTCGATAAGGTTGAATAATGCCGATTTCATGTTTGACGTGCATATTTCGGACAACGAAGTTATATTGTCGTTGGACAGTTCGGGAGAGTCGTTGCACAAGCGCGGTTATCGTGTTGCACAAACCGAGGCTCCCATCAACGAAGTGCTTGCCGCCGGTATAATTATGCTTGCCGGATGGCATGGCGAGACCGACTTTGTTGACCCGATGTGCGGTTCCGGAACATTCCTTATCGAGGCGGCTCTCATCGCAGCCAATATTAATCCGGGCATTTTCAGGTCGAATTTCGCCTTTGAACGTTGGCCCGACTTCGACCATGAATTGTTTGAAGAAATTTATAACGACGACAGCCATGAGCGTCCGTTTACCAATAAAATCTACGGCTCGGACATTTCTCCAAAGGCCATAGATATAGCTTCGCGCAACATCAAGAGTGCATCGGTGGGGAAATATATAGAATTAAAGGCTCAGCCGTTGCAAAATATAGAAGAAGTGGCTCATGAAGGCGGAATACTTGTAACCAATCCTCCATATGGAGAACGCATTGCCGTGGAAGACATGGAGGGGTTGTACCGCACACTTGGCGAGAAACTGAAAAGGGTGTTCAAGGGGTACAAGGCATGGGTTATTGGTTACAATACCGAGTTGCTCGATTCCATAGGCCTTAAACCGTCGTTGAAATTCCCGTTATACAACGGTGCACTAGAATGCGAATTGCGTGAGTATGTGATATTTGAAGGAACATATGCCGAATTCCGCAAAGAAGGCCGAAGTGTTAAGAACGAAGAGTTCAAGGGAGAAAGGAAACCGGAATATCGCCGCCGTGAATTTGAACCTACGTTTAAGGATGACAAAAATGGAGAAAAACCCCGTGTTAACAAGTGGCGCAGGGAAGATGGTGACGGTAACCGCAAGGAAGGTGAACGCCGTGAACGCAAATCCCGATTCCATACCGAAGGGAAACCCAAAAATGCCCTTGAAGAAAAATTGCGCAAGCCATATCATGAACGTCGCCGTGAGGAAGAGTCTCGCCGTAACAAGCGAATGGGTGATGAAGAACGCCAATCGCGGCGTTCCGAAACCGGTGACAATAATGCGGGACAGCAACGGGAACAAGAGCATAACGAGGCTCGTACAAGCCGTATAGTTAAATTCAGACAACCGCAACTTTCGGCCGACAAGGAGCAACCCATCATACACGGACGGCGCAACAGCTGGCGACGTACCGATTTGCCTGAAGAGAATAAAGGAAACGAAAACGAATAAAATCAAGCTACAATGAAAAAGTACACTATATTATTGTTAGGCTCGGGTGGCCGTGAATCGGCTTTGGCATGGAAACTTGCACAAAGCCCGAAGTTGGAGAAGTTGTATATTGCGCCTGGCAATGGCGGAACATCGCAATACGGGGTGAATGTCAACTTGTCACCACTTGATTTCGACGCAATAAAGGAATTTGTTACCACCAATGCCGTGAACATGGTAGTGGTGGGAAACGAAGACCCTCTTGTGGCAGGTATTTATGATTATTTTGCCGCCGATGCCGCATTGCAAGGTGTGCCGGTGGTGGGACCGTCACAAGCGGGGGCAAGGCTCGAAGGCAGCAAGGATTTTGCCAAGGAATTCATGATGCGCCATGGCATACCCACGGCCGACCATTTGAGCGTTGATGCAACCACTATCGACAAGGGTTTTGAGTTCCTTGAAAGCCAAAAGCCGCCTTATGTGCTTAAGGCCGATGGGCTTGCAGCCGGGAAAGGCGTGCTTATTGTTCCCGATTTGAACGAGGCCAAGGAGCAGTTGCGCGCGATGCTTGGCGGAATGTTTGGCGCATCATCGAGCCGTGTGGTCATAGAGCAATTCCTGAGCGGAATAGAATGTTCGGTTTTCGTGCTTACCGATGGTTCAAGCTACAAGATACTGCCGGTGGCCAAAGACTACAAACGCATTGGCGAGGGTGATACCGGCCCGAATACCGGCGGAATGGGAGCTGTTTCTCCTGTGAGCTTTGCCGATGCCGATTTCATGCATAAGGTGGAGGAGCGTATCATAAAGCCCACAATCAACGGCTTGAAGCAGGAAGAGATAACATATCGCGGATTTATTTTCCTGGGGTTGATAAATGTTGATGGCGACCCATACGTGATAGAATATAACGTGAGAATGGGCGACCCCGAAACCGAAGTGGTGATGTTGCGCATAGCAAGCGACCTGCTCGACCTGCTTGAAGGCGTGGTGACAGGTACTCTTACCGACAGGGAACTCGAAATCGACAGCCGATATGCCACTACCGTAATGGCGGTTTCGGCAGGATATCCCGGCAGCTATGCCAAGGGCAAGGCTATCACAGGAACCGAACAGGTTACCGACAGCATTTTGTTCCATGCAGGGACACGTAGAGCCGATGATGGCACATTGCTTACATCGGGGGGCCGAGTGATTGCCGTAAGTTCGTATGGTGACAGCAAGGAGGATGCTTTGCATAAATCATACGCCAATATCGAAAAAATTGACTTTGAAGGTAAGAATTTCCGCCGTGACATCGGCTTTGACTTGAAATAAAGCCCTGCACACAGGGAGTGCATCATAAATCAGCCACTACTATTTGAAGACGATGTGTACATCTTCGCTAAAATAGTGGTGGCTTATTTACAATGTTTTATGTGATATAACGCGGTTGTAGAGACGCAAAATTTTGCGTCTTTACGGGGTCAAAAACGCATTTTGATACGTTGCCTTCATATCTCTTTTCAAGAACTTATTTCAAGCGGAACATTCGTTCCATAGGACGCCATTTTTCGGTCGAGGTCATGCCCGGCTTGGCCTTTTGAAACAATGATACATAATCTTCCCATTCTTGCTGGCGCGGCAAGGTGGCAAGACGTGCCATTGCGGTATCCCAATCAAAGTCGAGAGGAGTTTCAACAATCATGAACACTCTGGAGCCACAAATGTATATCTCCATTTCAAGTATGCCCACTTGGCGTATTCCTTGCACAATCTCGGGCCAAATCTCGTTGTGACGTTTGCAATATTCGGCAATCGATTCGGGGTCACCTTCAATCTCCAATGTTTGGCAATAGCGTTTTACAGGTACATCATATTGTTTTACGGGGTATCCTTCCATAACTATTTTTTTCTTAATTTGTAATTAGATATATTTCAATGGTCGTGCAAATTTAATTCAAGTTGCCGAATAACCATGGTGTTTCGGCAGAAAAAACAAACAAGTTTGTTTTATTCTGCACTCAACTTGCATTAACTTTCCATAAGTTAAGCGGCGGCTCGGCAGAAAAAACAAACAAGTTTGTTTTATTCTGCACTCAACTTGCATTAACTTTGCCTTCAAATTCAGCAGAAAGTGAACAATGAAGTAATAATAGACAGGTTCCTTGAAAGTCGCAGCTTGAACGTGATTGCGGCAGTTATGCTTTTAATCGTTGCGATTGTATATGCCTTTTCGGGCTGCGAACCTGCAGGCAATGGCAACAGCGGCTCGTTTTTCCCTTCATGCAATTTGTGGATTTCTTCCACAACATTGTCATTGTTGCTCAATGTTGCTTGCATTATAGCGGCAGGATACCTGCTTAAGCACCTCAACCGCCTGCACGGATTTATACGTGCCGATGCGACCATCGCATTGTCATCATTCTTTATGCTGCAAATTGCCACACCTGTAGTGACGGGATATTTTAGCGAAGCTACCTTGATGCTCATCGTGGTAATCACGTCGGCGCATATGCTTTTCGCCACTTACCATCAACGCGCCGCCACCCGCAGCATCTTCATGGTATTTGCAATGCTTGGCTTTTACGCCATGTTCCAGTTTATGGCATTGTACCTGTTAGCGGTATTCTTTATCGGGTTTGTACAAATGCGCGTCATGAACTTGAAAGGGGTCATTGCCACGCTGCTGGGGTTGCTTACCCCCTATTGGATATGCTACGGATTCGGCATAATCTCATTTGCCGATTTTCATTTGCCCGATATCACAACGGCCTGGAATATCGCAGATGTTTCATGGCGGCTTGTTGCCACTTGTGCATTGTCGGCACTCGCCACACTGCTGCTATTGGCATCTAATGCGATGCGCATAATCGGCTACAATGCCAAGCGCCGAGCCTGCAACGGATTTTTCACGGTGCTTACAATCACCACCATCATAATGATGGCTATCGACAGTGCCAATGTCACTGCCTATATGCCTACGTTTAATTTATGCTTTGCCGTGCAAGTGGGCCACGCTTTCACCATAAACAATAACGACAAGCGATATATTCCCATGCTGGCACTGTATGCAGCGTGCCTGGGATTGTGTGTATATAACATAATATGGTAATGCCGACGATGAAATTTATAATAGAAAACCACATACCCTACATAAAAGGGTTGCTTGAGCCGTATGCAACGGTAGAATATTTACCCTATCAAGAGATAACAGCCGAAGCTGTGGCCGAAGCCGATGCACTTGTGGTGCGAACACGCACACGGTGCGATGCATCGCTGCTCGACGGAAGCCGGTGTTCGTTTGTGGGAAGTGCCACCATCGGTACCGACCATATCGACCTCGACTATTGCCGCCGACGTGGCATTGCCGTACATAATGCCCCCGGTTGCAACGCACCGGCAGTAGCCCAATATGTATTATCGGCCGTGGGCCGATTAATGCAACGTGACGGTATCGGCAACCCGTCACAACTCACCATTGGCATTGTCGGGGTGGGGCACGTGGGAAGCATCATTGCACGCTGGGCAAGGGAAATAGGGTTCAAGGTATTGCTTAACGACCCTCCCCGCAAACGTTCAGAACAGGATTTCCCGGGGGTGGAACTCGATGAGATAGCCCGTGACGCCGACATAATTACGTTCCACACGCCATATACCCGCGACGGGGGCGATGCCACATGGCACTTGTGCAACAGGGAATTTGTAACCCGGTTGCGGCATTGCCGCCTGCTCATCAACAGCGCACGCGGTCCCATAACCGATACCGATGCTCTGCTTGAAGGACTGAACACAGGCAAAATAGGCGATGTGGCAATTGATTGTTGGGAAAATGAGCCGAATATCAATCCTCAATTACTCGAACGCGCTTTTGTGGCCACCCCCCACATAGCCGGATATTCACAAGAAGGAAAGATACGTGGAACGGCAATGATTGTGGAAGCACTAAACAAGCACTTTGGAATAAATGCCAAAGTGCCGGCAACTTGTGCACCGGCACGTGGAGCTGCCGAAGTAACACTTGCCCGAATCATGGATAGCTACAACCCTCTTGCCGACACTGCCCGATTGAAATCATGCCCCGAACAATTCGAGCAGCAGCGCAATAATTATGACTTGCGCCATGAGGTGGAATAAAATCATGGCCGGCAACTTGTGCCGCATCTTGGCCATAATAACACTTCTTGCAGCAGGCTTGTTGCCGGCAGCGGCACAAGACGACACGCCCGAAGTCACCCCCGTATCGGGCAGGCAACGGGTGTATAAAGGCAAATACCACTTTGTTGACGAGGCCACGGGCGACACTTTGTGCATGATAGTCATGAACCCTATCACCATATATCCGCCCGAACGGTTCAAAAACAAAAAAGAAGAAGAATTTTATTGGCGCACGGTGCGCGATGTGAGAAAGACGCTACCGTATGCCAAACTTATATGTTCCACGTTGCTTGAAACATATGAATATCTTGAAACATTTGAGACCGAAAAAGAGAAACAGCAGTATTTGAAAGAGTTTGAAGATGCAATTTTCGAGCAGTACAAGCCTGTAATGAAAACTTTCACACGGTCGCAGGCAAAAATGCTGGTGAAACTCATCAACCGTGAAACGCACCAGTCGTCGTTCAACATAGTCAAGGCGTTCCTTGGCTCGTTCCGTGCCGGCTTTTGGCAAACTTTCGGACGAATGTTTGGCGTGAATATGCGCTCGGGCTACGATCCCGAGGGTAATAAGGAAGATGCCGTGATAGAACGCATCTGCGTGCGCATCGAAACCGGAACGCTGTAATCACCGGTAAGATATATTAAGGTGGCATTGCCTCCGGTTCCTTTTAGGCCAAATCTATAGAGTTTTGGCATACTTGCCTGTTGCCATGCCATCGGAATAAATGGTTAACTTTGCATTAATATTAAAAATGAACAAGATGTAGAAAAACCGAGAGAATATACATATTATTAATTTACCGCGTTTACTATTATTCGATATACTCTGAAAATTTGGCGATTAGATGATGTATAGGCACGAATAAGTCAAGTAAATGCCTACGCTATAAGCGTGGGCCGACTTATCGTCTATACGGGTTACGCCAAATACCTCAGAGTATGATAAGAAAGCTCGCGCTTTCTTTTTTGTCACACTCCAGGATATTTGGTGTATCTCCGTATTATCGGGTATAGTCGGCGCACAAAAGAGCAGCGTAGATGAAAAACGTTCATTTCGCAAGAAGAGTCATGCCTGTGGTGTGTCTTCTCGCGAGTTGTTTTGCGCCAATGAAGGCGCAAGGAATGGCTGTAACCGACAGCCTGTGGTGTCAACAATCATTACCCGTGTGCATTGTCGATGATACACATGGATTAAAGTTGAGGGAAGTGCTTATCCCGACTGCCGTCGTGGGTGTTTCTGCATTGTATGCGGTGGGCGGCGACTGGTTTTCTTCGCAACGAGAGTGTGTGCAAGATGCATTGTCGGGCAAAGGACGAAACAAGGTGAAAATCGACGATTATTTGCAATATTCGCAGATGGTTGCCGTGTATGGCCTTAATTTGGCCGGCGTAAAAGGGGCGCATTCTTTTAAGGATCGAACCATAATACTGGCCATGTCGTGGGCAGTGCAAGCAGTTTTGACAAATGCAATGAAGTACTCGTTCAGGGAGAAACGGCCTGATAGCGGTGCTCGAAATTCTTTCCCGTCGGGGCACACTGCCACGGCATTCATGGGTGCCGAGTTCCTTTATCGCGAGTACCGCGACGTGTCGCCATGGATAGGATATGCAGGTTATGCCGTGGCTGCATGTACCGGATATTTGCGAATATATAATAATCGGCATTATTTCAATGATGTATTGGCCGGGGCTTGCTTAGGAATAGTCAGTACAAAATTGGCATATTGGCTTTATCCGAAAATCTTCAGGAAATCAAGCTGTAATACGTCAAAATTGCAATGTACCACCGTGTGCGTGCCATATTGCTCTCCCGGTGGAGCCGGATTAAGCCTATGCGTCGCTTTCTGAGGGTTCGGCCATGCGGAGCTTGGCATTGCGGTTGAGGCGGAATGTGTTGAATGTTTCGAAGATGTCGGCAAGGGCTATGGTGGCATTTTCCACTTGCCGCTCATATAATTGCGCACCTTGGCGTGTGCCGGCCGAAGTATTGCCTTGCAACACGCTGCCCATTCCGCTTATCTCTTCTACAAGCCGCATTTGCAACGACAGCAACTCATAGGCACCTATGTTGGTATTGTTCGATGCAATCTGTTGCGGCAAATTGGTGCAACACCCTTCGGCATACGGCAATATGCCATCGGTGCTGCGCCATATGCGTTTCATGTCTTGCCAAGTGAACCCTTCGGGCAGAGCAGAATCGGGGAAAAGCAGCACACCCTTTGCGCTTGAGCCCATCACATGGTCGATTAGCGTTATAAGGCGGTTGATGTACTTTTGCTGGTCGATTATGTCTTCGACAAACGAATGTACTTCGCCATCGGTGAGCGGATATAATTTTATCACAAACGGGTGGGACCCGTGGCCGTAAGGCGACGTGTAGTGTGTGAGGCAGTGGCCGTCGGGGGCAAACCAGCGGCAATGCCACGTTTCTTCGATGCTCCACCGTGCATCAACCTCGGGAACACCGGCCTTGCGACGACGAAGGTTCTCGGCATCTATTGCATCTTGGGCATCAGTATCCACTACATACAGTTCACCCAGTGCGCAATCATGACACTCAAGCACTTCTTGCAACTCAAGCGTCCACACTTCAATAGCCCTCACCAGCCCGTTGGCCGCCGAAAAGAAATCGCCACCACGCTCGGCATCACTGCCAACCTCATTCCCTGTATCACAAGGCGGTTCAATACGGGTGTAAATTTCCCTTATGCGGCGGGCCAGATTACGGTCGCCACGGGCAATCATGCTTATCAATTCTCCCACATTAAGGTCGTGCAAATAACCGGCTATTTTGCAATCACGGCAATGCACATCTTCCATCACATTAGAGAAAAAGCGATTTGGATTAAGATTTTCAACAGTACCTTCGGTATCCACCCGTTGCAGGCAACAACCTGAAATCAAGAACTCCTCAAGGGCACGGCTGTCGAGTTCATTTATGATAATACTGTTATTCTCTGCTGCAATGCTGTTGCGGAAACGTCCTACCACACTGCGCACCAGGCGGCGTATCACATTGTTGGTCAAGGGTTCGTGGCCGCTCTCTTGCAGGCGGCGATACTCGCTGCACCGGCGTCCGTCGGCATCGGTCACAGTGTCGCCCCATTGCGAGCCATAAGTGAAATCCTTGTTGCGACGACGCTTGCCGCGCAATGCAGCCCAGCCTGTCCAAGCCGCATAAGCTGCGTCAAACACCTGCTTGTCATTGTTACAGTTAACGTGGTTCTTCATGTTTTTTTCCGGCAAAGATAAAATCCCCTGCACATATCCCCCACCCCTAAAAAGGATACAACACATGCACATGACAAAAAAATTGCAACTTATATACCAATATTCAAGATTTATATCTTACTTTGTACCTGCTAAACACATATTTTCTTATACATGAGAAGTTTTAAGTCAAAAGTAATGAATGTGATGCTGCTCACTGCAATAGCGGCAATAATGGGTGTAATAGGCACTTCGTGTGTCGAGGACGAAAGGAACCCTTATGAAAACACAGGGAACGGAACAGATGTATTCAATGTGATGTTGCCCGGTATGGGAACTTTCTATGTAGGTTCTGAAATAGAATTAAGGGGCAGCGGTTTCTCTTCGGGTGATGAAATTTATGTAAGCGACGCTTACAATTCATCATCGTCGGTGAAAGCACGGATAACAAGCTACACTGCCGACAAACTGTTTTTTATCATGCCGGCCGATGTGGTTGAATATGGCGGCAATGTAGAGGTTTCTCTTGTGAGGAATGGTGAGTGGCATACACTTGGAGGTTTATATGTGAATAACTATAGTTGCACCAGTATGCCTTTGAAAAATGATATTTATGGTGAATTTGTCGAAATCATGGGCGAATATGCCGATGGCGACAAAGCCTACTATCAAGAAATAGTTAATGGTGAATTGCTTGGAGAACCAGTTGAATTAGACTTGAACCTGCAAAGCAACAGCGATTATGATTATAACGAAGTGATTCAAACTTCGACATTTTATCCTTTATTCGATAATTACCTGTTTATTTATGAACATAACGGGGAAACCGCCATTAAACAAGAGATGCCGAGGTTAGGTACTCAATTGATGATAGAACAGTCTGCAAGTATCGGAGAGACGGTCTCAATAGAGTGGCCCGGTTTCAAGAACGGTGACAAGATTTTACTCGCTCCAAACGGTTCTGAGAATGCTACTCTCATTAACAATCCTGTCATTGCCGAAGACATGCTATCGTTTGAAGTACCGAGTGCTGGCAGTGATGAGATTATATCGTTTTATCAAATTTTATTGCTACGATACGAAGGTTATGTCTCTAACATAGGATATTTGAATATAATTAACTAATTTAATTTTGAAACAGAAATGAAGCACAAGATATTTATTGCACTATTTGCATTATCAAGTTTTACGGGAGCACAAGCCTCGACATTGGTTGCCGATACTGTAGCCGTTGCCGAACCGGTTGAAACAGTCGGTGGCAGCGATGAGGAATTTAATGAAGAGACAATGTATGACAACGAGCGTGATGCCGAACTCGATTCATTGCGCCAAGTGGTTAATGACTTGCAGTCATCGGTGAGGGCTACCGAGGAGGCTCAGTCGGAAATGGAAAAAGATGCCTTGAACAAACGTATCTGGAATGACCGGGCAAAATATTTCAACATATACTACACCAAACAGAGCCTTACACAGAAGGACATCAACGGTACTTGGAAAAACGATTTCGGTGTAGCACTTGCCATGGGTAAAACATTTTATCTGCACAAGAAGCCTATATTGGGCATGATAAAGTTTGGTATCGATTGGAGTTATTTTGACTTGAACTTCTCTAAATATACCGACGAATGGGGATTTTTCAATGGTGATGCAGAGTATGATGGTGGCATGGGTGGTAATTATTGGTATCCCGACATGGAGGGTTACGGTATGGAACCTGAAGATGTGTATCAGGCCGAAATTGGCACGGCAATTGGTGTGTCGGTGACGGTAAATCCCTATGACCACATAAAGGTTAGCGGCCACTTCCGCGTGATACCGTCTTATTCAATGCTTTATGCAGCCGATGACTTCAGTGGCAGCTACGGTACATTCTTCTCGGCAGGCGGTGCCGTGGCATGGAAAGCCATCTCGGTGGGTATTGAAGGCCGTTGGGGCAAGGCCAAATACAACAGCGTGTTCAACATGGACGACCTTGAAGAGATGGAAGATACCGGCGACATCTTCGAGGGCAACTACGATGGCTCGTCGAAGTGGAAAACCGGTTCTATTCGTTTCTACATAAGCTTCAGATATTAATCCTTGAAATATAAGGAAAAATGAGGAATTAGGTCATCATGCCTAATTCCTCATTATTTTTTTCATTTCTTAAAGAACCCCTTCGATGCTTTTGCAGCCCGTTCGGCAAATGTAGCATCGGGAGCAGAAGTGTCGGCCATGCACGCATCGATGCGGTCATAGTAGCGCATACGGCTTTGTGACTGGGTTTCAAACATTTGTCTGGTACCCTCACTGTCCTGGCTGAATTCAAGGGTATTATCGATGGCAAAAGTGGCCGCAGTTGCCACTACGTCGATATTTGCACCTATGAAATTGAAATTCCAGCCCATGCTTTTTAATTCTTGTATCATCAAGGCCACTTGCCGGCGGCTGTAATGGCACGAAGCATTCTCGTAGCCATCGGTGATTATTGTCACCGAACCTATCGATTGTGGGAATTCATCGGTGCAGGTTCTCAAGTCGATGAGCGTAGAACCCACTGCATCGTTAAGCGGGGTAGAACCCCATGGCTCATAGTCGCTTGCAGAGATGTGGTGCACATCACCGGCCGCCACATTCTTAATGATGTAGCGTGAGGGGCGGGAACCATCGCCTTGAAAAGCGTAAATGCTCACAAAATGCTCTTGGGTGTCAGAATGTTGCTTTTGTGCCGTGATGATGGTGTTGATGGTTTCGTTGCACCCATCGATGGTTTGTCGCTTTACACAACTCATGCTGCCGCTCTCGTCAAGGATAATCAAATTAAAAATTCTTGTTTTCATAATTTTATAGTTTTAAAATAAGTAATTCATTATTTATTGCCCTAATCAGAAGTCAAACGGATTTCGGCGCGACTTGTTTTCGGCGTGCTTCCGGTGATATTCCTCCTCGTTGAAACTATACAGCTCAGGAATACGGTTGTGTTGTGGCTCGGGACTCGGGCCGCGGTCTTCGAGCAAACCCGTCGAGAACATTTTCCGTTGGAAATTCCTTCGGTCATATGTCACACCGTTAATGGCTTCATATAACTGTTGCAATTCACTCATCGAAAATTTTTCATCAAGCAGCTTGAAAGCTATAGGCTTGGTGCGCAAGCGTTCGCGAAGGCGTTCACGCGCCATCTCAATGATTTTGTCATGGTCGAAAGCCAGCGGAGGCAACATATCTATTTTAAACCAATTGGCACGTGCGGCATCGTCACCGGCAATCAGTTTATAGTCCGACCTGCGCACAAGTGCATAAAACGCAACAGTCACTACCCGTTCACGCGGATCTCGCCCCACTGTGCTGAACACATGAAACTGCTCAAGAAACACATCGGCCACACCGGTTTCCTCGGCAAGCTCGCGTATGGCGCATTGCTCCACGGTCTCGTCGATGCGCATAAATCCGCCCGGCAAAGCCCAGCTACCCTTGTAGGGTTCAAAAGCGCGCTCTATGAGCAGAATGTGCAAATCTCGGCCATCAAAGCCGAACACCACATTATCGGCAGTGATTGCCGGATGTGGATATTTATAACTGTATATCTTTTCTTCCATACTTGTTTGTGTCATTTCAACACAAAGGTAAACCACATTATGCGCAGTTCCAAATTTTGATGTGTATTTTTTACACAAACGCATGCGTTTTATTCTGAATAATGACATAATACTTGTTGCACGGCTGAATTTTCATTAACTTGCATCAATTAAATAATGATTGCCGTATGGAACGATTGATGCAATATATGTGGCAACACAAGTTGTGGAGTACCGACCGAATGACCACCAACGATGGCCGCCGTGTGCGTGTCATCGACCCCGGAATGCTAAACACCGACGCAGGTCCCGACTTTTTCAATGCCAAAATAGAAATTGACGGCAGGCTGTGGGTGGGAAACGTGGAACTACATTCGCGCGCATCCGACTGGCAACGGCACGGACACAATCACGACAAGGCTTATGACTCGGTAATCCTGCACGTGGTGGAGAAAGACGACGCGCCCGTGATGCGCACCAACGGCGAGCGCATACCTCAAATGGTGCTGAAATGCTCTCCGCAATTTTACGACAGCTACGCGAGGCTCATAAATGCCCCGGCATCGGAACTCCCCTGCGCAGCAAAAATAAAGGAGATACCGTCAATCACCATTACCGAATGGGTGGAATCGCTTGCTTTTGAACGCCTTAACGAAAAGGTGGAACGCATATCATCGCTTTACGACACATTTTGCGGCAGTTGGCAAGACATATGTTACGTTACCATAGCCCGCAGCCTCGGTTTCGGCATAAACAACGATGCTTTTGAAATGCTTGCAAGGCGCACGCCGTTGCGGCTTCTGCATAAACATAGCGACTCGCTTTTCCAGCTCGAAGCACTGCTCTTCGGGCAGGCCGGTTTCTTTTCAATGCCGGCTACGGGTGGCGATGAATATTTCCTGCGCCTGGCTCGCGAATATGATTTCTTGTCAAATAAATTTCAACTGAAACCTATGGACGGGACGATGTGGAAATCGTTCAGGGTGAGACCGCAAAATTTCCCATATCGCCGCATTGCCATGCTGGCACGGTTTGTCGAGGGCGGATTCAACCTCATGCAGTCAATTCTCGAAGCCTCGGGTGAAAAAGAGTTACGGCGGCTGTTCTCGGCGGAATTGAGCGGATACTGGGCGTCGCATTTCACCTTTGGCGGCTCGCCTGCCGAGGTGCCCGCACGCGTGTTGGGCAATGCTTCGATTGATATTTTACTCATCAATACCGTTGCCCCGCTATACTACGCTTACGGCTCTCGTTGCGGCGACTATGAGACGGCCGAACGCGCAATAACACTACTTGAAAACCTGCGGCCCGAACGCAACAGAATAGTGGAAACATTCACCGCGACCGGCATAAAATGCCCCGACGCACTCACATCACAAGCCCTCATACAACTGCGCCGACGATATTGCGAAGCTCGCAAATGTCTTTATTGTGCCATAGGACACCGCTTGCTAAGTAATGCAGCCTCCTCGGACAAATAACCTTTTGGAAAGTATTTTTGCCAAAATCATAGCATTATGATACAAAATATTTGCATTGTATAATTTTTTGCCTATCTTTGCAAGCAAAACAGTAGAACAATGGCACTGATAATCCCCAAAAAGTACAAGCAAAAATTGTTACCCGAAACTACCGAGGTTGCAATAAAATTAATCAAAGACTGCTTCCAAAAGCAGTTGGCCCGGGAATTGAACTTGCGTCGCGTGACGGCACCACTATTTGTCCTTGCCGGAACCGGTATCAACGACGACCTTAACGGCGTGGAGCCGCCGGTAGCATTCAATATTGCCAGCATGGGCGGACGTCGCGCCGAAGTGGTACATTCTTTGGCAAAATGGAAGAGAATGAAACTTGGTGCATATGACATTGCCCCGGGTTATGGGCTTTACACCGACATGAACGCCATTCGCACATCGGAAGAACTTGACAACCTGCACTCGCTGTATGTCGATCAATGGGACTGGGAACAAACCATATCGAAAGAAAACCGCTCGCTCGAATACTTGAAACAGACAGTGTGCAAGATATTCCGCGCCGTCAGGGAGACCGAGTGGATGATCTATGAGAAATTCCCCCACATCACCCCGCGCCTGCCCGAGTCGATAACATTCCTGCACTCCGAAGAGTTGATGCAAATGTATCCCACCCTGACGCCACGGGAACGCGAAGCACGCGCCGCCCGACAATACGGAGCTATATTCATCATAGGCATAGGCGCCGAATTGAGCAACGGGGAAAAACACGACGGACGTGCCCCCGACTATGACGACTGGATTTCCGAGAACAGCGATGGCTACCAAGGCCTAAACGGTGATATCATTTTCTGGGATTCGGTACTTGAGATGCCATTTGAGTTATCATCGATGGGCGTGCGCGTGAGCGCCGAGTCGCTCGTGAAACAACTTGAAATATGCAAATGCTCCGACCGCGCGTCACTTCCTTTCCACAAGTCGCTACTTGCCGGAGAATTGCCTTACTCCATTGGCGGCGGCATAGGACAAAGCCGCCTGTGCATGTTCTTGTTGCAAAAAGCCCACATAGGGGAGGTTCAGGCCAGCATTTGGCCCGATGAGCAAATCAGCACTTGCGCCCTGCACGGGATACACCTTATGTGATGATGAGGGTTAGGAATAAGAACTCAGGAATGTGGAATTAAGGCTATCCGGACAATAAAATTTCACATTCCTGATTTTTCAACCCGCCCCACGATAAAATTAAAACCGGCTACCTAACAAAGGCAACCGGATCTAAATAAACACGGAAATTATAGCTTTTGAATTTGTCTAAAATCCCCTTTAAGATTTATCTTTAACATAAAGACAGGTTTTTAGCAGTTTCTCTAAGGTTAATGTTGCATTACAAAATTAACCACTTATGAGACTTCGGCATTTGTAAAATTGCGCCTTTTTTTTGTAAAATTGCGCCTTGCCGGCGTTTTATTGTTGTAAATTCACGAAATGGCACAATTTTACAAGGCACCATGCCTCATTGTCGGAGCATTATTATTCATCTTCGTCAAACGAAACCGGTATTTCCCTGTTCATGCTCATTTCAAGCGAAATTAATGTTTCGGTCTCGGTGACGCCGGGAATATGCTGAATTTTGCCATTAAGCAACTCCATCAGGTGCTGGTTGTCTTTTGCATACAGCTTTATAAGCATCGTATATGGACCTGTGGTAAAATGGCACTCCACCACTTCACGTATTTTTTCCAATTCAGGCACCACATCACGATACATCGAGCCTCGCTCAAGCTTCACGCCTATATAAGTGCACGTAGCATATCCCAGCACTTTAGGATCGACATTATATCCCGAGCCGGTGATCACATTCATATCGATCATCCGTTGTATGCGCTGATGTATTGCAGCACGCGACACGCCACATTCCACAGCGACATCTTTCGACGGTATGCGCGCGTTCTTCATTATTATTTGCAATATCTTGCGGTCGAGGTTGTCTATTTTTTCCATTGTTATAATGACTTAATATCATGCAAATATATGTCATATTTTCAACAAAGAGACTGTTTCAGCGTCAAAATGTTTTCAAATTTCGACATTTTAACCATTTAAGAGCATTTATATAATAAAAAGCAGATGCCACAAAAGGGGAGTTGCGCCTCTCTTGTGGCAGCTGCCTGTCCTGCACAAAGCAATGTGCAAGGGTTGGTTATTTATTATTTCTTATTGGCTTCAACGCCTGTGGTCTCGACCTCGAAGATAAGAGTTTCGTTGGGCTCTATGCTACCTTGACCGTCAACACCATAAGCAAGGTCGCCCGGCACATATAATATATAAGAAGCACCCGGGCTCATCATCAGCAAACCTTCCTTGAAACCGCGAACCACACGCATCGGGCTCATTGCAATTGCTTCTTTAGATTCGTCAAACGTAGAGCCGTCGATTTTAGTACCTTTATATTTCACCATGACACGGTCGGTTGTCTTGAACAACTTTCCGTTACCCGGTTTTACCACTTTATAGGCAAGACCGCTTTCAGTTACCTTCACGGTTGAGTCCTTGGCAACAAGTTCCTTGATGAATTTTTCACCGGCTTCACGGTTGGCAATAGCCTTCGGGTCGCGTTCCTTTGCAGCACGTATCTCCTTCTGCATCATCATGTTCACCATGCCCTGCATAGTCATCGGGTTAACCGAAGAATCGCTTGTGAATGCTTTCTTGAATTCAGCCACAAGCAAATGGGTGTTAAGTTCCACTTGTTGCTGTTCTTTAAGGCTCTTAACCATGTTTATGATTTGTGCACCTATCAACATACCTTGACGATAGCTGTCATCGGCAGTGTCAACATTGACAGCCATTTCAAAACCTCGCATGAACGCGTTCTTGTCGAAAGTAGAGTCGGAACGGGTGTATTGTTCGGCCATTCCGTATCCATACATCTCGCCCATGGTCATGCTTAAAGTGTCGAGCGAAGTTTTTACCTCGCCGCTGTCGGCCACGCCGTTGCAGCTCACCATCGAAGAAACGGCTACAATGGCGGCGGCAGCCATAATAGAAATCTTTTTCATCCTTTTGTCGATTTGTTAAAGTTATTATTTATCCTACTTTTATCAATTGAATGTCAAAAATCAATGTCATATTGGGGCCTATTATCCCCCCTGCGCCCTGCGGGCCATAAGCAAGGTTCGACGGCACGAATATGCGCCACTCGGCACCTGGTTTCATCATCTGCAAGGCCTCAACCCAGCCGGGTATCACTTGCGACACGCCAAATGTGGCAGGTTCGCCGCGCTCTACCGAGCTGTCAAACACACGCCCGTCGATAAGTGCGCCGGTATAGTGCACCGTCACCTTGTCGGTGGCTTTTGGCGATGCGCCTTCGCCTTCCTTTATAATCTCATATTGCAACCCGCTTGCCGTGGTGTGCACTTCGGGGCGTTTTGCATTCTCGGCAAGGTATTGCTCACCGGCCTTCTTGTTCACCTCTTGCAGCCTGTTTTCCATTTCGGCAAAAAAGTTATTCACCGTCTGTTTTGCTTCTTCGAGCGACATTTGAGAATAATCGCCTTTGTAAGAGGCTTCGACCCCGGCGGCGAAGTCGCTGTAATCGAGATGCTCAATACCCGAACGCATGAAGTTGTTACCCATGCTTAATCCCAGTGCGTAGCTAAGTTTATCCATATATATCGGTTTAAATGATTTTATCTTAAATGCATGGCATCCATGTCGGTTATGCCTGTTCCGCAAATCGGCTACAAAGGTAGAGTTAAATATAATCGCAAACACCATATTTTCAGTAAAAAATATTAAATTTGCAATTAATGAATGGAGTTATAAACCATTTTCAAACAGTTTAAAAAACCAAACAGACGTGTCATGAAAAAATTAGTGGTTTCAACAGGAGCCGGAATCAGCGCCGAAAGCGGATTATCCACATATCGCGATGCCGGAGGGCTATGGGACAATTACCCGGTGATGCAAGTGGCATCGGCCGACGGGTTCCGCCGCGACCCGGCACTCATACACCGTTTCTATAACGAACGACGCGAGCAACTTGTGAATTGCAAGCCCAATGCCGCACATTACGGCCTTAAGGAACTTGAAAAGAACTTTGATGTGAGGATAATAACACAAAACGTCGATGACTTGCACGAAAGGGCAGGCAGTTCTTACGTGCTGCACCTGCATGGCGAATTGATGAAAGTGCGCTCGATGACGCATCCCGAACGCGTATATGACGTGCGCGACGTTACGGGCGGAGGCCTTGAAACATCGCTCGATACCAGAGACCGGTATGGCGACCCGGTACGCCCGCACATTGTGTTTTTCCAGGAATCGGTACCCAATTTCGCCCCGGCTGCCGAACTTGCCGAGGAAGCCGACATATTCGTGGTGATAGGCACCTCGCTCGTGGTTTATCCGGCAGCAAGCCTAATCTCGTATGTGAGACGCGGAGTGCCCATTTACTATATCGACCCGCACCCTGCCGACACCGGAAATCTGCCTGTCACGATTATCCGCGAAAAGGCCACCACCGGCGTGCAAAAACTTGCCGAAATGCTGCTTGACGGCAAATAATGTTCAAATGCGCACAGCTTCTGATTTGCAAGTTTTTTGAAAATAGATTAACTTTGTATTTGGAAACGAGTAACCGCGCCGTTGCGGCTACAACGTAATAACGCATCTGCTTAGCATATTAGCAAGATCTCAATGAAAGTCAAAATACACCGTGAGGGTCTTAACATATTATTGGCACTGTTGTTCATACTGCTGCTAATTAACATCTCGGCGTGGGTGTTTATTGAATATAAGATAATTCCGTCGATATTCATTGCCATATCCACCGTGATGTACTTGTTGGCTGTCAATTTCTTCCGCAGCCCGCGCCGCCGTTTCAAGGGCGACCCGACCAATGCCGTTGTAGCATCGGCCGATGGTACGGTTGTGGCTCTTGAAGAAGTTTATGAAGACGAATACCTGCATCGCAACGTCATACAGCTATCGATTTTCATGTCGATATTCAACGTCCATGCCAACTGGCCCTCGGTCGAGGGGCGGGTGGAATACGTAAAGCACCATTCAGGCCGTTTCCTTGCCGCTTATTTGCCAAAATCGAGCAGCGAAAACGAGCGGTCGGCCATAGTGATACGGGCCAATAACGGCGATGAAATACTTATGCGGCAAATTGCCGGGGCCGTTGCACGGCGCATTGTGACATATGCCGAACCGGGCGATTATGTCACGCTCGACCGCCATATCGGTTTTATCAAATTCGGGTCGCGTGTCGATATTTTCCTGCCTCTTGATGCCGAGATATTGGTTAAACTTGGCGACAAGACGGTGGGTGGAATAACGCAAGTGGCGCGATTGAAGGCGCGTTAGCACATTATCACTCACATATATATTTTTCTTCTTGATACTTTCTGTTTACCATTTTTCTCGTAAAAAATCATGAGCCTGCTTAAATCAATAAAGAATAACATACCCAATGCCATTACCTGCCTCAACCTGCTTTCGGGCAGCCTTGCCTGCATTTGCGCTTCACATGGCAGCGAGCACATAGGCGGCGACCCAATGGCAATCACATATTACCAGCTTGCATTCATAATGATAGCCGCGGCAGCGGTGTTTGATTTCTTCGACGGATTTGTGGCCCGCCTGTTGGGGGCAGTGTCGCCGATAGGGAAGGAACTCGATTCACTGTCTGATTGCGTGAGTTTCGGCCTTGCCCCGGCTCTTATCGTGTATTTTATGATGCGGGAGTTGTATCCGTCATCTTGGGTGGCTTACGGTGCGCTATTAATCGCCGTGTTTGGGGCAGTGCGCCTTGCCAGGTTCAATACCGACGAAAGCCAGGCAACATCGTTTGTCGGCCTCCCAATTCCGGCAAATGCAATTTTCTGGATAGGCTTTTGCGATTATTTCTACACGCTCGAACCCACCGCAGTGGGTGAATATGTCACACTTGCGGCCATTATATTGTTGAGCTACGCAATGGTTTCGCAGTTGCGCATGTTTTCTCTCAAGTTCAAGCACTATGGCATGCGAGGCAACGCGCACCGTTATTTGCTCATCGTGGGCACCGTGGCCGCAGTGGCCATACTCGGAATAAAAGGGCTGGCCGTTTCCATAATGCTTTATTTCATGCTTGTGCTGCTGTTTAAGCGGCATGAAAAAGGCGAAGCTCTTAATAATATTTAGTGAATTACATTTGCTTGATTGTTGTTTTTTGCCGACATTTGTTAACTACAACTATGCGCTGAATGGCATGATGTTTGCCAATGCTTATTGTAGTTTTCTTATATCGTCACATTCACACATTTGAATAAATGGAATTTCTACTTCTTATAATATTGCTTCTGTTGTTCCTTATCTTATATCCGATCATAAAAGTCGGTTTCAAGGTGTGGAGTCAAATGAGGCAAATGAACCGTAGTTTCCAAAATGCCCGGTCGCAATATGGCGGCGGCAACAGGAACACTTCGGGAGGCAATACGCACCGCCATCGCCACCGTGGAAAAATATTTGGCCCGAGCGATGGAGAATATGTTGAATTTGAAGAAATTACAGGACAACGCCAATCGGTACAATATATAGAAGTGCAAGACGTGGAACCGCGAATTACCGATGCCAAATTTGAGGAAATCCGATTGTGATGGACAACGAAATCTATTACACACATACGCTACCCAACGGATTGCGGGTGGTTTTCATGCCCATTGCATCGCAAGTGGCATATTGCGGATTATCAATTAATGCCGGCAGCCGCGACGAGCGGCCGGGACAACTGGGGCTTGCACACTTTGTGGAACACACCATTTTCAAGGGTACACGCCACCGCAAGGCTTGGCACATACTCAACCGCATGGAACGTATCGGCGGTGAACTAAATGCTTACACAACCAAGGAAAACACTACCGTATATTCAATTTTCCCCTGCCGATACCTCGACAGGGCGGCCGAATTGATTGCCGACCTTGTGGCATATTCCATTTTCCCCGAGCGAGAAGTGTCGCGTGAGCGCGAAGTGGTGCTCGACGAGGCTGCATCTTACCGCGACACACCCTCCGAGGCCGTGTATGACGATTTCGAAGACATGATATGGGCCGGCAGCCAACTGGGACACAATATATTGGGCATAGAAGAAGATTTGCGCAGGTTCACCGGCGACGATTGCCACCGATACCTGTCCGAGCTTTATGTTCCCGGCAACATGGTATTCTTCGTCCTTGGCGACTTGAAGCCGCAAGCCGTGTTCCGCACTGTAGAGAAACATTTGGGATGCCTCAACCACCCCATACCGGCACAGCGGCGCAAAGCCCCTGAATTATTGACTGCTTTCAGAGAAGAACGGCAAATGGGGTTGCACCAGGCGCACACGATATATGGGGCACCGGTATGCAGCATGCACGACGACCGGCGTTATGCACTGCTGCTGCTCAACAACCTGCTTGGCGGGCCGGGAATGAACTCGCTGCTCAACATCGCCATTCGCGAACGCCGCGGATATGCCTACACCGTGGAGTCGGCCGCCACACTCTTCAGCGATTGCGGCGTGCTGCAAGTATATTTCGGCAGCGATTTGTGCCACGTGAAACCATCGATACGGGTGATAAGCGACATCATCGACCGCCTGGCATCGAAACCGCTCACCGAGCGGGCACTCGATGCCGCAAAGAAACAATTCATAGGCCAACTGGTAGTGGCAAGCGACAACAACGAGGCTCTTGCTCTATCGGTCGGGAAAAGTTTCCTCTACCACGGCACCGTCGAGAGCAATGCCGCTACCGCTGCCCACATAGCTGCCGTCACGGCGCAACAATTGATGGACGCCGCCTCAATGATTACCCCCGACAAGGCCTCAATCCTCACATTCAAGTAACCAATCAATCAAAGCAAGGCCTTTTTACATCAGGCCGCGGTCTTTCTGCTGCTGTTCACGGGTGACGTTGAAATTGTCGCGCAGGGCGTTTTGGCGGAACTTGCCGGTGCTGAAACGGAATTGCAGACGCAGCAGTATCATGTTGTCGTAGGTTTTAAGGTTGAGCGACTGCATCGAGTGGTAGAACGGCGTTTCCACGCAGCTGCGTTGCCGAGTGCGCATGCCGAGGTGCAATGGCGGCACGTATATAAGGGAGGCCACGAGGCGGTTCTTGAAAAACGCCTTCTGGGCCACAACTTGCCACATATCCTGCCCGTAGTCGCTCCACCCTTGCAGCCCCGGGGTGCGTTCCATGCTGCGAGAGTAAACAGCCGAGAATTGCATCTGCCACGGAGACAGCCAGTAGTCGAGTTGGCTGTTCATGCAAAAGTTTGTATTGTCGTGGGATATGCCGCCGAGCCTTATTTTATAGTACCCCAATTGCAAAGTATTGCTCCAATTGACATTCTCCGAGATACGCCAATCATATCCGGCCATGACTGTGAAACTGTGGTAGTGGGCATTGGCAAATGTTGATATGTAGCTCTTGTCGCCAAGCGGGGCATACCATTCCGAAATGAAGTCGCGAGTGGTGCTGTATTGCACCTGAGCATATAACTTGTCAACACTGGCGGAAAGCGATACTGAGTGCGTGCGGGCCGGGGCAAGCAGCGGGTTGCCGGTGAAGCGCATCAGGCTGTCGATGTCGTAGCCCGCCGTCGAGAGCTGGTATTGCATGGGATATTCCATTTGCGCTTTGTAGTCGGCTGTAAGCCGCACTTTCTGCGTGGGCATATAGGTCAACGACACCTGGGGCAGCAAGTTCCAGTACCCCTTGTCGATTTCTTCAAGGCCGGTGCAGCGGATGTATTCCACGCCGCTGCCCACGTGCAGCATCAGCTTTTGGCTCGGCATATAGTCGTAATACACGTATGCGTTGTGGCGGCCGTCGGTGCTTTGCGACAGCAGGCGGTCGTCGGCCTTCAGCCGCGACTCATACCTGTTCCATGTGCCTATGTAGCCCACGTTGAGCCACATATTGCCGCTGATGGCGTATGTGAGGTCGAAGTTGCCGCTAAGGTAGTCGCGTGTGTTGCGGTAAAGGTTCTCGCTCGCATAGCCGCCAAGCAGCGTGTAGCTGTTAAGAGCGTCGGCATCGAGTCGGTTATAACCTATGGAGGCATATACGTCCCATTTTTCACTGAACTTGCCGCGGTAAATCATCGCGCCGGTAATGTTGTCCTGCTTTTGGTCGTTCACCGATGCCTCGCTGCTGATTTGCTCCCTGCCATCGGCATCAGTTGCGTGTATGCGGTTTTCTACGGTGCGACCGATGTCGAGGTTTTCATAGTTTGCGCGGAACGACAGTGTCTGCTCCGGCTTGATGTGCCAGTCAAGCCCGGCAAAGGCCGCATGGGTGCGGTTGCGGTTGTGGTCGTTGGGGTTCTTCTCGGTGTATTCGTCGGTAAATATATCGGCAATGCCGGTATATGACTTGCTGTAAGATAGCGGATAGTTCCAGTTGATTTCCCCGAACACATAACCCACGTTGAAGTCCACCTTGTCGCCAGAGTACATGTACATCGCCTGCGGCTGCTCGTTGGCCACCACGTCGTCGCCGTTGTTGTCGCCTGCCGACACCATCATGAAGTTTCCCACGTATATGTCATGCCCTCGGTACTCGGGTTTCAGCTTTATGTCTATCACGTATCGGTAGCCTGCCGCGGTGTATCTTGCCGAGGGAACGTATGTCACCTCCACCTTGTCGATGCGATCTGGGGAGAGTGCCTTTAGGTAGCCGTTAGGCATCTGGTTTCCATTGACCTGTATCAGCACCTTCGAGTCGTTGCGCACGGTTATCGCGTCGCTGACTAAGTTGTAGTCAACCCCAGGCAGCCGCCCGAGCATTTGCAGGGTGCCGTCAACGCCGCGTTTCATCTCCTCGGTCACCCTGTAGGTGTCGCCCTTGGCCGAGTGTTCCACGAGAGACTCCTGCACCACAAGCTCGTCGAGCTCCACGTTGCGCATGGCCGCCGAGTCCTGCCGCACAGCCGCAGTGTCGCCGGGCAGAGCCGCATTCTCTTGCGCCATGGCTGCCAATGTCGCCAACATCACAAAAATCAATGTAACACAAACAGTTCTCATGATTTAATGTTTTTTCTATACCATTGTGAATAAACTTTCACAAATATAACGACTTACTACAAATTTATCATTTTTTCACACAAAAAAAACACTAATTTTATTATTCACAACAACAAACCGGTTAACAATGTGCATAAACACAAATAATTGGCTAAATTTTTTGTCTTGCACTTGATTTGAGCTATCTTTGCAAGTGATGAATATAGGGTCGGCACAGTTCTACCCTATCTTTTTTAAACACAAAATTTTGTGTTATTCCAAGGCATAAACTTTACATAATATATATACCATCAAACCAATTAACTTATGATTTCTAAAAATGTTGTTATCGGCACTGCTCTACTTTTAGTGCCTACATTTGCGGCAACCGGGTTACAGGCTGCCGAAAGTGTTACTTCGCCCAATGGCGAAATTGTTGTAAATTTTGATGTTAAAGACGGGTGGCCGGTTTACACTGTCGATTACAAGCAGCAACCCGTGATACTTGAAAGCCGCCTGGGCCTGGAACTCGATGACGTGAGTATGCGCAATTCTTTTGAATCGTTTGACATTACCGGTGGCGAAACCAACAAACTTTCGCTCATGGACGGTTTTGAACTCACTGCCACCGACCGCTCGACATTCGACGAAACATGGATACCGGTGTGGGGCGAAGAAAGTGCCATACGCAACCATTACAATGAAATGGCCGTGACACTCACCCAACCGACATTCGACCGCCATATAATAATTCGTTTCCGAGTGTTTGACGACGGGGTGGGATTCCGCTACGAATTCCCACAACAAAAAAACTTGGTTTATTTCACCATAAAGGAAGAGCACACACAGTTTGCCATGACAGGCGACCACATGGCATACTGGATTCCCGGTGATTACGACACACAGGAATATGACTATACCAAAAGCCGACTGAGCGAAATTCGCGGCTTGATGAAAACGGCAGTAACGCCCAATTCGTCACAAACCGTATTTTCCGAAACCGGAGTACAAACTGCCTTGATGATGAAAACCGACGACGGCTTGTACATCAACCTGCACGAAGCTGCACTTGTTGACTATTCATGCATGAGCCTTAACCTCGATGACAAGGAAATGATATTCGAATCGTGGCTCACCCCCGATGCACAAGGCAAGAAAGGCTATATGCAGACACCCTGCACATCGCCGTGGCGCACTGTGATTGTAAGCGATGACGCTCGCGACATTTTGGCCTCGCGCATCACTCTTAACTTGAACGAACCTTGCAAATACACCGACACATCTTGGATTAAACCGGTGAAATACATCGGCGTATGGTGGGACATGATTACCGGCCGTGGCAGTTGGGCTTATACCGACGATGTATATTCGGTGAAACTTGGAGAAACCGACTATACCAAGACCAAACCAAACGGCAAACATTCGGCCAACACGGCTAATGTGAAACGTTACATCGACTTTGCCGCCGAACATGGTTTCGACCAGGTGCTTGTGGAGGGTTGGAACCAGGGCTGGGAAGACTGGTTCGGGCAATCAAAGGATTATGTGTTTGACTTCGTAACTCCGTATCCCGATTTCGATGTTGAAGAACTCAACCGATACGCCCACAACAAGGGTGTTCGCCTGATGATGCACCACGAAACTTCGGCATCGGTGCGCAATTACGAACGCCACCTCGACAAGGCCTACCAATTCATGGTAGATCACGGTTACAACTCGGTTAAAAGCGGTTACGTCGGCAATATTATTCCGCGTGGCGAACACCACTACGGCCAATGGATGAACAATCACTTCCTGTATTGTGTCACCAAGGCCGCCGAATATAAAATCATGGTCAACGGGCATGAAGCCGTACGCCCCACAGGATTGTGCCGCACATATCCCAACCTTATTGGCAACGAGTCGGCTCGCGGCACCGAATACCAGGCATTTGGCGGTAGCAAACCCGGACACACCTCGATATTGCCGTTTACCCGCCTTGTAGGTGGCCCGATGGACTACACTCCGGGGATTTTTGAAATGAATGTAAGCAAATTGAACCCCGACAACAAGTCGCACGTCAACAGCACCATATGCGGGCAACTTGCACTATACGTAACTCTTTACAGCCCACTGCAAATGGCAGCCGATATTCCCGAAAATTATGAACGCTTCATGGATGCATTCCAATTCATAAAGGATGTGGCCATCGACTGGGATCGCTCGGTTTATCTCGAAGCCGAACCTATGGAATACGTCACAATTGCACGCAAGGAAAAAGGTGGCGACCGTTGGTTTGTTGGCTGCACTGCCGGTGACAACGAACACCGTTCGGAAATCAAGCTTGACTTCCTCGACAAGGGGCGCAAATACGAGGCTACAATATACTGCGACGCAGCCGATGCCGATTACAAGACCAATCCGCAAGCCTACAACATAACTACCAAGACAGTTGACAGCAAAACCACACTTAAACTCACAGCCAAGGCTGCCGGTGGTTATGCCATCACACTTCGCCCGGTAAAATAAAGTGTCATAACACACCATATAAAAAAAAACGAGTAGTGGAACATCTGTGTTATTCCTCTACTCGTTTTGTTTATTGTAACAAATTGATTATTACCGCCCCAGTGTCATTGAAAGTCGTAACATACCCACCACGTTGCAACTGCGACCTTCGGTGAAGATACAATGCAACGATGGCGTTAAAGTGAAATAACGCAGCAACGGATAATTGAATGTAAATTCAAGGTCGCTCTCATCGCCTTCAAGTGTAAATGCACGGTTAGCCGCTATGCCTGCCGTCATGCCGTTACGAAATTCCGAGATTATCCCAGCTGCAACATATCCTCTACACGCCTCTTCGCCCGGAGTAGGGTTCCACCCTCCCTGCAACAACACTCCCAACCTTGCATTATCGCATATTGATGCTACAGGCTGCTCTATGTTGCACAATATCGTATAGTGCATCTGTTGCCTATTCCCATCCTCGGGAAGACTGGCAACCGAATATATTAACATATAGGACGCAGGAGAGAAACATTCATCTTCATTAACCGAAGCGGTGTATGTCACGCTACCTATATTGAAAAAACCATCATCGCCCGGGCGCACACGGAATTGCCGGTCAAAACGGTCGGACGCAACGCCATTATACAAGCTCTCCTTGATTACGATATTCCCGGTAGGAGAATATTCGGCATGAACACCCATGGCCGACAACGGAAATGTGGCCAAAGGATGGTTCATTGATAAAATAGGAAAATTACCATACGACGAACCGGTAAAGAGCGATGTATAAGATGTCGTGAAATAATCACAATCCACATTTCGCAATCCGGCAAACAATGCCCAATTACCGAATTGCTGGCCAATGCCTAATTTTGCCAACCTGAATGCACGGTTTTCCCCGGCATCAATGTTGGTTAATCCCTGTATGTCATCGGCAACGGCTCCGGTTCCATAACTTGCAAGTGCCGAAGCCTCAATCAATCCACCATTCCAGGGTGATATACCGCCTTCAATGGCAATCAGCCCGTTCCATGCGCCATGTCCGGTAGTCATGTTCCATAACCCCTCATTATCAACCGATATATTCCAACTGTAATGGATTTTATCGTCTTGCGCCGTAATTTCCTGGGGTAAAAGCATTGCTGCAGCAATGGTTGCCGCAAATTGTAAATTTCTCATGTCATAATAACCGCTTTACTGCGGCAGAAACTGTGGGTATTGGTATAATTTATGCCGAAATAATACAGAGGCTGCACCGCGAGCTCTCAAAATTGAAATATGGCAGTCATGACCACACGGTGATTCATTACACTGTGGGAATCAAACACTTTTCCCTCGTTACCTATTGAACCATACCATGCGTTGCACAACATATATTCGATGCCGAATTTCCAGTGAGGTATGTTGTAAGTCAGTTCGGCCGTAGCTGTAACAAGTTGGCCAAGCCCATCTCCGACACCTGTACCCATTACATCAACCACCGGTTTTCCGGCACCAAGGTTCTTTAGATACCCGAAAAATAATGCCGGGCGCAATTTATTGCCATATGCCACATTGAGCCAGGTAGAAGAAACCTTGACAGGGGCATAATGTTGTTCTCCAGTAGCTTCATCAATGCCGGTAATGGCATACCCTCCTACTCCGCTTGTCTGGGTAAAATTGTTGCCAAGTACCGTTTTTCCCGCAACAAGCCATTTGCCCGATTTATATTTCAAGTGAGCCTCTGCCGAAAGTGAAGTAATACGCTCAGTCACTTTGGCTGTCCTGCCATTATATTCAGCCTGCGTACGCGGCACAATCGACGTGATGTCGGCACCCACACCGGCTATACATTTATCACTTTTATAATCAATGCCTACTGTAATTTCGGGAACGCAACTGTTCTTTATGAAATTTTGGCTCTTTGACGTACTTGTAGTACCGGTCTTGTTATCCGACGGACCAACCGACAGATATTGTGACTGCCATAGCAATGCAGCCGTAAATCTGAAATCGCGATCCGTAAAACGATATCGTATCTGAGGAGCACGACTAAACGGCTGATATGGTGCACCCATATTTAGATTTAATATTTCGGGAGCGACATCGCCATAAAACGGATGCCAAGTCTGCCCCACAAGCAATTGCGACTTGTTCCAGGAAAGATTGAAATAAGCTTGTCTCAGGCGTATCATGTAATAATTGGTGCCACCGCCACGAAAATCGATTTCTATACACCCCGAGGTGGCTATTTTTCCATTGGCAAGCGTGGGACCTGCAATATTCACGCCCAGTCGCGAATACATGGTATAAAGACTGCCATCAGGTTTGGCGTTAAGATCATTGCCAAAATCGTCATACGCATGATCTCGCGGATACATATAAAAAAGTCCGTCAACCGTCTCTGAATTAGAACGACTGTTGTAGAACAAGTCGGCACGCACTTGCCCATAGAATTTAAATGAAAAATCATCGCCAATAGCTTTTTCGGCAGCAGAAATGTTAACCGTCATCACCGACAGCATCGCAATGACTAGTATCAATATTTTGTTGTGGGTCATAACTGTTATGTATGTAATATAATGCAAAATTATATTAAACTGCTCAAACCGCCAAATTTCTACAGCCCCGGTTACGGGACGGCGGGGGGGCAAAAAAGAGAGAATCCCGGGCTGCCTTGAAGGCTGTCCGGGATTCTTCTCTCATATGGGGCGGTGACCTACTCTCCCACTTTCGCAGTACCATCGGCGCGGCGTGGCTTAACTTCTCTGTTCGGGATGGGAAGAGGTGGATCCCACGCGCTATCGCCGCCTTGATTCTTTTTATCTTTTCCGTTCCGTCCGGCCTTCTTTCGTCGTCCGGGCGGGGCGTTATGTCTGAAGGTCCGCCACCGCATGGCACACACGCTTTTTCGTTTCGTTAAACAAACCGAACAATCTTTCGTTCACCTCCTTGTTTGTCTT
>CASENC010000026.1 GCA_949289215.1 uncultured Bacteroidales bacterium | reverse complement strand
TGTTCCATCCCGACCCGGAACAATACGTAACCGGAGCGTTTGTAAAGGTCGGCTTCTTCCGTGAAGGCATGGATTTGGTGTATCAGGACGAAGTGCATGGTAACCTGTTCCAGCAAATTGTGAAACTGATGGACTTGCTATGTACCAAATACATGAAAGCCATCATTACCTACGAAGGTATCCAGCGGATAGAAACATTGCCTATGCCCCGTGAGGCTCTGCGTGAGGCATTATTGAATGCCTGTATCAATAAAGACTATGCTGAACCTTCTCCCATTTAAATCCGTGTGTATGAAAACAAATTGGAGATAATCAACGGTGGGGTATTGCCCGAAGGGTGGACGGTGGAAACCTTATTGTCCTCACATCGGAGTATGCCTTACAACCCTGATATAGCCAATACGTTCTTCCGTGCAGGTGAGATTGAGGCATGGGGACGCGGAATCGAGCGTATCATCACGGCTTGTAAGAATGACGGATTCTCCACACCGGAGTTCCGCTATGATGCTTCAGGGATATGGACAACATTCAAGTTTGAATATCCGGAAAGGGCGACCACCCAAAACGGACAAAACACTACCCAAAAGACTATACAAAAGACCATACAAAAGACCATACAAAAGCTGACGGAGCAACAACAAGCCATATTGGTCTATCTGAATGAACACCCTAATGCTACACGAAAAGAATTATGTGAGAAGATTCCTGATGCGACAATGGGAGGCGTCATTCATAATCTTTCCCGTCTTCAAGAGCTGGGCTTGTTGAAGCGTGTAGGAGGCAGGAAGCAAGGATACTGGCAAATTATAGAATAAAGGATTATGGACGATTTGGAAGAATTTGAAAGCTGGCACGAGGATTTAATGGCATGGGAGCGTTTTCAAGATGAGCTTGAAAAGATTAATGGAGAAAATACCTACGATGACATGCCCGACTTTGAGGATAAAAGCTTATCTTTGCGGCAGGAAATCTCCACGCAATCCGGTGCAGAATGCTGCAACAATCCGGTGGAGCAATAACCGGAGATTTCGCAACCTGTTAGACCTTAAATTACTTTCACGAGGCAGTCTCTTTGGTGGACGATGACAACGAAAAACGGCTATGAAAGAATGTAATACATACATGCAAGAGGGGGCAAGGTTGTAATTCTTGAGGATTTTAAAATCAACACCGATGAAGAAGGTATATTTACTTGCGGCTATGGCTCTGATAATGATGGGCTGTAGCTCTGATGATGAGGAGAATTTCCCGGCAGATGAATTGCTTGCCGGTACCGAATGGAGATATGGCACATTCCACGATGATGACTATCTCGATGTCACGCCTACTGATTCCATAAATGAGGAAACAATGTTTAACGACCTTGACAAGTTCTTCCCGGATGTGGAACTGATATGCACCATTGGTGAGGTTTCTTCAACCGATGAGGAAAATGTATCGCAAGGTGAACTTCCCTTCATAGGCTCACGAGCTAAATTGACCTTTACCAATAGGGAGTGCATTTATTACAGCGATGAAGGAGTCACATATACCACAGTAGAGGTTGTAAGGCATCATAGCCAGACTACTACTTATGTGGCACAAAGCTATACAAGTTCGGTTGATCCAAATATCAGCTTGGAAGTCACTAAAGATGCTATCATCATATATCAGACTCACCCTTATACTGGTCAGCAAATGGAGCATGTTTATCTTGAACTGGATAACTTTCGGCACACCAAGACTTGGAATGAAACCATATCATCAGATACAAAGGAGTCTTGCATAAATCCCCAAGAAGAGACTTTCGGCTATCAAAGGAATGGCAATGAAGTGATATTGACCAACAGCAGCAAGAAGTGGATAGGCACACTTGACACTGATGCCTGGACTCTCTCATTCATGCAAATTGTACCGGAAAAGAAAGAATTGCCTACATTCTCACTGAAATAATACTTGGGAGGGTGTTCCGAGCCTTTCGCCACCACAGCAGTGCTGGAACAAAGCATCACATGAGTGTGTTATACAATTTCAGATAAGCCTTTGCGGCATTGCGCCATGAGAATTTTGCGGCATATTGCCGTATTTCGTCTGCGCGGTTTCTTGCACGGAAGTCCGACAGCCCGGTTTCAAGTTCTTTCCTCATGGTTTCCCCGTCAAATTCTTTATTGAAATAATATGCTTTGTCGGCTCCAATCTCGGGCAAAGAGGTATATTGAGAAATGAATACCGGTTTGCCGCACGACATTGCCTCGATTACAGGCAACCCGAATCCCTCGGCGATAGACGGGAAAACGAATGCCTCGCAATTGTTGATATACCAATACTTGTTTTCATCGGAGATTGTACCCACCAAATGCACACGGTCAAGCACGCCACATTCGCGGGCTTCTTCCCTGATGCGTTCCACGTAATCAAATTGCTGCCCGGCTATCACCAGTTCCAAGTCGTTGCCCACAAGCAACCTTGGCAACACATGGAAATTTTTCTTCGGGAGCCCCATCCCTATGGTAAACAGGAACGGGCGACCGGGCTTGACGGCAGGGGCAGTCACCGGCCCGTCGTAAATGTTGCACCCGTTATATATGACGTGTACCGGCTTGCCGCGCATATCAACATGGGTTTCAAGGTCGTGCCGTGCATATTGTGATATAGCCACCACAATGTCAGAGCGGTCAACATTCCGCTGCATCACCTTGGTATAATATTCCTGTTTTTCAGGGCTTTTTTCATAAAGGAAATTCAAGTCATGCACCGTCAACAAAATATGCGGCCCCGAAGGCCAGTATGCAGTGGTCTGATAGGTGGCGTGCCAAACTTTGGCATTAAATACCGGAAAATATAACTTGTATAACGGATTCAGCACCTTATATCGCACATCGTTGCCGAAGTAACCTTTTAATCGTCCCGGCACAAAGAATGAGATATCTTGCTTATCGGCTGCTTCTTCCAACAATGCCTGCCCCAATTGGGCACAAAAATAAAACAGGCCCGAATTGGCGTGTTTCATTCTTTCACAATCAAAAATCACGGTTCCTTGTGCCATATTTTGTTTTCTTATTCTGTTTTTTACAGTCTATAGATGCAAATTTAATAAAAAATCATAGCTCGGTTAAATTTTATGCGTCATTTATTGCCCTGTAAAATGATTAGTGCTGCATTTTGTGAGAAAATGGGGTTGCAAGTGTAGGGAAATTTGTACCTTTGCAAATTATAAGATATTTATACGAATATAGGACATGAGTTTACTTGACTTGAGCGAACAAGAGATAGTAAGGCGCAATAGCCTCGACGAGTTGAGGAATATGGGCATAGAACCTTATCCCGCAGCCGAATATGTGGTAACAGGCCACACCGACGAAATAAAGGAAAATTTCAGCGACGATGCTCCGCAACGCCAAGTGAGCATTGCCGGACGCATAATGAGCCGCCGCATAATGGGCAAAGCCTCGTTCATGGAGTTGCAAGATTCAAAAGGACGGATACAGGTTTACATAAGCCGCGATGACTTGTGCCCCGACGAGAACAAGGACCTTTATAACGTGGTGTTCAAAAAGTTGCTCGACATAGGCGACTTTGTCGGCGTCGAGGGATTTGTGTTCCGCACGCAGATGGGCGAAATCACCGTACACGCACAGCGGTTGACGGTTTTGAGCAAGTCGATACGGCCGTTGCCCATAGTCAAGATGAAAGACGGCGTGAAATACGACGCTTTCGATGATCCCGAGTTGCGTTACCGCCGCCGCTATGTGGATTTGATAGTAAACGACCATGTAAAAGATATTTTCATCAAGCGCACCAAGGTTTATAACTCGATGCGCGAATATTTCAACTCCAAGGGCTACCTTGAAGTCGAGACCCCTATATTGCAATCCATTCCGGGCGGTGCGGCTGCAAGGCCGTTTATCACCCACCACAATGCACTCGACATACCGTTGTACCTGCGCATTGCCGACGAACTTTACTTGAAACGCCTCATAGTGGGAGGTTTTGAGGGCGTATATGAGTTTGGCAAGAACTTCCGCAACGAAGGTATGGACCGCACACACAATCCCGAATTCACATGTATGGAAATTTACGTTTCATACAAGGACTACAACTGGATGATGAAGTTCACCGAGCAGATGCTTGAAAAGGTGTGCATGGACGTGAACGGCACATACGAGGTGCAAGTGGGCGACAACATTATCAATTTCAAGGCCCCTTACAAGCGTGTAACCATGCTCGACAGCATAAAGGAATTTACCGGCTATGATCTCACGGGCAAGAGCGAAGACGAAATCCGCGACATTTGCAAACAGCTGAAGATGGAAGTTGACGAAACAATGGGCAAGGGCAAGCTCATCGACGAAATATTCGGTGAATTCTGCGAGGGCAACTACATTCAGCCCACGTTTATCACCGATTACCCGGTAGAGATGTCGCCGCTCACCAAGCGTCACCGCAGCAATCCCGACCTTACCGAGCGTTTCGAGCTTATGGTCAACGGCAAGGAACTGTGCAATGCCTACTCGGAACTCAACGACCCCATCGACCAGGCCGAACGTTTCAAAGAGCAACTGCGCCTGAGCGAAAAAGGCGACGACGAGGCTATGTTTATCGACCAGGATTTTGTGCGCGCTCTTGAATACGGTATGCCGCCGACATCGGGCATGGGCATAGGCATGGACCGACTTGTGATGCTTATGACCGGGCAAT
Organism: uncultured Bacteroidales bacterium; assembly: GCA_949289215.1. GTDB lineage: Bacteria > Bacteroidota > Bacteroidia > Bacteroidales > Muribaculaceae > Avimuribaculum. The sequence continues at coordinate 3,609 of CASENC010000026.1, read as the reverse complement.
CCACCATACAAGAAGTGTTGCTTTTCCCGCAAATGCGTCCCGAAAAGGTGGAAAAGCGCGACAAGGCCGAGGCTTTCACTGCCGTGGGAGTGCCTGCCGAGTGGGTTGAGGTTGTACAAAAGGCAGGTTGCCTCACCGTAGAGGCTCTTGCCGGTGCAGGTGCCGGAAAATTGCACCAAGACTTGTGCGGACTTAACAAGAAGTACAAACTGGGGCTTGCAAATCCCTCGATCGACGACGTGAAAACATGGATCGAGAATGCGGCCGCAAAGTAATCACTTATATAAAACACGATAATATCATGACGAAAAACCTGACGGGCAAGATAGCAGTCATGGGTGGCGGCAGTTGGGCTACCGCCCTTGCCAAGCTATTACTGCTCGCGCAAGACGACGACATATTGTGGTATATGCGCCGCGACGACCGCATTGCCGACTTCAAGCGGCTGAACCATAACCCGGTGTATCTGTCGGACATACGTTTCGATACCGACCGCATATATTTTTCGAGCGACATCAACGAAATAAGCTCGATGGCCGACACGCTGCTGCTTGCCATACCGTCGCCCTACCTTAAAGCCCACCTTGCCAAGCTCACAGCCGACATAAGCGGCAAGCAGCTGGTGAGCGCGGTAAAAGGAATGGTGGCCGACGATAACATTGTAGTGTCGGAGTATATGCAGCAGTTCTATGGCATCGATTCAAGGCGCATTGCCGTTGTCAGCGGACCGTGCCATGCCGAGGAAGTGGCGCTCGAACGCCTCAGCTACCTCACCATAGGCTCCAAGTCGGACAAGCTGGCCGAGGCCGTGTCGGAACGTTTCAATTGCAAGTCGATGCGCACCATATTGTCGGATGACGTGACCGGCATCGAATATGCCGCCGTGCTCAAGAATGTGTATGCAATAGCTTCGGGCATAGTACACGGCATGAAGGGGGGCGACAATTTCCTTGCCGTGCTGTTGTCGAATGCCATACGCGAAATGGATGCCTTTGTGTCGGTGGCCAGCCCGTGCCAACAAGGGCGCAACATTTGCGACTCGGTATATCTGGGAGACTTGCTCGTCACCAGCTATTCCCGTTTCAGCCGCAACCACAACTTCGGCTCGATGATAGGCAAGGGCTACTCGGTGAAAGCTGCCATGATGGAAATGGAGATGGTGGCCGAGGGATACTACGGCACAAAGTGCATATACGAGCTTAATCGCAAGCTGCAAGTGCCCATGCCGATTCTCGACGGAATGTATGAAATTCTGTATAACTACCGCCCTGCCACCAAAATGATAATGGAAATAGCGGCAACTTTCCATTGACCTCCGGTTATAAAAAAGATTGTTTTAAATAAATTACATAAGACGATGAAAACGATAGAAGTTATTAATCGCAACGTGCTCGGAACAGTTTCCGAAGCCGACATCAACAGTTTGCAGGCTCGTGCCAACGATGCAATGGAGAAGCTCCACAATGGCACCGGTGCCGGTAATGATTTCCTTGGTTGGTTGCACTTGCCAAGCGAAACTCCCGAGGCTCTGCTCGACGACATCAATGCCACTGCAGCACGTTTTGCCGACTGTGAGTATGTGGTAGCCATCGGCATCGGTGGCAGCTACCTTGGCGCAAAGGCTGTAATCGAAGCCCTGAGCGACTCGTTTGCCGCATACAAGCCGGCCAACGGTCCGCGAGTATTGTTTGCCGGACAAAACATCGGCGAAGATTACTTGCATGAACTTAAAGGATTGCTTGCAGGCAAAAAATTCGGTATTATCGTAATATCCAAATCAGGCACTACCACCGAACCCGCGATTGCCTTCCGTATGCTTCGCGAAATGCTTGAATCGCAAGAGGGCAAGGCTTTCGCCGCCACCCACATTGTGGCCATCACCGATGCTCACAAGGGTGCTTTGCGCAAACTCGCAACCGAAGAAGGTTACAAGACCTTTGTCATTGAAGATAACGTAGGCGGCCGTTTCTCGGTGCTTACTCCGGTTGGCTTGTTGCCTATTGCAGTTGCCGGATTCGACATCAAGGCTTTGATGGCCGGTGCACGCTCGATGGAAGCTGCGACAGCAGCCGCAGGCAACATTGCCGAAACCTATGCCATGACGCGCAACGCACTTTACAATGCAGGCAAGAAGATTGAAATATTAGTTAACTTCAACCCCAAATTGCACTATTTCGCCGAATGGTGGAAACAACTTTACGGTGAAAGCGAAGGCAAGGACGGAAAGGGCATTTTCCCGGCTGCAGTTGACGATACCACCGACCTGCACTCGATGGGCCAATGGATACAAGAGGGCGAACGCACAATTTTTGAAACCGTGATATCGGTCGGTGATGTGCAATACACCGAGGTTATTCCGTCGGACGAAGCCAATCTCGACGGACTTAACTATATCGCAGGCCGCCGCGTTGACGAGGTGAACAAGATGGCCGAGCTGGGTACCCGTCTTGCCCATGTGGACGGCGGTGTTCCGAATATCATAGTAACCATACCGTCGCTCACCGAGCAACACCTGGGCGAATTGATTTACTTCTTCGAGAAAGCTTGCGGCATAAGCGGCTATATCCTCGATGTAAATCCGTTTAACCAGCCCGGTGTAGAGGCTTACAAGAAGAATATGTTTGCACTGCTTAATAAGCCCGGTTACGAGGCCGAAAGCGCAGCCATTCAAGCCAAACTGAAATAGTATAAATCCAATTACACAACATATTGTGCTGCACGGTCGGCAGTAGTTGACCGGCCGTGCGACACAGTTTTTTATTAATCAATTTAATTAACTCAAAGTTATGTTAAAACATTTTTTATCGCGTGTTGCCATGCTTGCAGCAGTGGCAATGTTATCTGTAGTCCAAGTGTCATGCTCCGACGACAACGAACCCCAAGAACCGCTCCCCACTCCCGAAGTAATAGGTATGCTGGTGACTTATGAGGCAAAAATCGACTCGGCTATGCTCAATTTCCTTGATGTAAGCGTTGAATATACCGACTTCGACAATCAGCAAGTCACAGTTCCTTTAGAAGGGAAAAGCTGGAGCCAATCAGTTGCATTCGAGCGTGACAAAGACGGCCTGCCTGAATACTTGGGTATAATCTTGAAAATTGCAAAAAAGCAATCGCCTGTTTTCGAAAGTAAAGCAGCAAAGCTCGAAAGTTTTGTGGATATACACTCATACTCTATCATGTCGGACAGCTCGGTTATCAAAAATACAACGATAGGCAACATCATTGGACAACCGAGTAAGACAATAACAATAAGTGCCGACAAACTCGATGATTATATCGCGCGAGTTAACGGTATCTTCACCAAGTATGAGGTTAATTTGCAATATGACGAACACGGCAAGGCTACTGTGAAGCCGTAAAACGTTATCTTACTATACGCATGAATGTACCCGATTGGGATATGGCAAGGCCATTCCCCAACCGGGTACATCATTTTTTACAAGAAGTGTGTCGAAATGCAAATCAAGGGGGGCGGCAAAGCCGTCCAATCTGCGGTAACCGGCGGCGCAGTGACCGCCGAGTGGCGGGTCGCAAGCCGTCGGCAAGACTATACATCAACAAACTCGGCCTCAAAGAGGTCGAACATAGTGAGTTGTGATACATTCG
>CASENC010000025.1 GCA_949289215.1 uncultured Bacteroidales bacterium | reverse complement strand
CTTAAGCGCCGTTTTTATTTCATCGGCCGTAACTCCCTGGCCGGAGGCCATCTCGTTTATCGGCTCCGAAAAATAATGCTCCAATTCTCCCTGCGTGATGCCGCACAAAGCCTCGTAACGGGGGTCCATGCTGATGTCGGCAGGCTGGTTGAAACCGCTGAACACGCTTACCTGTGAGAACTTCGTCACTCCGGTCAACAGCACAAACTGCAAGTCGCTGTCGGCTGCCTTGAACACCGAATAGAATCCCTTCAATATCTCCCGGTTGCGGTCTTCGAGCAACCGTTCACTACCGGCCACAGCAACTTTGATATCGGTATCCAGTACATCGAGTATCGGCTTGTCATACTCGTCAACAAGCACTACGCACCGCCGGCCGCTACGCTCATGCGCCCGTTGCAGAACATAGGCAAAACGATTTCCAAGGTCGGAGGTCTCTTCAAACCTGCCATACTCCTTTTCCCATACGCTTATCTTGGCATTCAGTATTGTCTCCAATGTTCCCGGCTCGGTGAAGTCACTGGCATTAAAGTCGATATGGAATACCGGATACTCTTTCCATTCATTCTCCAGCGAATCGATGGCAAGCCCACGGAACAATTCCTTATGCCCGAGAAAATAATTCTTCAACGTGGACACAAGCAGGCTCTTGCCGAACCGGCGTGGACGGCTCAGGAAATATATCTTTCCTTGTGTCACCAAGTCATATATCAGCGCCGTCTTGTCAACATAAACATAACCGTCACCGATTATCTGCTCAAAGCTCTGTATGCCTATGGGATATTTCATGTCACATTCTCTTTTTATTTACAAATATAGCATAAACCAAGTGCAAACACAAATCACACATGCCCAATTTGTCTAAAGAAACTTAGCAATAATCTATTAAGTAGCAAATTTACAATCAAAATACCGATTAAATCGAAAAAAATCACTTACTTTGCACTCCAAATCAAACTAATCGTTTTTCGACAGAAGTGAACATTATCCACTTCTGCACATTTTTTCTGATTATTCAACATATACAACAATGGCTAAACAAGAAGATATTTTCAAAAAAATCGTTTCTCACGCCAAAGAATATGGCTTTGTATTCCAATCAAGCGAAATCTACGACGGACTTGCCGCTGTGTATGACTACGGCCAAATGGGCGTAGAAATGAAGAACAACATAAAACGTTATTGGTGGGAAGCCATGACGTTGCTTCACGAAAACATCGTGGGCATCGACTCGGCAATTTTCATGCACCCTACCATTTGGAAAGCTTCGGGTCACGTTGACGCTTTCAACGACCCTCTTATCGACAACCGCGACTCGAAAAAGCGTTACCGTGCCGACGTGCTTATAGAAGACGAGATTGCCAAATTCGACGACAAAATAGAAAAGGAAGTGGCAAAAGCTGCCAAGAAATTTGGTGAAAGCTTCGATGCCGACCTGTTCCGCTCGACCAATCCACGCGTATTGCAACATCAAAAAGAGCGTGACGAACTGCATGAACGTTACCAAAAGGCAATGAACGCCAACGACCTTGCCGAACTCAAGCAAATAATTCTCGACTACGAAATAGTTGACCCGATTTCTGGAACAAAAAACTGGACCGATGTGCGTCAGTTCAACCTTATGTTCCGTACCGAAATGGGCAGCACAGCCGACGGTGCAATGACCGTTTACCTGCGTCCCGAAACAGCACAAGGCATATTTGTCAATTTCCTGAATGTGCAAAAAACCGGACGTATGCGCATACCATTCGGAATTGCCCAAATCGGCAAGGCGTTCCGCAACGAAATCGTTGCCCGCCAGTTCATATTCCGTATGCGTGAATTCGAGCAGATGGAAATGCAATTCTTTGTTCGTCCGGGCGAAGAGCTCGAATGGTTCAAACGTTGGAAAGAAACGCGCATGAAGTGGCACAAAGCATTGGGCATGGGCGATAACAAATACCGCTTCCACGACCACGACAAACTGGCCCACTATGCCAACGCAGCAACCGACATCGAATTTGAAATGCCATTCGGTTTCAAAGAGGTGGAAGGAATACACTCGCGCACCAACTTCGACCTTAGCCAACACGAGAAATTCTCGGGCAAGAAAATGCAATACTTCGACCCAGAACTCAACCAATCATACGTACCTTACGTCATCGAAACTTCGATTGGTGTCGATCGTATGTTCTTGTCGGTCCTCTGTTCGTCTTACGAGGAAGAACAACTCGAAAACGGCGAAACACGAGTTGTATTGCACCTGCCCAAGCAACTTGCGCCGGTAAAAGCCGCCGTAATGCCCCTCGTGCGCAAAGACGGACTTCCCGAAAAGGCTCGCGAAATCATGGATATGCTCAAGTTTGACTACGCCTGCCACTACGATGAAAAAGATTCCATCGGCAAACGTTACCGTCGCCAGGATGCAATTGGCACGCCTTTCTGCATCACCGTCGATCACCAGACACTCGAAGACGGCACAGTCACCATACGCCATCGCGATTCCATGCAACAAGAGCGCGTGGCAATCGACCGCCTACACGACATAATCGACGACGAAGTAAGTCTCAATAAGCTACTCAAATCGCTTGCTTAAAAAACACATATAACTAATGAGAAAATTTGCCCTACTGTTCACAGCCATGCTGCTATCAATTCCCATGCTCACATCGTGCCTTAACAACGATGATGAGATAAACACATGGGAGGAATATGCCGCATGGAGAGAAACCAACGAAGCGTGGCTTACCGAGATGACCCAACGCACCGACGAAAACGGTGATCCGTATTACCAAACGGTACGTGCCCCATGGGATTATTACTCGTATGTGCTGATGCATTACTACAACGACACCACCCTGACACGTGGCAACCTGAGCCCGCATTACACATCGATGGTAGATGTCATTTACAAAGGACAACTGTATGACGGCACTCCATTCGACTCGTCATACCTCAGCACCTCGCCGGCCGACAGCGTCCGCCGCATGAGTCCCGAAAATGTAATCACCGGTTGGGTAATAGCCCTCACCGATATGCACGTTGGCGACTCATGTGAGGTGATTATTCCTTACCAATCGGGCTACAACGCCGGCAGCAATGGAGCAGTTCTTCCATACTCCACCCTTGTTTTCAACATGAAACTTGTGGGTGTACCACTCTACGAAACAAATCGATAAATAAAACACAAAAATACTCCGAGCCAACTGCAAAAAACACATAGCAGTTGGCTTTTTTTGTTGATAATCAATAATATAAATTGAAAATGCAGGAAAGAGCGGGTCAGCGGATTTTCCCGGTTGGTGGAGCAGGGATTTCAGGAATATAGCTTGGCAAGCCTGAACATGAAGAAGCCTATGTCGCCCACGCCTCTGAAGTGTGTGCGGAGAGCCTTGATTTTGGCGTTGAACGATTCCGCCGAGG
>CASENC010000024.1 GCA_949289215.1 uncultured Bacteroidales bacterium | reverse complement strand
TTCAATGCCAAAGTCAAGGCCTTCAGAAGCCAGTTCAGGGGAGTAGTTGACATACCTTTCTTCTTGTTCAGGTTATCTAAGCTGTGCGCATAATACGGAAAAACGAAAGGTTGGAATACAACCGGGTTTTCGGACTGACCCGTTATTTTGGTCTTGCCAAGGCTCTCGCTAGTCTGTTTCGTGGGGAATGAGATATAAAAAAAGAACTTCATTTTTGAAGTTCTTTTTTTGTGGGCGTTGACGGATTCGAACCGCCGACCCTCTGCTTGTAAGGCAGATGCTCTGAACCAGCTGAGCTAAACGCCCTTATTTCTGTTTTGCGATGCAAAGGTACGGTTATTTTTTATATCTGCAAAATTTTTGGCCATGTTTTTTACAAAATATTTTTTCATATTGATGTATTTATAAGGGTTAAAGCAACTTGGCACATCAAAAAGGCCATGTTGAAATAATGGTTGTTGTAATAATTTAGGAGTGAAGTCATGCGGCATCAATGTTGTGTGGTGTAGTCAGGTGACAGGCAGTGTAGTAATGCGTCGGCAAGCAGTGAACCTTGCAGTTCATAGCCTATTATTTGACAATGAACATGGTCTCGCGCACTCAGCAGTCCGTTTTGAAGCCATTTCCTTGAAGAACCCTCACCACCTGCAATTTCATATAAATCCCACACCGGGATGTGCTTTTCTTTGCCGTATTTCATTATTACGTTCCTGACTTCGGCAATGCGGCGGTTTATGGCATATCGCGAGCGGCGAATGCGTCGTTGACATTCCATAGGAGTAGTAAGCAGGAATTTTGCTTTCGGATTTGCTGCCTTTAGCGAAGTAATCAGTCGTTCGATGTTTGCATAAATCTCGCTATTCCCCGTTTGCCCGAATGCTTCGTTTGTACCAAATGATAGTATTATAAGGTCGGGGGCAAGCAATTCGGTCTGTTCTGCGAAATTTTCGATTTTCAGGTAATCGGAATAGCTTGCACCATTGTTCCCTATGGCATTGTATATTATGCCGGGGCGGTTGTTGGTGATGTATGCGCCGTAGAAAGTTCCGTCGATATCAACTTTTAAGGTTGATGATTGCACTTCGGTTGCAAGGTCGTAACCGGTGGCGTATGCCGATAACTTTATTCCAGGCAATGGCCGATTGCCATCGATGTATGCAGTATCGTATCCATTCGACGGTGAGTGTAGCAGTGCAACACGGCTGAACAAACTGTCATCGCCGTGCAGTGTTACCGTAAGCAGCCTTTGGGGGGATTTGAAAGCAACACCTATGCCAGTCATTCCCGGCGAGATTACTTTGCCCGGTCTTATAAGGCGGCATTTTGCGGCCGGAGTTGCATCGGCCAAGAGGGAATAATTGTCCGGTTGGTTTGTCCCGGCAAGTCTCAATGCAGCTATACAACCGCGTCCTCCATTGCCAAATTGCTGCTGCAGCAGGCGGCGTGTGACCGATGTCATGAAATCGGCTTGGATGTGAGAATCTCCTATATGTAATATGTTGAATTTATATTCTTCGGGCAGCAACAGACTGTCGATTTTTTCCCTGAGGCAACTCCAGTCATCACCGTTCATTTCGATGCTGTTGATGTCGGTGCGAATAAAATCAAGCTCTTGTGCTTTGACTGATAAAAAAAATAAGACGACTAAGAGTAATACTATATTTCTTAACATACATACTATACAATAAAATATATGGCAAACTTACTAAAATTTACATTATACTTGTAATAAAATAAGCATAAATTATTTTCTATTATGTATATATAGTATTGGCTGTTTTATAGTTAATTGGAACGGCGAATAGGAATATCATACCCCATCAGGCGTGCGGAAACCTGGAAAGGTGTGGCACTTTTGCGAGGTTTGCCGCTGAGATAGTAATAGAAAAGGTGTTGGCGGTCGAATGAGTTGACGGATACTTGTCGTGACTGTCCAGGTTGCAGGTCACAAGGAATGTGTAGTGTGCGTTCGTGCAATAGTGTGCCGCCAGTATCGGTGTAGCGTAGCGATACGGTTATTCCGGATATTGGAAATGGGGAATTATTTTGTACAAAGAAAGTTTCATAATTGTCTGATACTCGTTTGTTAAACCCTCGCAGTGTGACTGTGTTTTCATCAAATTGAGGCAATCCTAATGTGTCATTGACGGTTGTGTCCGTGCTGTCATCGGGAGATATCAGTTCCATGTTGCTTGTGCGTGGCACAAGTGTGCGTTTTGCCATGGAGTGGGGTATTATTGACAATAGCATTGTTATTATGAGTATCAGAATGGTAGTTTTCATAAGTAACGTATTTCGTGGTGCAGGCTTCCATTGTCATCGAGTGCTGGGTATATCTTGCTGAATCCTACGGGAAGTTCTTCTTTGTCGATGTATGGTGAAATAGAAATAAATCTGAACAATTTGGGCAGAAAGCGAGTGAGATTGAAGCGAATGCGTGTTTTAAGGCTGCTGCGCTTAAAAATGAGAGATGTACCTTCGTCTTTAAGGGTGGCAATGCATTTGCCGGGGCCGAACAGGTTACTTTCATCTTGTTCACTGTAAAGCCAAAGTTCAAATTTGCTGTCATCGGCACTTTCGGCTATGTATCCTATTACAGTGCCAGGCAGTAATGACAGGTCTTCGCTGTCGATTAATACGATTCGGTATTTTAGTTTGCGTGAGAATTGCGGAGATGTAAAACGTTCTACAACAACGGTTACCATTTCATCGGGATATTCCCATATGCCTTCTATCGGCTGTAGCGGAGAGGAATCTAAACGTGCTTTTGCTTCTTCGGGTGAATATCCTGGAAGGACGATTGATTGCTTTGGCGGTTTGTCACCAAAATATTTGCCGTCATTGTCGGCCATGGCGATAGTGGCAGAAAGCAATAATACTATCAAACATGATACTAACCGCATATATTTATGAATTGGAATCATCTATCATGTGCGCACACTATGTGGGGGATAAATTTATGTTAATCTGAACGATGTCAGGTAATTTGCAGTTGGTTATATATTGTTTATTTCATCTTCTGACAGATTGGTGAGTGACATTATTGTATCTGTCGGCATTCCAAGGCTTTTCATTTTTTTTGCCATTTCCTTGGTAGCTTTTATTTTACCTTTTGCCATCCCTTCTGCCAACCCTTCGGCACGCCCTTCAGCACGCCCTTCAGCACGCCCTTCAGCTTTACCATCGGCATGGCCTTCGATCCATCCTGTTTGTATTACGCTGCGTTGGTAGCGCAGGGCTTCCATGTCTCGGTCGTATGCCCGTTTTTCGGCTTCAGGCATGGCATCGATACGCAAGCGTTCCCGTGCTTCGGGTAGCCCTTTGGCAGTTGCAGTGTCATCGATTTCTCCCGTTTTGAGGAATTTTATCCATTCATCAAGCGGAGTCTTTGCCACATCGTTGAAATCGTTCACTTTCAATACATAATATTCGGGAAATATGTCTCCTGCGTATTTGCCCTTGAACATTTCTTGCTGGCGTAACGACAGTCGCAATATGTCGTTACCATGTAATCCGCGGAATTCAGTCTTACCGTGATATACATAATCATTTCCTTGCCCGAGGTCGAAATATACGATGTTGATTGAATAGACCTTTCGCACTTTGTTATAAGCGTCACCTATGTTGATATATTCCGATACAGTTTTCGATACGCCGTACAGCATTCGGTGGAAATAGTCAAGTTCGCGGTTGTTTTGAACTTCAATTATTATTAACCGTCCGCGTGTGTCTTCGGCAAGGATGTCGGCACGATTGAATTTATCGGTTGCATCTTTCTGGTTTGACTCGCTTTCCAAAAAACGACATATGTGCATATCTTCTCCCAATAAAGTTGAAAGAAATCCTTCAAGTACCACGTAGTTGCTCTTATCGCGCAATAGGCGTTTCATCGCCCAGTCAAATCGTACCAGATTATTCATAATAAAAGTTTTTTAATTCTTGTCTCTGGGCTGCATGATGCGTTAAGCAGCCTGTTAATGCAAAGATAGTTATTTACTAACGAGTACAAAGAATTATGTTGCAATTATTTTAATTCATAGCAAAGCGGTAGTTGAGGCCGAAACTCAGTATTTCTTTCATCTGCCAGTTGCCCCAGTCCGAGTCGGTCTCGGTAGAATCATCGAAACGCAGATGCAGGTAAAACTGGGTAGAAAGATATTTGGTGATATGGAAATTGAAAGTGTTTTCCCAATCGCCTTGTACATAGTCATAGTTGGTGAACGTGTAGATGCGTGAAGTCCAACTTATAGATGGGGTTATGGCCCAAGTGAGTTTTGCTTCGAGATTGGAACCGATATCACCTTTTACGTGTTTGCCTGCATCGATACCCATTGAAGTGGGATCGACGCGATCGTTCTCGCGGCATATTTTCAGGTTATAAGACAATGGCGAAACTGAAAGGTCAAATGAAGCATATCCATTCTTGCTTTTGGTGCCATATGTCATACCGACACCGAGGTTCAACTCGCCCGGAGTGAGGAACGATGCGCTAAGGTTGTTGCTATTGGCGGCATAATTGTTGAATATCTGTGTCTTGAATTGCATTGTTGCCGAGTAGTACCAGTTGCGTATAGCCTTGTAACCGAATTTTGTGTTTATCTGCAACAGGTCTTCACTGATGCTGTAGTTCCGCACTGTGTCTTGCGGAGCCGAGCTGAGGCCTATTTTGTATTGTACGGTATTGTCAAACAATAGGTTCGGGTGTGTATTTTGGTTCAATGCTACGTTCCATGTGAAGTTTCCCAAAATGTTGAGGTTGTTATTGCCCCCTTGATACCAGTTGTCGGAAATATATGCTTGCGAGAATTGCAGCGACCCGTCGATTGTGTGTATCCAATTACGCATCTTTATAACGGGCACGTCAAGTTCTTCCACTATTTCGGCTGCCAATGGGTCGGTATCGGTTTCCTCGAACTTCAGTTTCCGAGTCGCCGGGTCGGCAGCTATTTCATACTGTTTGGGCGGCTTAGGCAAGTTGTCGAGGTTGTAGTGTACAATCTCGGGATTGTAGAGCATGGTGTGGTAGCGTAATCGGCGTTCGTCGTAAGTCTTGCGCCTAATATCGTCGATGAATCGTGTATCGTAATTAAATCCCATTTTATTGATTCCCATGCTGTCGGCACTGAATGTGATGCTATCGTTAAACAATTCCTGGCGTTCGAATACAAGGGGCATGAACATGAGGCTTGGCTGCAATTGTATCGAATCGAAATTGATATTCGAGCTGTCGCCAAGTGTAATGGTTATAATTTTTATTTCCGGCTTTTGGCGTTTGCGCATCTCGGCTCGCAAGCTGTCGGCACGAGCTATACTGTCGGCGCGTGCTATGCTGTCGCGTTGCATGCGGTCGGCACGCAGCAGGCTGTCCATCACATGGCGGTATGCCGAGTCAACCACTTCGCTGCTTCCCACTTCAAGGCTGTCGGTCTCTTCTTGCGGTGAGGCAATTGTACTCTCGATTATGTCGCTTTCGTTTTGGGCAAATGATAGCAGCGCATATCCTATTATGGCTGATAATATAGTAAGAAGTCGTATTATACGCATAAAAAATAATTTGTATGATTGAGAAAGACGGAATGGTGCGTTAAACAATCTTTCCGTGTTTTAATGGTTCAAAATTAGTGTATCGATTGTGTAAATGCAAATTATAAATTAAATATTTGTGCTTATCGGTTGCGCAACCATGATTCCCACCGCAGGCTGTCGCCATTGAATACATTTAAGTCCACCTCGCCGGTTATGCCGTTAACGTTGCCCCAGTGGCTGTATTGCAGCAGTGTCCAGTCGAAACCGTTGACCTTGCGTGGGTGCTTGAATGTGCACAGCCACAAGTCGAGGTGCGAGAATTGGTCGCGAATATAGCTGCGGTAGCCGTCTTTGTTGGTGTATATCATTACCCGGCAGCCATGGTTTTCGAGTGTTGTGATCATTTCTTGCAGATTATTCCGCACGACAGTTTCGCTTTCGGCATCTTCGTTGCCCCAGTCTTCCACATCGACAACGAGTGGGAGGTCGAGCATTTTGCCGGCTATGGCATCAAGGAAGTTTGCTGCCTGTAGCGAGCCATTGCCGTTTTTGCGGAAAAAATGGTATGCACCCACTTTAAGACCGGCATTGATTGCGCTGTCGCAATTTGCACTGAAACGGCGGTCACGGAAATCGGCGCCTTCCGACGCTTTTATATAGACAAATGTGATGCTGTCGGCAGCCACACGATGAAAGTCGATAACACCGTTATGACTTGAAATATCGATTCCGCTTATCGGGTATTCTCTTTTCAGTACCACTATGTTTGGGCGGTGCAACCGGCGCGACACATATACCAGCCCTCCGGCAATTAGCAGTAAGCACACGGCAGCACTCGTTGCGGCTATAATCCATCGCCGTCGTCGCTGCGCTTTCCTTTTCTGCTTGGCTGTGATGCGTTTGCGTCGCGGCTTGGTCTCTATGATATTTTCGGCTGTTTCAGCCGTTTTTTTCCCAATATCTTCCACTGAGTGATTATATATATGCTCTTAAATTAATGTGTGTTGTTATTTTAGTGCCTTTATCTTGTCGGTGTCGCCTACCATCCACAATATATCATGGGCGCAGAATGGGATTTCGCCATCGGGCTTGAGGTATTCGGTACCGCGTTGTATGGCCACAAGCAGAGCCGAATAATCGTCGCGCAGACGTACTGAAGCTGTTGTTTGTCCTATAAGGGGAGAGTTGTCACCTATTTCAAAGTGTACGAGGTTTATTTCCCTGTCGTCTGAAGTCGCTTCGATGGAACCTGTTTTTTCCACAATGGGCAGCAATGCCTGTATCTGGCTGTCGGTGCCTACGATTCCTAATATATCCCCGGGGAATATGCGCATATCGGCAGTAGGGATGGGAAAATGTTGCTCTCCGCGTTGTATGCCTACCACGTTCACCCCGTAACGGCGCCGTATGTCGGCATTACGCAGTCGTTCGCCCACAAAAGGGCAGCCATATCCCACTGTCATGCGGGCAACGTGCAAGTCAGATACGAGTACGGCATCACGTCCACTACGTCGCAATTCTCGTTCATTGAGGTTTTTCATGAATTGCGTTTCAATGTCGTGCATACTGCGTTTTACCTTGTTGGAGAAGAAAACTATGACGACGAAAAATACTATCGTTCCCAAAATAATGGCAACCCACGGCGAATATATGTGGCCAAGGTATCCTGTGAGCAGTGCCGATGCCACCACAAGCCTGACGACGATTATCAGTACCAGCGGCAGTGTGGTCTTGTTTCCCTGTTCCTTAAGTTTTTCACGTTCCGAGCGTTTAACGCCCGTCACGGCAAGTGCGAGCAGGAATGGGGTTAATACCACGAGAGTGGCAACAACTGCAATGAATTGCCCCCAATTGTCACCGAAAATATCTTTTATCAATGGCATGAAATATAGCTCAGACACAAGTATGATGGCTATGGAGATGACGGTGTAAAGCACTATGCGCCACATACTGCGCCTGACTATGCTACGCCACAGGGCTTGACCTTCGGTGAGCTGGCTTTCATTGGTGCTGTAACGTTCTATGAGGAATTGCAATTTTTGCGGCAAGTGCCGTGATACAAACCCGTAGGCCGGTTCGGCCATTTTTATGAAATACGGGGTGCCGAATGTGGTAAGCACCGACACGGCGACAACAATTGGGTAAATATAGTCGTTGAGCACACCGAGCGACATACCCAATGATGCTATGATAAAGGCGAATTCGCCTATCTGTGTGAGGCTGAACCCCGTTTCCATCGATGTCTTTAAGTCTTGTCCGGCGACAAGTGAGCCGATGGTGCCGAAAAGCGTCATTCCTGTGATTACCACCACCGAGAGCAGTAGTATTATCCCGGCATATTCTCCGATGATGGTTGGGTCAACCATCATGCCTACCGATATGAAGAATACGGCACCAAAAAGGTCTTTGACAGGTGTTACTACTTTTTCGATATGTTCGGCTTCACAGGTGCCTGCCAATATGGCTCCCATAAGGAATGCTCCCAGTGCGAGCGAGAAACCTGAAAACACCGAGAATACTGCGGCAAGCATACACAGGCCCATGGCTGTGACAAGTAGAAGCTCGTCGGAGATGAATTTGCGGAAGTAGTTGAAAAACGTGGGTATTACAAACACACCTATGGTGAATGTTATAACCAAGAAAAAGACGAGCTTAAGTATGCTCATGAGCATTTCTTCGCCGGCAACGCTGTTGTTGATGGCTATTGATGACAGTATAACCATCATCACCACGGCAAACAGGTCTTCGCACACAAGCACGGCAAACACGTGTGCGGTGAACTTGCGTTGTCTCATGTTGAGGTCGGTGAAAGCCTTGATTATTATTGTGGTTGATGACATGGA
Organism: uncultured Bacteroidales bacterium; assembly: GCA_949289215.1. GTDB lineage: Bacteria > Bacteroidota > Bacteroidia > Bacteroidales > Muribaculaceae > Avimuribaculum. Next base: position 86,390 of record CASENC010000024.1, on the reverse strand, counting down.
CAACATTGCACCGAGGAACAGAGCATCGATGAATGTAAATCCAAGCAGGTGTCCGACCACGAGCCCGATGCCCATCATGCACACGACTATAATCAAGGCTGTTATTACTGCCGAGCCTCCAACATTGAGCAATTTCTTGAAACTGAATTCAAGTCCGAGCGAGAACAGCAGTGCTACGATGCCTATTTGCGCCCAAAAGTCAATATTGGCTTCATTGGTTATAGTCGGGAAAAAATTGAAGTGTGGCCCCACAAGGAATCCGGCCACGATATATCCAAGCACTACGGGCTGCTTTAATTTCTTGAATATGATTGCAGCTACGGCTCCTACTATAAGCAGCAGTGCAAGGTCGCTTATCAGGCTGTTGGTTTGGAACGACGAGTCTTGTTCATCGGTCGTTGTGGCAATTTCGGTGTGTTGTGTGCTTGTGCTTATGCCCACGTTTATCATTCCCGGGCAGTAGGCAAAGGCACTTGTCGCGATATCGGTAGTTGTCATGTTGGTTATATGTTTATTTCGCTTGTCAGCGTTATGGTCCTAACTTGTAATGTATGCCCGATTTCGTTGAAAATCGGTTCAAAGTTTATTTTGCCACGTGTAAACACCATGAGTGATATGGCCGAGGTGCATTGCGTGTAATCATATTTAATATAGCGATCTTGTATTGTCACGTTGTGCCGTGCCAATATTTCGTCAATAGGGGAGAATGAGTCGGCTGCACCTTCAAGCACAATGTTTATCACCCTCGACTGTCCGCTTGCACCGCGGCGCAGGCGGTCATAGCGTTCAAGTGTAACCAGGATAAACAATACTAATGCTGTGGCTATGAGTGAAACCACATACATTCCGGCTCCTATAGCAAGGCCGATGGTCGCCACCATCCATATGCCGGCCGCGGTGGTCAACCCGCGCACAGAACCTTTCATTTGTATTATGGCACCTGCACCAAGGAAACCGATACCGGTGAGCACCTGTGCGGCTATACGTCCCGGGTCGCCGTTTTTCAGTCCCAAATATTCTTGTGGAATGTAGATGCTAAGCAACATTGCCAAGGTCGCTCCCATCGAAATTAGAGCAAATGTGCGGTCTCCTGCAATCTGTCCTTTGCTTTTACGTTCAAGGCCTACTATCGATCCGAGTGCAAGGCTCATAATAAGCTTGAAGATTGAGCCAATCACTGTCACATCGTTCGACATTATGTCGTGGCATATTGTTTTCCAAATTTCCATCTCAAATCATTTTTCAACTTGCAAACTTACGAATAAATTGCGTAAGCCTGTATATATTCGCTGAATTTATTATGGAGAAATATGATATAAATGTTAAAACAATAGCTGTCGTAATGATGTATTGTTAAATAATATTACCCGAGTGATTTTTCTTGCTTAGAAATTATGTTATATAGCATATTGTGCTTAACTTTGCATCAGTTATTCATGGTATTAGTTTTAAGGCAAACTAAAGATGAGTGTCGTGAGACAATCACTTCTGTTTTTAGGTTTATGTTAATGGTATTAGAAGGTTATTTAAAGCGATCCTGGGCAGTGATGCCGAGGATTTATTTTTTATTTCAATACTATCGATAAGTGCCACACATAAGATATAGAAAAAGGAGCTGCAAGGCATGATGCCAAACAGCTCCCGTATATTAGCCACACCAAAGGATGCGATGAAACTCCGATAATCAGGTTTTGAGGTCTTCCCTCCTTTGTAATCCGCCGTGCCCCGGAGGACAATTCCTTGCGGAATGCGGCCCGCCATTGGAATAAGAAGATTGTCTCGGCATTTCATTAAAATTTGATGAGTTTCCCAATCTACTTTGATGTGGTATTTATCATCTTTGTAATGCAAATGTAATATGAATATTCTGATTTTCCAAATATTTCAGATAGAAAATAATGAAAAATTTCTTCAATTGCGCCCGGTTGTCATGTCACCGAATACTTATTGCCCGGGGCTGGAGTCACTATCCCTTTAAATTCAAGGTCGATAAGCATTCCCAACAGTTGCGACATGGGTATCTTCAGTGCCGAATAGATAGCATTGATGTGTACCATATTTTCTCCTTGCTGTTTTAAATAATTGAGAATTTGTTGTTCTTCGGCTGAAAGTTCGGGGAATAATTCTCGTTGGCGTCCCGACGGTTTGTCGTTTTCGGAATGTTCCCATTGCATGGCCTTTAAGAGGTCTTCGCTTGAGTTAAGCATTGAAGCTATATTGCGGCTTATAAGATGATTGCATCCGGCAGAATACGGGTCGGTGTATCGTCCGGGCAAGGCAAATACGTCGCGGTTGTAGCTTGAGGCTATTGATGCAGTCACCATAGCTCCGCCTTTTTCGGCCGATTCCACGACTATCGTGCAATCGGCAAGGGCTGCCACTATGCGGTTGCGGGCGAGGAAGTTGGCTCGGCTGATGTAGTCGTGCGACGTGTAGTCGGTCAGTAATGCTCCGCCGCTGCTGATGATTTCGTTTGCGGTACTGCGGTGCATGGCAGGGTATATGGTGTTGAGCCCGTGCGCAAGGACGGCTGCAGTCGTCACCCCTTCGCGCAATGCTGCACGGTGTGCCGCGATGTCGATTCCATAGGCAAGCCCGCTAATCACAATCAAGTCTTTTTTGAAATGTTTTGCAAGGTCGGCAACAAGCATTTCGCAAAATCGAGTTCCGTAAGGTGTGGCATGGCGTGTTCCGACTATGCTGACCACTTTGCTGCGGTTCAGGTTGCACCGTCCGCGGCTATATAATAATATAGGTGCGTCGGGGGCATTCAGTAACCGTGCGGGAAAATCGGGTTCGGTGAAATAAGTTACCGATATGCCATTGTCGTTGACAAATTTTATTTCTTCTTCGGCAGCTTTGAGTAATTGGCGACGGTAGTCGCCATCGATAATTTTGTTGCTTGTTTGCAACAGCCGTCCCAGATTCTTGCTGTCAATTGAGAAAAACGAGGCTTCATCGGGCAGCACATCAAGCAGGCGTTGGGCTAATTCTATGCCCATTCCCCGCACCGAAGCCAAAGCCATGCGGTATTTAAGTAATTCGCACTCCACGGTTTCAGAAATAATTCTTGAATGCTTCGGCAATGGCTTCTCCCCTTGAAAGTTTTCCGTTTTCAAGGCAAACGCAGCTCACCACTGCCGCTACGGCCTGCTGCCCGGTTTCTTTGTTGAAAATGTCTTGATGGAAGATGAACCTCACCCCCTTCATTTCTATCCACAGGCGGCTTACCATGGTGTCGCCGCTGCGTAAGGGTGTCTTGTAATCGATTTCCACGCGGTTCAGCACGGGGATTATGCCGCGTTGTTGCATTTGTTTGAATGAGAACCCTGCGTGGCGGCAAAATGCGTGGCGCGTATGTTCAAGGTAGTGCAGGTAGTTGGCATTGTTGACTATGCCTTCGCTGTCGATTTCATAATCGCGCACTTCCATTTCAAGTGAAAATATGTATTCGTGCATTGCATTACAGTTTTGATTGGCAAAGTTAACACTTCCCCGGCAAAAAACATAAATCATATACACAGGTTTCAATTATAAGTTTGACGGTGGCGTAATGTCGTGGTTAGCAGGTTATTAATTTATTGTTAATAAGTTTAGGTTGAAAGAGTTTTGCAAGTAATGGGGATTTAGTAATTTTACGGACGAAATCTTGAGGAGAAACCACACTATGCAACCGTTTATTCACCTTCACGTACATTCACAATATTCTGTGCTCGATGGCCAGGCCTCGATTAAAGCTCTTGTTGACAAAGCCATTGCCAACGGCATGAGGGGCATTGCACTTACCGACCATGGTAATATGTTTGGCATAAAGGAGTTCTATAACTATTGCAACTCGGTGAATTCAGGCACCAACAAGGAAATAAAAGACCTGAAAAAACAGTTGGCCGAAGCCGAGAATGCCGAAACCGTGGATGCAGCCGCTGTCGAGGAACTGAAACGGCAAATATCCGAGGCGCAGGCCCGGCTGTTCAAGCCCATATTTGGCTGTGAGATGTATGTGGCCGAGAAGACGCTGTATGATCGCACGTCGAAACACGACACGGGTCGTCACTTGATAGTGCTTGCAAAGAATCTCAAAGGTTACCATAACCTTGTAAAGCTCGTTTCAAAGGCATGGACCGACGGGTTTTATTCGCACCCACGTACCGACAAGGAAGAACTTGAGCGTCATCGCGAGGGGCTTATGATATGTTCGGCCTGCTTGGGCGGAGAAATCCCTAAATTGATTTTAAACGGGCAAATAGATGAAGCACGGGAGTCGGCCAAGTGGTTCAAAAGTGTGTTTGGCGATGATTACTATCTTGAATTGCAACGCCATAAAGCCACTGTGGCGCGTGCCAACCACGAAACTTTCCCCTTGCAACAGGAGGTGAATGCCGTGTTGAAGCAGTTCTCGGAAGAGCTTGGCATAAAACTCGTATGTACCAATGACGTGCATTTTGTTAACGAGACCGATGCCGAAGCCCATGACAGGCTTATATGCGTATCGACGGGTAAAGCATTGAACGATCCCAAGCGTATGCTTTATTCAAAACAAGAGTGGATGAAGACGCAGGAGGAGATGAATGAGATTTTCAGTGATTTCCCCGAGGCGTTGAGCAACACTCTTGAATTGCTCGACAAGACTGAGTTTTATTCCATCGACCATGACCCGATTTTGCCGAATTTCCCGTTGCCTGATGGATTTACCGACAATAACGATTATTTGCGATACCTTGTGTATGAGGGCGCAAAACGGTTGTGGAAAGATGAACTTGACGAGGAGCACCGTGAGCGGATTGATTTTGAGCTTGATACGATAAAGAACATGGGGTTCCCGGGTTATTTCCTTATTGTGCAAGATTTTATCAAGGCTGCCCGTGAGATGGGTGTTTCGGTGGGGCCGGGACGTGGCTCGGCTGCAGGTTCGGCCGTGGCATATTGCTTGGGTATTACACAAATCGACCCTATTAAATATGACTTGCTGTTTGAGCGTTTCCTTAATCCCGATCGTATATCATTGCCCGATATCGATATCGACTTTGACGATGACGGGCGCGCGAAAGTGCTGAAGTATGTTACCGACAAATACGGAGCTGAGAAGGTGGCGCATATCATCACATATGGTACAATGGCGGCCAAGATGGCAATAAAGGATGTTGCGAGGGTGGAGGAACTGCCTTTGCCTGAAAGCGACCGCCTTGCCAAGTTCATTCCGAGCAAGCCCAATGATATGCCCGAAGATGACAAGGGAAAGAAATATAAAATTACCATTAAGAATTGCTTGAAATGTTTCCCCGAGTTCCAGGCCGAACTCAACAATCCCAATGCGACTGTTGTGGAAACCATCAAATATGCCGAAGCTCTCGAAGGCAATGTGCGGAATACCGGTGTACATGCTTGCGGTGTGATTATAGGTCGCGATGACATCACCGACTGGGTGCCTGTGAGCACAGCTCCCGACAAGGATGGCAACAAGATGCTTGTGACCCAGTATGAGGGCAGCGTGATTGAATCGACCGGACTTATAAAAATGGACTTCCTGGGGTTGAAAACATTGTCGATTATCAAGGAAGCTCTTGAAAATATAAAGGAAACGCGTGGTATCGATATTGATATAAGCGGTATCGACATCAATGATCCCAAGACGTATAAGCTGTATTGCGAGGGGCGTACCGTGGGCACATTCCAGTTCGAGTCGGCCGGAATGCAGAAGTATCTTATAGAGTTGCAACCGAGTACTTTCGAGGACTTGATTGCCATGAATGCCCTTTACCGCCCGGGGCCTATGGATTATATCCCCGATTTCATCAAGCGCAAAAGGGGAGAGAAGCCTATCGAATATGATATACCGGTGATGGAAAAATACTTGAAAGACACGTATGGCATCACCGTTTATCAGGAGCAGGTGATGTTGCTGTCGCGTCTGCTCGCCGGTTTCACACGTGGTGAGAGTGACGTGCTGCGCAAGGCTATGGGTAAAAAGCAAATCGACAAGTTGATGAAACTTAAGCCCAAGTTCCTTGACGGCGGGGAGGAACGCGGGTATAACCGCGATGTGCTTGAAAAAATATGGCACGACTGGGAGAAATTTGCCTCATACGCCTTTAACAAGAGCCATGCCACGTGTTATAGCTGGGTGGCATTCCAGACGGCTTACTTGAAGGCTAATTACCCGTCGGAATATATGGCTGCAGTTCTAAGCCGTAACCTGAGCGATATCGATAAGCTCACCAAATTCATGGACGAGTGCAAGTCGATGCGTATCGAGGTTAAGGGCCCGGATATAAATGAAAGTTATGTTTCGTTCAGTGCCAATAAGCGTGGAGATATCCGCTTTGGTCTTGCAGGTATTAAAAGTGTGGGAATCAATGCCGTAAATGCAATTATCGACGAGCGTAAAGCAAATGGCCCATATAAGTCGATTTTCGATTTCGTGGAACGTGTAAACCTGTCGAGTTGCAACCGCAAGACACTTGAAGCTCTTGCTCTGTCGGGGGCGTTTGACTGTTTTGAAGAGGTTTCCCGTGAAGACTTTTTTGAGAAGAATGCCAAGGGTGAGACTTTTTCGGAGGTAATAATGCGATATGGGCAAAAGTTCCAGTTTGACAAGCAGTCGCAGGTGACTTCGTTATTTGGTGGTGACGAGATTGTGGAAACTTCGCGTCCTGCCATACCGCACGCACCCAAGTGGCCTAATATCTTGAAACTTGAAAAGGAGCGTGAATTGGTGGGTATGTACCTCTCGGCGCATCCGCTCGATCCGTTCTATGTGGAGATAGAATATGGGTGCAATACACGCATCAAGGACTTGAAAGACAAATCGGATATGCTTGATAAGGAACTTTCGTTTGGCGGAATCGTGGTGGGTTACGACGTGAAACCGTCGAAACGCGGCACCAATTACGGCATATTGAAGATGGAAGATTATTCGGGTACCACCGAGTTTTTCTTGTTTGGAAACAATTTCATAAACTACGGCAAATTCGGTGTGATAGGTACCCCAATAATGGTGCGCGGCGCTTACCAGAAGAATAAGTACAACGGTCGTGTGGATTTTAATATCACATCGATCGAACTGCTTGAGAACGTTAAAGGCAAGTTGTTGCGTAGCATCACCATGAAGTTGCCCGAAGCCGTCATCAATGCCTCATTGGTGAATATGCTCAAGTCGTACCTCACACAATCGACCGAGAATCGCAGTGACTTGTACTTCGTCATTTGTGATGAACGAAATCATCGCAATGTGCAGTTGCTGTCACGTTATAAGATACCCATCACGCGGCAACTCATCAACAAACTGAATTCCGAAGAAATAAATTTCACAATTAATTAATAACACATTAAATTACAGAAAACTATGGCATTTGTTTTTACCGACGACAACGCTGCCCAAGAAATACAATCGGGCAAGCCGGTTGTAATTGACTTTTGGGCAACTTGGTGCGTACCGTGCAAACGCTTGGCACCTGTTATTGACGAACTGGCAGCCGAATATGAAGGTCGCATACTCATCGGGAAGTATAATGTGGAAGATGGTAACGACCTTACCACCGAATACGGTATCCGCAATATTCCTACGTTATTGTTTTTCAAAGACGGCAAGCCGGTGGGTGAACGCATGGTGGGTGCACAACCCAAGGCAGAAATCGAAGCCCGGTTGAAGGAATTGCTGTAATGCGTTTTGGCTGAATAGGGTATTGACACGGTTATCCGTGTCAATACCCTATTTGATTTTCGCCTATGAGTCGCCGGGTGATTTTGTTGCTGCTTGTGTCGGTTTGTTGGCTTTGCGCACTGCCGTACACATTTAGCGGTGTCGCGTGGCTTTCCAGACAGTTTTGTGCTGCTCGACAGTTATGCCTATTCCACTTGCGATCGTTATGCCATGGCCGGTATCACATGGCAGTCACCGCGCTTGCTGCTTAAGTTGTTGCCGCCGTTGCGCCATAAGAATTCGGTGAGTGTTTTCGACTTGGTTTCGGTGGGCGTTTTTACGTCGTGGTGCGGAGTGGATTATCGCTCGGCCTGCGTTTCGGTTTCAGTGCCGTTCCTGTGACATATGTCGATGAATGAGCGCAGTTGCTGCTCGTTGGCGAATGTAGCTAAAGGGATTGCCATGAAACGGTGCCTTGATTGTCGCAGATTGAGCAACAAGCAGTGTGCGCAGGTGGTGTGGTTGCCGATTTCGTTCAGGCCGAATGTGGCTATGCGATTTTTCATGCCATATTCTTCATCCATGACAAGTGTCAGCCCGTCGGTATCGGCAATAAGCTCCTTGCGCATTATGTTGTAACGGTTTACCGGGTCGAGGCCGTGGTTGATGTAAACAAGCAGCAGTGCCATGGGTACCATGATAAATATCATCATCAACGCAACAAGCAGGAAGCGAATGTCGAAAAACGACATGGCTGCGCACAATGTTATGGGTGCAGCATATGCCCACCATTTACGGCGCAGATGCCTATACAGCAGAATGTGGCCGAAAGTGCCTTGCGTGATGTAAACGTCACGTAATTTAATGCTCTGAGTTCCCATGTAGCTGACTGCGTTTGCGGCCGATGATTTCATATCCGCGGCGATATGCCTCCTTGTTGCGTGTTAATAGCAATTGGCAATAGCCGGTGCCGCGCTTGTTGTATAATTTGCTTATGTCGATTTCGCCTTTTGCGGAGAATGCTTTGTCCTTGCGAGCGATGGCGGCGTCGCATAGCGGCGAGTGGCCGTTGCGCCCTGTGCCACGCAATTCATCGGGCACTCCGTTGTCACCGAGCCATGCCGCACGTATTTCAGAACACGGCGGATAACCAAGTCCTACCCACATCGTTGTCAACAACGGGTTTTCTCCTGTTGCCACACCTTCAACCACTACCGTGGCACATGAAGTGGGGCGAGGGATAAACTCCTGGTCGGCTTGCAGGGTGGTTTCGCTGTGGGTGTAATCCTTGCCCCGGCGGCTGCTGTAAAAGCTGCGTGAAAGCGTCTCGGTGAGCAATTCGGCCGATATGTCGCGGTAGGTTATATGCGGCTTTAGCAGTTGCAGTGCATTTGCTTCGCGAGTGTGTCCTTTCCCTTCGCCTCTGCGTCCGCTGTGGGCGTAGTTTGTCCGCACAAGCACCCCGTCGGGAGCATCGGCAAGGTCATATTTCCTGTAATTCCAATTGTCGGTCTCGAAGTAAGCACCGTTTCCCCGGGCATCGATAACTCCGAAGTTTGCCTCCACGCCGAGTGGTTTTGGCAGGCAGCACAGTAACTGCTCAAAATCATCGACCGTAGTGCACCGGCGCAAAGCCTCGGTCATCAGCAATCCTTCGCGGTCCATCCCGGTCACCGTATCATCCTTTAGGTTATATACGGCAGTGTTCATCACGGCAAACCCTTGCGAATTATATCCTATCCAAGCCTCGCGGCACAAGGTATCTTCGGCATTGAACAGTGCCACGTATTCATATGTTGAGTCGGTGGCGGCAATGCGTTCCACCTTGTTGTTCTGTCGGCTTGTGTCGCGGTGTTTCCACAGCAGCGGTCGGCCGTTGGCAGTCACCCGCCCCGAAACGATGGCCGAAGTGCAGGCCTCCGCCGCCACAGTGCAGGCAATCACCAAGTATAGCACTACATAAAAGCATTTCATTAGTCTATCGGTTTTGGTATTGGCGGCTTTGCAGGTAGTCGTTGAGGATGATGGTGGCTGCTATGGTGTCAACTATGGCCTTGTCGCGGCGGTCCATCTTCTTCATGCCGCCGTCGAGCATCGAGCGGTGGGCAAGCGTTGAAGTGAATCGCTCGTCAAACATTTCCACCGGCACGGCAGGCAATTCTTTTCGCAGCCTGTCGAGGAACGGTTTCAGGTACCTTGTGCTTTCACTCGGCTCCCCGTTCATCTGTCGTGGCAGTCCCACCACTATCAGTTCCACCACCTCGGTGGCCATATATTTTTTCAAAAAGTCGATAACCTGAGCCGTTGGCACAGTAGTAAGTCCGTTGGCCACAATCTTCAGCGTATCGGTGGCGGCAATGCCCGTGCGCTTGCGTCCGAAGTCGATTGATAAAATTCTTCCCATGTTGCAAAATTAGTGCAAGGCGAGAGCAAAAGCAAAAAAACGGCTTGCCGATTTTTTGTTTAGCCGAGCCGCCGCCTGATTTATTGAAAATTAGTGCAAGGCGAGAGCAAAAGCAGGTGTTTCCGCAAATTAAACACCTGGACGGCTTTGCCGCCCGTGGCTCATATTTTGCAATAGCCGCACCGTTGCCTGATGAGCAGTGCCGGATTGTTTTTATGCAGTACAGAGTATTTATTGCACAAAAATGTGGCAAGGGGATTTTAACAGATGGGGGAGATGCGGGGGTGGAATGGGGGATTTGGGCGTTAAATCTTGGGGGATTGGTGCAAATGGGGGTGTTTAATCTATTGTGTTTTGTGGTTTTGCATGATGTATATACTTTTGTCATGAAATTATAGACGAATAGACTAAAATTGACTATCGAAACAATGCAGACAATTAAAGAATGGATAACAGGCACGTGTGTGGTTGCCGCGATGTGTTGCCCGGCAGCGGCAATGGCCGGACAGACCGACACGGTGCAGGTAGCGACTGCGGCGGCAGCCGAGTTGCCGCAGTCGTGGTCGTATAGCGAATGTGTTGAATATGCCAAGGCCAACAATATTGATTTGCACCAGTCGCGGCTGACGCGCGAGTCGAGCGGTTACGACCTTGAGGCTGCACGAGGACAATGGTTGCCGACGTTCAATTTCTCAACGTCGCACTCGCTTAGCAATTATCCCAGTCCGGCGGGCGGGAATTTCACCTATAACGAGAGCAACGGCACGCTGAACAGTGTGAACAAGAATACCTATAACGGCAGTTACGGGATAACCGGGGGATGGACGGTGTTCAACGGCAACCAACGCCGCAACAACATAAAACGCAGCGAGTTGCAAAACGACATCAACGACATGGCCGTGGAGCAAATGAGCAACAGCCTTGAAACGCAGATACTCAATTATTACTTGCAGATACTTTATTCGCGTGAGGCGATAGAGATAGCCAGGCAGACGATGGCGGTGAGCGAAGCGCAAATGAAGCGTGGCGAGGAGCTGATGAAGGCCGGGAAGATGTCGCGCGTGGACTATGTGCAGCTTGAATCGCAGTGGCAGACCGACCGTTACAATGTGGTGACTGCCGAGAGCACCTATGAGACCAACAAGATGCAGCTTAAGCAGTTGCTTGAACTGGGTATCGACTATGATATGCAAATCGACAGCATCGTGCTTGGCGATGAAATGATATTGCAGCCCCTGCCCGACAAGACCGAGGTGTATAACACGGCTATCGCTTGGTTGCCCGAGGTGAGGCAGAGCGCGTTGCAGGGCGACATGAGCGAGCTTGACGTGAAGATTGCGCAGTCGGGCTATATGCCTACGATTTCGCTCAGCGGTTCATTGGGCACAGGTACCAATTCAAGCAGCCAATATTCATTCGGCAGCCAGATGAAGCACAACTTTAACGAGCAGATAGGGATAACGTTGTCGGTGCCGATATTCGACGGCAAGCAGACGAAGACCGAGGTGGCCAAGGCACGCGCGTCGAAGTTGAGTGCCATACTCGATTACCGTGGTTTGCTCAACGATGTGGCACAGACCATCGAGACGGCTTACCTTGATGCCCGTAATTCACAAGCGCAATATGTGAGCGGAAAGGAAACCGTGCGCAGTGCCGAACTGACCGATGAACTGACCAACGAGCAGTTCCGCCTGGGGCTTGTGAACACGCTCGATCTGCTGTCGTCGCACAATTCGTTGCTGACGGCGAGGTTGCAACTGCTGCAAGCCAAATATATGGCTCTGCTTAACTTGAAAATGCTGGAATATTATCAAAACAAAGGCATCTCATTGCCGTAAAAAAATCACATCATATCGAATATGAAACGTTATATGCTTGGGGCAAAGTTGTGCATGGCAGCTGGGGTGTCGCTGTTGTTATTGGCAACTTCTTGTTCGAAAAAAGAGAAAGTGAGTTTGCAGACTGCCACAGTCACCCGTGGCGAGATTACCGAGTCGGTCACGGCTACCGGAACGCTTGAGTGCGTCACTCAGGTGGATGTGGGTACGCAAGTGACGGGAATTGTGGCAAAATTGTTTGCCGATTTTAATTCGATTGTCACCGAAGGGCAGTTGATTGCCGAAATCGACAAGACCACGCTCGAAGCCGACTTGCAGTCGGCCGACGCGCAACTTGAAAGTGCGCGCCTCGATTATGAATACACCAAGAAGAATTACGAGCGCGACGAGGCGTTGCACCAAAAGCAGCTGATTAGCGACTATGAATATGAAACAAGCCGTCGCGATTATTTTGTGGCAAAAGCCGATTACGAGCGTATGCAGGCCAACCGCGTGTCGGCGGCCCGCAACTTGAGCTATGCCGAAATCACATCGCCGATGGACGGCATAGTGATTTCACGTGAAGTGGAGATAGGCCAGACGGTGGTTTCCAACATGGAGGTTGCCAACCTGTTTACCATAGGCGACCTTGACAAGATGCAGGTGGTGGCCGATGTGGATGAGGCCGACATAGGTGCGGTGAAGGTGGGGCAGAATGCTCAATTTACCGTAGATGCGTTCCCCGACGATTTGTTTCAAGGGCAGGTGACGCAAGTGCGCATAAGTCCCACCACCGACACTAATGTTACCACCTATGAGGTGCTGATAAGTACGGCCAATCCCGACCATAAGTTGATACCCGGGCTGACGGCCAATGTGACTATCAAGGTTATGGAAGAAAAAGATGTGATGACATTGCCTATTAAGGTGTTGCGTTTTTCGCCGATGCAGTTTGGCGACGTTGAAGGGTTGCCTGTGGCCGAACAGATGCCTGAACCCCCGGCCGGGAAACCTTCGGGTGGAGATATTCCCGACCCGTTGCTTTCGACCGATGACAACCGCCGCCTTGTGTGGGTGTTGACCGATGATAACCGTCTTGTGCCTACCGAGATTGAAATGGGTGTGGAAAACGGTATCAATGTGGAGGTGAGGAGCGGACTTAATGTGGGCGACAAGGTGGCTTTGCAATATACCACCGAGATGCTTGAACAGGCTCCCGAGCGTGAGAGCAACCCGTTCATGCCGGGCCCGCCGGGACGTGACCGTGATAAGAAGAAAAACGAGGAAAAGCAAGGTTGACATGGCTGACAAAAAAGAGATAATAAGGCTTGAAAACATAAGGCGTTATTTCAAGGTGGGTAACGAGGAGGTTCATGCCTTGCGCGGTGTGTCATTTTCCATTCGCGACGGGGAATTTGTCACCATCATGGGTACGTCGGGCTCGGGCAAGTCAACGCTGCTTAACCTGCTTGGCTGCCTTGACACTCCCACAAGCGGAGAGTATTATCTCGACGGGGTGGCAGTGCGTACCATGGGAAAGAATGACCGGGCCAGATTGCGGAACCGCAAGATAGGTTTCGTGTTCCAAAATTATAACCTGCTGCCCAAGACCACGGCGCTCGAAAACGTGGAGTTGCCGTTGCTGTACAATAGCAATGTGTCGGCCCGTGAACGTGAGCGTCGTGCCATCGAGGCTCTTGAACAAGTGGGGTTACACGACCGAATGTACCACAAGTCAAACCAGATGTCGGGCGGACAACAGCAACGTGTGGCGATAGCCCGCGCACTTGTCAACAACCCTGTGCTGATACTTGCCGATGAGGCAACTGGTAACCTTGACACCCGCACATCTTACAGCATACTCGTGCTGTTCCAAAAATTGCACCGCATGGGGCGAACCATAATATTTGTCACTCACAATCCCGATTTGTCGCAATTCAGCAGTCGAAACATAGTGTTGCGCGACGGCAAGATTGTAAGTGACGAGGTGAATACCAATATACGCTCGGCGCAAGAAGTCTTTGACTCTCTACCACCCGAGGAAGATTAGAAATAAAGGCGTCATGAATTTAACAAATCTATTCAAAATAGCATTCAAGGCTTTAAGCAACAATAAGATGCGTTGCTTCCTGACGATGCTCGGCATCATCATCGGTGTGGCGTCGGTGATAACCATGCTTGCCATAGGGCAGGGGTCGAAAGAGAGTATCCGTGCTCAAATATCCGAGATGGGGTCGAACATGATAATGATAATGCCCGGTGCCGATATGCGTGGCGGCGTGCGTCAAAGTGCCGAGGATATGCAAACGCTGAAGATGGCCGACTATGAGGCCATACGCAGCAAGTGCGACCACGTGGTGGGTGTGTCGCCCAACGTGAGTAGCTCGGGGCAGTATGTCAACGGCAATAATAATTACCCGTCGTCGATTAACGGTGTGACAAGCGATTACCTGGATATTCGCCGCCTGACAGTGGCTGATGGCAATGTGTTTACCGACCGCGACGTGAAGTCGGCTGCAAAGGTGTGCATAATAGGGCAGACCATAGTGGATGAACTGTTCCCGGGCGGAGACAGCCCCATTGGCAAAGTGATACGTTTCGACAAGCTGCCGCTCACGGTAGTAGGTGTGCTTGAGGCCAAGGGGTATAACAGCATGGGGCAGGACCAGGACGACATAGTGCTTGCCCCATATACCACAGTGATGAAACGTGTGCTCGCCATTGATTATATTCAAGGCATAATATGCTCGGCAACGTCGGAAGAATATACCGATGTCGCCATCGACGAGATAACCGATGTGCTGCGCTCCAACCATAAATTGAAGGCTTCCGACGATGACGACTTCCGCATACATTCGCAACAAGAATTGAGCAATATGCTCAGCTCCACGAGCGACATGATGACCACGCTGCTTGCCTGCATAGCCGGCATATCGTTGCTTGTGGGCGGCATAGGCATCATGAATATCATGTACGTGTCGGTTACCGAACGCACTCGCGAGATAGGTTTGCGCATGAGCATCGGTGCCCGCGGCATCGACATATTGTCGCAATTCCTTATCGAGTCGGTGATAATAAGCATCACAGGCGGTATCATAGGCATTATAATGGGGTGCACGGCGGCATTTGTGGTGAAAGGGATTTTGAATTGGCCCATAGCCATACAGGGCTATTCGGTGATACTTTCGTTCTTTGTGTGTACGCTTACCGGAGTATTCTTCGGTTGGTATCCGGCCAAGAAAGCATCAAACCTCGACCCAATCGAAGCATTGAGATATGAATGACCGCGACAGCAATATTGCAAGTGGGCCTTATCGGCGCAATGCACGGCTTGCACGCTTTGCCACGCACCTTATTGTGCTTGTCATCGTGTTTGTCTTGCCCGAGATGTTGCTGTCATGGGGGCGCACCATGCCAAAGTTTGTATATATCCATATAATAGGGTATATAATTGTGTTCTATTTTAATTATTATTTGCTTATAGATAAATATCTTTTTCATCGAAAGCGAATTTGGTTGTATTTTATAATTAATTTATTCTTTGTAGTTTCATTTTTATTTCTTATCTTTGGGGTGCATTATTTATGTTATCCGCCATTGATGCCGTCGGCAGTCGATGCTGTAATGCCTCCCCGACCTCCGGAATTAACCGAGAAAGGATGGATAATGATGGGGGTGCATGGTTTGTTCTCTCGCGATTTCTTGATGATGGCGTTGTCGATATGTATAAGCATAGCACTGAAACTCAGCGAGAAATGGTTGAAGTGGGAACAATATGAGCAAAAAATGGCAGTGGAGCGCAAGGAAATAGAGTTGAAAAATTTGAAAAACCAGCTCAACCCTCATTTCCTGTTCAACACGCTCAACAATATTTATGCATTGATAGGCATAAACCGAGAGAGGGCACAATATGCCGTGCATGAATTGAGCCAACTGTTGAGGTATGTGCTGTATGAAAACGACAGCAAGACCGTGCCGCTCGACAAGGATATGCTCTTTGTGAAGAATTATATCGAGCTTATGCGTTTGCGATTGACCGGCAATAACACGTTGAATGTGTCGATTGACGAGAAGCAGGGTATAGGGTTACAGATTGCTCCGCTCATGTTTATCTCGCTCGTTGAGAATGCATTCAAGCACGGGGTGTCGGGAAGTCACAAGTCGGTTATCGACATTGAGATAAAAGTCATGGGGTCGAAGGTGGTCTGCCGGGTTGACAACAGTTATTTCCCAAAGGACGGTAATGACTGCAGTGGCAGCGGCATAGGGCTTGCCAACCTTAAGCGACAGTTATCGATACTGTACAATGGCCGTTATCGCCTGGAGCAAAAAGAGGAAGCCGGCCTTTTCAAAACGCTGCTTGAGATAGATTTGCAGGAAAATAAATAATGTACCAAAAGTTATACTTAAACTATGAGAAGAATAAGATGCTGTGTTATCGACGATGAGCCGTTGGCTCTTGATTTGATAAAAGGCTATGTGGAGAAAACGCCGTTCCTTGAATTGGTAAACGGTTTCCCGTCGGTCTCATCTGCGATAAAAACAATAATAGAGGAAGATATCGACCTCGTGTTCCTTGACATACAGATGTCGGAGCTTAATGGCACAGAGTTTGCGCGAGTGGTGCCGCCGCATTGCAGGGTGATATTCGTGACGGCATTCGACCGTTATGCCGTGGAAGCTTTCCGTGTGAACGCACTTGATTATCTGCTCAAGCCCGTTAGCTATCCTGAATTCATGGAAGCCGCCAACAAGGCTATGCGGTGGTTTACGATGGAAGAACGCGCCATGGCCGTGAAAGACGGTGGAATAGAGAGCATCATCGTCAAGAGCGAGTATAAACTGGTGCAAATTCCCATAGACGACATTCTTTACATCGAAGGGTTGAAAGATTATGTGAAAATATATCTTGAAAGCACCGGCGGGTATGTGATGTCGCTAATGAGCCTGAAGACATTCGAGACCGGGTTGCCTGCGCCACGTTTTATGCGGGTTCACCGCTCGTTTATCGTTCAAATGTCTAAGGTGCGCTTGATTGAACGCAACCGCATTGTGTTCGGCAAGCAATATATACCTATCTCCGACACATATAAAAATACATTCGGTGAATATATCAACAAACATATACTGTCACCAATAAAAGAGGAATAAACGGAGTAAATATGTCAATCAAAAAGCAGATTATTTATCGTAGCATTTACGGGAAATAGTTTTAAAAAAGCACTCTAATTGAAGTTGATTTTGAACGGGCGGCTGTCGTGAGACAGTAGCCCGTTTTTTTTCCTTGTTATAAAGAGCTTGGATGTCATGCTCCCCAAAAAAACATTTATTCCAATTCCACCACGGTTATGCCTGCACCGCCGAATTGCACGTGTTCGTCGCGGTAGGATTTTACTCCGGCTACGGTGTTGAGGTATTCGCGTATTCGCTGGCGCAGAATGCCGTTTCCCGTGCCGTGCAGTATTCGCACTTGCTTGGCGTTGAATTGAATGGCATCGTCGATGAAATATGTCACGGCCTGTATGGCTTCATCGGCACGCATTCCGCGCACGTCGATGTCGGGCTTGAAGTCGAGTTGGCGGCGGCGAATGTCGTTGCTCATGGTAACGCTTATCGAGTGCTGCTGCGATGCTGCTTGAGGTGCATTTACCTTGCGCAGGCGGTTTATTGCCACCCTCGACCTGAAGTTGCCCATAGCAATTGTTGCCATATTACCCGATATTTCAAGTACACGGCAAGGAGTGTTGTTGCCGTCGATGGCTGCGTAGTCTCCCACTTTGACCGGTTCCGACGGTTCTTCTTTTCGCGTGGCTTGTTTTGCCTGTTTCGGCTTGCGCGGTTTTATGGCACTGCCTCGGCGCAAATCGGTGAGCGGTATTTCATCGTTTTCGAGTTGAGATTTAAACTCGTCGAGTTGCTTGCGCAATTCTTTTGTTTGCTCTTTTTCGGCTTGCGATTTGCGTATCTCGTGGATTGTCCGCTCTATTGTGGCATTGCTCTGCGACAATATTTGCCGGGCTTCTTCGCGGGCTTCTTTTATGATGTTGCGTTGCTCGTTGCCAAGGCGTTCTATTTCGTTTTCATATTGCTCTTCGAGTTGTTGCAGCCGCTTGTTGCGGTTATGTATCTCGGTTCGCTTGTTTTCCCAGTATTTTTTGTCGCGGGCAATATCAAGCAAGTATTTGTCCATATTGATGTAGTCGCTGCCCACTATCTCCTCGGCATCTTTTATCACTTCGCCGGGCAGGCCTATGTTGCGGGCTATTTCAATGGCAAAAGAGCTGCCGGGATAGCCTATCGACAACTGGAAAAGCGGACGCATATTTCGGCGGTCGTAAAGCATTGCACCGTTCACCAGTCCCGGGGTGTCTTCGGCAAAATGTTTCAGATTTTGGTAATGGGTGGTGATTACACCGAAAATCTGCTTCTCGTTGAGTCGTTTCAGTATGGCTTGGGCTATTGCGCCACCAATTTGCGGCTCGGTTCCGCCTCCGAATTCGTCAATTAGTACCAATGTATCGCTGCCACCGTTGTTCATGAAAAATTTCATGTTGGTAAGGTGCGAGCTGTAGGTACTAAGGTCGTTCTCAATCGATTGCTCGTCGCCGATATCGATAAACAGGTTCTTGAAAACCCCTATGTGCGAATTGTCGTAAACCGGCGGCAGCAGGCCGCATTGCGTCATGTATTGTACTATGCTCACCGTTTTCAGGCACACCGATTTCCCGCCGGCATTAGGGCCCGAAATCAGCAAGATGCGATTTTTCGAATCAAGGTTGATGTTGAGCGGCACCACCTCCTTGCCTTGTGAGCGTAACGACAGCAGCAGGGTAGGGTGCACGGCATGGTAATATTCCACTTGAGGCTTGCGTTCGAGGACGGGCATATTACCTCCCGTCTCGTTGGCAAACAAGGCTTTGGCCCTGATGAAGTCGATTATGCCCATTATGGAGTAAGAATTGAGCAGGTCGTCGATGTGCGGGCGGATAAATGTCGCAGTCTCGGTGAGAATGCGTATTATTTCGCGCTGCATTTCATTTTCAAGCTCGCGGATATTGTTGTTGGCTTCGACAATCTGTTCCGGTTCGATGAAGATGGTTTTCCCCGTGGCCGACTCGTCGTGAACTATGCCTCGAATTTTACGTTTGTTCATCGGGGCTACAGGTATCACAAGGCGTCCGTCGCGCATCGAGGGAGCCACATCGCTATCGATATAACCCTGCTCCTTGCCTTGCGACATGATGCGTTTCATTATCGAGTTTACGCTTTGCATTGCCGATGCGAGGTTGCGCTTAATGTTAAGCAGTTCGGGCGAAGCATTGTCCTTGATGTTGCCGTATTTGTCGATAATGCCGTCGATGCGAGCCACTATTTGCGGGAATGTGGACATCGAAGCGGTGAGTGCGGCAAGCCGTGGATAGGCAGGAGCATCGTTGACGGTCGCGTTGTTGAAAAATGCCGATATTTCGGCTATGGTTTGCAGCGAGCGGCGCAAGTTGAACAGTTCCTCGGCTGTCATGTAAGCACCTTGTGCCTTGATTGAGTTAAGCTGTTCGGTCAGGTCGTGGTATCCGTTGAGAGGAAATTCCTTACCCGAAGTTATGATTGATAAAAATTCGTTGGTCTGTTCCAGTAATTTTTTGACGGTGTCGAAATCACTCGAAAAACGCATTGCCCGGCAGCATTTTATGCCAAGTGGGCCGAGGCACTTGCTTTCGAGCATACTTCTTACCGAGGCAAAGTCGATTTTGCTCTCGAAATTCTTTGGATATACCATGAAAAAATATGCTTCTTGTACAATAAAAATTGATTAATCGAATTTTTTGCGGCGGAACACAAAATTTCGTCCCAAATATTTTTCCCTAACGATGGGATTCTCGGCAAGTTCCTCGCTTGTGCCTTGGAATAAAATTTTGCCTTCAAACAGCAGGTAGGCACGGTCGGTAATGCTGAGTGTTTCAGGCGCATTGTGGTCGGTGATGAGGATACCTATGTTCTTTTCCTTCAGTTTATACACGATATATTGTATATCTTCCACTGCAATAGGGTCAACCCCGGCAAACGGCTCGTCGAGCATGATGAACTTTGGGTTGATTGCAAGGCAGCGGGCAATTTCGCAACGGCGGCGTTCACCACCCGAGAGCTGGTCGCCAAGGTTCTTTCTCACCTTCTGTATGCGGAATTCCGACAACAGGCTTTCAAGTTTCTCTCGCTGGTATTCGGCCGAGGTGTTGGTCATTTCAAGCACTGTGCGTATGTTGTTTTCCACGCTCAGTTTCCTGAATACCGACGGCTCCTGCGGCAGGTATCCTATGCCGTATTTTGCCCGTTTGTAAACCGGGTATTTTGTGATGTCGTGGTCGTTAAGGAAAATCCGGCCTTCGTTAGGAGTAATAAGCCCGGTCGTCATGTAGAAAGTTGTGGTTTTCCCGGCACCGTTCGGCCCGAGCAATCCCACTATTTCACCTTGTTTCACGTTAATCGACACATGGTTGACAACTGTGCGTTGTCGATATTTTTTCACCAAGTCTTCGGTACGCAACACCATGTTACCGTCTTCGGTTTGCGACTCGGCTTTAAGTTGTTCTTCTTCTAATCGTTCTTTTTTGTCGAATAAATTATCTATCCACTTGAATGTCATATTATTATGTCGTCGTTGTAGTATGGTGGGTTACAGGCTGTTGCCTTTCAGCCGGCTTTTAATGTAATCGGTGAGCAGGTTTATTGCCACTTCGTTGTTTCCGCCTTGCGGGACAATAAGGTCGGCATAGCGCTTGGCTGGTTCGATATATTGGTTGTGCATAGGTTTCAGCACACGTTCATATCGGTCTATTACCATCTGCGGGGTGCGTCCACGCTCTATGCAGTCGCGGTATATTACCCTGATAAGGCGTTCATCGGCATCGGCATCGACAAATACCTTTATGTCCATCATGTTACGCAATTTAGGCTCGGAAAACACAAGTATGCCTTCGAGCAAAACCACGTCGTGAGGGTCGAGGTGCACGGTCTCTTTTTGGCGGGTACAAGTTAGGAACGAGTAGGTGGGCATTTCTATCGCTTTCCCCTCCTTGAGCATATTCAGATGCTTGAACAACAGGCTCCAATCGAATGCGGCCGGTTCATCGAAATTGATTTTCTGCCGGTCTTCGACAGGCACGTGGCTTGAATCTTTGTAGTATGAATCTTGTGAAATAACACCCACGCCCCCTGCCGGTAGCCGTTCCATTATCTTGTTGACTACTGTGGTTTTGCCCGATCCGGTTCCGCCTGCAATTCCGATTATAAGCATCTTTCCTTTGATAATAAAATTTTAACGACACAAAAATACACATAAAATGTGGAATATCGCAGCACGTTATGCATAAAAAATGAAATTGGAGAGGTGAATCTATTTTTGTAATTTTGCGTGTTACTTTTTTTGATTATACTTGGAATGAACAGCATATTGCAGATAGAAGGCATAACCAAGTCGTTTGGCGACCGTACGTTGTTTGCCGATGTCACTTTGGGTATCGGCGAAGGTGAAAAAATAGGGCTGATAGCCAAGAACGGAACCGGCAAATCGACATTGATGAAAATCATAGCCGGCGTGGAGCCGGCCGACAGTGGCGAGGTGGTGATGCGTAACGGGGTGAGGATGGGTTACCTGGAACAGGTACCCGAAATGGACAAAAATTTGTCGGTAATTGATACTTTTCTCGACGATGGCAGTGAACGGGCCTCGATCATAAAAGGGTATGAGCAGGCTGTGGCTTTGGGTGATGCCGATGCAATCACCAAGTATATGGTAAAGATGGACACACTGGGGCTGTGGGATTACGAAAACAATTTTAAGCAAGTGCTTGCACAGCTTAAAATCTATGATTATTACCAGCGGGTAGGGGAGCTTTCGGGCGGACAGTTGAAGCGTGTGGCCCTTGCCGAGGTGATTATCGACAATCCCGATTTGCTGTTGCTCGATGAGCCTACCAACCATCTCGACGTGGATGTGATAGAATGGCTCGAAGATTACTTGTCGCATTCGCGCATGACCCTGCTCATGGTTACCCACGACCGCTATTTCCTTGACCGTGTGTGCAACAAGATTGTGGAGATAGATGGCGGTGCCACTTATGAATATGACGGAAATTACTCGTATTATCTTGAAAAAAGACAGGAACGAATAGATGCCGAAAATGCCGAGGTGGCACGTGCAAAAAACTTGCTGCGTACCGAGCTTGAATGGATGCGCCGCCAGCCACAGGCACGGGGCAGCAAGGCTCGTTATCGCATCAATGCTTTCTATGAACTTGAAAAGAAAGCCCGGTCAACGCGTAATGAAAAAGACGTGAAACTTGACGTAAAGGCTTCGTATATAGGCTCAAAAATTTTCGAGGTCCATGATGCCTGCAAGCGTTATGGCGACAAGGTGATACTTGACCATTTGAATTACATATTTGCCCGATATGAGAAACTCGGCATAGTTGGCAACAACGGAGTGGGCAAATCGACATTCATTAAATGCCTGCTTGGGATTGAGCCGCTTGACAGCGGAAGTTTCGAGGTGGGCGAGACGGTGCAATTCGGTTATTACAGCCAGGAAGGTATAAGTTTCGACGAAGGGAAGAAGGTGATTGATGCCGTGAGGGAGATTGCCGAATATGTGAGATTTGACGAGAAAACGGCATATACTGCATCTCAATTCCTGCAACTTTTCCTGTTCACGCCTGCCGACCAGCAAAAATTTATTGCCAAACTCAGCGGTGGGGAAAAGCGCAGGCTTTACCTTGCTACGGTGCTTATGCGCAAACCCAATTTCCTGATACTTGACGAGCCTACCAACGACCTTGATATAAAGACACTTGAAGTGCTCGAAAATTACCTTGCAGGCTTCAAGGGTTGCGTGATAATTGTGTCGCACGACCGCTTTTTCATGGATCGCACGGTCGATCACTTGTTTGTGTTTGAGGGGAACGGTGTGATACGCGATTTCCCGGGTAATTGCAGCGATTACCGCGAAGTGAAGCAAGAAGAGCAACGACAGGAAAATGCGAGACGCAAAGAGGCCGAAAAGCCTAAAACGGCTCCGCAACCGCGTCAACGGAATGTCAATAAGATGACATTCATGGAGCGTAAAGAGTTTGAAGCGCTCGGAACTGAAATAGAGCAACTGACGGCAGAAAAAAATTCACTTGACGCACTGTTTAACAGTGGCGAGGTAATAAATGACATTGCCGAGAAATCGGCTCGATATGACGAGGTGCGGCAATTGCTCGACGAGAAAGAAATGCGTTGGCTTGAACTCAGTGAAAAGCAGTGATGCGTATGCGCCGCAGAGAGCGAGGAACCGATGTTTAATCTTCGATGAGTTGCAGGCTTAACGATTCTCCATGCATACTTTCGCTATACTGTGTGCTGCGGCTTGCGGTAACCATCTCGTTAATTCCTATTTCTTTCTCTTGTGCATAGTCGTTTTCCCATTCGGCTTCTCCAACCGATGAAAAAGTACCGATGCTTGCGTGGCAACCGTCGTTATACACTATCTTTATTGAATTATCGTTTATTTCGGTGATTTTGAATATCGGGTATTCTTCCACTATGCCTGTCTTGACCGGCAAAATTTTTTCATCTTCTACGTGTGACGAGTATCCTTCCCAGTCGTTTTCAGAATATCTCACGAGTGTGATTTTGATTTTCATAAGCGTTAGGTGTTTTTTAATTATCAATCAACCGCAAGTTATAAAAAATATGGTGAGTTGCAAAGAAAATGTTTGCGTCGGCAGTGATTTTTTATGTAACTTTACGGCGATTATTTGTTTTAATACCAATACATAACTAACTTATGAAACATTTATTTTTGACATCACTCGCCATCGCTTTAGGGCTGAGTGGTTATGCAGGCGACAAGCCTTCGGAAACAGTTACCAACGACGATGTGATATTGCACGCATGGTGCTGGTCGTTCAACACAATCAAGGAAAACATGAAGCAGATAGCCGATGCCGGATATCGTTATGTGCAAACTTCTCCTGCGCAACATTGCGTCACCGAGGTGCAAGGTGACAAGGGCGGAGGCAACCAGCTCTTCGGCCACGGCAAGTGGTATTACCAGTACCAACCGGTTGACTGGAAGATAGGCAATTACCAGATGGGTACCCGCAAAGATTTCATCGATATGTGTGCCGAAGCCGAAAAATATGGCGTGAAAGTGATTGTGGATGTTTTGCCCAATCATACAGCTGTTGACGACACGAAAGTGAGCGACGACCTTGATGCTGCGGTGGGTGGTCACGAAAATCTGTATCATGCCTCGGGTTTTACCGAAATACGCGACTATAACGATCGTCGCGAATGCACCACGGGGCAAATGGGCGGCCTGCCTGATGTAAATACCGAGAACCCTTATTTCCAGCATTATTACATGACGTATGTCAACGACTTGTTGGCTTGCGGTGCCCGTGGGTTCCGTTACGATACGGCCAAGCACATAGGTTTGCCGAGCGATCCTCTTGATGAAAAGTCGAAACAAAACGACTTTTGGGATGTTGCTACCGGTCGCAAAGCAGTAATGGGGTTGAGGTTGGCGTTGCCCATGGACAGCCTGTTTGTGTATGGCGAAGTGCTGCAAGACCGGAATGTGAAAGAGACCGAATATGGGCAATATATCAACCTCACTGCCAGCAATTACGGCCACACATTGCGCCAAGTGCTTGCAAACGGCAGTTGGGATGCCGCCGACGTTACCAATTGGAGCCACCCTGTAAATCCTTATAACCTTGTGACTTGGGTAGAGTCGCACGACACTTATTGCAATGCTCATGAGTCGGCCGGACTTACGAGTGAGCAGATACGCATGGGGTGGGTGTTTCTTGCCGCACGGCAAAATGGTACTCCGCTGTTTTATTCACGCCCCAACAACAGTTCTCCCGAAAATGTGTGGGGCGACAACATTGTGGGCGCACGCGGCAGTGATGAATTTTTCCATCCCGAAGTGGTCGCTGCCAATAAATTCCGCCGCCTAATGCATGGTGAGGCTGAAACACTATATTTCAGTGCCGACAATAAGGTTGCCGAAGTGTGCCGAGGCAAAAAAGGCGCAGCCATAGTGAATGTGAGCGGTGATGAAGTTGCCTTGTCGATCGATACTGCGTTGCCCGGCGGCAAATATAAAGATGCCGTTCACGGAACTCAATTCACCGTGAAAGGTGGGAAGCTCACCGGAACAGTAAAGCCGCACACATCTTATATATTGGTTAAGAATTGATTTCACTTTAATGTTGCAATGCTGCAAACCGATGAATAATATCACGTTTGCAGCATTGTAGCATTGTAATATTAGGATACTTTAACATTTTTACAAATAGCCGTTCCCCGACGTGGGAAAATAAGCCACTGCGGCTTTGCAGTGGGGAAATAAAAGGGTGATTTTAATGAACTTTTGTCCCTGTCGGTGGTAATAAGCGACAGGGGCTGTTTAGGATAATTCTTTTTTTTTGACTATATTTGCCCCGTCAAAATAATTAGATTGGATTAGATGCTGTATGTTAGAAAACACAGAAAAGCCGGATTTGATATTTGAAACAAGCTGGGAAGTGTGTAATAAAGTAGGCGGCATATATGCCGTCCTTTCCACGAAAGCAAAGACTTTACAGAATGATTTCAAAGACAAGGTTATTTTTATAGGACCTGATATATGGAGCAAGGACAATCCGTGTCCTTTCTTCAAAGAATCAAAGACATTATTGCAGGATTGGCGCAAGCAGGCCGTGTTTCCGCTTGGAATGGAGATACGTGTCGGCCGTTGGACCATTCCCGGCAACCCGATAGTGATACTTGTTGATTATAAAGCATTATTTACATACAAGGATGAGCTTTATGCTCAAATGTGGAATAAGTTCAGCGTAGATTCGTTGCACGCTTACGGCGACTATGACGACAGTTGCATGTTTGCCTATGCCGCCGCATTGGTGATAGAGAGCATATATCTCGACAAATACAACGATGGCAAGAGCAAGGTGATTGCTCATTTCGACGAGTGGACCACCGGAATGGGGCTGCTCTACCTGAAATCGCATATGCCGAGCATTGCAACGGTGTTCACCACCCATGCCACAAGCATAGGCCGCAGCATTTGCTGCAACAATAAGCCCCTGTATGATTATCTTGCCGGATATAACGGCGACCAAATGGCAGGAGAGCTTAATATGCAGTCGAAACATTCGCTTGAGAAAGCCGCTGCATGGAATGCCGACAGCTTTACCACTGTGAGTGAAGTCACTGCAAGGGAGTGTGTGCAGCTGCTCGGGCGCAGACCGCTGGTTACTCCCAACGGATTTGAACAAACATTTGTGCCTACAAAGAAAGATTATCCCACAAGGCGTGCCGCCGCTCGCGGAAAGATGTTACCGGTGGCTCGTGCGCTGACGGGAATAGACCTTGCCGATGATGATACTTTCATCATTGCCACGGCCGGCCGTAACGAATTCAGGAATAAAGGCTATGATGTGTTTATCGATGCAATGAACAGTATTCGCAACACGCCCGGACGCGAAGGTAAAAAGGTGCTTGCGTTCATGTTTGTGCCGGCGTGGGTCGATGAGGCTCGCCGCGACCTTATGGCAGCCATGAAGACAGGCAAGTGCGAACGTCTTGAAAATTCCATGATAACACACACGTTGCATAATTATTCCCAAGATGCCATTTACGGTAAAATCAATTACCTTGGAATGCATTATGCCAACGACGACCATTTCATGATTATATATGTGCCGTCATACCTGAATGGAACTGATGGCATATTCGATATGCCTTATTATGACTTGTTGCCGGGACTTGACTGCACGGTATTTGCATCGTATTACGAGCCTTGGGGGTACACTCCGCTCGAAAGCATAGCATTCGGCGTGCCGACTATTACCACCGACCTTGCAGGTTTCGGGCAATGGGTGCTTGACGATTTTGAAAACGGCTTCACCACTTGCGGTGTGAAAGTGCTTCATCGCAACGATTCCAATTACAACGATGTGGTATCGCAAATAGCAAGCAATGTGTTGCAACTGCTCTCGACCGATGCCAAGACGACTGCCGGCATAAGAGCGGCAGCATCGGCCACCTCGAAGCAGGCACAATGGAAGCAATTCATGAAGTTCTATTATGAGGCATATAATGAAGCCTTGGCCAATGTGAAGAACCAAGGCGGAGTGAACATCTAAGAATTAACTAACCCAAAATATCACAAAATCGAAAATGAAACTACAAGTTAGTAACACCAATTCCCCTGCATGGAGGGATTTGACTGTTAAATCAGAACTTCCCGCAAAATTGAAAATGCTGGAAGAATTGGCCAAGAACCTTTGGTGGGTTTGGAATAGCGAAGGCAAAGCATTGTTCCACGACCTTGACCGTGACCTGTGGAGGGAAACAGGGCAAAATCCGGTTATGCTTTTGCAACAATTGAGATATGACCGCTATGAAGCCATCCTCAAGGATAAGGCAATGATGGCTCGCATTGAGAAGGTGTATTCCGATTTCAAGGAATACATGAAAGTTCCCATGCGTACCGATGTTCCTTCGATTGCTTATTTCAGCATGGAATTCGGTTTGTGCGGCGCATTAAAGATATATTCAGGCGGCCTTGGCATATTGGCCGGCGACTACATCAAGGAAGCTTCAGACTCGCGCATCAACATGGTGGCAGTGAGCTTCCTTTACCGTTACGGCTACTTCACGCAGACGCTTGCCATGGATGGCCAGCAGATTGCAAACTATGAGCCGCAGAACTTCAACCAGTTGCCAATCGAGCCGGTTCTTGACGAGAATGGCAACCATATGTTGCTGGAAGTGCCTTATCCCGGCCGCATAATCTATGCCCGCATTTGGAAAGTAAACGTGGGTCGCATGAACCTTTACTTGATGGATACCGACATCGACTTGAACTCGGAATACGACCGTTCAATCACCCATATGCTTTATGGCGGCGACTGGGAAAACCGCATCAAGCAAGAATACTTGTTGGGCATAGGCGGTGTGTTGATGCTCAAGAAACTTGGTATCAAGCCGCAACTTTACCACTGCAACGAAGGTCATGCCGCATTGCTCAACTTGCAACGTCTTGTTGACTATGTTCAAGACGAACACCTCACATTCAACCAGGCTCTTGAAGTGGTACGTGCTACTTCGCTTTATACTGTTCACACTCCGGTTCCTGCCGGCCACGACTATTTCGATGAGTCGTTGTTTGGCAAGTACATGGGCGAGTTCCCCGAAAAGTTGGGTATTTCGTGGGCCGACTTGATGAACATGGGTCGTGAAAATCCCGATACCAACGAACGTTTCAGCATGAGCGTATTTGCTCTTAACACTTGCCAGGAAGCCAACGGTGTGAGCTGGTTGCATGGAGAAGTGTCGAAGAAGATGTTCCAAGGCATATGGAAGGGTTATACTTGGGAAGAATCGCACGTGTCGTATGTAACCAACGGTGTGCATATGCAGACGTGGGCAGCCACCGAGTGGAAGGAATTCTATGCCGACATATTCGGTGAAGGTTACCTTGAAGCTCAAAGCGACGAAAAGACCTGGGCTCCCATTCTCAAGGCCAAGGACGAAGATATTTGGGCACTTCGCATGAAGTTGAAAAACAAGCTCATCGAGTTCATAAAGAAAGATTTTACCGCATCGTGGCTTAAGAACCAGGGTGACCCGACTCGCATTTTGTCGATTGTGGAGAAAATCAACCCCAATGCGTTAATGATAGGTTTTGCCCGCCGTTTTGCAACTTACAAGCGTGCTCACCTGCTCTTTACCGACCTCGACCGCTTGTCGAAGATTGTAAACAACGAGAAGTTCCCCGTGCAATTCATTTTTGCCGGTAAGGCTCACCCTGCCGATGGCGGCGGTCAAGGCTTGATAAAGCGCATCATCGAAATTTCTCGTATGCCGCAGTTCCTTGGTAAGATTATTTTCCTCGAAAACTACGACATGATTCTTGCAAAGCGCCTTGTCAGCGGTGTTGATATTTGGTTGAACACACCTACCCGTCCTCTCGAAGCATCGGGTACATCGGGCGAAAAGGCCGAAATGAATGGTGTGCTTAACTTCTCGGTAAAAGATGGTTGGTGGTATGAAGGCTACCGTGAAGGTGCAGGATGGGCTTTGACCGACAAACGCACTTACACCGACCAGGGCCAGCAAGACAAGCTCGATGCTGCCACTATCTATTCGATGCTTGAAAACGAGATTATTCCGCTTTACTTTGCAAAGAACAGCAAGGGTTATTCGCCCGAGTGGGTACAATATATCAAGAATTCTATCGCTCACATTGCGCCTCACTACACCATGACGCGCATGATCAACGATTACATCGACCGTTTCTACTGCAAGGAAGGCAAGCGTTCGACCGAGCTTATGGCAAACAATTATGCCAAGGCTAAGGAAATAGTTGCATGGAAAGAAAACGTTGCTTCGAAGTGGAACGATATTCATGCCGTTGACATCCAGGTATCGGATGCATTGAAGACGACTGCCGTTAACGGTGACGAATTTGAGGCTACGGTGGTGCTCTATACTGCAGGTCTTGGCAAAGACCTCGGCGTGGAACTCGTTGTTTACAGCGATGCCGACCGTGATTCGAAGTTGGTTGATAGAATTCCGCTTACGATTACCAATGTTGACGGTGACAATCTCACATATTATGTGAAGGACAAGATCAAGTATGCAGGTTCGTTCCGTTATTCGTTCCGCGTATATCCCAACAACAGCGATCTTCCGCACCGTCAAGATTTCGCATATGTTAAGTGGCTGTAATATCGCAGTTTGATATTCTTTTATAGAAAAAAAGGTGCGTTCCTATGGAAATGGGAGCGCACTTTTGTGTTTTTAACTTTCATTAATAATGAAAGTTTGCGATAATTGATATTTTTGGCATAGCTTTGTGGCGAAGAAAGCAGTCTGCTGTTTTTGATGAAGTTATATAAAACTACTAATTTAAGAATACTATAAATATGCGTAAATCACTTTGCCTTATTTCAGGCACTTTATTGTGCATGATGGCTTCATGTGTGGAAAAAGAGCCAGCTGCTGTGGGTGGCGAGATGCCTTTCATTGCAGAAATTTCTGATTTCTCGACCGAGAATGAAGTTACACTCGACATTGATTATGGTTACGAGGGTTACAGTACCAATTTCAAACTGTATATCGAAAACCCGTACAACGAAGATGGAACCAGGAAAGATGTTGAACCGTATTACGGAGGTTTCACCGACGAAAACAGCCGTTACCAAGCTGCCGTTACATTGCCGGCCTATGTTAAGACCGTATATCTCTGCTCCGGCTCTTATGGCATTCCGCGTTGCCTGGAGTTGAAAGTGGAAAACAATGCCATAACTTATAAGTTTGAGTTGCCCGAACTGCCGGGTACATTGGCGACCCGTGCCGGTGTTGAAGACCCGTGTTACAACGTCGGCAATGTTGATCGTTTTTCAAGCAATTTGTATTCATTATATACCGATATTTCAAGATATTCATATACGAATAAAACGACTTATTGGGCGTATAATGAAAATGTAGCAGGTATGTATGCCGTAGATATCAGTTACGAGACTGCAAACTTGCTTCGACGTGTGCAAAATTCCTTGACCGACCGCCGTGGCAACAAGAAGGATAATAGCAATCTGGTAAGTGACTCGGAAGACACCAATGTTACCATCCCGACGACGTATAACGGTGAAGAACTTAAAAGTTGCCATCTCGACCTTGTGTTTCTTTTGGCTACCGGTGAGTATGAAAATGCCATGGGGTATTATTACTATAAGACAGGTACCACGCCCGATGTGAGAAACCTTCCTAAATATGTTGTGTTCCCGTTGACTACCGATGGTAACCCTAACCATCCCGTGAAGGCACGTCTGCAATTTTATGGAGAAAACTATGATGAGCGTGGAACCGATGATTTTCCCGGTGGATACACCATAGGCTGGATATTGTTCCCGAATCTCGACCGCACAGTAGGTGGCGGCAAGTGGCATCAAGGTTATGAATCATGGGAAATAGGGGATATTAACGATGGTATTGCCGATGTTTACAAAAGTAATATGGCAATATATTCCAACAGCGAATATAACCGTCGTCAAAAGAAAGGGTGCATTACGCTTAACGACACCGAGTCGGGGCGTGTAATCATAGGTTTTGAAGATCAAACTAACAATGTGAACGGTAGCGACAACTCGTTTGACGATATACTGTTTTATGTAGAGTCTAATCCCGATGTGATTCAAAATCCTGATCGTCCGGATTTACCCGAAGAGCCAGAAGAACCTACCGAGGATTCATACACCGAGACTGCCACTATCGCATTTGAAGATATCTGGCCCACCGGCGGTGATTACGACCTTAATGATGTGATTGTGGAACAATCACGTACGGTGACCCATAACAGCAATGGTTACATCGCCAAGATAGAAGATGCTTTCAAGGTGGTAAACTTGCAGGGTAGTGCCGATTATATCGATGCATTCGGGTTCACCGTGGCTGCGAATACCGTTGGAGCTGTGGCAGGTGCCGCTGTGATAGAAGAGGGTAACCAGTTCATCATGCTTACCGATGCACAGGCCTCGATAGGGGAGACTTACACGTTGACTCGTACATTCAAGGACGGAGAACTTGCGCACAAGGGCTTTGACGATGAATTCAATCCGTTCATTGTCATCAACTATGTTGCAGGCAGCAAAGGCCGCAAGGAAGTGCATTTGCCAAAGATGGCTGCGACAAATTGGGCCGATTTATCACAACAAGGGCAAGCCGACGATGCTTATTATGTAAACAAGAATGGAAAGTATCCGTTTGCAATCAGCCTTGCCGGCGTTACCGGTTGGGAACCTGTTACCGAACCTGTTACAATAGGCTGTGAAGGCGAATATCCTATGTATGACAATTGGGTTGAAGCCGGATGCCCGACTTCGGGGCAATATGCCGACTGGTACAGAAACAAGAAATAAGAATAGAACACGGAATGGTACATCCATGTATCAGCAATTAAGTGACCGATATTCTGCATAAATGATTATAAGCAGGAGTAGTATGAATAGGACAAGAAGCTAACTATGCTAAAGCGGTAGGAGGAAGCCTGTCGGACGGTTGAGTTCGACAGGCTTTTTTCATGTCCGTGTGTGAACTGTAATTGTAATGTTACTTTGATGTAAAGGTGTTGTTATACTCGTAACCGAATTGTCACAGCTATGAAAAAACGTTGTTACACCAAAGGCGGAAATTTGCACCGTGAAAAATTTGTAAAACAATAGGTATAACAGTAATGGAGAGAAGTAGAAATTGTTTGAGGTTTTTTCTTTTGATATTTACAGGATTGGTTGCGTTGGCTGCCGATGCGGCAGCATTGAAGGGCCGAGTGACCGACGAGAACAACGAACCGTTGATAGGTGCCACTGTGTCGCTGCCGAGTGCCGGCATCACAGTGGCAACCGACGTTGACGGGAATTATGAAATTCCGGGGTTGCGCAATGGCAAGTATGTGGTGGAAGCATCGTATGTGTTTTATAAGACGCAATCGAAAGAGGTAAACGTGGAAGGATTGACGGTTGCCGACTTTGTGATGGAGTCGGAGAGCCAAACGCTGAGCGAAGTGGTGGTTACGGCGCAAGCTCGCCGCGATTCGGAAGGAACCATTGTCAATTTGCAAAAAAACAGCCTTGTGGTGCAGTCGGGTGTGTCGGCGCAGCAAATCAGCCGCACGCAAGACAGCGATGCGTCGGAAGTTATCAAGCGCGTTCCCGGTATCAGCCTTATTGAAGACCGGTTTGTGATGGTGCGCGGATTGTCGCAACGCTATAATAATGTGTGGCTTAACAACAGCGCCGTCCCCAGTAGCGAGGCCGATTCGCGGGCATATTCGTTTGATATGATACCGTCGTCTCAGCTTGATAACATGATTATCATCAAGTCGCCGTCGCCCGAGTATCCGGCCGACTTCAGTGGTGGCTTTGTCATGATTAATACGAAGGACATACCTGCCACCAATTTTTTCAAGGTTTCGCTCGGCGGCAGCATCAACGATAATACACACTTCAGCGACTTCAGGTATGCGCTTGGCAGCAGTACCGATTTCCTTGGCTTCGACAGCGGTTTCCGCAGTCTTGACGGTGGTATCAACGGTGTGCTTACAGGTATTCCGGGAATTGACAACAGTGTGGATTTGCAAAAGAACGGGCTGAATAACGACTGGCGCATTCGCAATAAAAAGCCGGTGGCCGACGTGTCGTTCAACGCCGAACTTAACCGACGCTGGATAAGTGATGAAGGACAAACGTTTGCCCTGCTTGGAACGTTGAATTATGGTAACAGTTACCGTACAATATTGAATATGGAAAATTCGCTGTTTGGCGCATACGATGTGGCAAACGACCGCCCTGTGTATCTGCGTAACAGCCGGGATAACCAGTATAACCATTATGCTAAGATAGGTGCAATGCTTAACCTGACTTACTTGAGTGCCGACGGAAACAATCGTTATGAGTTCAAGAATATATTCAACCAAGTGGGTCGCGACCGTTACACCTCACGTGTGGGAATCGATGCTCAGAGCAATAACGAGCAGAGTGCCGAATATTATTACATGAGCCGCACCACATATAACGGGCAGTTCACGGGTCGCCATCAACTTACCGATGACCGCCGCCTTGACTGGAGCGTGGGATATGCTTACGCCAACAATTGTATGCCCGACCGTCGCCGTTATGTGATAAACGACGCACTTGATCGCGGTCACCTTGGATTGTCGAGTGCCAACGACATAGAACGGGAGTTTACCCGCCTTAACGAGCACACGGCATCGCTTAACGTGAATTTCCGTGACAAATATTGGATTGGTGAAATACAGCCCGAACTCAGGGTGGGTTTATATGGCGATTATCGCACTCGCAGTTACAGGGCAAGGGATTTCATCTACTCTTATAACCCGGTAAACAGCACACTCCCCTCGGGATTCATGTATATGGATATACCCACCGAATTGCTCGTTGATGGAAACTATGGTGCCGACAAGTTGTATATGCTTGAAAATGTGCGTTGGACTAACAATTACGATGGCAATAACAAGCTCATGGCAGGTTATGTGGGAATAAACATACCGGTTAACAAGTTCAATGTGTATGCCGGTGTGAGATATGAATATAACAAGATGGAACTTATAAGCAATACTCGTGATTATCAAGAAAGCCCGCGAAGCCTGTTCTATGAGACGAGCGATTTCTTCCCCTCGGTGAATGCAGCATATAAATTCTCGGACAAGCATCAGGCTCGTGTGTCATACGGCCGCAGCATCAACCGCCCCGAGTTTCGTGAAGTGTCACCGTCGGTTTACTATGATTTCGACCTTGCCAGCAACGTACAGGGTAACACCGACCTTGAAGCTGCATATATCGATAATGTTGACTTGAGTTATGAGTTTTATCCCGCATCGGGTGAACTGGTATCGGTATCGCTTTTCTATAAGCACTTCAAGAACCCTATAGAATGGACATATACAGTGAATGGCGGCACGAGTCTTACCTACTCGTATGAGAATGCCGAAGGTGCCGACACATACGGTGTTGAAGTCGAGATAAAGAAGAACCTTGATTTTATCGGCCTGAATGATTTCGGCATCAATTTCAATGGCGCATTGATTAAAAGTAAAGTGGTTTTCCCCGAAGGGTCGAAAGAGAAAGACCGTCCCATGCAAGGCCAGTCGCCTTATCTTGTCAATGCAGGGATTTTCTATCAGCCCCGCAACCTCGACTTGAATGTGGCGTTGCTTTACAACCGTATTGGCAAGCGCATTGTTGGAGTAGGGCGCAGCCTTGGCAGCGGCGACAACGTGGTGAATATACCCGATTCGTATGAAATGCCACGCAACACACTTGACTTGAGCGCATCGAAGAAATTCGGCAACCACTTCGAGGTTAAGCTCTCATTGCGCAACATTTTGTCGGAAGATATTTGCTATAAGCAATTTGAAGAAACATCGCATGGCGAAATTGAAGAGGTTACGCGTCAATTCGATCCCGGACGCAACTATTCGGTAAGTGTAAGCTATTCGTTCTAACTACTATTATAAAAGAGAGAAATATAATTACTTGTTAAACATTTTCAAAAATCAAAACAACATGAAGTTTAAAAGTTATTTTGTTTATGCACTCATTGCCGGTATCTCTATGTTCTCGGTGTCTTGTAGTGATGATGAGGAGAAACCTTCGGGTCCGGGAACCGAGGAACCCGGTGAAGGTGATTATGTGTGGGGAACAGACAATGGTGCCGTAAGCTGTGATCACCTATTGTTTAACGAAGATGGTACTGAAAATCCTGAAGGAACTGTTATTGGTAATGGCGATAAAGATTTTGTTTTTACCGGCAACCAAACGCTTAAAAAAGGAACATATTTGCTTAAAGGTTGGGTGTATATAGCCAACGGAGCGCAATTGACCATAGAACCGGGTACGGTTATCAAGGGCGACAAGACCACAATGGCATCGCTCATCGTTGAAAAAGGCGGTAAGTTGATTGCCCAAGGGTCGGCAACCGAACCTATTGTGTTCACTTCTAATTCACCGAAAGGACAACGCAAGCCGGGTGACTGGGGTGGTGTAATCATCTGCGGCCAGGCTCGCAACAACCAGGATGATATGCAAATCGAAGGTGGCCCGCGCAGTCATCACGGTGGTAGCATCGACGACGACAACTCGGGTGTATTGAGCTATGTTCGCATCGAGTTTGCCGGTTATCCTTTCCAAACCGATCAGGAAATCAACGGATTGACACTCGGTTCGGTGGGTAGTGGCACAAAGATCGACCATGTTCAGGTATCGTTCAGCAACGACGATTCGTTCGAGTGGTTTGGCGGTACTGTCGATTGCAAGTATCTTATTGCTTATAGGGGTTGGGACGATGATTTCGATACCGACAACGGTTTCAGCGGAAACGTTCAGTTCTGTCTGTCATTCCGAGATCCCCGCATTGCCGATACTTCAAGGTCGAATGGTTTTGAGTCGGATAACTGCAGCGATGGTGCCGATATCGAGCCTTATACCACTTGCACATTCAGCAATGTTACTTTCGTAGGCCCGTGCGGTCGTGACAATTTTGCAAATACTGCCAATGAATTCATCAACGGTGGTGATTACTTCCCGAATAACGGTTCTGCCCTCGGCCAATTCCAGTCGGCCATGCAAATTCGTCGCGGCAGCCGCTTGAACTGCCACAATTCGGTAGCAGTAGGTTTCCCCGTTGGTATCATCATCGACGGTCAGCGCGGCAACACTGTTGACATGGCAAAGAACGGTACTGTAAAGGTACAAAACGTTTGGTTTGCCGGTATGGATATTCTTGGCAGTGATTTCAACGGCATATATGAAGATGTCCTTTACGATGCTGTTAACGATACGGTAATCGATGCAAATCAAGTATCTTATTCTCACACTTACTTCTTGTCGCAATCGGGTAATAAAGTATATGATGATGCTTCTTCGCTGATGCTTTCCGATCCCGACAATATAGGTGCCGGCTATATGCCGCAAGCAGGCAGCCCGTTGCTGACAGCCGCTTCGTTTGAAGGAGTTGACGGCATGGACAATGTAAGCTACATTGGAGCTTTTGCCGCCGATGACAACTGGATGGACGGTTGGACAAACTTCGATCCTAACAACACCGATTATTAATCGATACTGAAGAAATACGCAACAACTTGTGGTTGCCGTTTCCCGATTGCTTGGAGGCGGCAACCTTTTTTTGTTGGTATATGGCAATGTTTGAAATACCTATTAATGGGGATTGCCGGTGAAGTAGCGGTATGATACTTTTGCAGATAAAGTCTTTTTTTCATGAACGAATCGAAGAATGTTCATTAATAATAAAAGAAATATGAAACAAAAACATGAATTTAAGAGTGTTGTGGCCGAGACGCTGCTGATACCGCTTTATATGCGTGCCAAAGAGAGTCACCGCAAAAATCCCATTCTTGACGACAAGGCTGCGGAACGCATTGTGGAAAGTATCGAGTATGATTATTCACAGTTCGACAGGGCACCGTTGAGTGAAGTCGGGTGTCTGGTGCGAGGCCGGTATTTTGATGATGCCGTGAGGCGTTTTGTCGCATCACATGAGAAAACGGTCGTCGTCAATGTGGGTTGTGGGCTTGATACGCGCTATCAACGCATAGGCTGTGATACTGGCGCTATGTTTTATGAACTCGATTTGCCTGAAGTCATTGCTTTGCGCCGTGAATTCATTCCCGAGCAACCTGATGATTGTTACATTGCGGCATCGTTGCTCGAAACCGGGTGGATGGATGAGTTGCGCGATGTACACCGGGATTGCAACTTCATATTTGTAGCCGAAGGTGTGCTTATGTATTTTCCTGTGGTGAAGGTGCGGTGGTTTTTGCATAATATAGCCATGCGCTTCGGCGGAGGTGAATTGTGGTTTGACGTGTGCGGTACAATGATGAGCAAGCGTGGCGTGAAACCCGATTCGATGAAGCGGCAGCAGGCCCGCATCTTATCGGGGATAGACGACGGGCATGAAGTTGAACGTTGGGAGCCAGCACTGCGGCTTATCGACCAGGCAAACTATATGAAATTTTTTCGGCACAGGTGGGGATTTTTCTTTGGTCAAATCCTTGGCAGGATACCACGGTTATGCTATCGTTTCAGT
Organism: uncultured Bacteroidales bacterium; assembly: GCA_949289215.1. Taxonomy (GTDB): domain Bacteria; phylum Bacteroidota; class Bacteroidia; order Bacteroidales; family Muribaculaceae; genus Avimuribaculum. The sequence continues at coordinate 48,853 of CASENC010000024.1, read as the reverse complement.
TCATTGCTCGGCTATAAAATACAATAATGAGAATAAGAAATATGCGCAGGCATTTGTATTGCTATTTTAACGGGATTGTTACCGGTTTGTAATAATCGGGATTTAATTTTGCAACGTAATAAAACCGAGTTCTATATTTTCAATAATAAAGGCTTGATACTTCACACCTTCTAATACGAGTTGGTTAATACGAGAAAATGGTGTATTGACAATCGCAATACATTCTGTAAATATCGTTTATGAGAAAGTCCCCTGCAGTGATTGTACGGGGCTTTTTTATGTGTATTACTCCCGAATTATGCGTAACTTTGCGGAAACTACATAGCTCAACCCAGACAATGAAGATAGGATTTGACGCCAAGCGTGCAGTGAACAACAAGACCGGGCTGGGCAATTACAGCAGGCTTGTTGTGGATGTGCTTTCGGAATATTATCCCGAAAACGAATATGTGTTGTATGCCCCTAAATTGCGATATAACAACCGGCTTGAACCGTTACTAAGTCGGAAAAACATAAATCTTGCAGGTCCGCAACGAGGCATCGACAGGATGCTGTCGGGGCTGTGGCGTGTGGGTAGTGGCATAGTGCGAGATTACAGTCGAGACGGGATTGATATCTTCCACGGGCTCAGCAACGAATTGCCGCTTTCGCATAACACAGTGCCAACGGTTGTAACCATTCACGACTTGATATTTTTATATTATCCGCATTGTTACAAGCCGGCCGACAGGCTTATATATGATTACAAGTTCAGGCGGGCGTGTGAAAACAGCGACCGCATAATTGCCGTGAGCCAATGCACCAAGCGTGACATAGTGAGAAGCTATGGTATCAGTGCCGATAAAATCGATGTGGTGTACCAGGGATGCGACGATGGGTTCAGGGTTGAGCGCAGCCAAAAGGAATTGGCATCGGTGAGGGAAAAATACAATCTGCCCGAGGGGCAATTCATGCTATATGTGGGTACGGTCGAGGAGCGCAAGAATGTGCTGCTTGCGGTGAAGGCTCTCAGGGTCATGGGTAACATGGCTTTGCCCCTTGTGATAGTGGGCCGGGAAACCGGCTATGCCCAAAAAGTGAAAGAATATGTTGCTAAGTATAATCTTGGCAGCAATGTCTTGTTCAGGCAGATACATTTCAACGATTTGTCTGCGGTGTACCAGTCGGCGGCTGTATTTGTATATCCGTCGCGTTACGAGGGATTCGGCATACCAGTCCTTGAGGCTTTATGCTGCGGCGTTCCTGTGGTGGCTGCTACAGGGTCGTGCCTTGAAGAGGCCGGGGGCGAGGGAAGCCGTTATGTTGACCCCGACGATGAAGCCGGAATGGCAACGGCAATTGGTGAGATTTTGAGCGATGACAGGCTGCGCAAGTCGATGATTGAACAGGGATATAGCCATGCAAACCGGTTTACACGCGAATCGATAGCAAAGAATACAATGGACGTTTATAAGAAAGTATTAGGAAAACAAGCATAATGGAAAAATTAGATGTTGAAGAGCGCGAACGGCGCGGAATGGAGAATTTCAAGAAAGGGTATAATTGTGCTCAATCGGTGGTATTGGCTTTTGCCGATGTGTATGGATTGAGCGAGGATATGGCATTGCGCGTCTCGGCATCGTTTGGTGCCGGCATAGGCCGCATGAGGCTGACTTGCGGCGGAGCCAACGGGATGTTCCTGCTTGCAGGGCTTGAAAACGGGTCGGTGGTTGCCGGCGACCTTAAAGGCAGAGGCGACAATTACCAATTGGTGCAGGACCTTGCCGCCAGGTTCAAGCAGGAAACCGGCTCATTGATATGTGCCGAGTTGCTTGGGTTGAAACCCGGAGTGAAAGAAAGTACCATGCCGAGTGCCCGCACCAACGAATATTACCGCAAGCGGCCATGCGTGGGCATGGTGGGCCTTGGTTGCCGCATTTATGCCGAAATGCTTAACGAGCGTAACGGATATACCGAAAAAGAATAAGGGAGACATCATAAAAGTAAAGTCATGATTACAGCCGAAAATTTTCTATTAATCGGGTCGGTATTGATATTCATCAGTATTTTGATAAGTAAGGCCGGCTACAAGTTTGGAATACCCACATTGTTCTTGTTCCTGCTTATAGGAATGTTTTTCGGCAGTGACGGGCTTGGAATTCAGTTCAACAGTGCCGAAGATGCGCAGCTGATAGGCATGATGGCATTGAGCATCATACTGTTCTCGGGCGGTATGGACACCAAAATCAGCGAAGTGAGGCCCGTACTTGTGCAAGGGGTATTGCTATCGACTGTAGGAGTGCTGCTCACCACAGTCCTCACGGGATTGTTTATCTATTACATTTCGGGTTGGAGCAGTACAAGCATACAGTTAAGCCTGCTTACGTCGATGTTGCTTGCCGCCACAATGTCATCAACCGACTCGGCATCGGTGTTCAACTTGTTGCGTTCTCAACGCATGAACCTGAAGTATAACCTGCGGCCGATGCTTGAACTTGAAAGCGGCAGTAACGATCCCATGGCCTATATGCTTACCATAGTTTTAATTCAAGTAATAGGCAGCGGTGGCGATTGGAGTTTAGGCATAGTCGCCCGCGACCTGGGGTTGCAATTCCTTTTTGGCGGTGTGATAGGTTATGCGGCAGGCAAGTTCAGCGTTTGGCTGATAAATAAAGTGAATTTGTCGAATGCATCGTTGTATTCCATTTTGTTGCTCAGCCTTGTTTTTGTGACATTTACACTCACCGATTTGGTAAAAGGCAACGGTTACCTTGCCGTGTATATAGCTGGTGTGATAGTAGGCAATGCACGATTAGTTAACCGCAAGGAAATCAATACTTTCATGAACGGGCTTACGTGGCTTGTGCAAATAGTCATGTTTCTGTCGCTCGGATTGCTGGTTAATCCTCATGAAATGTTGGGCATGGCAGGCAGCGCGTTGCTAATAGGCGTGTTTATGATAGTGGTGGCTCGTCCGTTGAGCGTTTTTGCCTGTCTGTTGCCATTCAGGAAAATGAGCGGCAAGGCTCGCTTGTTTGTGTCGTGGGTAGGGTTGCGAGGAGCAGTACCGATTATTTTTGCCACTTATCCGGTTGTGGCAAACATTCCCGGTGCCGACTCGGTGTTCAATGTAGTATTTTTCATAACACTGTTGTCATTATTGTTGCAAGGCATGACTATTTCTACCGTGGCTCGATGGTTAAAGCTCGACCTGCCTTTGCAGCGAGAGGGCAGCGAGTTTGGCGTGGAAATTCCCGAGGAGATAGATACTCAATTACGTGATGTGACACTTTCGGCCGAAGATTTGCTCGACGGCAACCGGCTTGCCGACATGAACCTTCCGGCCGGCACACTTGTGATGCTCGTTAAGCGTGGAAATGAATTTATGATACCCAATGGCAGCCTTGAATTGCACGCCGGTGATAAGTTGCTGGTTATATCGGAAAACCGCAAGCAATCATCTTCGGCTCCCGGTGCCGACGAGGCATGAAAAATGGTTGCTGTTTGGTTTTTTTGCAGTAACTTTGCAACACAACAAATAAGAAATTGTTTTAGAATATTATGAAGACAAGAGAAGAACTTATAGATGAATTGCTCGACTTGGCTTTTGCCGAGGACATAGGCGATGGAGACCATACTACATTGTGCTGCATTCCTGCCGACGAGATGGGGAAATCGCATCTTGTGGTAAAGGAAGAAGGCATTTTGGCCGGAGTGGAGATTGCCCGCATGGTGTTTGACCGTTTTGACAAGGATTTGAAAATGACGGTTTTCATTGGTGACGGTGCTCACGTGAAACCGGGCGATATAGCTTTCGAGGTGGAAGGCCGTGTGCAGTCGTTGTTGCAAACCGAGCGGTTGATGCTTAACATAATGCAGCGCATGAGCGGCATCGCAACCGTGACGCATAAGTATATGGAGGAATTGAAAGGCTTGAAAACCAAGGTGCTGGATACTCGCAAGACTACTCCCGGAATGCGATTGCTTGAAAAGGAAGCAGTGAAGATAGGTGGTGGCATGAATCACCGCATAGGCTTGTTTGACATGATTTTGCTGAAAGACAATCATGTGGATTTTGCCGGTGGAATTGCCAATGCAATCAATAAGTGCCACGATTACTTGAAGCGTACGGGCAAGAACTTGAAGATTGAAATCGAGGTGCGCAATCTCGATGAATTGCAACAGGTTCTCGACCTTGGAGGCGTTGACCGTATAATGTTTGACAATTTCACTCCCGAATTAACCAAGAAGGCTGTGGAGATGGTTGGCGGTCGTTATGAAACCGAGTCGTCGGGCGGTATAACGTTTGCCAATTTGCGCCAATATGGCGAGTGTGGTGTAGATTACATCTCGGTGGGTGCGCTTACCCATTCGGTGAAAGGGTTGGATATGAGTTTCAAGGCTTGTTAATGCCTTTGCTTAATAACGTCGAAACGTGGAATCCGGCAAATGATGGAATAATCATGTCGGGTTCCATTGTTTTTAAAGTATCGGCAGGCAGTGTGGTGGATAGAGCCACAAGATATGAGCCGGCAGCCTTGCCTGCTTTGATGCCGTTGATAGAGTCTTCAAATACCACGCACTGTGTCGGCCTGAGATTTATCGACGCCGCACCTTTCAGGTAACATTCGGGGTCGGGCTTCGGATGGGTTACCATGTCTCCGTCGATTATGCTTGTGAAGTATTGCCATAATTCGGGGTGCAGTGAGTGCAGGCGTTCCATTTTGGCGCGTGTGCTGCTGGTGACTATGGCACAAGGTATCTTGGCGGCTTTTAGTTCGTCCAAGAAATCGATGACACCCGGAAATATGCCTAAAGGCATGGTGTCCTCGAATTGTTCAAGGCGGCGCAAAATATCTTGCCTTGTTGCCTCGGAAGCATAATATCGGTTTAGAATTACCGGTAATGTCGAGCCTTTTATTTTCATCGAGTAACCGGGTATTCCGGTGGGATATATGCTTTCAATTTCGTTCCAAAAAGCTGAATATTGTGTTTCGCTGTCGATAATCACGCCGTCAACATCGAAGAGGCAGCCAAAGTTCTCCATAATTTTTTATTCCTTAATTCTGATTACACGTATTCCAGAGCAACTGCGGTTGCGTCGCAATGTCTCTTTCAAGTCGTCATTTTCAAGTATCACTTCTTTTTGGGCCGATGAGGCATGAAGCATATGGAAAACGCCCTTTTCATCGGCGACAATGATTGCCATGTGCGAAACGTCAAGGCCGTCGGTTTTTGTGACTAATGCTATTATGTCACCGTTTTTTAATTTTTCGGTAACTTTTTTTGAGCCGGCCGAGTTCTTGTTAATGTAAGGGAATCTGTGGGAGCGGTATGCGATTTCAAACGATTTCAGTTGTGCAAATGTGGCACTGTCGGCAAGGGCCGGATACAGGTCGCGGTGCGAAGTCATGAAATCGAGAGTTTTTGTTTCATATCGTGTACCGGGTATCGACGATGTGATTTCGGTAACCAGCCCGCGGTGTGCATTGTCGATAATCCAGTCGCTTATGTAATGCAATCGTCCGGCATAACCGTCGATTTGGCCGTTGCGGTATCTTATGCTTTCAAGGTTGTTGGCAAAATCGCGCCATGAATAGCGGCCGTTGAGCGTGGTGCGAGTAAGGGCGTAAAGTGTTTCCACGAAAGTGGTGCAGTCGAGTTCCTCGATATTTATCGTAAGCAATTCTTCACCTTCATCGCATTCAAGCGTGTGAGCAACGTATGGTGTGCCTAAAAGTTTGTTGCCATAGAATGCCATCAGCTTGCCGGGGTCGATGATTTTGCTGTCATACCCGCTTTTAAGCAATTGGTTTATGACGGCGGTGTCCTTTTCGCAATGGAAACGCATCCATTGTTGTGAAGCTGCATTTACGGCAATTGTGGATAACAGTAATGTGATTATGGCAAAGAATTTTTTACTCATGTTTCTTGGTTTGCATTTATAATGCACGAAGTTACGAATAATCTTCGATAAAACCATTTCAATGGGGCATCAATGTGGGTTGAAAAATTTGCCGTAATGGTATAAAGTATTAATTTTGTGGAATGACAAATCTAATAAATAAAATAGTATGAAGATTATTTTGTTGTCGGGAGGTTCGGGAAAGAGGCTTTGGCCGGTGTCGAATAATGCAAGGTCAAAGCAGTTTGTCCGTGTGTTGCCATCTCCTGCAGGTGATGTGGAGTCGATGGTGCAACGAGTAGTCAGGCAGATACGTGAGGCCGGCCTGGGTTGCGATGTGACAATTGCCACCGGTGCTGCCCAGCGAGGTGTGATAGAGGCCCAGTTGGGCAAAGGTGTTGACATCGTGACCGAACCCGAACGGCGCGATACATTCCCTGCCATAGCTTTGTCAACTTCTTATCTTGCATTGGAGAAAGGGTGCGGTGATGATGAAGTGGTCGTGGTGATGCCTTGTGATCCGTTTACCGACGAAGGCTATTTTTCCACTATCGGACGAATGGCTGCGGCTGTTGAAGCCGGAGATGGTGATTTGGTGCTGATGGGTATATGCCCAACATATGCATCGTCAAAGTTCGGATATGTGGTGCCGCAAGAAGGCGAGGCCGGCAAACCTGTAATGCGTGTGGCCGGGTTTACCGAGAAACCTACCGAGGAGCGAGCCGCCGAACTTATAAAAAGTGGAGCATTGTGGAATGGCGGCGTGTTTGCGTTCCGGTTAGGATATATGAAGGCGATTACGGCACGGTATGTGCAAGCCGGGTCGTTTGCCGAGGTGCGCAGCCGTTATGGAGAGTTGCCAAAGATAAGTTTTGATTATGAGGTAGCCGAGAAAGCTCGGTCGATTGCCGTATTGCCGTTTTCGGGCGTGTGGCGCGACTTGGGCACGTGGAATGCTCTTGCTGACGAGTTGCCCGGCCATTGCATAGGCAATGCCGTGGTTGATAACCCCGAATGCGGGTCGCAAGTGGTTAACCAATTAGGATTACCGTTGTTGTGCATAGGTACAAGTAATTTGATTGTAGCGGCAAGTCCCGATGGCATATTGGTTGCCGATAAGGAACATTGCGAGCAATTGAAAACATTCGTCGATAAGCTGCCGCAAGAACCGCGGTATGAGGAATTTGGTTGGGGCAACCGTCGGGTTGTTGATGCAATCGATGGAACCGAGACTTCACACATGACGGTGTTCCAAGGCAAGACCGCGAAATTTTGTGAAGAAGGGCATAACTGTGTATTGACTGTGCTGTCGGGACACGGAATTATTAATATTGCCGGAAGCGGCACTAATGAATTGTCGGCCGGTGATGTGGTGAAGGTAGCCAAAAGTGCTATGTATGAAATCACTGCGTCAACACTGTTGCAATTGATCGAGGTAAGATTATGAATAGAAAAATATTCGGCATAATATTGTTTTTGGCAATCGTTGCCCTGCCCGTGCCCGGCTATGGCCGATGGGCAATAGTGGATGTAGCGGTTGCATCAATGCGCACCGAGGGGCGACATTCGTCCGAGATGTCAACCCAGGCGATTATGGGTACCCCGTTGAAAATCCTAAAAGAAAAGGGGGAGTGGTATTATGTTCAAGGCCCTGATGATTATGTGGCATATGTTCCGTCATCGTTGGTGAGAACAGTAACCGAAGAACAGATGAAAGTGTGGCGTAAATCGCGCCGGGTGGTTGTCACTGCTATGCAATCGACGCTTGTCGCCGACACATTAGCAAATTTTGCCGTAAGCGACCTTGTGCTTGGATGCATACTTGAATACAAGGGCGATGCCGGGGCATGGGTGAAAGCAGCCACGCCCGACGGCCGTGTGGGATATGTGCGTAAGCAAGATGTAGCCGATTTTGACACATGGGCCCGGCAGGCTTTCGATGCCGATTTGATAATAAGTACTGCCCGCAGTATGCTTGGAATGTCTTATTTATGGGGCGGAACTTCGACTAAAATGGCTGATTGTTCGGGGTTTACAAAAAATTGTTATTTTGCCAATGCCATAATATTGCAACGCGACGCTTCGGAACAGGCACTATATGGAACAAGCATAAGGCCCGAGGATTGGAAGGAAGCCCGGAAAGGCGATTTGCTGTTTTGGGGCAATTCGGCAGGTCAGGTGACCCATGTCGGGTTGTACATTGCCGATGGCGAGTGCATACATTGTTCGGGAATGGTGAAGTATAACAGCATCGACCCCGATGATGCCGATTACCTTGGCAGACCGTTACATTCGATACGGCGCGTTGCCGGAAATGTCGGTACCAACAAGGGTATTGTTCCGGTGAGATTGCATCCGTGGTATTTTAATAAGCAATAATGGACAGGCGTAAATTCATAGGGTTGGCCGGCATGGGGTTGATGGCGGCTGCATCGCCAATATCGGTTTCGGCATTTGGCAATGCCACCCACCACATAAAAGGGAGGTCGGGACGGTTAAATTTGTCGTATATGCCATATGAGTTGCAATTGAAGCATTCATTCAATCTCGCGAAATCAAGCCGTACCACTACACCCGATGTGCAGGTTGAAATAGAATATGACGGCATAGTGGGATATGGTGAGGCATCGATGCCGCCATATTTGGGCGAAAGTGTCGAGAGTGTATGCCGCTTCCTTGGAAAGGTGGATTTGGGACAATTCGGCGACCCGTTCCGCATGGAGGAGATTTTGCAGTATGTCGATTCCATAGAAGAGGGGAACCGTGCTGCCAAAGCATCGATAGATATTGCGTTGCATGACCTTACGGGAAAGATAATGGGGCAGCCCTGGTATCGTATTTGGGGATTGTCGCCCGAAAAGTCGCCATGCACCAGTTTCACGATAGGCATCGACACCGAGGACGTGGTGAGGCAGAAGATGCAGGAAGCCGAGCCGTATAGAGTGATAAAAGTGAAAATGGGGCTTGACAACGACAAGCAACTTGTGGAAATAATACGCAGCATGACCGACGTGCCTATTTGCGTAGATGCCAATCAAGGGTGGAACGACCCGCAGTATGCACTTGAAATGGTGGAATGGCTGAGCGACAAGAATTGCCTGTTTGTGGAGCAGCCTATGCCCGGTGGAATGCTTAAGGAGACTGCATGGTTGAGGGAACGCAGCCCGCTGCCGATAATTGCCGATGAAGTGTTCCAACGCCTGCCCGACATACCGCGGCTTGCCGAATATTATGACGGCATAAACATAAAACTGATGAAAAGCACCGGAATGCACGAGGCTTACAAAATGGTGACACTTGCGCGTGCGCTGGGCATGAAAGTGATGATAGGGTGCATGACCGAAACTTCGTGTGCCGTGACTGCTGCTGCGCAATTGGCTCCGCTGGTCGATTGGGCCGACCTTGACGGTAATTTGCTCATTTCAAATGATCGCTTCGACGGGATAAAAATCATAGACGGCCAAGTCACAGTACCCCTCGACCGCCCGGGCATAGGCGTGAAGTTGCTGTAATTGCAATATTATGTGCAGCACATCGTCGGCTTATTATGGAATAGTCCGGCCTTGGAACACCTTGTTGCCGTAACGGTCGCCGTTGTGGTCGTAGGGGATAAGCGGGCCATATACCGTCATTGTGTTTGAGTTGAAATTGGGGTTGATGTAAACCATTGTTTGATTTGTATTCTTATAGACGGTTATATATACCTGGGCTGATATGCTAATGCCGTTTACGCTGAAGCTGTAGCTGATGTCGCCTTTCTTTGAGACTTTGGTCTTGCGGTTGCCTATGGTCCCTTCCACGGTTATGCCCCCCAGTCCGTTAAGTCCCGAATATCCTGTGTTGAAAGCCAATTGCACTATGGCCTTGTCTCCTTGTACAAGCACAAAGTTGGTTCCGGCATTGGGCGACATGATATTCACGCGATTGTCGAGCATTATGCGGTCGGCAGTAATTACGAAATAACTTGAATCGAGAGCCATTTGTGCTTCGACAAATGCAATAGAGTCGCGCAGTGCTTCGAGCCTCTTTTCACGGGCTTTGCGTTCTTCCTTGGTTTCATTCTCGGGGATACCGGTAATTTGCTTCAACTCTTGTGCCGGTATTGCTTGTGCCGAAAATGCGGCAATTGCAAGTATTACTAAAATTCTCATCATCTGTTTCATAATCGAAATCTCCTATATATGTTATGTCAAATTTAGGTATTAGTTTTTGATTGTAACTATGTTTTGTGTATTATTTAGTATTTTTGTGGAAAGTTTTTTATAAGGAATGGATGAATTGATATACCGAAAGGAGTTTAAGCCTTATTATAAGCGTATTTTGCTGCTGTGGGGGGCATTTATCGTTTGCCTGTTGTTTACTACAATTATTTCGGCGTTGTTTGCCGGCATTATAGGAAACCGCATGGCACTGATATACGCGTCGTCGGCGTTACAAAACATATGCGTGTTTATTCTGCCGGCTTTGCTGACGGCCTATTATATAACGCCACAGCCTGTATCGTTACTGGCTCTTGACAGGAAACCTGGCGGATGGCAGATATTCGTTGTAATAATGACATTGATATTGTCGATGCCTGCGATGAATTACCTTGTGTACTTGAACGAATCGATTGATTTGCCTGATTCGGCTCTGGAACAATGGTTCCGCAGTACCGAGGCAGCGGCTCGTGCTGTGACCGATGAGTTGCTTGCCACACGTTCGGCGGGAATGCTTGCCGTGTCGGTTCTGATTGTAGGCGTGCTTACGGGATTTGGCGAGGAACTGTTTTTCCGAGGAGCACAGCAACGCATCTTCTTGCTGCGAGGCATTAACGGCCATGTCGCTGTGTGGGTGACTGCCGTGATATTCAGCGCGTTGCACTTTCAGTTTTATGGCTTTTTCCCTCGGTTGCTGTTAGGTGCGTTTTTCGGTTACCTTGCATGGAAGGGAGGGTCGATATGGTTGCCGGTAATTGCCCATGCCCTTAATAATTCGCTTGCTGTGATATTCGGATATTTGGCAATGAACAGTCCGGCATTTGCCGATATCGACTCCTACGGAGTTCCCGGTGTCGGGGAGTTTCCCGTGGTGGCACTGTTGAGTCTCGTGACGACGGTTTTATTCCTGCTGTTGTGCGGGAAGAAAATTCGTTAGTAGTTATTGAGTGATTGCCAAAATTCTTCAACGGCAGCATTGTATTTTTCGATCGAAGAACTTTTGAGTATTTTCTTGCGGCACTTTCGGTCGCCGGTTTCGGCAAGGAAATATTCCCACAATGATTTCATTTTCGCAAGCAGGTGCGCATCGCCACACAAATGGTTACGGTAGTATTCAAACAGCAGGCGGTGCATTTCCATGATCTTATGCCGCGCATCGTTGCCGCTGTATGCCAATGCGGGATTGTAAAGCAGTCCGCGGCCTATCATCATTGCGCAAAGGCGTGGATAGCGTGTGGATACCGAGGTTATGTCGTCGCCGGTGCGCAAGTCTCCGTTATACACCACAGGGAATGGGGCCTCGTCGTAGAAACGACCAAATTGTTCCATGTTGATTTCTCCGCCATATTGTTGCCGTGCAGTGCGAGGGTGCAATGTCACATGAACGGGATTCATGGCGGCAATTATGGGCATTAATGCCTTCCATTCCTCGCAATTTTCCGCACCCAGGCGCATTTTTATCGAGAATGCCACGTCGGGATATTCACAGAGGACGGCAAGCATGGCTTTCACTTCTTCGGGGTAAGGTAAAACACCGGCCCCGCAATGCCGTTTCACCACCGGTGGGAACGGGCAACCCATATTAATGTCGATTTCACGGTAACCCATTGATGCGACTTTTCCCACGAGAACCGAGAAGTGTTCGCGAGGACAAGCTATTACCTGGGGAACAAGCCGGTAGGCTGAATTGGCCTCGGGGGCAATGTCGCGCAAGTCCTTGTTGCGGAAATCACCCTTGTCAAGCCGCAGAAATGGAGCATAATAACAATCGATTGTGCCGGCGAATACCCGTGAATGGGTATTCCGCCAAGCACAATCGGTGTAGCCTTGTAAAGGTGCTGAAAATATTTTCATCAGATGTTAAAGCTCAGACCCATGGCAAAATTGAATTTTGCAGCGTTTACGGGAATTATTTGTTTGCTGAATTTTGCGAGGATATAGTCGGTACCGATGAAGAAGTTTACAGCCCCTGGATGGAAGTTGAGCACGGCACCCATAGAACTGCGCACGTTGGAGAGCGAACCGTTGATTGCAGCGTTAAACCAACCCGTAGGCCTGAAGTTTGCGGTTATCATCCCCTCGGTATATACCCGTGGTGTGCCTATGCGCATGGTGTAAAGTGCGCCAAATGAGATTTTGTGATTCAGTATGCCATATTCACCGGCAGCACGGATTGTGGTGTAAAGCGACGATGTGTGGCCTTGCTTTCCGCTATCTCTGAAGTTTATCAACCCTTCGGCACTGTCACCCAGCTCATCGGCTGCATCTTCAAAGTCGTTGCTGCCATCGGGATTATCTTCGGCTCCGATATTGTCAAACCCATTATATACGAATTCTTCATTATCGTTATGTGCAACCGAGCAATCTTTCCATGAAATGAAACCGATGTCTGTTACGGCCAGCGACACGGTTGCTTCGTCGGTGATGCGGTAAACGGCACCGAGGTCGAAGCCAAGCCCGTAACCTGCGACACCGAAGTCGCTGAAATCAAAGTCAGACAAGTTGCCGTCTTCGTCAAATTCATAATTCATGCCTTTTGAGGCAATCAAGCGGCTGCGTTCGGTGATGCGCCATTCGTTGTCCGACATATATATGCGCATATTTTCGGCACTTGCTTTGGCATATAATGCACCCACCAGCACCTTGACTTTGGCACCTATCGAAAGGCGGTCGGTGATTTGGTGTGAATGGCCGAGTGCCAGTTCTACGTAGTTTTGAGACTGGGCACCCAAGTTATCGATGTCGTATTCCTGTTCTTCGGCAGTTTGACCTTCTTTCAAAAATTGGAATATGCCTTTGGGAATGTAAAACCCGCTTTGGCTGCGTAAACCTATGCCGATGGTATTAGTACCCCCCCACGCATTGAAGCCAACCGTCAAGATGTCGAGGTTTAAGTCAAATTCAAACACGTTCATCGATTTGAATTTCGACATGGCTTCTTCGTTTGATATTGAAGGATGCATGAATGTGACTATTTCATCTCCTTGCGGATAAAGGAAAGTTCCAAGTCCGATATTTGAGTTGAGTGTCGGGTTCAAGTTGCCTAATAACGGGAAAGTCACAAAACCGTGGCCCGAGGTGAACGCGGGGTTGAGCTTGTGGCGTTGGTTGTTTCCTTCGAGGAAGTAGAGGGAGTTGAGTGTTTGGGCACAAGCTGCGGTGGACGCAAGTATTATAGCAGCCGCCAATATATATTTTCTTATAGAATTCATGATTTTTGGTGGTATTATAGTGTCATGTTAATCCCGTCGGGAATTTCAACGAATATATCCTTTATAAGCAAGTATTGCTTAGGCCGCAGCGTGATGTTCTCGGTTGAAGCTGCATTGATTATGAAAACTATCATTTCCAGGCGTTCGAGGTCGTCAGAGCCTTCACGCTCGGTAAGTGCCAGTTCCAGATTGTTGGTTGCTTCTACTCCGTCGGGAGCGGCATCGAAACGGAATTTCGAGAGATCCACATCGATACCGTTAAGTATGTTGCCATATATGTCGTAAAGTTCTACCGAAGCCACCAGGTCGGTCGGAATATTTGTCACACCCACTCCGCGCACAATCAGTCGGTCGGTTTTGTCGGCCACGTCTTCAAGGTCCGACAGCAGGTTGTCGATTGTATCGGTGTACTCGATGTTCAAGTTATTGAATTTGAATGGCACCACGGCGCGATAGTCGGCCGTAATGTCATAGCTTTTGCCTAATCGTATCATTTGCGAGTTGTCGGTACTGGTGAGTATGAGGTCATCGGAGTTTATTCCGATGTTGTCGGGTACGAACTGGAACAAATTGGTGAGTGATGGTTCTTCGACAGTGGTATAACCGGCTACCGAAGCCTGGTAGTTGCAGATGAGGATATTGTTCATTGCAGCCGGCAACACCTTGATGCTTGCCGAGGCATTGCTTGATTGCGTTTTGTTGGTCGAAGTCATGTCGAGCGAGAAATTGCCTGTGACGTTTACCGGATTGTCGAGGTCGAGGTAAACATATATTTCTTGGGGAGACAATTGCGTGTTCTCGCTGCGCAAGAAATCGGGAATGTCGTTGATTGCGATATTCGAGCTTATGTTGGCTGTGGTGTTGAATTTCCCGGCAATCTTTTCCAGTGCGGCAGTTTCATCGTCCATATAGTACTCAAATACCACTTGAATATTTTGTGTCGGGATGCTTTCTCCGATGGTTATCGATGCATTGGTTGTTATGTCGATTGATTCGGTGACAATAAAGTGCTTGCGCCCGTTTGCTCCATTGGCGATGTAATGACTTTGTTCGTCATGGCCTATTTCAAGCCAATCAATGTCGATGGTGTAAGAAGCCGTTGGTTGAGCGGCGTTCAGTGTCACACGGTCGATGTGGAATTGGTTGGAGCCGTTGGTCAAGTGGACAAAGTCGGGGAAAATCATGTTAAGATTGGTAAGTGTCACGGCTTCAGTCCCTTCCGGCAATGAGCCGAGCGATAATTCCAAGTAAGTGGATATTACGTCACCCTTGAAGTCGGCGCAATATATTTCTTGGACTTCCCGTGGTAATTCTTCGTCGATGCTATAGCTGCCTGATGATTTTGCCGAGCCTGCATCGGCTTCTACTCCGGCAGAAGCTCCCTGTGGAATGCTAATAATCAGGTCCTCGATTTCAGGGGTGAAGTTGTGGATTTCAACATCGTCGAAAGGATCGATGACGGTGCTGGTGTTTCCTTCGGAAGTCACTTCGTAGATACCGCTGTTTTCGGTCAGCGTCTCAGACTCCTCGATGATACGGCTAAGATAGACGGTGTCGGTGCGACCTACCGGTACTTTGAATCGGTTCCCGATTTGGATATCGGTGTTTATGTCTTTCGATAGGTCGTACTCTTCGTCGCAGGCAGCAAGGCATAAAGCCGATAATGCTACCGCACAGGATAAGATACGTGTAGAGCTAAACATTATGAATAATTTTGAAAATAAATCACTGAAATGTTTCATATTCATGAACTTCTCTATAGCTTCTATAGCACAGAGCACTTCACTTTATGGCTGTTAAGATATGCCAAATTATGCTACAAAAATACCACTTTATATTGTCATAACAAAACAAATGACTAATTTTATGTTTGGAAATTAAACTTGTTGCCACATAGCATATCTAATGTGTAGAATTAGAAAGGAGAACGCTGTTATGAAATTACGTTTTTTTGCAACTATGAGCATATTTTGCGCTGCGACTGCCTTGGTGGCCGCGCAAGATTATGACGATATTTATTATGACAGTTCGCAGGAAAAAAAGACTGTCGCCGAAAAAACACCGTCCGTCGAGCCGGTGAAGGCTGTAGCCGATGACGAGCTTGTTGCCGATTATTATACTGCCGACCAAACCACAGGATGGACCGGCAGCGTGGTTGATATGCGCGATGTTGACGAGTATAACCGCCATTATGCGATAACGGCCGGCGACACCGTAAGCATAGATACCGCCGCTGTTGCCGACATGGACGGAGACACATTCCGTTACACCGAGCGCATAAGGCGTTTCCACAATCCCGAGGTTATAGACAGCTGTGCCGACGAGGAAGCCGTTGATTTGTATGTATATACCCGTCCCGATGTGAATATTGTCGTGGGTACGCCGGCAACTACCTACATCAGCCCGCTTGGTGCGACTGTCTCGTTTGGAACATGGGGTTGGGGGCTGAGCGTGTATGACCCGTGGCTCGACCCGTGGTATTACGACCCATGGTATTACCGTCCGTACTGGCATTATTCATGGTATCGTCCTTATTGGGGATGGGGGTGGTGTGCGCCATATTATGCTTATCATCACCACCATTATTATCATGACTGGTGGCGTCCGACACCACCGAGGCATTATTCGGCCGGAGGCCGTCGTCTGTATGCCAATACCGGGCGTCATCGCGGATATGCCGCAGGTGTGACCCGTGGCGGCGGAGGGCGCATGATGGCAGCAGGCAACCGCAGGCCTGCAACTGCCGGTGGGCGCATAAGCAACTCGACGCGAAGGCAAGCCGTGACTTCGGCAGTAAACAGGCGGACGGGAAACCGTGTTGCTTTAAATAACTCGGTAAACCGATACAGGACACGCGTAAATAGGGTGAATGCTTCAACCGGTAATTTGGCTGCAAACCGTGTGGGAGCAGTAACCACCGGCAACCGGATAAATAATGTGACAGGCAATCGTGTAAGTGCCGTTACCGGCAATAGAGTTAACCGCACACCTTCGGTTGCGACGGGCACACGCAGGGCTGCAACCACGGTAAGGCGCACCAATCAGCTCAACCGCCGTCCGGCAACCACGACTTCGACATTTGGAACAGGCCGGACAGGGTATCGCTCGACGAGTCGGGGCACATCGTATTACCGCAGTCCTAACCGCAGCACATCGACCTACCGCAGTAGTGCTACTACTCCGAGCTACAATAGGAGTCGCAGTACATCGACCTACCGCAGCAGCAATCGCACATCGTCATACAGCCGGGGTAGCAGTTACCGCCAGTCAACAACCCGCAGCGGCGGATACTCTCGTGGTGGTGGAGGGGCCGTGCGTGGAGGTGGCGGAGGCCGTGGCCGTCGATAATGAAAATATGAATTTAGTAAAAACGCATTTGTGCCGTCCATAATGTGTGTGACGGCACAAAATTTAAAATTACCATAAACAAGATGCGCTTATGAAAAAGAAGATTTTAGCATATTCGTTGTTGTTATTACCGGTATCGGTAATGGCACAGTCGGCTTTCGACATTTATCAGTTTTCGCAACGTGAGATGCGCGGCACGGCCCGGTATATGTCGATGGCCGGAGCTTTCGGGGCACTTGGGGGTGACTTGTCGGCCATAAACCTTAATCCCGGCGGCATAGGTATATATCGCAGTTCGGATGTCGGTATCACGTTTGATTTCGACATAGGCAGCACCACAACCGAGAGTGGCAATTCAAGTGTGGCTACCGACCGTTTTAAATTTTATTGCAACAATGCCGGTTATGTGGGTGCATTGCGGCTCGATTCCGAGATAATGCCCAATATCAATTGGGGATTTACTTATAACCGTGCGGCATCGTTTAATCGCCACTACCGTGGAACGATTAACAATTTGTCGGGGTCGTTCTCCAATTATATGGCAGGAGTGACAGCCGGTAGCGGTGTCTCGCTCGATGATTTGACATATGACAGTTATTACAAGGGGTTCAATCCTTATCTTGACGGCAATGCCGGGTGGATGGACATACTTGCCTATAACTCATTTATGACAAACGCTGTGGATAACAGCATACAAGGCCTTTGGGGTGATGGCACAAAGGGTGCTGCGACATTCGAGACATTCGAGTCGGGTGGAATAGATGATTTTACATTTAATTTCGGCGGTAACGTAGCCAATACGCTGTATTGGGGCATGAGCCTGGGTATAAGTTCGATAGAGCATAATCTTGACACTTATTACGGCGAAAATTTGCAGAATGCATATGTGTCGGTTACTTACAACGATCCTACCGACGGTAACGATTATGAAGAGATAAGGCGTGGTGTTGCCGATTATGGGGTGCACAATTACAGCCGTACCACAGGAACGGGTGTTAATTTCAACCTCGGAGTAATCCTCAAGCCTATAAACGAGTTGCGACTGGGGTTTGCATTTCACACGCCTACTTATTATTCGCTGCGTAACGAATATTACGCCGATGTCAATTATCATTATGAAGCCGACGGGATAGTGAATAGAGGTGAATCGTTTACCGACGAAGGGTATATATCGGAATTCAATTACAACTTGCGCACTCCGTGGAGATTTGTGGCAAGTGCAGCTGCCGTGATTGGCGGCCGGGGAATTTTGAGCTTTGATTATGAATACATCGGCAACCAGACGATGGAGGCCGAAGATGATTATGGCAATGATTTTATCGACCTGAATACCGATGTTGACAATTATTACAAGGCTTCACATATTTTTAAGGTGGGTGCCGAGTACAGGTTGACCGATAACTTCAGTATTCGTGCCGGATATTCTTACCAAACTTCGGGTTCGGCCGACCGTGTGCGTGATAACCTTGAATATGTTTATACGACGCATATGCCTGCGAGCTATGAGACTGAAAATAATATTCAGCACATAACATTCGGCTTGGGATATAAGTATAAACGTTTTTATACCGACTTTGCTTTTGTTCATCGTGACAGGCAGACCGATTATCATGCTTATTCTCCGGTATATTATACCGATGGCGGATGTGATTTGCCGCCGATGGCTCGTATCAACAATTATGACAACCAAATAGTTTGGACACTTGGAATAAGGTTTTAAAAATTGATTATGGAAATAGTTTTTGCCACCAATAATAAGAATAAATTACGAGAATTGCAGGAAATGCTTGCAGGCGGATGCATAAAGGTGCTGGGACTTGCCGACATAGGTTGCCACGAGGATATTGTGGAGGATGCCGACACCATTGAGGGAAATGCCGTTATAAAAGCACGATATGTAAAGGAGCATTACGGTTATGACTGTTTTGCCGATGATACCGGTTTGATGATAGATGCCTTGGGCGGTGCTCCCGGTGTGTATTCAGCTCGATATGCGGGAGAAGACTGTAACAGCGAGCATAATATAGACAAGGTGTTGCGGCTCATGGACGGGAAAACCGACCGCCGGGCCCGATTTGTCACCGTCATTGCTTTGTGCACAGGTAGCGATATTGTGACGTTTGAGGGGGAAGTTGCCGGGCGGATATTAACCGAGCGGAGAGGTACCGACGGTTTCGGATATGACAGCATTTTCGAGCCTGAAGGTGGCGGCGGATTGACGTTTGCCGAAATGACGCACGAGCAGAAAAATGCCATCAGCCATCGTGGCCGCGCCGTTAAGAAACTTGTGGATTATTTGTTGCCATGACGGCGAATTGCCATGCGATATGCTTTAAGGGTAAAAAGAGCAATGTTTTCGTTGCTCTTTTTTGTTGACACGATTGTCGCTTTGTGTTTGCAGTCGGCAGGAAGCAGGCTTAAAACCTGCCGCGAAGTGCATATTATAAGGTCGCAACGGCGCAATGACATTAGCCTGTGATATATGGGCTTGAAATCATCGTTTACGGTAATTATGTTCACGGCCCAAGGATTGTCGCATATTCTGTAACCCGAGGAATGGAATATGAAAGGCTTGCCGTCGTATCCGTCGATGCGCACGGCAAGGTAGCGTGTGAGCCACAGGTTGCGCATGAAGTATAAGTGGCCGCGCCTGGCAAGGTCGAGGCGAAAGCGGTCGCCGTTGTTGATGGCATTGCGGTATTCGATGAAACGTAATGCCACACCGGGCATTGGGAGCAGGTGACGTATCATTGTCGCCCACAGTTTGCTACATTCTTGGCTCGAAGGTTGCAGGCTGAATATGATATTGTCGAGATATACAATCATCGGTCAATAGTCGCTGAAGAAATCGGGTTTTATGACAATCCCGGCGCGAAGACGGGAGTGGAATTTGTTGTAATCGAGCAGGTTCTCGCCATATCCGTTATAGTATTGCAAGAACAGGAATTGGTTGTCTTTTTTGAACAACCGATAATTAAGTTCCACGATTACGTTGCAATTCAGGTTCCACCCTTGCCTTTTCACGACCGTCACAGCCATTCCGAATCGCCGGTCGCGAGAAGTAACCTGTATCCCTGTTTGGTATATTCCCGAATACTTCAATATGTCTTTGTTGTTTTCTCCGTCGATGATTGGAATCCAATATTTGCCGTGTATCATGAATTGTGGGTCGATGAATATATTTGCGGCAAACGAGATTTTGTTCCAACTGCGGGAATCTTCACCGTCGCGACCGTTGGATTCGTGTTCAAGCATGAGCATGGCCTTGCCTATCAGTTTGTCTTTTACGATAAGCAACTTTGCGATACCTATGCCCGGATTAAAGTTAAGGTCGCGCATCGGCAACGATTCTTCAAACACGTTCCACATACATTTCTGGGAATATGTGAGAAACAAATAGGTGTTGAATGGCAGTGTGCTCTTGGTGAGACGTTGCGCTATGCTTATTTGGAATTTCACATCCGAGTTTGTCCTTGTCGGTCGTCCGCCAAGTGTAGTGCCAAGAATAAAATAGTTGTCGCGGAACAATGTGAAATACGGCCCGTTGTCGAATTGTGCGCGTATGCTGTCGGCATTAAAGCTGCCCACAGCCTTGTTGTTGACAATTTGTGCTGAGACAATAAAGTTGGAAGTTAAAAGAATTACTATAAATATAATCTTTTTAAGCATAAAAATCAATTTGTGCAAAGTTAAGCATTTTACTTGTTTCAGATTGATGCGTGATTATCATAAATGTAAGAATTTATAGCTTATTTTACCAAGAAATTGTCTGTTGGTTGAAAAATCTAAAAAACGGTGTATGCCGATTGTGCATAGAATTATTAGTATTAACTTTGCGTCGGCTGTAGGTTTGCCATTATAAATATATGAAATCACATTATATAAAAAATATATTTATCCGTGTCGTGATTGTTGCCATTTTGGCGGTAACCGGCAACGGCGTGAAGTGTCATGCACAGATTAATACCGACCAAGTGATGAACATCGGGCGGAATGCGCTGTATTTTGAAGATTATATTCTGTCGATACAATATTTCAATCAAGTAATAAAGGCCAAGCCTTATCTTGCCGACCCTTATTTTTACAGGGCTATAGCAAAATTGGAACTTGAGGATTACAAGGGAGCCGAAGAGGATTGTTCGTTGGCCATCGACCGCAATCCGTTCATAGTGGATGCTTACCAGGTGCGCGGTATTGCACGGCAGACGCTCAAGGATTACAAAGGGGCAATTGCCGATTATGAAACGGGTCTGAAACAGATGCCTCAGCATCAGGTGTTCCTTATGAACAAGGCTGTGTGTGAGTGTGAAATTGGTGAATACGGTCAATCGGACTCGACATATACCCGGCTGCTTGACATTTATCCCGGCCATGCCAACGGTTACCTGGGCCGGGCACAGTTGCGCATGGAACAGCACGATACAGTAGCAGCCCTGGCCGATATCGACAAAAGCATATCGATAAGCAAGAACATTCCGGGCGCATATGTGATGCGTTCTGAAATCAACATGGATTACAACAAGGATTTCAAGGCTGCACTTGCCGACATGGACGAGGCGATAAAACTTGAGCCGCACTTCTCGGGGTATTTCATAAACCGTGCGTTCATGAAGTACAACTTAGATGATTACTTTGGTGCGATGGCCGATTATGATTATGCGCTTCAGCTCGACCCAACGAGCATGGCCGCACACTTCAATCGCGGCTTGCTGCGTACCGAGGTCGGTGACAACAATAAGGCCATAGAGGATTTCAGCTATGTGCTACGCAGCGAACCCGGCAACATGGCCGCACGATATAACCGCGCATTGTTGTATTCCGAGACGGGGCAGTACCGTGATGCCATAGCCGACTTTGACGCGGTGCTGGAAACCTACCCCGACTTTGACGCGGTGTTGTTTGCCCGCAGCGAGTGCAAGCGCAAGATGGGTGACATGGCAGGCGGGGAGCAGGATTACAACCGAGCCCGTGAATTGAGTCGCGAAAACAAGGAACGGCAAAAAGAAAATGAGAACGACGAAACTTTGGCACAAGGCAGCAATGATGGCAAGCAAGCCGAAGAAACCGGGAAAGAATCGCCCGAGGCTGTGATGAACAGGTTCAACACCTTGTTGACGGTGGAAAATGACAATGAAATAAAACCGAAATACGAAAACCGCACGCGAGGCCGGATACAGGATTTCAATTATCACATCGATCTTGAGCCTATGTTCTTCTTGTCGTATTACGACCGCAGCGACAACGTTGTGGAAAACACATACTATATAAAAGAAGTGACCGACTTAAACTCGTTGCGCTTGTTGCCGTTTATGTTGTTGCTTACTAATTCGCAATTCCGCCTGTATGAAGATCAGATAGATGCTCATTTCAGGTCGATAGAGTATTATAACGGGTTGCTGGCAACTTCATCGGCTCGTTCCATCGATTATTTTGCCCGCGCCATGGATTTCATGATGGTGAAAAATCCGGCCGGTGCGATAGATGATTTTACACGTGCCATAGAACTCAGCCCCGATTTCTCGTTGGCTTATATGGGGCGGTCGTATGCCCGGTATATGCAGATGCAAATCGATGAAACCGGTGACGAAACCGGTGCCGGAAGTACAGATGTACATTCCGTAGGTAACATTACGCCAGGGAAACAGGCATTGCCGGGCGGAAATGTCGGCGGACTGCCCACGCTGGGCGAGCGCAAGTCGAGCGTGGCCATGCAGCATATAATCGACGACCTCGACCGAGTGGTTAAGTTGTCGCCGCGCAACGTGTATGCCATATTCAACAAGGGCAACATTTATATGCGTATGCAAGATCTCACTGCCGCCATAAGCTGCTACACCGAGGCCATAAGCATAAAGCCCGATTTCGGCGAGGCGTACTACAACCGTGGACTCGTTTACCTGCGGCTCGGTAACAAGGAGAAGGGTGTGGAAGACTTGAGCAAGGCCGGCGAACTGGGCATATTGCCGTCGTACAATGTGCTGAAGCGCATGACCAATTAGTCTTGCTGCACGCTTGCCGCTGTTTCGATGGTCAGAACCATTTTATTTTGCGGAACAATATGAACGTGATGGTCGATATGGCAGCCGAAAGCAATATTATCAAGGTAAAGGCATAGGGCGACTCGCCTATATTTATGTTGACGTTCATGCCGTAAAAGCTGGCTATCAGCGTGGGAATGGCAAGGGTTATCGAGAGGCTTGTCATCCGTTTCATGATGGCGTTCACATTGTTTGAAATGATTGACGCAAATGTGTCCATGGTGCCGGTAAGCAATTCGCTGTATATTGTCACAGTGTTGCTGGCCTGTTCGAGTTCTATGGTCGCGTCTTCGAGCAGAGCCGTGTCAAGTTCGCCATTTCCCGGAAAATGGTCTTTAAGCCGTTCGGCCACTACCTCGTTGCCGTGTATTGAAGTGTTGAAATATACCAGCGACTTCTGTATGTTCATCAATTTAAGCAAGTCTTCATTCCGTATGCTTTTTTCCAAGTCTTTTTCGGCGGCGTTGACAAACTGGTTGATTTGCCTTAGGCGTTTCAAGAAACATTCGGTGGAGAAGTATAGTATAGGGGCAGTAGATTTTTAGTGGGGATAGGCATATAGGTTTGCGATACGGAACAAGAAGAACTTCTTGTCGGCAACTCCTCTGAGGTTTGCCCTGAAGAGTTTGATTTTAGCGTTGAAAGACTCAGCCATCGCATTGGACGAACGGTTGTTGTAGAAGTTCAGTATTTCATCATAATGCTCATAGAAGGTAGCGGCTATGACGTTAAATGAGTGAAATCCGGCTTCTTCCACCTTGTTGTACCAGCGTGCCATGGACAGACGTGCGGCATCCTTGACCGTGTTTTTGGCAAAGATCATCCGCAGGGAATGGCACAATCCGTATGCCGTCTTGATGTCCGGGTACTGCTCAAACAGTATCGCGGCCCTTTGCTTCTGCCTGTCGGTCCATTTGTCGGCGGACTTGAACAACAGGTAGCGTGAGCGTATAAGCAGTTCCTTACGGGTGTCGCCATTGGGGAATCTGTACGGAGTATACTCCTTGCCCTTTTGTTTGGCCTCCTCCATCTCATCGTTAGCCTGCTGTATGGCATCCCAGCGGTGCTTGACGCGCAGCTCCTGCACGGCTTCGCAAGCCAGCTTCTGGATATGAAAACGGTCGATGACGCGGCTCGCTTTTGGGAATACCTTCCGGACAATCTTGCGCATGGAATCCGACAGGTCAAGCGTGATCTCCTCGACAGCATTGCGACGTTCCTCGTCTATACGCTTTAAGACAGCGATCACATCCTCCGCTTTTGTGCCTGCAACGACGGCAACCAAGGATTGTCCCGTGTACGGGCATCACGGTTGGTCACGAACGTGTATAGCTCGCCGTTGGAGAGCGAGGACTCGTCGATGGCAAGACGCGGGCCGATGTTTCCGGGAAACAGCAGCCACTCGTCTGCATGTTCCAATTGATCCCATTGCCTGAAACCGCTCAGCGCTTCCTTGTATTGTTTCTCGAACGTGTGACAGTCTATGTGATAAAACTCCTCAAGCGTATGGCAGGTCACGGGGAACGTCTCCATACGTCTCTTTTAAAAAAGCTCCAAATTCCTTGGAGTAACGGGTGCCCTTGGCCACGATGTCAAGGTCTATCGGTATGCTGAAACTCTTGCCCGTGCGTGTGTCTGTCCAACGCCTGCGTCGTATCTTCAGAATCACTTTATGGTCGCGTATCGGGAAGTCCGTCACGCTTACCGCTTCCATGAACCCCTTGGACTCAAAGTGCACGTCCTCGCTTAGTTCCGGATTCATCTTCTCGTCCAGGCTGATGTGTATCTCATTGGAGGTTTGCTCAATGCCCACTATCGAAAAGTAATCCAATATCTGGCTTGGCAGCACGATACAGGCCAACATATTCAAATAATCATTTTCCATTCTACAAAATAAAGGAGTATTAATCAATCTAACAAATTTATCCCCACTGTTTTTCTACTGACCCATAGTTCAGGTCGGTGTTGTCCTTTATCGAAATGTTTTTGTGCCGGGAATACTGGATGAAGTCGGATATGAATTTCGTATGATGAAAGCATACTGTAACCATAGCGTTCTTGGCTGTGATAATGCCCAGCGGGATGGTTATGAATGGTATGTCGGTCTGCTGGCTGTCGATAGGAATGTGCAAGATTGTCAGCAACCACGCATCCTCGGCTTCGATGCGCGGGCGTTCGTCGGTGTCGGCAATGTCTTCTATGAACGATTCGGGAATGTTCAGCACCTGGGTCAGGAAATCTATGTCGCTGTTGTCGGGGTATTCTACGCTCGTCCAGCAGCCGGGGGTATATTCGGCCTTTTCATCGAAACCATTTTCGCAATATAAGTATTTTTTCATATCGGTTGTGTATATCCATGCGAATAGTCGCATTGCCACTTGCAAATGTAGGCTTATTATTCAAAAAATTGCTGGCATACGTGGCAAAAAAAATCCCGATAGCTGCAAATGTTTTGAATAAATTTATAAATTTGCGGTCGATTTAAACGAATGCTGTGTTGTTGTATGGCACAGCGAAAAATATAACAACTTATGATAAACATTACTTTTCCAGACGGAAGTGTAAAGCAATTCGAGAGCGGCATCACGCCCCTTGGGATTGCGGAGAGCATCAGCCAGCGGTTTGCGCAAGACGTGCTTGCCGCTACGTTTAATGGCGAGGAATGGGATATCTCAAGGCCAATTTGTAACGATGGCGAGATAAAACTGTTCAAGTGGGACGACCCTGAAGGCAAGCACGCCTATTGGCACACATCGGCTCACTTGCTTGCCGAGGCATTGCAAGAACTTTACAAGGGTGTGCAATTCGGCATCGGCCCAGCCATCGAAAACGGTTTCTATTACGACATCGATCCGGGCGACAACGTGATAACAAGTGCCGAGTTCCCGAAAATCGAGGCCAAGATGGCCGAACTTGCCGCCAAAGACGAGGCTGTGGTGCGCCGCGACATTTCAAAAGCCGATGCATTAAAATACTTCGGTGATCGTGGCGAGACTTATAAATGCGAACTTATCAATGACCTTGAAGATGGTCATATAACCACATACACTCAAGGTAATTTCACCGACCTTTGCCGCGGTCCGCACTTGCCAAGCACGGGCAAGATAAAGGCTATAAAGGTACTGTCGCTTGCCGGTGCCTACTGGCGCGGTGATGAGAAGCGCAAGCAAATGTTGCGCGTGTATGCCATCACTTTCCCAAAGAAGAAGATGCTTGACGAGTATCTTGCATTGCTTGAGGAGGCCAAGAAGCGCGACCATCGCAAATTGGGCAAGGAGATGGAATTGTTTGCTTTCTCGGCCAATGTAGGCCCGGGGTTGCCTTTGTGGTTGCCTAAGGGAGCTGCATTGCGCGACCGCCTGGAGCAATTCTTGCGCAAAATCCAGAAGCGTTACGGCTATTTGCAAGTTATAACCCCACACATAGGCAACAAGATGCTTTATGTGACTTCGGGCCACTATGCAAAATACGGGAAAGACTCGTTCCAGCCTATTCATACGCCTGAAGAAGGTGAAGAATATTTCTTGAAGCCGATGAACTGCCCTCACCACTGCGAAATCTACAAGGTGTCGCCGCGTTCATATAAGGATCTGCCGTTGCGCTATGCCGAGTTTGGTACGGTTTACCGTTATGAGCAGAGTGGTGAGCTTCACGGATTGACGCGTGTGCGCGGCTTTACGCAGGACGATGCCCATATCTTCTGTACCCCCGACCAGCTTAAGGACGAATTCTTGAAGGTTATGGATATTATATTCTATATCTTCAAGGCCTTGCACTTCGACAACTATGAGGCTCAAATTTCGTTGCGCGACCCGAATAACAAGGAAAAATATGTGGGAACCGATGAAAATTGGGAAAAAGCCGAGCGTGCCATAGTCGAGGCTTGCGAAGAAAAAGGCCTGCCTGCCAAGAAAGTGGTAGGTGAAGCCGCATTCTACGGACCTAAGCTCGACTTTATGGTAAAGGATGCCATAGGTCGCCGCTGGCAGCTTGGAACAATCCAGGTTGACTACAACCTGCCCGAGCGGTTCGGCCTTGAATATACAGGTGCCGACAACCAAAAGCACCGTCCTATCATGATTCACCGTGCACCGTTCGGCTCGATGGAACGTTTTGTGGCCGTGTTGCTTGAGCATACCGCAGGCCGCTTGCCGTTGTGGCTTGCCCCCGACCAGGTGGTAGTATTGCCTATCAGCGAGAAATACAACGACTATGCCCGGAAGGTAGTGAAAATTTTGTCGGAAAAAGATATTCGCGCCTTTGTCGATGACAGAAATGAAAAAATTGGCAAGAAAATCCGCGACAACGAGCTTAAGAGAATACCTTATTTGCTCGTAGTAGGGGAGAAAGAAGCACAAAATGAAGAAGTTTCTGTGAGAAAACAGGGCGAAGGTGATAAAGGTTCGCAAAAAATTACTACCTTTGCAGACGATTTTGCTCGAGAAATTGAGAAGATGACAAACTTTTAAGTTAACTGAATGGATAAAAAACCGTCATGGACAGGCCCGAGAAAGCCAAACAGCGATAACAACGCGCAGGCAAAGGGCGCAAGGAAAGGAGACAAGGACAAAGACTCGCACGCCATTAATGATGAAATTACCGCTAAAGAGGTAAGGCTCGTGGGTGACAATGTGGAGCAGGGTGTCTATCCCATTGCCGAGGCTATGAAAATAGCCGATGAACAAGGTCTCGACCTGATTGAAATTTCGCCTAACGCCAATCCGCCTGTGTGCCGTGTGCTGGATTACCAAAAATTCATGTACCAGCAACGGAAAAGGCTGAAAGAGCAGAAGGCCAAATCAACGAAGGTTGTGGTGAAGGAGATACGTTTCGGGCCGCAAACCGACGACCACGACTACAACTTTAAGTTGAAGCACGCCATGGAGTTCCTTAAAGAAGGGGCAAAAGTGAAGGCATATGTCTTCTTCCGCGGCCGCTCGATACTTTTCAAGGAACAGGGTGAAGTGCTCTTGTTGCGTTTCGCCAACGATCTTGAAGAGCTTGGAAAGGTGGAGCAGATGCCTATTCTTGAAGGGAAGCGAATGACGATATTGCTTACTCCCAAGAAAACGAAGTGACGGTGGAATTGCCGTTTCGTGAGACTTAAAAGTGGCATATTCACACATTTGATAAAAACAAAGGGCGCATGGCTTGTAAGTGCCATGCCCCTGTTAATATAAATAAATTAAAAAGTAAAGGAAAAATGCCAAAGCTTAAGACTAACTCCGGTGCCAAAAAGAGGTTCGCCCTTACCGGATCAGGTAAAATCAAGAGAAAACATGCTTACAAAAGCCACATCTTGACCAAGAAATCGAAGAAACGCAAGAGAAACCTTGGTTACTTCGCAGAAATTGCTACAGCCGACCACTCTAATGTGAAGAAGTTGCTTGCAATGAAGTAATGCCACGGTGGTGCAAAGTAAACAGTTATTCTTTTAGAAATCAGTTTCATTTATTAACCGAATGTCTCAGCACAAAAAAAGAGCATAAAAGCCGCTGACATTCAAAAACATTATTAAAATGCCAAGATCAGTAAATCATGTAGCTTCAAGAGCACGTAGGAAGAAGATTTTAAAACTTACAAAGGGAAATTATGGCGCTCGCAAGAATGTTTGGACCGTTGCCAAAAATACATGGGAAAAAGGTCAAACATACGCCTACCGCGATCGCAAGAACAAGAAACGCAACTTCCGCGCATTGTGGATACAGCGTATCAATGCTGCTGCCCGCTTGGAAGGCCTTTCGTATTCTCAATTGATGGGACTTTTGCACAAAGCCGGAATTGAAATCAACCGCAAGGTGCTTGCCGATTTGGCTATGAACAATCCCGAGGCTTTCAAGGCTATTGTTGACAAGGTTAAGGCTCCGGTTGCTTAATCGGTGTGAGAACCAATTGAAAAATAGCCATCTCAGAGAATAAAACTTAAATATTAACATTATGTTGTTTCGCAATCTCTGGCAAGACATGGATGTATGTTCCGGGCTGCTTGTTAATATTGCGCGGCAATGAAATAATAGACAGCAATGGATTTAATTAAAGTTGTAGAAAAGGCTTTTGAAAGCGGAAAAGAACTCCCCGCATTCCGTCCGGGAGACACTATAACAGTTTCTTATAGAATTAAGGAAGGCAACAAGGAGCGTGTACAGCAATACCGCGGTGTTGTAATCCGCATAACCGGTGAGGGCAACAAGAAGCGTTTCACCGTAAGGAAGATGAGCGACAACATTGGTGTTGAACGTATCTTCCCGATGGATTCTCCGTTCATCGACAGTGTTGAAATCAACAAGTACGGTAAAGTGCGTCGTGCAAAATTGTATTACCTTCGTGGCTTGACCGGCAAGAAGGCTCGTATCAAGGAGCGTCGTGTCAATACTGCTGCAACTGCAAAGTAAAAAGGCAAGTCATACTTATACGTATAAAATACACGGGTGCACCAATTGCAAAGTTTGGTGCACCCGTGTTTTATTTCGTCAAGGGGTTAATGTGTGTTAAATGTCCGGCTACGTGTGCAAGGTTTCATCGTTTTGTGGTTTATTGAATAAACAATTAATGAGAAAAGACGATGAAAAAGAATGCTAAATTATTATTATCGATTGTTTCGGCAGGTTTGCTGTCGATGTCGGTGATATCGTGTGACGATGATGACAATGATGCGTATTATCTGTCGGGATATATGGGGGCAAATGCACTTGTTACAGTTAAACATGTGGGAGACGACAGTTGTTATTTCCAGCTCGACGACAATACGACGCTGAATCCGGTTAATGTGAAAAGTACAATCTTCGATGGCAAGGAGGTGAGAGCCTTGACGAATTTCACTTACATGGACAGTTATACCGTCAATTCGCGTAACGTATATGTAAACTGGATTGACAGTATCCGTACCAAATCGACTGTGCCTACGCTCGGCGACTTGAATGACGAGACTTATGGCAACGACCCCATCGAGATTGTGAACGACTGGGTTACCATAGCCGAGGACGGATATTTGACATTGCGTTTCCGCACGTTGTCTAACCGCACCGGTCATATACACTATGTGCACCTTTTGACAGGGGTTGATGAGAACGACCCATACACGGTAGAACTTCGGCATGATGCCAAGGGCGATGTATCGGGTATAGAGACCGACGGTATGGTTGCATTTAACCTGGGTGAGCTGCCCGATACAAATGGTGAAATCGTCAAGCTGACACTGAAGTGGAAAGGGTACACTGCCGACAAGTCAACGACGTTTGACTATTGTACACGTCGCAGTTCGGGAAATGTGACCGATATGCCTATCGAAGTGCAGACACTTCTGTTGGATGTAGATTGATTTTTTATTCAATTGTGCAGTGCCGATGGTGAATAATGCATCATTCCCCGTGGACGATATTATTAAATAAGAAAAAATAGGATTAGATTTAAAAGATGAAGAAAATCAAAGGTTTTGTGGCAGTGGCGATTACGCTGTGCATATTTGCTTTTACTATGGCTGCTTGCAGTGATGATGAAGAAATTCAGGTTGAACCGCTGACGGCCGATAGCGTGAAAGGGGATTTTAATGGAACTTTGTCCGTTGGACAGGGGGAACCGTTGGCAATCATGGCGGCTGTGGATGATAAGATATCCATAAGTGATTTCCCTGTGGATTCAATTGTAAAAATTGTAGTCCCCGAAAGTGATTTCGAGGAAGCTATGGCTTCGTTGCCGTCACAAGAATACATCATTGGCTATACTGCTGAAATATTCGGGTTGAATATGTTCATTGAAATGGAATTGCCTGTGCTTGCATTTGAAATCGAATATGGTGGGGCGATACACGATGTGAATGTCGTTTTTTATACAACTAAGCGAGGAAATTACAATGGCATGAGCAATTCGATGACATTTGAATTATTGCTGAAAAGCATCACGTCGGATGGAGAAGATGTGCATATACCCAGTTCTCTCAAATACAATTTCAATCTGTCGAAAAAGTAAGTAATCTTGCCTGATAAAGGGGAAAATGTTAGTTATAATTTAAGGATGATAATTGGAAGAAGGTTGCATGATGCGGACACGTATTCCGCATTGTGCAACTTCGTTTAGAGAGGAAAGTTTGCCGAGGGGAATAAAAAACGTATGAGCGAAGAAAGCAAAGAAAAAGAGCTGATAAAGAAAATACTTGATGGTGACGCAGTTGCCATGAAGTGTTTATATGATTGCCATGTGGGCAGTCTCACAGCCGTTGCTTCGCGTTATATTCCCGATGATGACGATTTGAAAGATGTCTTGCAGGAGGCTTTTGTCAAAATATATATGTCGATTGGTAAATTCCAATACCGAGGAAAAGGCTCGCTAAGGGCATGGATGACAAGAATCGTTGTAAACGAGGCATTGGATTTTATAGGCAGCCGAAAAAACACCGAGCCGCTTGGAGCAGAAACTGACGATTGCGATGAAGACGAGACCGTTGAAGAACCCGATGTGGGGAATGTGCCCATTGAGGCGATTTACGAAATGATAAGGCACTTGCCCGCGGGATATCGCAGTGTGTTTAACTTATATGTGTTTGAGGGCAAGAGCCACAAGGAGATAGCCGGAATGTTGAATATAAAAGAGAATACATCGGCATCACAGTTCCACAGGGCAAAAGCCTTGCTAGCTGCTAAAATAAACGAATACTTGACAACCAATAAAAATGAAAGAAAATGAAAGAACAATGGCTGAATAATTTGAAAAAACGTTCCGAGGCTTTTGAACGAAAGTCGCCCGACGGGTTGTGGAATGATGTGATGCAGTCGTTGGAGGCTCGCGGTGTTGTCAAGAGAAAAAGAAATACGGTATCGCTTGTGCTGCGACGTGCTGCGGCTGTCGCTGCGGTACTCCTGCTGGCGGTCATGGGCTTTGTGGTATTGCATAATGATGAAACATCGTTGCAAAACGATGTGCCTGAAAATAGTAATATTGTTGCCGGAGCCAAGAATGTTGAAAAGCCAATGCCCGTTGAGATGCAGCTTCGGGCATCGACCGAGGTGCCGGTGATTGCTAATAACATGAGTCGCAAGCCTGTGCGAATTGCAACCGAGGAAGCCGATAATCCTATGCATCAATTGGGCGACAGTGCCGATGTGGTTGAGGCGAATAAAGTGAATAACAAATCGGACGAAGAGAAAGAAGTGCGTAACGGTGGGCACGCTTCGGTGATGGATAATTATGCCGATAGGCAACAACGCAGGGAACGTGATGTTCCCGATATATACCGGGGTAATAAGGGTGTGCACACCGCCGGTAAATGGAGCGCAGGAATTTATGCTTCAAACATGACAGGTAACAACGCTTCGGCAATAGGGTACCGTAATTTCAGAATGAGCATCAATCCGTTTGGCAATATGCCGAAACAGGAAACGTGGACCACAAATGCAATGGCAAATATAATGTTCAATAACTTAAACCGTGTTCCCGAAACCAAGGTCAAGCACCACCTGCCATTGCGTTTCGGGGCAAACGTGAAGTATGCCTTTACCGACCGTTGGGGTCTGGAAAGCGGTGTGGCATATACATTGTTGAAGTCGGAACTTACATCGGGCGTGGCACAAGATTATTATACGACCGAGCAAACCATTCATTACTTGGGAATACCGTTGAAGGTGCATTTTACCGTGTGGCAAAACAGGCATTTCAGGGTGTATGCAAATGCAGGCGGAATGATGGAAATTCCACTGTCGGCAAAAAATGTAACCGACTATGTTACAGGGGGGCAATCGGCAGGTAATCATTCCGAGGATATTGAAATCGACCGGTTGCAGTGGTCTGTTTCATGTGCGGCCGGTTTCCAATATAATTTTATGAAAAATTTAGGAGTTTATGTAGAACCCGGCGTGGGTTATTATTTCGATGATGGCAGTGATGTATTGACGATATACAAGGACAAACCGTTAAATTTCAATTTGCAAGTCGGGTTGCGGCTTGAGTTGAAATGAGTATAAAGTTAGGTAATAAAATAAATTCGCGTGGGGTAATGTGTGAATGGTGAAAAATGCGTATCTTTGTTGCAATGAAAATTGAGCATACACATATATTGCCACACGCCTTATGTCGGTGGATTCGACAGAAATGGCATAGCAGTGAAGTCAGTCATTAAGTCGCTTCGGTCGAGGTGGCAAGTGTGATTGGCTTTTTTTGTATGAGATTTTCAGGATAAGATGGTGTGCATAAACCTGTTCAACATACAAAAACGATAAAGAATTATGAATAGCGAAAGTCTGGTTTCGATTTCAGATTTCACGAAAGACGAAATTTTGTCGTTGCTCGAATCGGCAAGCCGGTTTGAAGCCAACCCCAATCGCAACTTGTTGGAGGGAAAGGTGGTGGCAACGCTGTTTTTCGAGCCGTCAACACGCACTCGGCTCAGCTTTGAAACTGCTGTAAACCGTCTTGGCGGCAGGGTCATCGGCTTTTCCGACGCCAATACCACAAGTTCGTCGAAAGGAGAAACGTTGCACGACACCATAATGATGGTGAGCAATTATGCCGACCTGATAATAATGCGGCATTACCTTGAAGGTGCGGCACGATATGCCAGCGAGTTCTCACCTGTGCCTATCATCAATGCCGGGGATGGGGCCAATCAACACCCGTCGCAGACGATGCTCGACTTGTATTCGATATACAAGACGCAAGGTACGCTTGAAAATCTCACCATTACCATGGTCGGAGACTTGAAATACGGGCGCACGGTACATTCGCTGCTAATGGCCATGTATTATTTTAAGCCGCGGTTCAATTTTATTGCTTGTGACGAATTGAAGATGCCGGGCGAGTATAAGGAATTTTGTAAAAAGCACGGTATAGAGTATCATGAATATACCGATTTCTCGGACGATGTGATAAACCAGACCGATATACTGTATATGACACGTGTGCAACGTGAGCGTTTTACCGATATCATGGAATATGAGCGTGTAAAAAACCTATATACACTTAAAAATTCCATGTTGCTTGGAAGCAAGGAAAATTTGCGCGTGTTGCATCCGCTGCCAAGGGTGAACGAGATTTCATATGATGTTGACAGCAATCCCAAGGCTTATTATTTCCAACAGGCCCGAAACGGACTTTATGCCCGTCAGGCCATCATATGCAAAGTATTGGGTATCGATAATAAATAAAAAGGGAGGAATGTAACATGACGACAATAAAAAATGAAGAATTGGCTGTGGCTGCTTTGCAGAATGGTACGGTAATCGACCACATTCCCACCGAGTCGCTTTTCAAAGTAGTCGATTTGCTCGGCATATCCAAGATGAAAAGCAGTGTGACGATAGGTTTCAATCTTAATAGCAAGAAATGCGGCAAGAAGGGTATAATAAAAGTTGCCGATGTGTTTTTGCATGAAGACACGCTAAACCGCATAGCCCTTGTAGCCCCCAATGCCAAAATAAATATCATAAGGGATTATAAGGTGGTGGACAAGCACACCGTTTCACTTCCCGATGACATATATGGCATAGTGAAGTGCAACAATCCCAAGTGCATAACCAACAACGAGCCTATGCGGACACATTTCCATGTTATCGACCGCGAAAATGTGGTGCTAAAGTGCCATTATTGCGAAAGAGCAGTGGAAAAAGACGATATCGTGCTTGAATAATAAGAGATGAAGCAAAACTGGAAACCCGGAACGCTGATTTATCCGCTGCCTGCGGTATTGGTGAGTTGCGGTTCTTTGCCCGAAGATTATAACGTTTTTACTGCGAGTTGGGTAGGAACTGTATGTACCAATCCGCCCATGTGTTATGTTTCGATTCGACCCGAACGTCACAGTCACGGTATCATTAAGCGCAATATGGAATTTACTTTAAACCTGACCACCGAAGCTCTTGCACGGGCTACCGACTGGTGCGGAGTGCGCAGCGGGCGCGATTATGATAAATTCGAGGAAATGGGGCTTACTCCGGTAAAAGGGGTTAAAGTGGCTTCTCCTTATATAGCCGAAGCTCCGTTGTCGATAGAATGCCGCGTAAAGGAGATTGTGTCGCTCGGTTCGCATGATATGTTTATTGCCGATGTGATTAATGTGGTTGCAGATGACCGCTATATAAATGCCGAGACCGGGGAATTTGACATGAAGCAGGCCGGGATGCTAGTATATTGCCATGGCGAATATTTTGGTTTGGGTGACCGCATCGGGCATTTCGGGTGGTCGGTTAAAAAGAAAAAATAACAACAATAAATACAATAATAACGAATAATGGAGAGAGATAAAGTAATTTTCGACATCATTGAGCGCGAACATCAACGCCAAAAGAAGGGTATCGAACTCATAGCAAGTGAGAATTTTGTCAGTGATGAAGTTATGCAAGCAATGGGTTCTTGCCTGACCAACAAGTATGCCGAAGGCTATCCCGGACACCGTTATTATGGCGGTTGCCAAGTGGTTGACGAGGCCGAGACGATTGCAATAGAACGCTTGAAGCAATTGTTTGGCGCAGAATGGGCAAATGTGCAACCTCACTCGGGAGCGCAAGCCAATATGGCCGTATTCCTTGCCGTTATGAAACCCGGAGATAAATTCCTGGGTTTAAATTTGTCGCACGGAGGCCACTTGTCGCACGGCAGTGCAGTCAATTTCTCGGGACTGGTATATCAGCCGTTGGAATATAATGTAACGCCCGATACCAACCTCATTGACTATGATATGCTTGAAGAGGTGGCTCGTCGCGAGCACCCGAAGTTGATTATAGGTGGCGCAAGTGCTTATTCACGTGAATGGGATTATGCCCGAATTCGTCGTGTGGCCGATGAGGTAGGTGCCATTTTCATGTTTGATATGGCTCATCCTGCAGGACTTATAGCTGCCGGACTTCTTGACAATCCTGTGAAATATGCACACATAGTTACATCTACCACACACAAGACACTTCGCGGCCCTCGTGGTGGTGTAATCATGATGGGAAAAGATTTTGAAAACCCGTTTGGCAAGAAAAACAACAAGGGTGAATTGCGCATGATGTCGTCGTTGCTCGATTCTGCAGTTTTCCCCGGTGTGCAAGGCGGTCCGCTCGAACACGTCATAGCAGCAAAGGCTGTTGCATTTGGCGAGGCTTTGCAACCATCGTTCAAGGAATATCAAATGCAAGTTAAGAAGAATGCAGCCGTGATGGCTCAGGCATTGATTGACAAGGGATACAAGATTGCATCGGGCGGAACCGACAACCACTGCATTTTGCTTGACCTTCGCGGCAAGTTCCCCGAATTGACCGGAAAGGTTGCCGAAAGGGCACTTGTGGCCGCCGATATTACAGCAAATAAGAATATGGTGCCGTTTGACACACGTTCGCCGTTCCTCACATCGGGCATACGCCTTGGCACGCCGGCAATTACCACTCGCGGTGCAAAGGAAGAACTTATGGGTGAAATCGTGGAAATGATTGATACAGTACTTCAGAATGTTGACAACGAAAGCGTAATCAAGTCGGTACGTGAAAAAGTCAACAGCATCATGAACGAATATCCCATGTTTGCATATTGATATATCATCGATTTGATAAAAATCCGCTTTGGGAGATTTCTCCAAGGCGGATTTTTTATTTCTTTGAGATTTTATCGGAGATGTATTGGCACAGCCGTGCCGGCAGAATGTCGGCCATGAAGAACAGCAGGCGGTAATGCAACGGTATGTGACGGTAACACAGTATGCCGTTGTTGGTTTCCGGGAAAGTGCGTTTCCATGCGGCAAAGTCACGGTTACGGCCACGCAGAAATTTTATTTTGGCCGAGAACTTCATGTTGCGCAGGAATTGCGCATATTTTGCGTCAAGTTTATTTTTGATGAACCATTCTTCAACAAACCGGGCAACAATGAGTTGGTCGTGCAGACGTTTTTCATGGGCTTGAGATGTGAGAGAACCGGCATTTGTGTTTATGCGATAATGATAAAATGGAACGTTTGTTGTCATAGCACTTTGAGCCAAAGCGATAGCCCTTGACGTTATGGCAAGGTCGTCCCAGCAGTTGGCATTGGGAATTTCGGGTATCCGGTCTAAAATACTCTTTTTGATTATTTTGTTCCACAGGGAGAAATGCAGAGTGTCAATGGCAATAGAATTGAGGCAAAAAAAGTCTTGGCTGTTGCTGATGTTGATTTGTTTTTCTTTGCCATTATCGTTGATGAAGAATGATGATGAAACTATATCGTAATTTCCACCGAAGGCTATCGTCACTAATTGTTCAACCATGCAAGATTCGATATAGTCATCGCTATCAATGCAAATTATATAATCACCGTTACAGTTTCTAATGCCTGTGTTCCGTGCAATGGTCGAGCCACTGTTGCTTTTAAGGTCGATTATGTGAGTCTGTGTTCTGCGTATTTGATAACAAGTTATCGCTCGTTTTAATATTTCGATGCTGCGATCTGTAGAGCAGTCGTTGATGAATGTTATTTCAAGGTTCGGGTAGGTTTGTTCAAAGATGGAACGTGCGCACTGTTCAATGTAGCGTTCCACATTGTAAACCGGAACAATTACCGAAACCAAAGGCAATTTGTCGCTCATGTTTCAGAACAGGTAACCGATACTTGCGAAAAAATTGCCCGATGAAAAGTCTTTTACCAAAGAATATTTTGCCTCGACCGATAATTTGAGTGTGGGTGTTGCCATCGCTTCAAATCCTGCACCCACATTGGCTCCGAATCGGTTTTGGTTGCCGATACCTGCATTGTAAGTTTTCCAGTTGTGGTAGGTTATACCGGCAAGGGGATAAATATTGGTTTTTGCCGAGGTCTTAATAAGGAATTGAGCATTACCGTTGAAAATGAATGCGCTACGGTTGTTGTTCTTAATGACGAATTGGCAATCGGGGGCAAGCCGCAATAGCGAGCTGCAACGATATTGGAAAAAAAGCCCGGCCACTGCTGCATGGCTCTCGGTTGTGTATCCTGCAAGTAATCCCACTGTTTTTTCACCTTTTTGGGCCATGATGGTTGTCGTTGCGGCAACAATAATTATGATTATGGTAAGAAGTCGTTTCATCGTTTTTTGAAATTTTAATTCCAAAGTTAAATCAACATTTTCGATTAATTCAAATTTATAAGAAAAAAAATGACTTGTGTGGTCGAATTGGCGATTAAATGAGTAAAAAATGGAAATATATAGCGAGTCACCGCCGTTACTAAGGGAAAAATGGCTAATTTTGCATATTAACACAAAACGCCGGTATATGGATTATGGATTTGTAAGGGTGGCGGCGATGGTGCCACGTGTGAATGTAGCAGATTGCTGGTTTAACTCAAAAGAAATATGTGAACAAATGTTGGCAGCAGGCAGCAAAGGGGCGAAAATTATTGTTTTCCCCGAAATGTCGGTGACTGCATACACTTGTGGCGACCTGTTTTTTCAGCAAGAATTGCTTGTATCGGCCGAGGTTTGCCTTGATGAAATAAGGAAGGCAACCGAGGCAGTGAATGCCATAGTTTTTGTGGGTATGCCGGTTCGTGGTGTCAATGCCATTTACAATTGTGCCGTTGCCTTGTGTCGCGGGCACATTTTGGGTGCGGTGCCTAAAACGTATCTGCCAAATTACAACGAATTTTACGAAAAGCGTTGGTTTGCATCGTCAAAATCGCTTACGCAGACCGAGGTCGAATTGTGCGGCGAAACCGTACCTATGGGGTGTGACCTGTTGTTCAAGTGGAAAAATCTGGTTATCGCTTCGGAAATATGCGAAGACCTGTGGACTGCGATACCGCCCAGCAGCTATGCCGCACTTGCCGGTGCCAATGTGATAGTAAATCTTTCGGCATCAAACGAAGTCATAGGCAAGCACGGATATTTGTGCAGCCTTGTGAAACAGCAGTCGGCGCGTTGCATGGCAGCATATGTGTATTCGTCGGCAGGTTTCGGTGAGTCATCAACCGACCTTGTGTTTGCCGGGAATGCAATTGTTGCCGAAAATGGCACATTCCTTGCTCAAAGTGAGCGGTTTACCGAGGGTGCAGTTATGGCAATTGCCGACATTGACATTGAAAAGATAAATAGCGACCGCCGTGCCACGACAAGTTATACCGACTGCATGGCATTTAACCGGCAGTCGCCATACCGCACGGTGAATTTTGTGCTCGATGAGACCGGTGTGGAGAATGAACTGATGCGACCGATACATCGATATCCGTTTGTTCCGGCCGACGGGAAATTACTTTCCAATCGGTGCGAGGAAATTATTAATATACAAGCTTCCGGTCTTGCCCGCCGATTGTCGGCAATAGGTTGCAAGAACGTGGTCATTGGAATCTCGGGCGGACTGGACAGTACGCTTGCTTTGCTTGTGACGGCAATGGCATTCGACCGGCTGAAGTTGCCACGTACCGGAATTGTGGGTATAACCATGCCGGGATTTGGTACCACCGGACGCACTTATGCTAATGCCATGACATTGATGCAGGCATTGGGAATAACTGTCAAGGAGATTTCGATAAAAGCAGCAGTTGAGATGCATTTCAGCGATATCGGGCATGACCAGTCGGTGCAAGATGTGGTATATGAAAATTCGCAGGCTCGTGAGCGCACACAAATACTAATGGATTATTCCAACAAGGTGAATGGCATAGTGGTGGGTACCGGCGATTTGTCGGAGCTTGCTCTGGGATGGGCGACTTATAATGGCGACCATATGTCGATGTATGGCGTGAATGCAGGCATACCTAAAACACTTGTGAAATATCTTGTCAGGTGGTTTGCCGACATATATTTTGCCGGCAACGAGAGTATATCTCCTGCATTGCACGACATTGTTGACACACCCATAAGCCCTGAATTGATACCGGCCGAAGATACCGGAGAAATCAAGCAGAAAACCGAAGACCTTGTGGGCCCGTATGATTTGCATGATTTCTTCCTTTACTATATGCTGAGGTATGGATTTTCTCCACGCAAGATATATTGGCTTGCGAGCCGGGTATTCATGGACGATTATGACGATGTCACTATAAAAAAGTGGCTGAAAACATTTGTGCGCCGGTTCTTCAACCAGCAATTCAAGCGGTCGTGTATGCCCGACGGACCCAAGGTGGGCAGTGTGAGCCTTTCGCCACGAGGTGATTGGCGAATGCCGAGCGATGCCACGTCGGCATTGTGGATTAAAGAATGTGACGAGTTGTAATTGGCAATAATGAAAAAAGCGGGGTACAAGATATACAATGTAATTCGCAGCATCTTGGTGGCAGCAATACTTGTTGTCACCATGACGTATGTTGTTTTGTACCTGTTCATATCCATACCATCTATTCAAGGGCGGATACGCCAAGTCGGCAGTAGTGAATTGGGGCGGTTGCTTGGAACGGAAGTCGGCATAGGTGGCATAAATATAACGCCATTCAACCAACTGGTTTTGTATGACGTGGTATTGCCCGATTTGCAAGGCGATACTATTTTGCAAGCCGATAAGGTGGGTGTAGGTTTCAGTGTTTTTAACCTGATAGCGCACCGGCGGCTGGTTTTCACGTATGCCGAATTGATTGGCGTGGATGTGCATTTGGGGAAGCAATCACCCGACGGGGAGCTTAACATACAATTCATAATCGATGCTTTGTCGCCAAAGCAAAAAAACGACAAGCCGAAATCGTATGATTTGAATATACAAAACATAGTTATTCGCCGCAGCAATTTCAGTTATGATGTCGAGACATCGGATACAGTGGAGATGGGGCGCTTTGATGCCAATCACGTGAAAATAAAAGATTTCAGAGCCGATATCTCATTGCCGCGCATAAAGAACAATGATTATGAATTGGAATTGAAGCGGTTGTCTTTCAGGGAGCAAAGCGGATTTGAGGTAAAAAATATGTCGGCAGAGGCTGTGGTAAATGACAGCTGCATAATGCTGAGCAAAGCAAAAATCGAGTTGCCAAATACACATATCTCTCCCGATGACATTACGTTGCGCATAGACGGGATTGCACGGCTTGCCGATTCTGTTGCCGACTTGCCCATTGGTATTGCGTTTACCGATAATTATGTTACACCGGCCGATTTCAAGTGTTTCGCACCGGTACTTGCAACTTTTGACGACCCGTTGGATTTCACATTTATCATTAATGGCACGTTACGGGATTTGAGTGTGCCAAAGTTTGAATTGCAATCGGCAGGCGGCGGATTGAAAATCGATGTGGCCGGTAGGTTCAGTAATGTCATGATGCCCGACTCGGTACAAGGTGAAATAAATCGTTTCAGGATTTCGGCCGACGCCGATGTCATAGCAGCCATTTTGTCGAATACGGCAGGCGCGAGCCGTGATGTGCGCCGTGTCATATCC
Organism: uncultured Bacteroidales bacterium; assembly: GCA_949289215.1. Taxonomy (GTDB): domain Bacteria; phylum Bacteroidota; class Bacteroidia; order Bacteroidales; family Muribaculaceae; genus Avimuribaculum. The sequence goes on along the minus strand of CASENC010000024.1, from coordinate 7,899 downwards.
AATTGCGGAAACATAGGCGTAAACGGCGTGCTGAAAGGCAACCCGAAGGTGGTGGATTTTAATGGAATGATATCAACGTCGGTTGGTGCGATGTCGCTTAACGGAGTGTTTGCCAACCGTGGGAACGGTGCCGTAAACAGCTATGTCGGGAAGTTGGAAACCGCAGGGCTTGACGTGGGCAAGTTATTGTCAAAAGAAGGCGTGATAGGCTCGCTTGCCTGCAATATCGATGTAAATGTGTCAAAACGCCGCCATTCTGCATTGACGGGGCAAGTGATTGGCAAATTCGGGCATATCGACGTAAAGGGGTACCGGTATAATGACATAACCGCCAATGTAGAGCTTGATAAAAAGAAGGTCAGTGGGCGAGTTGAAATAGATGATGAAAATGGTTCGTTACTGGTAGAAGGAACCGGGATATTAGACGGGGCCAATACCGTAATAGATGTAATGGCATCGGTTGACAATGCCGATTTGTCAAAATTGCATTTGGCCGAACGTTTTCCGGGTAAAAAATTATCGCTCAACCTTGATGCTGCTTTTGAAGGAAATAACATAAACAATATCACCGGTATCGTGTCGTGCAATAATTTTATTTATTGCGATTCGGTGGGAAAAGGGTTGCATATATCAAAATTCCTTGTCGAGGCCGACAATAATTCACAGCCTAAAGTGGTGAAGGTGACATCCGACATCATCAACGGCAGCGTATCGGGGCTGTATGACGTATATACACTCACCGGGTCGGTTAAGACGATGCTTTCAAGGCCGTTTCCTGCATTGTTTGGCGATACGGTCGAAGTGGAGCTTGATAAACCGAAGGCGCATCGGCGGTATAAGAAAAAAGAAAAAGAGAAACGCGAACTTGTTCCGAATAACGTATATTTCAATTTTAATATCGACAACCTTGAAGAGGTGGCCGATATGTTTAAATTGCCCGTAAAACCGTTAAGTGCGGTTACAATCGACGGTTTTATAACCGATAGTAATCATGCGATGTATTTGCTCGTCGATGCACCGTATTTGCAGCAAAAAAATAAGTTGATTGAAGGAACACGGTTGCAGGCATCGTTGAACAATACCGATGATAATTTGCAGATTGATGCATATTCGATTATACCGTTGAAGAAAGGGAAACTCGCTCTAACGGTGGCAGCCAACGGGGTGAACGACCGCATCGACAGCGATGTGTCGTGGACGGTTGATGGAAAGAAATCTTACAGCGGAGAAGTGAGCTTGTCGTCGCTTTTTACTCGCGACACGGCGGCTGTCATGCCAGCGGTGCATATTGATGTAAATCCTACCGAACTGTTGTTTAACGATACGGTGTGGCATGTGCATCCGGCGCAGATAGATGTTAACCGGGGGCATATAGCCGTGAAAGATTTTTATGTGACTTGCGAGAAACAATTCTTGAAAATCGACGGAAATGCAAGCGACCGACCCGAAGATGAAATGGTGGTGGAATTAAACGACATAAATCTTGATTATGTGTTTGAGACACTTGCCATCAACAATGTGACATTTGGCGGGCGTGCAACGGGGGTGTTTTACGCGTCTGACTTGTTTTCGGGTGTTCCGCGAATGTACACCGAGGGGCTTTTTGTTAAATCACTATCGTATAACCAAGCCGTGTTTGGTGATGCAAAGATATTAAGCTCGTGGATAAATGATGAGAAGTGCGTGACTATTAAAGCCGATGTTTCTCAACGTAACGGGAAGCAGACATTGATTGACGGACGCATATTCATAGCCAGGGATTCGCTATACTTCGACTTCAAGCCCGAGCGAGTGAACATTGCATTTTTGAAACCATTCATGAAAGCATTTTCTTCGGATATACAAGGTGAAGCCTCGGGCCATGTGGAACTTTATGGTACGTTTAAGAATATCAATCTTAAGGGAGATGTGTTTGCCGACTCGTTGAGAATGAAAATAGATTACACCAACGTATATTACACGGCCCGTGATTCGGTGAAAATGTTGCCCGGGTTGATATTGATAGATGACATAGAAATCAAGGATCAGATGGGGCATACGGCTCGATTGTCGGGCAAGGTGACACATGATTATTTTCACAATGCAACTTTCGATTTCGGCCTGACCAATGCCGAGAATTTTTTGAGTTTCGACGTTACGCAGAAAATGAGCCCGGAATGGTATGGGCGGATATTCTGCAACGGTTCGGCTTTCATAACAGGGCGGCCGGGATTTGTGAACATAGATGTGAATATGGCTACGGCCGATAATAGCAGTTTCACATTTGTGCTTTCCGATACCAAGGTTGCAACCGAATATGATTTTATAACGTTTGTCGATAGAAATCGTGGGGCGAACGCCGACGAGTCGCAATTGGATTCGCGTCCCGAAAAGGTGAAGGAATTTTTAAAGCGGCAAAAGAATGTAGAGGATGGCAGCTCGTCGCAATTCAACATTAACTTGATGATTGATGCCACGCCGCAGGCACAAATGAACTTGGTTATGGACCCGTCGGGCGGCGACAAGATAAAGGCCGCCGGGAACGGCAGCCTGATAATAGGCTATAACAGTGCAGATGAAGAAATGACGATGTTTGGCACATATACCCTCACCAGGGGTAATTACAATTTTACGTTGCAAGATATCATTATAAAGGACTTTACCATAAGGGAGGGCAGCAGCCTTACGTTTAATGGCAATCCGTTGTCGGCTGTGATGGACATAGAGGCGATGTATTCGCTTCATGCCAATATTGCCGACCTTGACGAGTCGTTTGCCACCGATGGCGAGCTGAACCGTACCAATGTGCCGGTGAATGCGCTGTTGCGCTTGCAAGGTGACATAAGTGCGCCTGAAATATCTTTCGATTTGGAATTTCCTACACTTACGTCGGATGTTTACCGTAAGGTGATGAGCATAATAAGCACCGAGGACATGATGAACAGGCAAATTATATATTTGTTGGCGTTGAACAGTTTTTATACTCCCGATTATATGGCAGAAAACAGCCGCAGTAACGAGTTGGCTTCGGTGGCATCATCAACTATTTCTTCACAATTGTCTAATTTGCTTGGGCAGATGAGCGAGAATTGGAGTATATCGCCTAATTTCAGGAGCGATAACGGGGATTTCTCGGATATAGAAGTGGAACTTGCATTGTCGAGCCAATTGCTTAATAACAGACTGTTGTTTAATGGTAATTTCGGGTATCGCGACAATGCGCTTAATACACGTAACTCCAATTTCATAGGAGACTTTGACATAGAGTACCTGTTGACAAAGAATGGTAATATAAGGCTGAAGGCCTACAACCATTATAACGACCAAAACTATTATGTGCGCAGTGCATTGACAACACAGGGCGTAGGTGTAGTTTTCAAGCATGACTTTGACAATATATATGATTTCTTGTGGAGAAAGAAACCTAATAGGGAAGCTGATGCGGCTCCTGCCGATACTGTAACAAGAAGTGATGATGAATTTATACGGGAATGGGTGGAGGCCGGTGATTGAGAGGTTATGATTAATAGATTGTTTAAGTATATATTAGTCGTATTATTTTGTGCATCCGTATTGGTTGTGCACGGGCAACAGGTGAGAGACGTGAACAGCGCATCGATTGTCGATGCATTGTCGATAAGTGCCGAAGATACTACAGTATTCGGCAACGAGCGGGGAATGGTGCAAAAGATGATGAAAAAGGACAAAGACTATTGGTATCGTGCCATGTTGCGTGGGCGGCTCGACATGAAGGACAAGGATGTTAATTATCCTAAGTTCATAAAATTTTGTGTGGACACTTATAATTGGGCCGACAGGGTGTTTAATACCTATGATTCGGCTTATGTAGTGGGAACCGGCAAACGGTGGAAATTGTTTTTCAAAAACGACAATTGGCTTGACAGTTATGCCATGAATTTGCAACAGGGGGGTACGCCGGTGAGAATGTTGTCCGACCCATGTTGCAACATTGGCGGGTATATTTCTTATATGGCAGTCAGCCTTGGATATATGTTTGATGTGGGGTATATATTTTTCGGCCAGCCGGTGACGCACAATAAATGGGATTTTAATTTTACTTGTGCATTGCTCTCGGCTAATTTGTATTACAATAAAAATACCGGAGGCACTAATTTGCGGAGGCTTGGCGATTACAACGACGGCAAGTGGTTCAAGCATGAGTTCCCTGGATTGCAACTTGAGTCGTATGGCATAGACGTATATTATTTTTTTAATAACAAGCGTTATTCGCATGGGGCGGCATATAGCTTTTCTAAAATACAAAAGCGCAGTGCCGGGTCGCTGATTGCCGGTATAACTGTTTCGTCGCAGAATGTGGATATAGATTTCAGTGTGTTACCCGACGACATGAAATCGTATCTGCCCGAACCGGGAAACATGAATTATCGTTTCCGCTATTATGATTATTGCCTTTTGGCAGGGTATGGATATAATTTGGTGCTTTCAAAGCACTGGCTGTTCAATATTTCGGCTCTGCCCTCATTTGGTTTCAAGCATTGTCTTAAAAGTTCGGTTGAAGGTAATACCGACTTGTTCTCGCTGAACATTAAGGGAATGTTTGCCCTGGTTTACAGCCATAGGGATTTGTTTGTAGGGTTGCACGGGAAAATGGACGGGCACTGGTATGCGAGCAGCCAATATAATTTCTTTAATTCGATTGAGAACTTGTCGTTGACGGCAGGCGTAAGGTTTTAATAAATTTCGCAGATATGAAAGTATATAAAACAAGGCAAGGGAAGCCTTTATACACACCATCGTGTATAAGTTCGTTGCAGCCCGATGAGGTGTTTGTGTTCGGAAGCAACTTGGCCGGTTTTCATGGCGGCGGTGCCGCGCGTGTGGCATTCGGCAAGTTTGGTGCCGAATGGGGCAAAGGTGTGGGGATGCACGGGCAAAGTTATGCCATACCCACCATGCAGGGCGGAGTGGAAACAATCAAGCCGTATGTTGAGGAGTTTATAGACTTTGCTCGCCGTAATCCCGATAAATATTTTTTCGTTACCCGTATAGGTTGCGGCATTGCCGGATTTCGCGATAGCGATATAGCCCCGTTGTTCAACGAGGCAATGGAAATGGAAAATGTGTGTTTGCCTGATACTTTTGTTGAAATATTGTCTCGTTGATTTATGATCAAGGAATTGCAATTGCGAGTTTTGCCCGAGGTGGCTTATGTCGATGATAACCTGTATAAGGAGGTCGCCCATAATCTTGGTATTGAAGTCGGTCGCGTGTGCGGCGTGGTAATTGCCAAGCGGTCGATCGATGCGCGTCAACGCAAGGTGATGGTGAATTTGCGTGTAATAGTTTATGTAGATGAGCCGCAACCGGCTGTTTCGCCGATTGCCCAATCTATAAATTATAAGCAGTTGCCCGATTATGCTCCGCAGGCTGTTGTAGTAGGAATGGGCCCGGGAGGCCTGTTTGCTGCGTTGCGGTTGATAGAACTCGGTGTGCGTCCTATTGTGATAGAGCGCGGCAAGCCTGTTTCGGAACGCATAATCGACATTGCGCGTATTTCCCGGGAAGGTATAATCGACCCTGATTCCAATTATTGTTTCGGTGAAGGGGGAGCCGGAGCTTATTCCGACGGTAAATTATATACACGCAGCAAGAAGCGTGGTTCGGTGGAGCGTATTCTGAACATATTTCACCAGCACGGTGCATCGCAAGATATACTGGTGGATGCTCACCCTCACATAGGCAGCGACAAATTGCCACGTGTGATTGAAGCCATGCGTAATACTATATTGCGATGTGGAGGTGAGGTGCATTTCGGGACTTGTGTCACTGCATTACTGGTCGATGGTGATGAAGTTACCGGCGTTGAATGTAGTTCGGGCGAGCGGTTTCCGGGGCCTGTAATACTCGCTACCGGACATTCGGCCCGTGATGTATATGAAATGCTATATAAGCAGCAGATACATATTGAAGCAAAAGGAATAGCCGTGGGAGTGCGGCTTGAGCATCCGCAGTCGCTTATCGACAAGATTCAATACCATAGCCGGGAAGGAAGAGGAAAATATCTGCCTGCTGCTGAATATGCGTTTGTGACGCAAGTTGATGGTCGTGGTGTGTATTCATTCTGTATGTGTCCGGGTGGGGTAGTAGTACCGGCCGCCAGCGGCCCGGACCAACTTGTAGTCAATGGAATGTCGGCCTCGGGGCGCAATTCCCGATGGGCAAATTCCGGCATGGTTGTGGAAATTCATCCTGAAGATGTGCCGGGCTACAGCCCCGATGATGCGCTTTGCGTGATGCGTTTCCAGCAACGTCTCGAACGCCGGTGTTACGAAGCGGCCGGCATGACGCAACGGGCGGGGGCGCAGCGCATGATTGACTTTGTGGAAGGACGCAACAGCGTGGATTTGCCGCCGTCGTCTTATCCGGCCGGTGTACAGCCGTCGCGGCTCGATATGTGGTTGCCGGCGTTTGTCGGCAACAGGTTGCGTAAGGGTTTCCGTGTGTTTGGTAATTCGGCTCGCGGTTTCCTCACCAACGATGCCATAGTGATAGGCGTCGAGACTCGTACATCATCGCCTGTGCGCATTCCGCGCGATTTGGCGGCAATGCATCATATAATGATGAAAGGATTGTATCCGTGCGGGGAAGGTGCAGGATATGCAGGTGGAATAGTGTCGGCAGCCATTGACGGCGAACGTTGTGCCGAGGCTCTTGTGGCACCCTTGTATAATGCCGTATCTTCGATAAAAGGAGATAAGATAACATAAAGTGGTGTGCCGAAATATATTCCGACACACCTACTTTTTAGAGAATTTCCGTTATGTGACGAATGTTATTTTACGAGGATTTTCAGCGTGGTGTCGCTTATGCGTAGCAGGTAAATTCCTGCAGTGAGGCGGACGGGAATGAAGCCGTCGGTGCAGATGCCGTTAGCCAGTAATTGTCCCGATACCGAATATACGGCTGCTTCACCGTCAACGTTGCCCGACAATTGAATGCCGTCGGTGGTAACAACGTAAGTGAGGGCATCGGCTTCTATCTCATCGATACCTACCGGTGGTTCCGGGTCGGGATCTCCGCCTGGCTCTTCACCTTCGGCCAAAATTTCCTTGAATCCGTAATCGCCCCATGCGTCGATGTATGCCTGTTTGCTCTTTACGGGAACGTAAACCACAATGTTGCCGCAATTTGGGAATGATGTTTCGCTGAGTGTCGGCGGTTCGGCACTTATAAAGTTCAGCACTTCAAGAACGTTGCAAGTAACGGTTGCATTGTCGCCGACGGCTTTTACGCCTTCGCCAAATGTGATTTCGCTTAAGTAGGAGCTGCCCATGAAGCAACGTGCCGGTATGTCTTCAACCATGCTCGGTATAGTCAGTTCCCTTATCCTTGACTGGCGGAAAGCACCTTCTTCAAGTGTTTTAAGCGAGTTGGGCAATTTCACGGTTTGGATGGTGCTGTTGTTAAAAGCATTGTTTTTGATAGTCACCAGTCCTTCGGGCAGTGTGACACCTGTGGCTTGGCTGAAAACCCTGTCGATGCCACCGCACATTCAATACAGAAGTGATGGTAACGAAATTTGCAATTTAACACATCTTTATCTACAGTTTCCACCCCGAAATACTTTCCTGTATATTCCACAAATGGGCATAAAGTCCGTCCTTTTTGACAAGCTCATCATGGGTGCCCTCTTCCTCTATCCGCCCGTTATCCAAAACGATTATCCGGTCGGCATCCTTGATTGTTTTGAGCCTGTGGGCAATGGCAATGACGGTGCGTCCTTTAATCAAAGAGTCGATGGCTTTCTGCACTTCCACTTCATTTTCCGGGTCGAGCGAGGCGGTAGCTTCGTCCAGCAGGATGACTTGTGCGTCCTTCAGCATAGCGCGGGCAATGGATATGCGCTGCTTCTCGCCTCCGGACAAAGTACAGCCTCCT
>CASENC010000023.1 GCA_949289215.1 uncultured Bacteroidales bacterium | reverse complement strand
GCTGTCCGAGAAAATGTGTACCTTTGCCCATCGTTATTATAGTTTTGTCGCAGAAACAAAGGTAACGAAAAGGGCTGATTTCCTCGCTCGGAAGTCAGCCCTTATTTTTTGATGACTAAAAAGTTTTACCGGACAGCAATATAAAAAAATAATTGTACCCCACACAAATGCAGGGTACAATATCGAAATTCGGTTTAAAAATCTAATATACTGACATTTAGCAACACCTACTATAAGTCGCCTAATAAACAGATTAAAATAAAGTTTTGCTGTATGCCAGAGATATTGGATTATTCCCACTCGATGGTTGCCGGTGGTTTTGAGCTTATATCATAGCATACACGGTTTACACCTTTCACCTTGTTGATTATATCATTGCTCACCTTGGCAAGGAATTCATATGGAAGATGAGCCCAGTCGGCCGTCATGGCATCAGTGCTGGTAACAGCTCGCAACGCTACTGCACGCTCATAGGTGCGTTCGTCGCCCATCACACCCACACTTTGCACAGGAAGCAATATAACGCCTGCCTGCCATACTTTATCATAAAGTTCCCAATCACGCAACCCTTGAATGAATATATCATCGGCATCTTGCAATATACGCACTTTTTCACGCGTGATGTCGCCAAGTATGCGCACGGCAAGGCCGGGGCCCGGGAACGGATGACGCTTGATAAGATGCTCGGGCATACCGAGTTCACGACCCACACGGCGCACTTCATCCTTAAATAGCAAACGCAACGGTTCGCACAATTTCAAGTTCATTTTTTCGGGAAGACCACCCACATTGTGGTGGCTCTTGATTACCGTGCCTGTTATCGAAAGCGATTCGATACAATCGGGATAAATGGTACCCTGGGCCAACCATTTCACATCTTCAATTTTACGTGCCTCCTCATCGAAAACATCAATGAATCCTTTGCCTATAATTTTGCGCTTACGCTCAGGATCGGTAACACCGGCAAGCTCGCTGAAAAACTTTTCGCTAGCATCAACACCTATTACATTAAGCCCAAGGCATTCATAGTCGTGCAAGACATTCTTGAACTCATTTTTGCGCAACATTCCATGATCGACGAAAATACAGGTGAGATTACGACCGATTGCCTTGTTAAGCAATACGGCAGCAACCGACGAATCTACACCACCACTCAACCCGAGCACCACCTTGTCATTGCCAAGTTGCTCTTTCAATTGAGTTACCGTTGTCTCGATGAACGATGACGCATTCCAATCTTGCTTACCACCACATATGCCTACAACAAAATTCTTCAATATTTGAGTGCCATCAACAGTATGGTAAACTTCGGGATGGAACTGCACCCCCCACAATTTCTCGCCTTCAGCCTGATAAGCAGCAACTGCCACCTTATCGGTCGATGCAATGATTTTAAAACCTTCCGGCAAAGCGGTAATAGTGTCGCCGTGGCTCATCCACACTTGTGAGTTATGGCTCACCCCCTTCAGCAACGGATTTTCTTCATCAAATTTTGCCAAGTTGGCACGTCCATACTCCCGTGTGGCGGCCGGTTCCACCTTGCCACCGTTGACGTATGCCATGAATTGAGCACCATAGCATATGCCGAGTATGGGATATTTGCCCCTTATTTCCGACAATTCGATTTTAAAAGCCTTTTCGTCATAAACCGAGAACGGACTACCTGAAAGTATCACTCCTATAACCGACTTGTCGCCGTGCGGGAATTTATTGTAGGGCACAATTTCGCAATACATATTAAGCTCGCGCACACGGCGGCCTATAAGTTGCGTTGTCTGTGACCCGAAGTCAAGAATTATGATTTTTTCCTGCATACCTATATGTTGTATAACTATTTTGCAAAGATAGTACAAAGCGTATCTCGGCACAAAACAAATTTCCGAAAAAAATGATGAATTATAGTATCTATTTCTTTGACAACGTCACTATCGGAACAATCATTTCCTCCATCGATATTCCTCCATGCTGGAATGTGTCGTTATAATATTGCACATAATAATTGTAATTATTGGGGTAAGCGAAAAAGTCGCGGTTGGTGGCAAAAATATAAGAAGTTGATATATTGGGTGACGGTAATCCAAAATCAATCGGCTTCTTTATTTCATAAACCTGTTTGGGATTATAACTGAGATTTTTACCTAATTTATAACGCAAATTGGTATTGGTAGCCCGGTCTCCAATCACTTTAATGGCATTGTTCACCCTTACAGTTCCATGATCGGTTGTCAACACCACACGACAATTTTGCCCGGCGATTTGCTTCAATAAATCGGTTATTGCCGAATGTTTAAACCATGACTCGGTAAGCGACCTGTAAGCGGCATCGGAATAAGCGAGTTCTCGTATCATTTTTGATTCGGTGCGTGCATGAGAAAGCATATCCACGAAATTTATAACCACCACGTTAAGATCGTTTGTCGAAAGGTTGGCAAAATTCTGCAACACTTTTTCCCCTCCGACCGAGTCGTTTATCTTGCTATAAGAAAAACTGTATCGCTTGCGATATCGTTCAAGTATCGTCTGTATCAATGGTGACTCATTCAGGTTTTTCCCTTCAGCCTCATCTTCGTCCACCCATAAATCGGGAAACATTTTTGAAATATGCACAGGCATCAATCCCGAAAATATGGCATTACGGGCATATTGGGTTGCCGTAGGCAATATGCTGCAATACAACTCATCTTCATCAATAGTGAAATATTCGTTTATTACAGGCTTAACCATACGCCACTGGTCGAGGCGGAAATTATCTATTACAATAAAAAACACCTTTTCACCTGCATCGAGCAACGGAAACACCTTTCTTTTCATCACTTCATTACTCATGAGCGGATGTTCATCGGTTGTTACCCATTTCTCGTAATTTTTCTTGACGAATTTTGAAAACGCCGAATTTGCCTCGATTTTTTGAAGCAACAGCAATTCGTCCATATTTGTTTCAGTTCCTGCAAGAGTTAGTTCCCAGTGCACCAAGGTCTTATACACCTCACACCAGTCGGTAAACGATGCCGCACTATTGATACTCAAACTTATATTCCTGAATTCCTGCTGATAATCAAGGGTAGCCTTTTGTGCCACCAATTTACTTGAATGTAGATTTTTCTTTATCGACAGCAAAATTTGATTGGGGTTTACCGGCTTGATAAGGTAATCGGCAATCTTGTTACCGATTGCCTGGTTCATAATGTTCTCTTCCTCGCTTTTGGTAATCATTATCACAGGTACCTCGGGCCGAGTCAGCTTAATTTGCGACAATGTTTCAAGCCCGCTCAATCCGGGCATATTCTCATCAAGAATAATAAGGTCGAAATTATGCTCGGCGGCAGCATCAAGGGCATCTCGTCCATTCGACACAGTAACCACTTCATAACCTTTTTGTTTCAAAAACAGTATATGAGGCTTCAAGAGGTCAATCTCGTCATCGGCCCATAATATCAATCCGTTATCCATCATTATTACATTATTTATTGCGAAAAAACGGTATCCGCATCTTCCACACCAAGTTCTTCATCGGCTTCATCCGGTCTCATCATCTCGTCGCCGCGCTCTTGGTTTAATTGTTCCACATACATGAAGTATTCTTCAAGCGAACGGCCCTCATTGATGAGCAGATTGAAATTGTCCACGCTTATCATCACGTGTCGCACGCTTCGTGGCAGATGCAGCTTGTCGTCGGTTTCAAGCAGTGTTTTATATTCTACAAGCTCATCAAAGTTATTAAAACCTTTTATTATAAGCAAGCCCAAGTTGCCGAAAGACATCTGTTCAAGGTCGAAATCTTTTATCTCGAACGTGGAAAAATTATGCCTTGCAATATCAAACAACAGTTGGTTTTCCGAAACAGAATCGCGCGAGAAAGCAAATACATAATAATGCGGAGCTTGTGGTTCCCATTTGAACGGTGTTACTTGGCGAGAAGTGTCATTGGGGTCAATAGTGTCATTAGTCAGACGGGTAGCCCAAAACATTCCTCTCACATTGCTGCCGCCACCTTCAAGTTGACGTCCGCGAGCCAATTGCCGCATTATTTCCGATGCTGTGGGAGTGATGTCGGTCTCGGGATAACGTTCAAGCATTTCTCGCAATGTCGATTTAAATTTGTCATAATTTTTTTCGGTAAGATATGACAGAGCATCAATGAACATGAACTTGGGCATAATCTTCGACAACGGATAACGGCGCATCATTTCGCCATAAGCATCATGTACTTCACCATTACGGTTATCAAGGTAAGCATCATATGCGTCGGCATACATTTGCTCTTGATCGCGCTCCATGTTGCGCAAATTATCAAGGTAATTAGGGTCTTGCATAGCCTGCCCGTAACCCGAATCGGCAAATTCCGCTATGATAAGTTGCCGGTAATGTTCGGCCATTGCCATATTACCCATGCGCACATACATCAGATATAAATTATAGTATGTGTCAAGCCTGTATATATTGTCGGGATAGCGAGTAAGCAATGTATTGAACTGCGTTATCGAACCACCAAAATCTTCAAGGCGATCCTTCAATATCACGCCCATATTAAACAATCCTTCTTGAATGATGTCGTTGCAAGTTTGCCGTTCTTCGTCGGTCTTAGGTATCTGCACCAAATAATATTCCACATAATGCGGATCTTCGAGACGTTTCAACGAGTCGGCCTCGGCAGCAGATACAGAGTCTGTCACTGCGCCACCATCTGTCAAATTTCCATCTTCGTCCATATTATCATAGTCCACTTCATCAAACTCCGACATCGAAAAAGTGGCTTTATTGCGCCGTCGCCAGTCATCTTCAAGTTTTCGGCTTCCCCAAGCCTTTTGGAAAGCCGTCTTTCCGGCATTTTTAGTCGTAGTATTATAAAAATACCATGAGTCATCGGTATTTAGCGTAAACGTCGATGGCGTATTCCCCCTATTTCCTAACATCGAACCTTGAGCCGCCTGTTCTGCCAGATATTCTTCACGACGGGCAGCTTCAGCTTCTTCTTCCTCGCGTTTTTTCAATTCAGCCACAAGCCTTTCAGCTACTGACTTCTGTTCATCGGGAGTCATTTCCGACAGTCGCAGCAATGAATCCTGCAATTCCACGTTTTGCGCATACACTGCCAATTCGTCAAGCACGTCCGACCGTTTTTTCAAACTGTCATATCCGGCATAATCTTCACCTATGAGCGGCACAGCCTCGGCATAACATGGCTGAGCAAGGTCATAACGTCCCTGCTTAAAATATATAGCGCCAAGCGTAAGTTGGCTTATAGCTTTTTCAATGCCGTTACGAGTGCTCTTCTCGGCTGCAAGCACATAATTTTCAATGGCATGAACGGTATCTTGCCTCGACAAGTACAAGTTTCCTATCGCATAATAAATTTGATCAAGATAATCCTTGTTGCGGTCATATTTTACCATCGAGCGAAGCGACTTAACTTCCTTTTCAATATCACTGCCTATATATACCTCGCTTTGCTTAATGCGGGCATTGAATTTTGTCCTGTAAGTAGCACCATTTGAACCACTCACTTTCTTGAATGCAAGGTAGGCATCGGTATGCCGGTTCGACTTGGCACACAACTGTCCATACAGGAACCGCAACCTTACCTTTTGAGCACCACCTGCATGGTCAATTGCTTTGGCAAGGTATGGCAAAGCCTTTTCGGCACTGTCAACCTTTATTTGGTAATTGGCCATTGACAAATTATACAAGTCTCGTAATTTTCCGCTTGTCAAGTCTTTTTCTTTTATCCGTGAAATTATGTTCTCGGCATCGGCAGTCCATTCAAGGGCATTATAACACTGGGCTTCCCACAATCGGGCCTCGGTAACCACCTCGGGCAACCATTTAAAGTGACCCGATGTGTAATGGAATGTGGCTGCTGCCGTCATGAAATCTCCATTCATATATTGCGCCCGCCCCATCATGAGCCACGCATTGTGCAGAAACGGGTTATATTCCTCGCGTTTCATCCACTCCTTGTACTTCGGGTCGCGACCCTTACCGCTCTTTTTCTTCGGTTTCTTTTTTATCGAATGCAGGCGTATTGCTTTTTGCATCTTCTCGACAGTGCGATTAAAGTCGGCCGACGGTTGTGGACTTGTAGGATACTGGTAAGCCTCGGCCGGATGGATATACACCTGCTTGGTATAATCGTCCTCATATTCTGTCTCCATCTCTTTCAACTGCTCTTTATAATGCTCCGAACCGTTGAAATACACATTATAACGGGTAGTAAACGATTGCCAAAAGCGCGACATGGCGGTGTTCTTCTTAGTGCTGCAAGCTGTGCCAAGAAGCATCATCGCCGCCAATAACATGGCCGGTATGTAACGTAAAAAACTTTCCAAACTGTCAAGACTTCATTAAAATATAAACGCAGCACAAGCCATATTATTTTACGGAATTCACATTCTGCCGTAATTATATCAACATTTAATTTGATTGTCACTTACTATTTCAATGAATGTGAGTAATTTTGTAGCCTGAATTAATTTGGTAATATGGATATACTTGTAATTATATTGTCGGTCCTGCTTGTTGCGGCTATTGTGGTTATAGCTTTAGCAGTGTCGAAATTATCAGACAGTAAACGGCAAATTTCAACTATACAGGAAGAAAACAAGCGGCTTAACGAGACGGCAGCTACTTTGCAAAAAAATGCAACCGAGAAAGATGCCCTTATTGCTGCCGGCCAAGCTTCGATTGCCGTACTTGAAAGCCGCATTGCCGACACTAGCAAACAACTTGAAAAAAGTGCCGAACAAGCACAATCACTTAACGAACGAATCATTGCATTAACCAATGAAAACTCAAAGTTCTGCGAACGGCTTTCGGTAATGAACAATGAAAAAGAACGTCTGCAACGTGAAGCACAATTGCAATTCAATGAACTTGCATCAAAGATACTTGACGACAAAACGCGGAAAAGCGATGATCGGCTCAATGAAATTCTTAATCCTTTAAAGGAAAAAATAGAACAACTGAAAAAGGAAATCAATGATCGCTCCATAAAAGACTCGGAAAATCACGCTTCTTTGCGCGAACAAATAGGCTTGTTGCGCGACCTCAACACTCAAATAGGCAAAGATGCCACATACCTTGCAAATGCCCTGAAAGGGAACAATAGCGTGCAAGGCAACTGGGGTGAGCAAATGCTCGAAAACATATTGTCGGCATCAGGCCTCATAAAAGGAGAACAATTCGAGGTTCAAGTTACAAAAGACGAAGCAGGCAACACACTCACTAATGAAGCAGGCAACCGACTGCGCCCCGACGTGATAGTACACTTGCCCGATGACAAAGATATAATTATCGATTCAAAGGTTTCGTTCCGCGCATATATCGACTATGTAAATGCCACCGATGAGAAAACCCAACAAGAGAAATTGCGAGAACACGCCGCATCGGTGAAAAAACACGTGGACGAACTTGCCACAAAAAGCTATCAGGACTATGTGCGCAAAGCCGGTGATTTTGTAATGATGTTTATTCCAAACGAAGGTGCCTACCTGGCAGCCATGCATGCCGACGCACATTTGTGGGAATATGCCTATGCCAAGCGTGTGGTAATAATCAGCCCGACGCACCTTATTTCGGTGCTTAAACTCGTATCGCAATTATGGGGGCACGACAAACAGACAAAAAACGCACTGAAGATTGCCGAAGAGGCAGGAAAACTTTATGACCGTTTCGTGGATTTTGTCGATTATATGCACAATATCGACAAAGGGATAACTACGGCACGCCAAGCATATGACAAGGCTATAGCAAAATTACAAGACGGACGTGGCAACATTTTACGTCAAGTGGAGACTTTGCAAGAACTCGGTGCTAAAGCCAAAAAGAAACTGCAATTGCCCGAATAATCAACTTAATTGTTGGCTGATTTGTAATCTTGTGGTGTTACACCGGTTAATTTCTTGAATAACATACTGAACTGCCGCACCGACGAGTAACCGAGAATGGTCGATACACGAGTCGGGGTACATTCATTGCTCAATAGCATTTGCTTGGCAGTATCAAGGCGTTTTACCTCCATATATTCACGCAATGTTTTACCAGTCATGAATTTCAACAAATCTTTAAAATATTGCTCCGACAAATGCAACTGCCCGGCACAACTTTCCACCGATGGGAAAACGCCATGAACCAATCCGCCGTTGATAATATAAGTATCGACATAACGGGTGAATTGTTCCATCAAGGCATTGTTTTTATCTTCGCGAGTTATAAACTGCCGCTCATAATACCGTTTGCAATAGTCAAGCAACAGTTCAATATGACGGGTAATAATGGTACGACTGTGAATGTCGATGGAATGATGAAGTTCTTCATCAATACCTTGAAGGCAGCAAACCACCTTGTTACGCTCCCTTAGCGACAAATGTAATGCCTCATTTTTGTCGTACGAGAAAAATGTATAACGGCTGCTAAGCATAAGATCAAGCGTAGTACCATAAAGCAAGTCGGGATGGAATGCAAGCAACCACCCCTTGCGTGGCAACGTGCGCTCACGAGTCATGTCAAATGCCTTTTCTGGAGATAAAAATACCATTGTAGCATCCGTGAAATCATAATTGTTCCTTCCACAACAGCAACAACATTCATCGACATCATGATTGTCTATGAGCAGTACCGTGTAAAAATCAAATCGTATGCCATGCTGCTCGACATTGGTATTGTCATCGAGACGTATCACGCTTACTTGTGGATGTAACGTCTTGCCACCAAAACAGCAATTACATTCATGCACGGTTTTTATGTCAAGAATTCCTCCCATCCGGATCCTACATAATTAGCTTGTTATACAATGCAAATATAAGCAGAAAAATCACATTAAAGCCCATTGCACCACAATATCGGTAATAAGGGTAAACATCTCCGTAATAATGGTAAATTTGCATAATCGCCATATCACAGTATTATTGCTATTTTTGCAACACAAAAAACTAAATGTAAAATGAGGAAACGACGCATTATGACAGTCATATACATCATATTGGGGATGATAATTGTTGCTTGTGTGGCGACAGTGTTGTTCATTAATCAACCAAGCTTCGGACGCCTGCCGCAAGGCGAACGCCTTGAACGCATCAAGCAATCCCCCAATTTCCATAACGGCCAATTCCACAATTTACAACCAACACAAATGATGACTTCAAAGCATAGCCGTTGGGAAGCCATGTTGCGTTTCCTTACCGATAAACCCCAAAGAACTATACCCGACAAACCAATAGATGCCGTCAAGATTGACATGAGAAGCCTGCCTACCGACAGTAACTTAATCGTGTGGTTCGGACACTCTTCCTACTTGTTGCAACTTTCGGGCCGACGTTTCCTTGTAGATCCAGTGTTTTACAACGCTGCACCTGTATCATTTGTCAACAAGCCGTTCCCCGGTACCGACATATACAAACCGTCCGACCTACCCGACCGTATCGACTACCTTGTGATATCTCATGACCACTGGGACCACCTCGATTATCAAACGGTGAAAGAACTGCGCAATCGTGTGGGCAAAGTAATCTGTCCGCTCGGAGTCGGCGAGCATTTCGAATATTGGGGATACGATAAGTCGCAATTGGTGGAACTCGATTGGAACGAAAGTTCTGAACTCGAAAGCGGCTTCAATGTGCATTGCCTGCCTGCACGACATTTCTCCGGACGAGGATTACAATCCAACCGCACACTGTGGGCTTCGTTCATGCTGTGCACACCATCACTTACTACTTTCATCGGCGGAGACAGCGGCTACGGCCCACATTTCAAAGATATAAGCACTCATTTTCCCCACATTGATTTGGCAATTCTCGAAAACGGCCAATATAATGAGGATTGGAAATATATACACACCATGCCGCATGAATTAGGCAAAGCGGCACAAGACCTTGGAGCCGATAGAATAATAACCGTACATCACTCAAAGTATGCCCTTTCGCGCCACCCTTGGAACGAGCCTCTTAAAAATGAACAAGATGCCGCACGGGATTACCACTTAAACCTCATTATATTGCGCATAGGTCTCCCGGCCTTTCTGTAGCAATTTCTTGTCCTACCGATTTGCATAAAATTCATCAATTGCAATCTTTTATTATCATACCACGGCTTGTCAATATATGAACGAATTTGCCGTTCTACAAGTATGTTCCATGAACAAAAAAGCGGAGCCACGCAATTCACGGCTCCGCTTTTTCTATTACCTATGGAATTTTATTTTTCTACCTGTCCGCACTTCACATTGCGTACTTGGCCTTTAAATCCTATGTTCTTATCACCTATCTGTTGCAACGGGAACACAAGCGTCTGGTAATACCAGAACGGGTCGATGCGATCCCAACGTTTATTGTAAACGTCGTTTTCGACAATCCCAAGACATTCAACCAATTTATCGTTGACGTACAATGAAGTAGATTCATGGTCGCCTTCGATGCGAACCTTAACCCAGGTTTCAGCCGGCAAGCTATAGCCGTGGAACACATTTATATATCCGTCACGCTCAAATGCAAATTTGCCTGCACCGCCCCAGTTTGTCAAAAATTTCGAATAGTCATCTTGGAACAAAATACCGCTGCGAACCTGGCCATCTTTATCGGCGAAAATTTCAAATTCCACACGATATGGATAACCGGCAGCAGCTACATTAGTTTCTATCGAATCTTTCCCGGTCAATTTAACCACTTCACCCGGAACAGTTACTTCAACCATTCCATTCACACGTGCTAACACATTAACACCCGGAGCCTCGGGCGTAGTTTTACACAATGCCTCAAATTGCGAATATGGCACATTGTCAGAATTATTACCACGCCACAAACGCTCTGAAACCACCTGCATAGCCGGGAAAGTGCGATAATACGCATCTTGTTGGCTTATACCGTTTTTGGCATGGTCGTTCCACAATGCGAACATAACGCCAAGGAAATTCGGATTATTTTTATCCCACTCGTTTCCATTATTCATCTGGTTGGGCTTCCATGTCTCATAAAGCCATTTTATGTCAAGGAAATCCTGGTAGTAATTATGCACACCGGGCACAATATATAAATGATGGTCGCATAAGTTTATGGCAGTACCACCTTGCTTGAGCACGGTATCAGTACCCATCCACCCATAATTCCATGCATTTACATCACATTTTGTAAGGTCAACTTGTGTTTTGCCTTTCATCATGTTTAAACTACCCCAAATCCTCGGGCGTTTGCCAAACTTGGTAATATAGTCGATATAATAATTTGAGAATTTCCTGAATTGCTCACCTTCATGCAAATCATACTCATCGGTACCTATATTCACATACGGACCTACAAACACAGGATCCTCACCGCCTACATACTCGGCAAACAGTGTATCAAGGAATTCATACACTTCTTCCTTGTACAAATCAAGGTGATCCATTCCATATTCCTTTTTATCGGCAGCAAGACGAGGATTGAACTGTGTGAACGCAAGCGAATGTGCCGGAACATCTATTTCGGGAACAACCATTATGCCATAGCGTAAAGCCATCTTTTGAAAATCACGGAATTCGTCTTTAGTATATGAGCCGTCAAGTGCCGTCAAACCGGGGAAGCTCTCACTCTCAAGGCGAAAAGCCGAATATGTCAAATTCCAATCGTTGTTAAAATCTTCAACAAATGCATTATCATTCAGGTGAATCTGCAACAAGTTCATCTTGTAGAAAGCCATCAATTTGACTGTTTTTTTCAAGTAATCCATTGTGAAGAATTTACGCCCTACATCAAGCATAAATCCACGGTCACGACATTCGGGATAGTCAAGCGTTTCCCCCTTTTGCAAACCTTCAGGCTGATTATGCATCATTTGCAACAACGTACGGGTTCCCCAAAATGCACCGGCAACAGTCGGAGCGGCGATTTTTACCTGCTTATCGATAGTCATGCGATAGCATTCGTTACCTTGCGCTTTGTCCTTGTCACTGATTGTGATATAAATATCATTTTTCGATGGCTTACCTTCCACCACATCATACTTAAATCCAAACATTTCATCCAAGTCAGAAGCAAAAATGTTCACAGCATCTCTCATTTCCGACGAGGCAGCAGGGTCAATGACAATCTTACCTTGTTGCGGAAGTACCAACTTACCTTTTTTCGATTTCCAACTTTGTAATGCCGGGATAACTTGCGGCACTGCATCTTGAGCCACGGCACACGCCAACATCGAGAAGATGCAAGCCAGCAGCGACAATAATCTTTTTTTCATGAGTTTTGTTTTGTTAGTTGTTTATATAATGGTGATTTGTTTTAATCGGTGCTACAAATATAGCATTTTATTTGCATTTTTTGCCTCGACATTGCATCAAAGATATTAACTTTGTATAAAAACGTATATATGAAACAAACCTTGCTCACTTCTATAATAATCGGATCAACAATTGCTACGGCATATTCCCAAGTACAAAACAGCCACCCGAATATCGTCCTTATTATGTGCGACGACATGGGATTCTCTGACTTGGGTTGCTATGGTAGCGAAATCAAAACGCCAAATATCGACCATCTTGCCAAGCATGGAGTGAGATTTTCCCAATTTACCAACACCGGGCGCAGTTGTCCAAGTCGGGCTGCACTGGTTACCGGCCGTTATCAACATGAAGTGGGCATGGGTTGGATGACTGCCGTCGATGAACACCGCCCGGGATACCGCGGACAAATCAGCAAAGAATATCCCACAATAGCCGAAGTGATGAAGGCTGGCGGATATTCCACATATATGTCGGGCAAATGGCACCTCACACTTGACGGTTCATATGGCAAGCCCAATGGCAGCATGCCGACGCAACGTGGATTTGATCGATACTATGGCTGCCTGTCGGGCGGCGGCAGCTATTACCGGCCAAAGCCATTATACAATAATATGGATTCAATATCAGCCGGAACTTTGCCCGATGATTATTATTATACAACGGCAATAACCGACTCGGCTGCTACATTCATCAGCCGGCACAACTCATCCCAACCAATGTTCATGTATGTCGCATACTACGCCCCCCACCTGCCGCTGCAAGCACCCGAAGAACGCATAGCCCTATGCCGCCCATATTATACCGAAGGGTACGACACTTTACGCTACAGGCGTTTTGAACGGCAGAAACAATTGGGGCTGTTTCCTGCCGATGCCGAATTACCTGTTTATGAATATGAATTTGACGGGAAACGACCTGCATGGAACAACCTGACAGTGAAACAGCAACAACAATGGATTAACGACATGGCCACTTATGCAGCCATGATCGAAATAATGGACGATGGAATAGGGAAAATCATAGATGCTTTGCGCAACAAAGGTATGCTCGACAACACAGTGTTCCTTTTCCTAAGTGACAATGGCTCGACAAGCGAAACCGGACTTATAAAACAGCTTATGGCCGACCTCAGCAATACTCCTTATCGTTGTTACAAACAGTGGTGCTTGAACGGCGGCATATATTCACCACTGATTATTTCTTTTGGCGACCCAATGAAAGACAATACAGGCAAAGGCGATTGGTCGGCACAACGTGCACACATAATTGACATTTTGCCCACTTGCATGGAACTCGCAGGTGTAAAATATCCTTCGCTCCAATTCGGCAATGCCGATTTGCCGGGAATAAGCCTCGTCAATGCCATCACCGATGTCAATACAACGATACCACGCACCATGTATTATGAACATCAAACATCGTGCGCCATCATCGATGGAGACTTCAAATTAGTCAGATACAATAATACAACTCCGTGGTTGCTTTTCGATTTGTCTATCGACCCATTCGAACAAAATAACCTACATGACAAATATCCTTCTAAAAGCGAATATTTGGAACAAAAATGGAATGACTGGGCAAAAACGCACAAAGTATTACCTTTATTCAATTTGCCCTGGGGGGAAAGAATCAAGCATTTTATAAATCTCAACCCCGATCAAAGCGGAAAAAGCAATGAATAAAAACAAGAAGTGGGGGCGAAACAGAATCCCTACGCCCCCGCTTCCATATTTATCCACTACCGATTAAAATGGGATTTTGAAACCTTGCGACTGCATGAAGTCAACAAATATCTTTGAGAATGTCTCATTATTGGCCTTAGGATAACGCACATCGGTAAACACCTGCGCAAGCGTCTTTTTGCCGTTCTCGGCAACATAGCCCTTGTTTACTTCAAGAGCCTCCTTTTCGGCATAAATTGCATGGATACGTTCTTCGTCATAATCATGATAAGTCTCTTCATGCATTATGGCATCTATTGGCAATCGTTCGGCTTTCGGCTCCGATTTCGGATCGGCAGGATACCCCACAGTCAATGTCACCACAGGCAGCACCATGGACGGTAAATTGAGCACTTCGGCAATTTGAGGTGCATTATAAGTGGTGGTGCCTATATAGCAACAACCAAGTCCTGCCATCTCGGCAGCCGTATTGAATTGCTGAGCAAACACCGTCACATCAAGCATAGCCGATAAAAACGACTGAAAATTACCATAACACGGCACGGCACCCGATGCTTCGCACCATTTATCCATACGGTTGAAATCGGCACAAAATGTAAGCACCACCGGAGCCTCGCTCACCATTTTCTGAAAGAAATGGTGAGGCGCAAGTCGCTTTTTCATCTCTTCGTCACGAGTCACCACCACACTGTAAAGTTGCATACCCCCGGTAGTGGGAGCCTCGGCGGCAACTTCTATCAATTGTTTCAATAACTCGCCATCCACCTGTTGTGATGAATATTTTCTTATCGTTTTCCTATTTTTAAAATAACTGTTAACCATATTATATCTTTAATTATTAGTCATCTACCAATGGTATCGAGAAATAAAACGACGAGCCTTTACCCTGCACCGAGTCAATCCACATTTCACCGCCGTTCTTTTCCACGAAATTACGGCATAGCTGCAAACCAAGTCCGGAACCCTGTTCCTTGCGGACCCCTTCAGACGTAAAAGATGCGGCATTGCGCAACGCCTCAAGCTTTTCAGGGCTTAACCCGATACCGGTGTCTTTAACTTCACACACCACCGTCCTACCGTCTGACGACACATCAACGACAATGGTACCATTTTCATAACTGAACTTTATGGCGTTCGTTATCAAATTACGTACAATGGTTTTCAACATATCTATGTCGGCATACACTTCTGCCTTACCTGCCACACTGTCGTTAAGCGTCATTTCTATATTACTCATTCGGGCAAGAGCCATCATGTTTTCAACCACGCCGGCAATCATCTCCGAAAAATCAAAATGTTGCTTGACTACATTAAGCCGACCAAGGTTGGTTTTAGTCCATTTCAGTAAATTGTCGAGCAATGTAAACAGTTCGTCGGCAGTCTTGTTGGTTGAAACAAGCAACCCATACATATCTTCACCCACCTGTTCCTGCTCCACGCAATCCACAAGCATGTCAAGCGACATCTTCATTGACCCAAGTGGTGAACGTAAATCGTGGGCAATGACTGAATAAAGCTCGTCACGGTCATGAATTGCACGCTGCAAAGCCTCGTTTTGCCTCAAAATTATAACCAATTCAAGCTGATGCCGTATCCTGGTCATTATTTCGGCCATATTGAACGGTTTCGACACATAATCATTGCCACCATGTTCAAAACCCTCCACTATGTTTTTCGGATCACTTAATGCCGTGACAAATATAATAGGAATTTCTTTAGTTGCAGCATCTTCTTTCAATTTTTTCGATGTCTCAAAACCGTTCATCCCCGGCATCATTACATCAAGCAAAATCAAATCGGGAGCATCGCTTTTGGCTTTTGCTATAGCTTCTTCCCCATTCAATGCCGTTATTACGCCATAGTCGGCGCGCTTCAACATCGTTTGCAGCAACAAGATGTTGGTCTTTATATCATCTACTATAAGTATTTTATAGTCCGATGGATTTATTTCCTCACTGGAATAAGATCTCACATCATCCATACTATTTCACTATCGTTTTAAAGAACTCTATGGTTCTTGAAAGTCCTTCTCTTAAGGGGACACGAGGTTCCCACCCTTGTAATTTACTGCGGGGCAAGGCCAATGTCGGGTTTACGGCGTTTCGGGTCATCGGCAGGAAGTTCTTTAAATATAATCCGCGATTCCGATCCCGACAATTCAAGCACCAGTTGCGCCAATTCCGATATAGTAAATTCCGACGGATTACCTATATTCACAGGACCCGAGAAGCCATCTTCGGTCGCCATCATTCGCAACATCCCCTCCACAAGGTCATCGATGTATTGGAAACTGCGCGTTTGACTACCGTCACCAAATACTGTCAGGTTTTCTCCTCTCAATGCCTGCACTATCATATTCGACACTACACGACCGTCATTAGGCAACATCCTTGGGCCATAGGTGTTTAAAATTCTTATTATCTTCACTTCCACACCCGTCTGCCGGTGGTAGTCCATGCACAGCGTTTCGGCACAACGTTTCCCTTCATCATAACATGAACGTATCCCCACCGGGTTGACATTCCCCCAATATGCCTCCAATTGCGGGTGTACCAATGGATCGCCATAAACCTCGCTCGTTGAAGCTTGAAGAAATTTAGCCTTCTTTGCCACGGCAAGGTCAAGGCCGTTAGTCGTTCCCAAGATACAGGTACGTATGGTATCCACTGCATCATACTGGTAATGAACCGGAGACGCCGGGCACGCAAGGTTATATATCTCATCGACATCTATGTCAAACGGCTCTTGAACATCATGTTCCACCAATTCAAAATCGGGGTTGCCCATATATTCTCGCAAATTGTCACGCGACCCTGTAAAAAAATTATCCATACAAATCACGTGGTTGCCTCCGGCAAGCAACCTGCCGCACAAATGCGACCCTATGAAACCGGCTCCGCCTGTAACTAATATCCTTTTAAACTCTAACTACAGTATTAATCTCTGTATAACTTAAAAGCCGCATACGCGGTAGCTATCCATAAAAAATTTAACAGAATAAACATATCTGAACTTCTATCTTACTATTATGAGGCATCATGCCCAAACACGGTCTAACGTGATGCAATGATAATACAAGACATGAGCCGAACAAAACAAATTCTCTCGTTTTTTAGCCAAGCCGCAGTTAATCGTAACAAAAAAGCAACACATTATTAAACCGATTCTATACACGACGCACACCCGGTGAGTGACATTTTGACACCTTGGCACTCCCGATGGCACACTTTGGCACAGATTATGCTATTGTTACTCACGTAGCACGGTAGGTGCTACGGTAAATTGATTAATAACTATTTTAAATTCAAAAATATTATGACTGTTAAACCATTATCCGACAGAGTTCTCATCGAACCTGTAGCAGCCGAAGAAGTTACAGTAGGCGGCATCATTATCCCCGACACAGCTAAGGAAAAACCCTTGCGTGGCACTGTCAAAGCTGTAGGCAATGGTACTAAAGATGAAGCTATGGTTGTTAAAGAAGGCGACCTCGTGCTTTACGGCAAATATGCCGGTACCGAGCTTGAAGTTGACGGCGTAAAATACTTGATGATGCGCCAAAGCGACATCTTGGCAATACTTGAATAATAACAGATCTCCACAAAAAATCATTTAAATCTCAAAAGAACTATGGCAAAAGAAATCAAATTCGATATCAATGCTCGCGAAGAGCTCAAGAAAGGTGTTGACGCTTTGAGCAACGCCGTTAAGGTTACACTGGGTCCCAAAGGCCGCAACGTGATTATCGAAAAGAAATTCGGTGCTCCACACATCACCAAGGATGGTGTGACAGTAGCCAAGGAAGTTGAACTTGAAGACAAGTTCCAAAACATGGGTGCACAACTCGTCAAGGAAGTTGCTTCAAAGACCGGTGACGATGCAGGTGACGGTACAACCACTGCTACCGTGCTCGCACAATCTATTGTTGCCACAGGTCTGAAGAACGTGGCTGCAGGTGCCAACCCGATGGACTTGAAACGTGGTATCGATAAAGCCGTTGCACGCGTGGTTGAAAACATCAAAGCTCAATCAGAAGAAGTAGGTGACGATTTCGACAAGATTGAAAACGTCGCTCGCATATCGGCCAACAATGATGAGGAAATAGGTAAACTCATCGCCGAGGCTATGAAGAAAGTGAAGAAAGAAGGCGTAATCACCGTTGAAGAAGCTAAAGGAACCGACACTAGCGTTGAGATTGTAGAAGGTATGCAATTCGACCGCGGTTACATTTCTCCTTACTTCGTAACCAACTCCGAACGCATGGAATGTGAAATGGAACATCCTTATATCCTTATCTATGATAAGAAGATTTCCAACCTCAAGGATATGCTCCCAATCCTCGAAGCCACTGCACAAAGCGGTCGTCCGTTGCTTATCATCGCCGAGGATGTTGACAGCGAAGCACTCGCCACATTGGTTGTAAACCGCTTGCGTGGTTCATTGAAGGTTTGCGCAGTTAAGGCTCCGGGCTTTGGCGACCGTCGCAAAGAGATGTTGCAAGACATCGCAGTGCTTACCGGCGGCGTAGTAATATCTGAAGACCAAGGCATGAAGCTCGAAAATGCATCGATCGAAGTGCTTGGTACTGCCGACAAGGTTACCGTTAACAAGGAAAACACAATCATTGTCAACGGTGCCGGCGACAAGCAAGCTATTGCCGACCGCGTAAACCAAATCAAGGCTCAAATCGAAACCACAAAATCGAGCTACGATAAAGAGAAACTTCAAGAGCGTCTTGCAAAACTCGCAGGCGGCGTAGCAGTACTTTACATCGGTGCTCCGTCGGAAGTTGAAATGAAGGAAAAGAAAGACCGTGTTGATGATGCATTGAGTGCAACTCGTGCAGCTGTTGCCGAAGGTATCGTTCCCGGCGGTGGTGTTGCTTACATCCGCAGCATCAAGTCTCTTGATGACCTCAAGGGTGCTAACGATGATGAAACCACCGGTATCGAAATCGTTCGTCGCGCAATCGAGGAACCGCTTCGCCAAATCGTTGCCAACGCAGGCCTTGAAGGCGCAGTTATCGTTCAACAAGTAAAAGATGGCGAAGGCGACTATGGTTACAATGCTCGCACCGGCAACTTCGAGCACTTGCTCGCTACCGGCGTAATCGACCCTGCCAAGGTTGCACGTGTTGCCCTTGAAAATGCAGCTTCTATCGCCGGAATGTTCCTCACTACCGAATGTGTGATTGCCGAAAAACCGGAAGAAAATCCTGCGCCGGCAGCAGCACCGGGAATGGGTGGTATGGGCGGCATGATGTAATAAACAATCCCCCATCAAAATAGCATAATCAGGGAGCAACCCAAAGTGTGCGGTTGCCCCCTGATTTTTTATTGTTGGTGTCCACAAAAAAATAAGGGTTGGCTTCCCTTTCTTGGGAATCAACCTTTTTTCGTCACCTTTGTTCTTACCTATTGGTGTCCGGTAAAACTTTTTAGTCATCAAAAAATAAGGGCTGACTTCCAAGCGAGGAAATCAGCCCTTTTCGTTACCTTTGTTTTTACCACAAAACGTTAATAACGATGGGCAAAGGTACACATTTTCTCGGACAGCCGATGTTCGGACAACTGATAAGTTTGCTTTCCAAGTCAGAAATTCTCAAATTCAGCCGTGAAAACGGCGGCGAACGCTACGTAAAGCGTTTCGATGCGTGGCAACATCTGGTAGTGATGCTCTTTGCCACAATCAAACGTTTTGACTCCCTGCGCGAAATCAGCGACTCGATGTTCCCCGAGGCTCGTAAGCTGGCGCACCTTGGCATAAGCATGATGCCG
>CASENC010000022.1 GCA_949289215.1 uncultured Bacteroidales bacterium | reverse complement strand
TTTTCTCGTCAAGCCAGATGTCAAATCGGGTATCACCCTTCTCAAAATTTACAACATCGAAGTTGTCTATCAGCACATCCGGTAGAATGGCTCGAAGCAATTTAATATGTTCCATGATACAAAGTTAAGCTATATTCCTGAAATCCCTGCTCCACCAACCGGGAAAATCCGCTGATCCAAAAAAAAGAAGGTCGGCTTTAAAGGTGGAGGCTCCTACATTTAGTCTGTATTCTTGGTCAACAAATAAGAAATCTTTTCCAAGTTCAAGGATGAATTGTTTCATATGTTCTAAGATACTATTTTTGAGTTTTGTTTCACTGTGTTTTTGTGGTAGCCCCAAGAAGTCTAAGTAGAGTTTGTCTTTGAATATTACAGGAGATTGGGGATAAGTTTGTAACATTCCTTTTGACAAATTGTTATTATTGCCAAGTAAAGATGTGTAAGTATGATTCGATACGCAGCGCCGCAGCTCTTGATGTGTTAATTGATATTTATTTGCGTATAAAATGTAAAATAATCGTTCCTCATTGTCGTGGCATCGGTTTAAGATTTCGTAATGATTTGAGAGTGATGTTAGTTTTAAGATATTGGGGAATTGTCCAGACGGCATTTGGACAGTTTGGGGCTCTGTTGATTGTTCGTTCGTTTTTGCCAAATTGTCGGGCAATGGTGTGGTGAAATCTTGTAAGGATTTGTGTGGCAGGTATGTTTTCATGGTGGATATGAATCTGTCGGAAGAGTATTCATCATAAAGCATTACCATATTGTATATGTTACTGCGGCTGAATCCTTTGATGTCGGGATAACGTGAGCGAATAAATTCTGATAATTGCTTCACAACTTTACTGCCCCACTCTTCGCTCTTCAGTTTTTGTGATACATATTTCCCTACTTGCCATGCAGTAAACAACATTGCCTCGTTGACGGCTTTTGACGCGAAACTGCGATGTTGCTGTATGATGTTGATAATATCCAAGAATTGTTGCTCTTGAAGAATTATAATATTTTTATTCATAAGAATACGTATTGTTTGATTGGTAAAAGAATGTGTTATACAAAAATACGAAATTATATTTCATGTAAAATTATTGTTCGTTGAATAATGAAACTGCAGATTAAACATTGGAAGAAATGGAAAGCATCTTCAAGCGTAAGAAAGGGGTGTCGCCCAAGTCGTTCCGCGAAAACTACCGCAAGCACAAGGTGATAATTTGATACTATTTTGTCAGAGTTTGACACTATTGTGTGCTTTGTGATGAGATTTAGTCGGCATAAATTATATTTGTGATAGAAATTACATAAACCAAATATAGTTTTTACCGATGAAAAAGTTTTTTTTGATTTGTGCCGCAGCAGTGGCATCAGTGTTGTTTTATTCATGCACACAGCAACGTCCTGAACAGGAAACACAACCTGCCGAAGAACCGACTCCGGTAGAGCGTCATGGGGCGTTGTCGGTGCAAGGGCGTTATCTTGTCGATGGTAATGGCGAGAAAGTGCAGTTGCGAGGGGTTAGTTTCGGTTGGCATAACTGGTGGCATCGTTTTTTCAACGAGGCTGCCGTGACTAAGATGGCCAAGGAGTGGCGGGCTACGGTGGTACGTTGCTCCATAGGGCTTGACCTTGATGACAATTGTTATGACAAAAATCCAGAATTGGCTTATGCCACAGTCGATAGCATGGTGAATGCGGCGGTGAAGAATGGTATTTACATCATAGTCGATTTCCACAGTCATAAAAACAATTTGCCGCTTGCAAAGGAATTCTTCGGCACGGTGTCGAAAAAATACGGTAATCTGCCAAATATAATTTATGAAATATGGAACGAGCCGCTTGAGGTGGAGTGGGCTGAGACCAAGGCTTATTCCGAGGAGATTATTCCGATAATCCGGGTCAATGCCCCAGATGCCGTGGTGATAGTTCCCACGCCGCGTTGGGATCAGGAGGTGGACAAGGCTGCCGATGACCCGATAACCAAATTCGACAATCTTGTGTATGCCCTGCATCATTATTCGGCCACGCACAAGGAGTATTTGCTTGAAAAGGCAAAATATGCCGTTGACAAGGGATTGCCGCTGTTTATCTCAGAGTCGGGTGCGATGCTCCACACCGGTGATGGTATTCTCGACATGGATTCATGGGAAACATGGCTCGATTTTGCGAAGGAAAACTCGATAAGTTGGATTGCATGGTCGGTTTCCGATAAAGAAGAGACTTGTTCGATGCTCGTACCGGGAACTCCGGCCGACGGTAGCCAATGGAGCGAGGAGTATATAAAACCGTGGGGTGTGCTTGTGCGTCATTATTTGCAAACCGAATGATAAAGTCATGGACAGCAGGTTGAAAATATCAATTATTGCCGCCTTGGCACTGTGTGCGATGCCGGTTGAAGCGGCAGTGGTTCTGCCTGATATTGTAGGTTCGGGCATGGTGTTGCAGCAGAATGCCAATGCACGTTTGTGGGGGTGGAGCGATGCCGGTGCCGCGATAAAGGTAACCACATCGTGGAACGGAGCAAGTTATGATGTTCGTGCCGACGAAACAGGCAAGTGGAGTGTGGCTGTTGCCACTCCGACGGCTTCTTATGATAAATACACCATTACCGTTGCCGATGCCGACGGCGTGGTGGCAATCGACGATGTTCTTGTGGGCGAAGTGTGGTTCTGCTCGGGGCAATCCAATATGGAAATGCCGCTTAACGGCTTTTGGACGCAGCCGGTGGAAGGCAGTGCACAAGCAATAGCATATTCAGGACAATACCGCGGTAAAATCAGGATGGCAACTATTGCAAGAACTGCTGCCGTCACCCCGGCCGACAATGTGCAAGGTGAATGGAAAGATAGTTGTCCGGCCAATGCCCGTTGGTTCAGCGCGGTGGGATATTATTTTGCTGTTGCGCTAAACAATCTGCTCGATGTGCCGGTGGGCATAATCAATTGCAGTTGGGGCGGAAGCCATGTCGAGGGGTGGTTACCTCGTGAAGAGTTGGTAAAATATGATGATGTTGACTTGTCGCAAGCCGGGAACAAGGCTGTGCGTGAATGGGATCAACCCATGATAATGTATAACGGTATGTTGCACCCGCTAATCGGCTATACGGTAAAAGGCTTTTTGTGGAATCAAGGGGAGAGCAATATCAACCAACATGAAACCTATCCGCAGCGCCTTGCACGCATGGTGGAGATATGGCGCGACTTGTGGGGGCAAGGTGAATTACCGTTCTACAGTGTGGAGGTTCCTCCTTATTCCTATGGCGACGTTAACGGTATAAACGGTGCGTTGCTTCGTGAAGCACAACACAAGGCTATGGAGTTGACTGCGAATAGCGGAATTGTGTGCACGAGCGACCTGTCGAAACCTTATGAAGCCGAAGATATTCATGCCTGCATGAAGCAGCCGATAGGGGAGCGATTGGCTTGGATGGCGGCAGTGCGTACATATGGCATTGCGGGGATAATGTGCGACAGCCCCACTTTCGACAGTATGGAAGTGGATGGTAACAGTGCTTTGTTGCATTTCAATAATGCCGAAGGCGGGTTCACTCCTAACCGCAATCTGCAAGGTTTTGAAGTTGCCGGAGATGACGGCGTGTTTTACAAGGCCGATGCCGTAGCCATTGATCGCGATATTCGCATTACCTGCGACAATGTGAGCCGTATTGCCGAGGTGCGCTATTGCTTCCGCAACTGGATGCCCGGTAAGGTGCACAGTACCGATTGGCTGCCACTTGTTCCGTTCCGCGCGAAATCCGCACGGTAAACCAAAGGCAGAATGTGACAAAAAACAGTAGAGGCGCAAAATTTTGCGCCTCTACTGTTTTTATAGCGACACGTTACGTTGGTTTAGCAGGTCGGAGAACAGGCGGCGAAGGCCGGCTTTGTTGCTTGAGATGGCACTTACGGCATAGAAATGGACTTCGTTGAATGATGCCCGTGCCGAGTTGACAAGGTTAGTAAGCCCCAATTCAGCACTTATGAACTGTTCCACACCGGCTTCGTCGGGCGTCAAGCTGTAACCGCAGGCTTGCAAGTAACCCATATCGGCTTTGGCGCATACAAAGTTGAAATCAATCTTGCTTGATTTTCTGCCCACGGTTTCAAGTATATCTTTCAGTACCGAGAACGAACTTTCCACCTTATATTTTTCACCCGATGCGTTTTGTTGTGCCCATGCCGTAAAGCGAGGGCTTGCCGGAGTGCCGAATGTGTCGAGCATCGACGGGTCGATGATGAATACTATCGATTGCACATTGCGGTAAAATTCCATGGCCGTTTTGTGGCTGCTCGACCCTGCATTGAACTTCTCGCCTGCCACATCATAGAAGAACAAGTGATAGGGCAGTGGCCGCCGTTGGCTTGTCATTATAAGTTGCGTGGCACGATAGCGGTTTGCCACATTAGTTTGGATGTCGTTACGGGCATCTATGCGGCGTTTCATGCTGTCGATGCGGGTATCGCTCGAAGAATCGATTTGGGTGAAACGTTCGGGATAAGATTGCATCAGTAGCGAAAGTCCGCTATACAGCAAATATGATTTTCCCGAGGAACGGTGCCCTACGAAACCTATATGTACTTCAGTGCCAAATGAATGTGCTGTGTCCGAACCGATGTATTGTTTGCACTGGCGGCATCGTCTTGTGAGTTTTGCACGGCCGTTGAGCAACATTGTGGGCAGCGTCTCGCCTGTTTGCGGCGACCGTTGAGTAAACACGCCGTATATTCCGGGTTGCAACCTCACGGGATGGGTGCGGCCTCCCACCACATAATCGGGTGTGGCAGTGGACCCGCACACCGGGCATGGACGACGAATGCTGTAGATGCGTGTGATTATAAATTCAATGCCGTTGAGCAACATATTTATAATTATCACCACAAGGGCAAAAGCAAGGAACAGCACCATTGGAGTGGCAAAAGCTACAAGCAGCACATCCCAGTATTTCGAGAATATTTCAAGCCCCCAATTGAGCATATTGGCACTTTGCATAACATTAAATCCCCAATCGACAAGCATTTTGCCTGTGTCGGATATTTCATCAGACCATCCCACTATCACGCCACCTATTATGGCGGGCAGGCAACCTGCGCTCTCTTTGCCCCATAATGCCAATATGCCGCCGACGAGGCAAATCCAGCCTACCACCACCAGTGCCCATAACAG
This sequence comes from uncultured Bacteroidales bacterium, assembly GCA_949289215.1. Lineage (GTDB taxonomy): Bacteria > Bacteroidota > Bacteroidia > Bacteroidales > Muribaculaceae > Avimuribaculum. Next base: position 34,963 of record CASENC010000022.1, on the reverse strand, counting down.
GAACCTGACTACCCAAAGTATCGCCCAGATGGCACCGCCAACAATCAGTATCACCAAAATGGATGCTGCAAATGCCGCAATGGCCATCAGTATCATGCTGCCCACTTTCAGGTATGGTTCGGGATTGTACATCCACAGGCGTTTCATGCCATTGGATTGTACGTGCCCCGAGAAATTGGCAAATACAGGCTCGCGCAGCACATAAAGCACGACTATTGTGCCAAGTACCGTGCATGCAATAAGAATTATGAACAGCACGTTGTCGGGCGAGCCGGCATTGCTGATGCGCCGTGCCCTTACATCGTTGATAAAATTGTCAACAATGGGAATATTGACGTAGGTTTTTGCATCGAATTTTGCCGGTGCCACGGTAAGGCTATCGGCAAGTTCGGTCTTGGAATAATAAGCAAATTCTCGCCGTATAATCGATTGCATCCGGCGGTTCTTTTTTATGCTACGTTCTGTCCAGTTACCAATCAAGTCGTCAAATTTGTAGCTGTAATCATACTGTTCGGCCGCACCGCCTTTCACTGAGGTGTTTGTCACCTTTTCGGTTCGTGGCAGGCCTGTCACGGTGTCGCACTCGATGCTTCTGTTTGCAGTTCCGTCTGTTATGTTCATTTGCGCCAGTTTCCCATTGGGAGCATACACATATTCATAATCAACCACGGTTGAGTCTGAGCCATATCTCTTTTCTGCGGTTATTTTCCCGGCATCGTTATAAGAATATTCGTTGTGCCAACCGGTACCGTTACCATTATATGAAAAACTTTCTTTTATAAGGTCGCCCGATGTATTGAATACGGGAGCATATTTTATACTGTCTTTACAGATTATGCCGGTAATGCGCCCGTTCTCGCCATATGTTATCAGGTTGGTCACAGTATCGTTGCCTTTTATCAGCTGTTGCGATGTCATGCGCCCGCGTTTGTCGAAACATATGTTTTTTGTGCAATACAGCCTGTATCGGTTGTCGAGATATTTCTCGCTTATAAACTTTACATTGCCATCGACATTATATGCTTCACGTGTATAAGGCATATATCTTGCCGTTTCGTCTTTGCATGAGACAAAAATCATGGCAACCAATGCCGGTAATATGAGTTTGAGCAGTTTCATTCGTTCAAGAGCGGTTGAATAGTTTTCGGGTTAACTTTGTGAAAAATTTGTCGGAATCGGAGAGGTACTTTGCCAACGCCTTGTCTTGGCACGATTTGATGAATGCTTTGCGGTCATCGTTACGCCACTTGGCATTGTCGGCAATTGCAAGCACATAGGCTTCGCGGTCGTCGCGAATGGTGCGCAGCGGCGATTGCCACGTTGACAAGATTATTTCGCCTATGACTTGTGGTGTCATGCCTGTGGCTTGCGATGCATATGCGGCAACTTCTTTCCTTGACGGAGACAACTTGAGCCAAGCCTCATAGAGCAGTTTTATGTAACCGGCATCTTTGCCCATGCGGTTGGCAGTAAGCAATATGTTACAATCTACCACAGGCGGTACCGTGCCGTCGATGAGGCTTGTGGCGGTAGCTATTTTTTCGGCGGCCTCATGGCTTATTGAAATATTTGCTGCCGTTAATCGTTCGAGTAATTCACGTTCGCACCCTGCCGGATTTTTCATGCAGGCATCGGCATATGAGTCGATTATACGCGATGCACCCATGCTGTTGAATACCGGCGCCGACACAGCATCGATAAACGCAAGCAATGCCTTTATGCCCGAACCCGGGTCGCGTGTAACCATGTTGATGTAATATTCTGCCACCAATGGTGATAAAATCGTTATCACGGCAGGGTCGTTATTGCTATGCTTCAGTATAGCCGAGAAACGTTCTTCGCGCGAATTAAGGCACAGTCGGCGCACTATGTCAATCAGCACACCCGTTTCCCCGGTATGTTCCAGTATGTAGTCATACAGCAAGTTGCCGCACCGCTCCACGGGGAACAATTCTTTTATCAAATCGATTTTCACTTCATCGGGCACTCCCCATTGCATGATATGGCCGATTATGCTTGTGATGTTTGAATCGAGTGCGGGGTCGAAATAAAAATGCAATAACTTTTTCCATACCGTTATGTCGTGCGACAGGCTCAGGGATGCAAAAAAACGTTCCTCAGATGTTATCAGGTTGTGGTCGAGGATATGCAACAACACATCGATGCTGCCGGCGGTCGTAACTTTATCCAAATATGACGGGTCGCCAAACACTATGGTATCGGTAATCCATTTGCGGCTTTCGGGTGTCAATTGCAAATGTTGTCCGCATTGCTGTAAAATGTATCCGGCTGCAGCTATGGCTTTATTGATTTCCAACCCACGGCTCGAAGTTAAGCCATTGTTGACGGCGGCGTTGATTTTTTCCCATAACAGCGTTGTTTGTTTCGCATCGAGGCCGGCATTGCATATTTTGCCGATAAATTCGCCCGACAAGTCGTCAAGTGAAATGTTTTTCGAGGCCTCGGTTACAAGGAACATATTATATTCAAAGTTATAATCATGCTCTTTTGCCGGATTTGATTTCAGATAGTATGCCACGAGTTTCTTTAGTGTGGCATCTTCTCCGGCTGCAGCCAATTCAATTATTTTGCTGTATATGTAATTGTCATCGATATTGTGGGAAGTGCCGTCGAAAAGGTTTACACACACATGGCTGTCTTCATACAGCTCACGCTCGTTATGCTCGTTGACAAACACCATGTCATATTCATCGGGCACGCCGTATCCCTGCATATAATTGGTGGTAAATCGCTTGCCTGCGACCAATTCGTCGGGCAGTTCCGAAAGGGTTCTTACCAGTGTGGCAGTGATACATTCGGGTGCCTTGATTATTATTTTGCATAATGCAGGGTCGGTGCCACGTTTACCGTTGCAGTATGCTTGCAGCATGGCTGTGATGCACCGGGCAAAATCCACTGTAATGGGGATTGCGTTATCGTTGCCCTGCAACCGCCTCGTCGGCAGCAGTTGTGGTTCTCCTGTCAACAACGATTGTAATTCCTTGTTGTCGGGAGAACATGTGTAATCGCGGGGAACGAATAAGCCATCGTTGCCAATATTTGCGAACAACTTGCACGAAGGTAAGCGGTCGAATACCAGCAGGTGGGCAAAATAGTTGGCACCGGTGCGCATTGCGCCGTCACGTTTGCAAAAGTAGCCGTAATCAATGCCTATATACACCGTGCGGCTAAGCACATAACGTGTGCCGCCCGATGTGAGGTCCACACGCCTGAATGCGTAAGCGGGTGCATAGTCATACACGGTACGGGGATTTTGGCTTATTTGCTCGAAAGTGAGCATACGGTCGGTTTCGACGCTGTAGCCGGGTGCGCATTTTTCCACAATCTCGGTCACTTCGTCGGCCTGCATACCTTCGGTGTAGGTACGTACCCCGAAACCGGCATACCCGGTAATGATGGAATGTTCGGTCGAGGCATAATATATTTCCTTGCAATCGATGGTTTTCATAGCTGAATTTTATTTGACGATGGGCAATGAGTATTTGAATTGGTGCAATATCCACACAAGCGGGTCGAGCACACGATAAGGGCGCAAATTATTGATGTTACCGGTCTTGTCGGGTACGCCGCCAAGTGCCGATATGCCGAAGTATTTCACATTATGGTAATGGTTTTCCATGCTGTTGATAAAGTTTTGTTCTCCCCACGAGTTCAGCCCGGCTCGCAGTCCGTCGCTGATGCTGTCGATGTCGGCAAGGTTTACACCGCTGCCGTCGAGGAACGAGCTGTTGCGTTCCATCGACATACCCGGTATCGATGTGTTGCGGAAGAGCTGCTCGTTGTGCAGTATGGCATCTATTTTGCTGAATACAAGTGCCATGGGGCGGTGGTAATGTGTGTCGCGAATGTTTTTTTCACCTTCCTCGAAGTGGGTGATGAGGTTTGAAATGATGCGGTCATATCGTATTTCAATGTCGGGCAGGTGCATACTGCTGCGCAACTTGTCGTGCACGTATGGTATGGAGAAAGTGTCGAGCAGGAATATAACGGCATCTGACTGGTTGAGGAACTTAACATTGGCCGCAATGTTCCGCAAGTCGGTGAAATTTTCACCGGCGGTGTCATAGAACACGAGGTAAATTGGTTGTTTGCCCTGTTGCCCAAGTTCGTATATCAGCGGCACTTTGCTTTTGGGGTCGTTGACACTTGTTTGTGCCGGGCATACCCCTTTCTTGTAAACTATGTTGAAAAAGTCTCGCTCATAACGCAGTTGGGTGTTATTCTCGGGAATATTGGCTACAGCCGAAGCCGTTATGCCTATGTTGCCAAGGCAATGCCCCGAACGGAACAATTCGTTGATGAGCGTGGTTATGTATATTGTCTTGCCGCTGCTTCGTGCCCCGATTATCGAGATTATGTAGCCCTTCTCTTTCACCATGTGCTTGGGTATGCGGTTATGGCAATGCGGGCATATCACAAGATACGACTTTTGCTTGCATTGCGGGCAGGTGCCATATTCAGGCATACGCCCAAACAGGCTCATGATGGAAAAATCGGGCTTGAAACAGGGGCACACGTTTTGTGTGCTGCCCCAAAACTTGCTTAGTTCGGGGTCGTTACTCTTGGCGCAACTGTTTTCGTTGCTGCAACGAAACATAACCTCGTTGCGCTCAAAAGTGTTGAAACAGTACGGACACACTATTTTGCTCATATGCTGCGGCTTATTTTATTTGTCGGGTTTCGGGTATTATTGTTATTTGTTTTGCAAGGTCGAGGTCGGTTGCGATGAGCCTGAAATATACCGGTTTGCCTTTTTGAACACGGGTGTAACGAAACTCTTTTTTCAACTCGATGCCGGGCTTCAATTCTTGTGGCGATATTGTGAGGTATGACTTGTAATTCACAAGGTTGGTGGGAGGGAAATTTTCGGCTATCAGCAATGCAAGCGGGCATGGCAACGGCGAGTCGCAGCTTACGGTGAGGCTGTATTTGTCCTTGCCTATAAACCCGAACATGCTCTCGCTTTTTACTTCGGCAAAGTTCACTTTCACTGCTTGCAGGCTTATCACTTGGCTTGTTTCCTCGCTAAGGAGCGTTTCGCCGCTTGCAGTGATTTTCGATGCCACCGATATGCTTAACGATTTTGCTCCCTTGGGTATGTCCACCTTGTAGTGTGGAGTGGCAGGGGCATCGATGTCATACCGTTGAATGTTCCCGCCATCGGCCTGTACCGAAATCCTGACCGATGATATAGCGTTCCACGACCAATTGACAGTGACGAAAGTGTCGTTGCGGTCGAAGCGCACCCCCGATGGTTTTACCATCGACAGCACTTTGACTTGCTTTCCGGCCACTCCTATGTTGCCTTGTACTGTTACCGGCAGGAAGTATTTAATTCCGCTGTAATCTTTCTTGAAAATATAAGATGTGCCGGTGATGTCGAGCTTTTTGTGCTTCAGGTTGTCAACATTCACCTTGGCATTTTCAAGTATGTCAAACGGGCGGTCGCTTTCATAAATATACACAATGCCCTTTGCTGGCTTATCCCATGCTATGTTGGCAAGTATTCCTTGCCAGGAATACCGCAGTTCGACAGGTTTTGGTGGAGCCATGGGGCTTAATGCCTGGGAGAAACCGGCTGCACGGTGGCTGCGGCCGGTACAATCCTCATATACCGTGACAAACTTGTAAAGGTACCGTTTGTCGGAGACAAGGCCTGTATCGGTGAATGCGCTGCCTGTGACATTCTTGACGAGGGTACCGTCGCGGTATATTTCTATGCTCTTTGCCCGTGGCGGGAATTTGAAGCCGAAACCTATCTGCGTGGCTTGCACATCAAATGTTATCGCACTTGGGCTTATGTCGGCAACAGTCATTGCCGGTGTTGCGGTGACTGCGGCACGTTGTGAAAACACATTGCCGCACTTGCCATACACGGCATAATAATAGCTTACGCCCACCGTGGCTTGCATATCGTCAACCGAGTTGTTGAACGTTTCGCACACCGTTTCACCGTCGGAGGGGGTATTTGGCCGTCCGCCTGCTTTGCGGACGACATAATATTGAATATATTTCGATGGCAGTTTGCTCCATTCCACACGAATGTTGCTCCCCACTACCGAAGCGCAAGCTTGGGCGGGTGCAGTTGGTGGAGTGAGTTGCAATTTCTCTTTTGCCGTATTGCAGTCGGCGCAAATCGACAAGGCCTGCATGTAGCATTCTATCTGCTCGGTGGTGTCGCGGGCGCTTCGTGCTTTTGCAATCAATGCCTCGGCATTGGCTATTGCACCTTCGATTTCTTTCCTTAACGCCGTGGCTCGGGTTCCGTATCCTATTTGTCCGAGCAATGCCGATGCGCCGTAGTAAGCGTGTTTTGCGCACAATTCTTCCACTTGTGGTAGTGTAGTCGTTATGCGGTCTTGTGCCTTTTTCACAGCTGCGACGGCAGGTTGCAGGTTTGGATTGCCGGGCCATAAGTTCTCGGCGGTTTCCAAGCATCTCACAGCCTCGTCAACGTTGTTGTATTTCAATGCGGTTTGTGCATCTTTTATCAATGCCTCGGCACGAGGAAAATCGCCAAACACAAATCCGCACTTCACGCACCGCAACTCGTCGTGGTCGGAACTTATGCGCCCGCATCGCGGGCAGGTAATTACAATCGGTAATCCGCATTGTTTACACACTTTTGCCCCGGCAGGGTTGAGTGCGCCGCAAAAGCGGCACATTTGCAGGCTGCCGCTGTCGGCCGGCTCAACGATTGTGACTTTCAGCTTGTCGGCGGTGGTGTATATCATGTATTCGGCCTTGTCGCGATGCATTCCGCTCTCGGTGCATTCTTCAAGCAGGGCCTTGTATTGTTCGGGGCGTATTATTCGTTCGCTGCCGGCGGCAATGCGCTCTATCTTGGAACGTACTCCGGCAAACGACTGGTTACCGCAAGTGTAGTCATAGTCGGCACGTTTCCCGGCATCGAGCAACTGCGTCTTGCAATGCCCTATTAGTGTGTTGATGGTGGCTTTTTCATCATTTGCCGGTCGCTTTTGGTTTTCGGCATACAAGTCATCGCAAATTTTGCCTATTTGTGATGCCGGTGCCGTGGGAGGTACTGAAAGGAAATCATATAGGTCGCGCTTCTTTACCTTGGCAAGTTCCTCGATGATGCGCTTGAACAGTGTAGAATCCATCTCCTTGCCATTGCCTGTTTCCTTATACTTGAAAACCTTTTTCTGCTTTATGGTTGCGCCGATTATTTTTAAAATCTCGTCGCGAGTGAAAGCCGGGTTCTTTTTTGCCATTTCGGCAAGAGCCGATTCCTCGATTTGCCCGTTTACTACAAAGATTGCAGCATCTTCCCTTATGTTTTTTTCTTGCTGTTGCCGCTTTTGCTTGATAAGTAAGGCATACTTGTCGGCGTGTTCCTTGAGCATATTGGGGTTTGTCTCAAGTTCGCTTTTGAAGCGTTTCAGCACATCAAGTTTTGCCTTTGCTCGTGCAGCCTGGCGAGTGAGCTGGTTGGTCCACTTCTTGATTTGCGCCTCAAGTTCCTGTTTTACCTTGTCATCGTCGCCTTTTGCGGGCGTAAGGTTCAAGTATTCGTATATGTTTTCTTCCATGATTGTTGGGGAGTCCTTATCAACGGTTGAATTTTATTCCGCTTGCGCTTCCTGTTTGTGCAAGTTCTTGTGCGATGGTTCCGAAAGAATCTACAAGTTTATCCAGGTCGGTCATCACCGATATTGTGGATATGCGCCGCAGGAATTCTTTGTCGGCCGAGCCGAAACCTATTGCAATAATATCGATGCCTGCGTCGCGGCAAAGGTCGGAAGTGGCGATGGCTCGTTTCTGCCCCGACCATGAACCGTCGGTAAGCACCACTATCACGGGTTTATCTTTTGAATAGATAAGCCTTTGGTAGCAAAATTCGAGCGGACTTTCGGTACCGCCTTGTTCTTTCAGTTTCTTGATTGCTTTTTCCAGTATATTTTTGTCTCGTGTCGGTTGGCAGTATTCGGTAACGTCGTCCGAGAATCCTATGACCGAAATCGCCGATGTTTCAAGATTGGTTTTCTTTACAAATTCAAGAGCTGCCTTTTTTGCCTTGTCGAGCGGATATCCTTCCATGCTGTAAGATATGTCTATGACAAGCATGATATTCAGCCCTGTTTTATTGGCTTTGGGTTGGCCGTACAGCCACGACATATCATCGGGCAGCGGCATCTTTTCCACGATTAGCGGCGGTGCCATGCCTTGCTGGCGGCCGGTAACGTTGATTACGCCGTTTTCGTCGTAGGCATACTCGATGTTGATAATGGCTTCACCATCGGCAGTGTGGTTTATCCCACGCAGCACATAGCGACCCACGACGGTGCATTGCGTCACTTCGGTTCCCTCGCCCTGCGTGAGGTAAACTTCCATTTCATTGTTGCCGCCCGGGCGTGTGCGCAACTTGAACGGACGTTGTTCGGTTACCGGTATTGTGACATTTTTACGTATTATTATGGAGTTGACATATCGGTCGCCTTCCTTGCTTACGGCAATGGCTCCAAGGCTGTGGCTCATTACGTCTTTTATGTTCAATGATTTCCCGCCGGGCAATGAAAGGCGCGGCCCCGATGTTCCCGGCAGCCCCATGCGGCGGCTTTGCCGTTCGACTTCAAGAGCAGCCTGGATGCCGGCCCCGAGGCATACCGCTTCATCGACATTTATGCCACGCAACGGCTCCCGGCCCGACATTTGCCTGACCCAGTTCTCTACCATGGGCATCTTGGTGGAACCGCCCACGAGCAGCACTCCCGACAAGTCTCTCCAACTCAGTCCGGCTTCGCCAAGCACCTCTTCGGTCTTTTGGCGTGTGCTTTGCATCAGGTTGGCGGTCAATTCCTCGAATTTCTCTCGTGTAATCTCGTATTTTTGGCGATGGCCTGCATATCGCACCACCATCGATGCCGACCGTGTGGACGACAGTTGTTTCTTCAGCCGCTCGGCGTTGAAAACAAGGTCGTTATACGTCAACGGGTCGTCATTGGGATTTTCACCAAACTCTTTTTCAAACAGGTCGGTGATATATGTGATGATGCAGTCGTCCCAGTCTTTGCCGCCAAGGTTATGGTCTCCGCCGGTCGAAAGCACTGTGATGTCGCCGTCCTTCACTTCGAGGACGGTGACATCAAACGTGCCTCCGCCAAGGTCGTAAACCAACAGGCGGCCATTGCCTTGGCTGGTAATTCCATAGTTTATTGCGGCAGCGGTCGGCTCGTTGATGATGCGCATCACTTCAAGTCCGGCCATTTGTGCCGCCCTGATAGTCTCGTTACGTTGCAAGTCATTGAAATAGGCCGGTACCGTGATTACCGCACGTGTGATACTGCCGCCCAAAGCCGCCTGGGCATCGCCGCGCAATTTACCCAATAAAATTGCCGACAGGTCGGTGGCTGAGTATTCCTTGCCATGCACCGAGAAACGGAATTCGGGATTGCCCATTTCACGCTTGAAGAACATTATCACATTGTCCTCGCCGCTGAGCATCATCTCTTTTGCCTCGGCTCCGGCAATGGCACGTCCGTCGGGTGCGAAATACACAACCGATGGCGTAAGGTGTTCCCCATCGCTGTTGCGTACAATCACTGGCTTGCCATATTCGTCGATGGTCGATACCGCCGAATAGGTGGTTCCCAAGTCTATTCCAATGAAATGTTCCATAATCTGTTACATCATCTTCAAGTTCTTGACTTGCTCCTTGGCTTTCTGTTCCTCTTCAACCGACATCACATTTTGCAGTTTTACCTCCATGTGTACGGTGCGTCCGCCGGTAACATCTTTGGCATCGACCGAGAGCAAGCCCTGCTCATCGATTTTCAGTATCACATCGATGGGTGAACCTGCTTTCAGGTTGTCGGGAAGCGGCGACAGTTCGTCGGAAATTAGCAACGTGGCATCCTCGTCTTTTACAATGTCATATTCACTCGCCCCCTTGGCATAGTCGTTTTCATACACAGAAAGGAGTACCGAAGTTTGGTTGTCAACTTGCGTGCCTGCGTGTACGGCCACTTCCAATGGAATTGACGAGTTTTTGAAAATCTTGTTATACAGGTGCAAATCGCCTTTATCGTCAACCATTTGCAGCGCATAACTCTTGCTCACCACGTTTTTAACCACCACGGGCTTTTTACCGCCAGGAAGTCCCATGCCGGGCGATGATGAGGTGATATCGCCAATTACTACTTCAACGGCCTTACCCGTCTGTTCTGCAATTTCAAGAGCCTTTTGGTAGGCTTCAAGGTTTTGTCCGTAAATGGCTGCACCGCGAGCCACCGATTCGTTTGGGTCGCAGAACTCGATGGGAATTTCGGGGAATTCCTGTGTAAGGCGGTTTTTTACCTGTGGCATAAATGTGGAACCGCCCACAAGCAAAATCTTGTCATATTTAGTAATACCCTTGGCGGCAGCTTCCTTCATTGTGTCGTGGGTCTTGTCGATGGAGGTTTGCAACAGTCCTGCCGTGTTGTTTTCAAATTGTTCCACCGATATTTCCACTTTTGCACCGTTGAGGCGGAAAGTGGTCTTTTCACGTGTGGAAAGTTGCTTCTTGGCTTGTTCGCTACGCAATTCAAGGTCGCCGAGTATCATTGTGTCGTCATATATATCATCGGGGCTGCCTCCGGTTTGCTGCACATATTGGTCGATTGCGAGTTTTTGTATCTCGTTATCCCAGTCCTTGCCGCCAAGTTTGTGGTCGCCGCCGGTGGCCACCACTTCAATCACCCCTTCGGCCACCTTAATGATAGTAACGTCAAATGTGCCTCCGCCAAGGTCGTAAACCATTACCGTTTGCGGTTCATCGACTTTCAGCCCGTAGGAAATTGCGGCGGCTGTCGGTTCGTTGATGATGCTAAGCACATTCAACCCTGCAATCTCGCCGGCTTTCTTTGTGGCTTCGCGTTCGTCGAGGCCGAAGTATGCCGGACAGGTGATTACGACATCTTTCACCTCTTCGCCGAGTTTCTCGCTTGCATCGCTTGCAAGTTTTTTCAAAATCAGTGAAGAGATGGTTTCGGGCTTGTAATCTATGCCGTTGGCATTGAATACGAAATCGGGATTACCCATTTGCCGTTTTATTGTCGAGCACACAAGGTCGGGGTCGGACTGTAAGGCTTGTTTGGCCACTTCGCCCACCGAAACACTGTCGGCCGACTCAAAGAATACCACCGACGGCGTTACCGGCGAATTGTCCAAATTTGGCACAGTTACCGGCTTGCCATATTCATCTACGTATGCAATGCACGAATAAGTTGTTCCTAAGTCTATTCCAAAAATTTTACTCATGATTATAATTGTTTATGTTATTATATTTCCGGGGGTTATAAAGGTTTTGAATTAGTAGAAATTGCTTAATTTGACGGTTTGAACTTGTAAATCCACACAAATTCGGGGCGCAAGTTCACACCATTCCAGTTATATCCCTTGCGCAGGCGCTTGGCTATGGTGTTTTCAAGTTCCGGATTGTCGGTCGGCACCTGTTTCACGGCTCTTTGGGTGCGCGGGTTGAACTTCTCGCTCTCGTCCTCGTACAGCACCACGCCGTTGGCTTCGAGTATGTCGGCAAGGTCTTCGGGCAGGCTGCGCAGGTATTGTTCGGCTTTTTCGGCATCACCTTCTCCAAGTTTGCTAATGAACGTGTTGGTGTCGTCGATAACCGATATGGTGCTAAGTATGAATGGTTTCAGCATCTTGGCATACAAGTCGGTCTTGTAGCTTTGCAATTCGTCATACATTTTGTCGAACAGTCTGGCTTTATGCTCGTCTTGCGCGATTTTGGTGTCGAATTTCTTCATCAACAACTCGTTCTGCTCCTTTAGTGCGGCGAATTCGGCAAGTAATTGATGCACATCGGGTTCGTCAGAGAGTGTTGTGGAAACCTCTTCGGCGGCCGGTTCTGCCGTTTCGGGTGTCTGTAGCACTTCGGTTTCGTTGGCATTCGTCACTGCTTCTTCCTCTTGCGGAGACTTGTTGACTTCAACATTAAAGTCCTCGAATTTGTTGGTTCCTTCCATGATTTATGTTATTAAGATTTATTGGCTCGATTATTATCTCAACTTACCGCATCAAAAATACAAAAATTATTTCACTTTCAATGTTTTTTATAAGTAAAAACGCAAAAGTGTTTCATTGCGGATAATATTTGATTGTTTTTTCCCGAAAGAGGATAATATTAGCAGATTTTTGGTTAAGTTTGCCGATATAAAAACGCATAAACCTGAAATGTTGCACGACATAGATGTTTTCAATTGTTTTTTGGTGATAATGGCGGTGGTTGCCGTGATAGTGTATGTGGCATTGCACTTCATCAACGCCGGGTATGGAATGATGTATAACCGCCGGTGGGGGCCTTCGATAAGCAACCGCGTGGGGTGGGTGCTGATGGAGGCTCCGGTATTCATCGCCATGTGCCTGCTGTGGTGGGCAAGCGACCGCCGGTGGGAACCTGTACCGCTGATTATATTCGCCTTGTTTCAGCTGCATTATTTCCAGCGGTCGTTCATTTTCCCGTTCCTGATAAAGGGGCGTAACCGTATGCCACTTGCAATTATTGCCATGGGAGTGCTTTTCAATGTGCTCAATGCTGTGATGCAAGGCGGCTGGCTGTTTTACTTGTCTCCTGCCGGAATGTATGGCACCGACTGGCTGTTTACGCCGCAATTCATCGCAGGCACGGTAATATTTGCTACCGGCATGGCGATAAACATCGACAGCGACAGCATTATTCGCCACTTGCGCCGTCCGGGCGATACAAGGCACTATTTGCCGCAAGGCGGGATGTTTGATTATGTGTCGAGCGCCAACTATTTCGGCGAACTGCTCGAATGGATAGGCTTTGCCGTGCTCACATGGTCGTGGGCGGGTGCCGTGTTTGCATTGTGGACTTTTGCCAACCTTGCTCCACGAGCCGAACAGATTTATAAGCGTTACACTATCGAATTTAGAGAAGAATTCACCAGTCGCAGGTTGCACCGCATAATACCTTTTATTTATTAGTACAATTGGAATGGTTTAAATATGGCTTCAAAACTTTTTACTCCTGCTCATATAGGGCCGCTGGCGCTGCGTAACCGCACTATACGTTCGGCGGCTTTTGAAAATATGTGTCCCGGTCACCGCCCGTCGCAGATGCTTGCCGATTACCACCTTTCGGTGGCGCGTGGCGGCGTGGGAATGACTACGATTGCTTATGCTTCGGTCAACCGCAGCGGCTTGTCGTTTGACAACCAGCTGTGGATGCGCCCCGAGATTGTAGGCGAATTGCGCAGTCTTACCGATGCAATACATCGTGAGGGGGCAAAGGCCTCGATACAGCTGGGGCATTGCGGCAATATGTCGCACAAGTCAACTGCGGGGCGTATGCCTATTTCGGCTTCAAGCGGCTTCAACCTGTATTCGCCGACATTCGTCCACGGCATGAACGAGGACGAGATACGCGAGGTGGCCCGCGACTTCGGCACGGCCGTGCGGCTGGCCATCGATGCCGGTTTCGACTGCGTGGAAATTCATGCCGGGCACGGTTACCTTATAAGCCAGTTCCTTTCGCCTTACACCAACCATCGCCGCGATCGCTGGGGGGGCGACCTCGACAACCGCATGAACTTCATGCGCCTGTGCATCGATGAAGTGCTTAATGCGGCCAAGGGGCAGATTGCCGTGGTGGCGAAAACGAATATGCGCGACGGGTTCAAGAGCGGGAACGGGCTTGAAGAAGGGATAGTGATAGCTCGCGAACTTGAACGCCTGGGGGTTGACGCACTGGTGCTGAGTGGCGGCTTCGTGAGCAAGGCCCCTATGTATGTGATGCGCGGCGAAATGCCCATACGCACCATGACGCATTATATGAATTGTTGGTGGCTGAAGTATGGGGTGCGTATGTTTGGCAAAATGATGATAAAGGATGAACCTTACCGCGACCTTTATTTCCTCGATGATGCGTTGCAGGTGCGCCGCGAGGTGCGGTTGCCGCTGATATACGTGGGCGGTTGCACTTCGCGTGAAGGCATCGACCGTGTGCTCGACAGCGGTTTTGAGGCCGTGCAGATGGCTCGGGCATTGCTCAACGAGCCTGATTTCGTCAACCGCATGGCTGCCGGCGAGGAGCGTTGCGGGTGCACCCACACAAATTATTGCATCGCCCGAATGTACACCCTTGAAATGTCGTGCCACAAGCACCGCACCGATCTGCCTCCGTGCCTGTTGCGTGAAATAGAGAAGATAGAACGCCGCAATGGAAAAATGCAATAAAGACTACCGCCCGATGATGGCACTCGTCACGGGGGCATCGTCGGGCATAGGCAGGGAATTTGCCCGGCAACTTGCCGCATGTGGACATGACGTGTTGCTTGTGAGTAATCAGGAGAAAGAGCTTGCCGAGGCTTCGGCAGAGCTTTCTGCCAAGCGCCCCGATGGCAGGTTCCCGGTTTTCTGTATCGACCTTGCCACACCGGATGCCGACACGCGCATGCTCGATTTTTGCCGGGCAAACGATTACGAGATAGGCGTGCTTGTTAATAATGCAGGCATATTTTTGTTTCGCTCGGTCGTTTGTACCGAACCCGGGCGCATCGACCTTTTCATCGACTTGCACATGAGGGCGGTGACGCATCTGTGCCGGACGTTTGCTTTGGATATGAAGCAGCGCGGTTGCCGCGGGTATATACTTAATATGTCGTCGATGTCGTGCTGGATGCCCATGCCCGGCATTGCCATGTACAGTGCCACAAAGGCTTATATAAGGGTGTTGTCGCGTTCGCTTGCCGTGGAACTTGCCGACGACGGCATTACGGTGATGGTGGCCTGCCCCGGCGGTATCGCCACCGACCTTTTCGGCCTGCCCCGGCAGTTGCAACGCCTTGGCGTCAGGCTTGGTGCGCTTGCCACCCCGCAACGTTTTGTTGCAGGGGCATTGCGCCGCCTGTTCCGTCGCCGTCGCCAATATATCAACGGCCTGCTTAACCGCATTGCCATAGTTGCCGTGGCCATGCTGCCACACCGCCTGCGCCTTGTCATCAAGCACCGCCTGCTCGACCGCCTGCAACATTAACCGAGGAACTGTCGAGATATTGAATTGCCAATTGTATGGTGGTGGATGCGTTGGTTGTTGCTGGCTTGACAGCATTTTGTTCTCAAGGGTAATTGAGCGGGGATTTTGGGGCGGATAAAGAAATGTGAATTATTTTTGATTTTTTGTGGAAAAGCGTTGATTTGTCGGAAAATTGCGTTATCTTTGGGGCAGAATTACAAACAGGCCTCGGATTGTGCGGGGCATATTTTGAATTACAAACGTAAACCTATTAATTATGAGGAAATTTTACTTTTTGGCAGCAGCCATGCTGCTGGGAGCAGGTGCGTATGCACAAATGCTTGATTTAACACCCGATCGTTTTAAGTTTGCAAATCAAAACGAAGGTCAGTTCCTTATCAATTGGTATAATGCAGGGGTTAACCCGGCTGCAAGTCTCCCTCAAGCAACTGAAGGCGCAGATGCTGGATTCTTGGCATTGTGCACAAATCCTGCAGGAGTTGAAACGGGAACTGAGGCTACTACAGAGTTAGCCGCTGCGTTCCAGGCTAATACGAATATTTACGATCTTGGAGGAACTGCAGGTAAAGTGCTTTTGCTTAAAGGCTATGAGAATACTTCGGAATATGGTCCTGAGGCAACCCCGTGTTCTACGACTGGTTGGTGGGGCAATTTCGCATTTTATTCAAAAGTGTCTGGTGCAACATTAGATGCAAAGATGCGTGTGCGTTTGGTGTATAATGTGATCAGCGATACTGAATGGTCGTATGACCCTGTGGCAGCGATTACAATAAGTACAACAACAAATAATGTTGTAAAAATGATGGATGAGGCCGGAACTCAAGTAAATGGCATTAATGGTGCTTATTTCCAACCGGATATATTCTATACAAATGAAGATGAAGGCACTAATGACCTCACTAAATGGCGTGTAATGGAAATAGACTTTAATGTTCCTGAAGAAGCAGGTTTCCCTGTTCGTACTCGCTTTGAACTTAAAGCTGATTTTTGGAAAAAATCAGTAATTATGATTAAAGAGCTGACTTATACATTGAATCCAGAAGGTGAAGCAGAGAATGATTTTGTTAACTATACTGTAGATGGTTCTACATCGGTTGCTGACATTATTGGCGGTGAAGAGAATTTGTTCACAGTTAATGGTAACCAAGTTTCATTTGCTGCAGCTGGTAATGTTTACAGCATCAATGGTGTGCAAGTCGCTGATGCTGTTGCAGGTGAAACCATCACACTTGATCGCGGTATCTATGTGGTTAAGGCCGGTAACAAAGCAGAGAAACTGATTGTTAAGTAAATAAAGAATAGTTAATCCATTCCCGAGAGGGAAATGGCATATACACACAAAGTAAGTTCAGTCTCTCCCATCTTCCCCTAATCGAAGGTAGTTCCCGTGGGAAGATGGGAAAGACTGAAATTGTTTTCCCCCGCACTGCTGTAGAGGATGTGTCAAAATACAATTTTGTCATACGTAGAGACGTGGCGTGCCGCGTCTCGTAGCAAGTAATATTGCATAAAATATTGTAAATCAATCGTTGCTGTTATAGAGACGCGGCACGCCACGTCTCTACAATATCAATGTTGGAATTTTGATACACCCTCCCGACGGTAAACGGGTAATGAGGCAATGTGCCGGAATGATGTTCCGGTCGATGTACTGAGACGATGTGCACATCGCCTTTACAGATTATGGATAATTCCTATTAAACCTAAACAAACCAATATTGGAAATACATAAGCCTAATCTGTTCATTGTGTGGCTTTGTAATTCCTTGACTTACAAACCTGATTTATTTATGAAGAAAATATTATGCGCTATTGCTCTTGTGATGGGTCTTGCAGGCAGTGCATCGGCTCAGGTCGATAACTATGCGCTCAAGTTGACTCCCGAGGGTAGTGTAAACGTATATAAGTTCCCCGAACTTAATGAATTGTCGTCCTACAGTATCCAGTTTTGGATAAATGTGGACTCGTGGCAAGAGGGAGCCTTGATATATGACCGTGGCGGTGATTTCAAGGCAAGTCTTGGAAAGGAAGGTACTGTCAATTTCCAGGCAGGCAGCACGGTGCTTGCTGCAACCTCAGCCGACCTTGCCGCAGGCAAGTGGGCTCAAATTACCATGATTGCCAACGGTAGCGGTGCGCAAGTGCTTGTAAATAATGTGCAAGCAGGTTCTATAGCTACTGCAATGACTATACCTGCAAGCGAAAAAGATATGATACTTGGTGGTGGAATGAGCGGACGCTTGGATGAGTTCCGTGTGTGGAAGGCTGCCTTGTCGAATGCCGAGTATGACGGCGGTTACCAATATTTCATATATAATACCATCAACAAGTTTAATCCGCAATGGAGCGACCTTGTTGCTTATTATAAGTTTGACCAAAACTTGTGTGATAATGTGGTAGATTACACATTTACTAATCATCATGGTTCATTTTCTACAGAAGGGGCAGATCGTGAGATAGTAGAGGATAATGCCAAGTTTAAATATTATATGACATCGGCATATACTAATTTCGAACGCTTTTTTGATCGAGCCATTGATCGTGACAAGTATTTGCTTGCGAATGATTTGATTGTTCTTAATATAGATTCATATAGCGATGGCCACTTGTCAATCGCTTTTCCCAATGATGAAGGTGAATTGATTAACTCAGAGTATTTGCCTGAATTTGAGGGCCGTAGCGGAGTGCTGTCGCTTGATGGTACGGGTGTAGGTATGAATGTAGGGACAGATGCTATGACACCCGATGTTGGATGGACTTTTCAAACGTGGCTTTATATTGATGAATGGGTTCCTGGTGCCTATATATTTAAAAAAGAGACAGAAGATCACCTTAATGGGGTATCCATCCGTCTTGGCGATGCTCCTGGTGAGGACGGGCAAATTATAGTACGCATAAATGGACGTGATTTCCCGATGCATCCTACAACACCTACAAAGATGAATACTAAGGAATGGATACACTTCGCTGTCGCTACCAATTTGCAAGATGACAGTATGGTGGAGCGTACTTTCATTTACATCGTGAATGGGATGCAATCTTTTGGAGTTTCCGGAGAGTGTGGCGATAAAGCTGTAAGTTATATCCCGGCTGGCGTGAGTGGTGTGGATGCTGTTATTGGTGAAAATTTCAAAGGTAAATTCGATGAAACTGCAATATGGCATAAAGCATTCGATCGCAATACGATATATGGCTATGGCAATAATGGATGTCCGATGCCCGGATTTGGCATTACGCTTACGACTGCTAATATGTTAACGGCCGGAGGATATTGGAAGTACGATGATGATGAAAATCCCGGTTATGACTATTACTCATATAAGCATTTTTTGGCATTGATGCGTAGTGCATACGATAACCATAGGGGGTACACTATACGTATGGCAGTGCGTAGTCACACTAATTGGGAGCAGACTTTTGCAAGTGCTGAAAAACGCAAGATATTTGCCGCCGACCTTGCTGAAATTTCCAAAGAATTCGATGGAGTGGAACTTGACTTTGAATGGTGTTATAGTACAGATTGTTTTAACAATTATGGACTGCTGCTCGATGAGATTAAAGCAGTGTTGCCTGCCGACAAGATATTAGCCGTTTCGCCTCATAAAGTATCGTATGCTTTTGATAAGAAATATATGGATAATTGTGACTTCTTTACGTTCCAAATATATGGTCCTGATAAAGGCTTGTTTACCTTGAATTCTTATAAGGAAGCTTATGATATGTTCCTCAGACGGGGCTATCCGAAGGGAAAAATGGTACTTTCGTATGCTTGTACAACTTCCGGTGGTTACCTTGATGGAGTGAGGAAGACAGCTACTATTGGTGTGCGTGATAGTTTGCTTGAAGGAGATTATACTCCTGACCAAAACGAAGGTTTTGATGGAACTTACATGCGCTATTTTACGGGATTTAACCAAACGTATGAACGTAGTAAGTTTGTTCGCGATAACGATTTGAAAGGGATCTTCTATTGGGATATGGGTAATGATGTTGCGACTAATCATAAGTATAGTCTTGTTAAGGCCTCAAGTTTTGCTATAAATAGCAATGTTGATACGCTTGTAACGCACGTTGATGTTTATCCCGATGGCCCCACTGGAATGAAACTGCTAAAACGTGACGAGCAGGCTCGCCGCAATGCCACAATCGACATTTATCCCAACCCGGCACTCGATGGTAATGTGACGCTTGCCGTGCCCGAAGGAGAAGAAGCATACCGTGTGAGCGTGTATGATGCCCAAGGGGTGTGCAAGTTGCAGCGCGAAACAGCCGAGACCGCTCTTAATGTTGATGGCTTTGATGCCGGTGTTTACTTCGTTACCGTGCTTACTCGCCAGGGGCATACCTATACCGGTCGGCTTGTAAGGAGGTAATCACATCGGTGCGGAATTGCGATGTAATGTGAGTGTCTCAAGATTGTGAATGCAGGTATTGTCAGAGATGAGAAACGTTGCATCTCCACAAGAAAACAAATTACATTTTTTGACCCATGATCTTGACAACAGCAAATATCGATGCACTCACACACATATTGATATAACAAATGAATAACTTTTTTTATTACAAACTAAATCAATAACGAATGCTCCACCCATTTTCCTTTCAAAAGGTGGATGGGTGGGGAATTCCTAATTACCCAAAAAATTTATGAGAAAACTGTTTTATTTAATTCTTGGAGGACTGTTGCTGAGCGTCGGTTTTGCTTCGTGCGACGACGAACCCGATAATCCGGGAGATTACAGCATCAGGGGATCGATTGGCATTACCGGGATAACATCGGCACTTGGTAATGAGTATGAGGTAGTTGTGGCGCAAGAATTCGATTCGACGATAGTGCGCTATAACATCAAGAAGGACACGACCTTTGCAGCCGATGGAACGGTTGCGGAGATTACTGATGATACACTGTGGTATGAAGATGGTGTATGTCATTTTGTTCGATTGGAACAAGTGAATTTAGCTGCTGCTGCCGACACTATTGTAGTTTCAATTACCAGCAATGCTCGTTGGACTGCCGCACAGCCTGTAGCTACAGGACGACGGTGGTACACTGTTTTGACAAATACCGGTGGTGGCGATGGTGATTTCACGGCTACAGTTATTGAAAACACATCGGCAAATGCCAGGACTAATGTACAGGTGCAGCAAATTCTAACTTCAGATAGTGCCGTTATCTATGAAATACCGTTTGGTCAATTAGGTAAGAGCAATTAATCAACTTAAAGTGAAAAACTCGTAAGAACTAATAAGTAATGAATAAGATTTTAATGATAATAGCCTCACTGTTGGTAAGTGTGTCGGCTGTGGCACAGATAACGGTGAGCGGAACGGTGGTCGATGAGAGCGATTTCGGGCTGCCGGGCGCAAGCGTCATCGTGAAAGGCGAAAAGGGTGGTGTTGCCACCGACCTCGATGGCAAGTTCACTCTCACGGTTCCCAATGAGAACAGTGTGATAGTAATCTCCTTTATTGGATATAACGAGCAGGAAATAAAAGTGGGCGACCAACGCCAACTTAACATAAAAATGGAACCGGCCACTCAAATGATGGACGAAGTGGTGATAGTGGGTTTCGGTACGCAGAAGAAAGTGAATGCCACCGGTGCCGTTAAGACTATCGACAACAAGGCTCTTGAAAGCCGTCCTATCTCGAATGCCGTGCAAGGCTTGCAAGGTGTGGTTGCCGGTCTTAACATTACCAACGACCAAGGTGGTGGTTTGGGGCAAGAGATGCAGATCAACATTCGTGGTGTCGGCTCGATTGGTGAAGGGTCAAACTCGGCTCCGCTCGTGCTTATCGACGGTATGGAAGGTGACCTTTCTTCGATCAACCCCAATGATATTGAAAACATATCGGTGTTGAAAGATGCTGCCGCAGCTTCAATTTACGGTTCTCGTGCACCATTCGGTGTGATCTTGGTTACAACCAAGTCGGGTGAACGCGGTCTGCGCATCAATTATACCGGCAACGTGCGTATGCAACAGCCTATTTCGGTGCCGAAGCCCGTTGACTCATACACCTATGCGCTTATGGTGAACGATGCGTTCATCAACCGTGGTGGTACTGCACAATTCGGTGCAGCACAATTGGATAAAATCTTGCGTTATCAACGCGGCGAGCTGCCTTACGGTATCGAGCCGAATTTGAACGGCGATGACTGGGCATTCGGCCAGCAGTCGTATGGCAACACCGACTGGTATGATACATTCCTGAAAGACGTGGCCGTTTCGCACGAGCACAATGTGAGCGTGAGCGGCGGTGGCGACAAGGTGACATATTATTTCTCGGGCAACTACCTGGGGCAAACCGGTTTGTTCAACTATGCCGATGAAAAATTCGAGCGTTTGGCATTGAGCGGCAAGGTGGGTGTGAAGTTCAATGATTATGTATCGTTCAACTGGAGCAGCCGCCTGGTATCGACCGACAACGAGAAGCCGTCGGCACTCAACGCCCTCTTCTTCCACAACCTTGGCCGTCGCAGCCCGTTGATGCCTATCTATATGCCCGACGGTTCGTATAACAAGGAATCGATGATCAACAACTTGCAAGACGGTGGCCGCCAGGGCGACCGCAACCTGTTGCTCTACAACCAGGCCAACCTTACCATTGAACCGATAAAGGGATGGAAGATTTATGTTGACCTTAACAGCCGCATCGAGAACAAGACCGGAGACCAGAACTTCTCGAAATTGTCGTATGTAAAGCCCGACGGAACATCGGAATATTATTCACCGCTCGAAGGTGTGCTTGCCAAGTTCGAGACTAATGCCAACGGTACGTTCCGCATCCAGCCGGGGCCCGGTGAATCGACCTATATGCGTTACAAGGGCCATGTGAACTATTTCCAAAGCAATGTTTACACCGACTTTGAAAAGACTTTCAACGAAAAGCATTATTTCAAGGCGTTGCTTGGTATGCAGACCGAGTATTATTACAATGAAACCATCCGTATGGCAACCAAGGACATATTGCTTGACGATACCCCGTTCATCAATCCCACATCGAGCAACATACTTGTTTCGGAAGACAAGGGCGAATGGGCCAACCTTGGTTTCTTCGGCCGTGTAAACTACACATTCGACGACCGTTATATGCTTGAAGTCAATTTGCGTTACGACGGTGCATCGCGTTTCCCGCGCAATCAGCGTTGGGGTTTGTTCCCGTCGGTATCGGCAGGTTGGAACGTGGCCAACGAAAGTTTCTTCGAGCCTATTCGCCAAGGCATCAAGCTCGAATACTTTAAGTTGCGTGGATCTTATGGACAACTCGGTAACCAGAACACCACATCGTTCTATCCTTATTATCAACAGATGTCAACATTGATGGGTACCGTAATACTTGGCGGTGCGCAGGCAGGTGTGTTGCCGGTATTTGATCCTTATTCGACTTCGTTGACATGGGAAACCATCGAGAATGCAGGCGTCGGTGTCGATTTGGGTATGTTCAGCAATCGCTTCAATGCGTCGTTTGACTGGTACCAACGTACAACCAAGGACATGATAGGCCCGGCACTTGCCCTGTCGGCAGTGTATGGCGGCGATGCTCCGCGTACCAACAATGCCGAACTTCGCACTCGCGGTTGGGAAGTTGA
The DNA here is from genome assembly GCA_949289215.1 of uncultured Bacteroidales bacterium. Lineage (GTDB taxonomy): Bacteria > Bacteroidota > Bacteroidia > Bacteroidales > Muribaculaceae > Avimuribaculum. The sequence continues at coordinate 12,329 of CASENC010000022.1, read as the reverse complement.
ATTCTCGTGGCGCGACCGCATCGGTGCCGATTGGAGCTATGGCATTTCGGCAAGCCTTAGCGACTACAAGTCGATTGTAACCAAGTATGACTCTCCCACAGGTCGTCTTCGCGGCGATGCCGGTGCCGAGGCATACTATGAAGGCAAGGAAATTGGTGAAATATGGGGTTACCGCGTGGAAGGCATAGCCAAGAGTGACAAAGAAATGCAAGCACACTTGGCAAAGGCCAACCAGTCGGCACTCGGCTCGAACTGGGGCGGCGGTGACGTGATGTATAAAGATGTTAACGGCGACGGTAAAGTGGACAACGGTGCCGGAACCATTACCGACCACGGTGACTGGGAAAAGATAGGTAACTCTACTCCGCGTTTCGCTTACAGCTTCACTCTCGAAGCATCGTGGAAGTGGATCGACTTCCGTGCTTATTTCCAGGGTGTGGGCAAGCGTGATGTGTTCTTTGAAAACTCGGCTACATTCTTCGGCTTTGGCAACGGCGACTACCAACGTTCGCTTTATGTCGACCACCTGGATTACTTCCGCTATGCAGGTTCGGCACTCGGTGCAAATTACGAAGACCCGTATTACGGCCGTCTGCGTGGTGACATGAACAACAAGCAAGTGTGCGACAGGTATTTGCAAGATGCTTCTTACTTGCGCTTGAAGAACTTGCAGATAGGTTTCACATTGCCCAAGACTGCCAAGTTGTCGAAATATGTTGAACATGCACGTTTGTATGTTTCGGCCGAAAACTTGCTTACGTTTACCAACTTGATGATTTACGACCCCGAAGCAATCGGGTCGGCAACCGGAGAATATGGTGCAGGTAAGACTTATCCGCAATACCGCACATGGTCGGTGGGTCTTGAGTTAACATTCTAATGTCACTTAACACATTAATAAATACAAGAAATGAATAAAAAAATATATATAACAGGAATTTCATTGGCAATGCTCTCGCTTGCGTCTTGCTCTGATTTCCTTGACAGGGAGCCGATTGACTTTGGTAGCGAAGCGGCGTTTTACGTGTCGGAAACCGACTTGCAAATGGCAACCAATGAATTTTACGACAACATACTGCCCAAAAACGAAACTTGGGTGGGCGGTATCTATGACGAAGACAATACCAGCGACAATCAGATAGGCACGCAACCCGACAATTTGTTCTATGAAGGCGAGAAGCGTACAGTTGAGCAATCGGAGTCGGAATGGAACTTCGACAACTTGCGTGGCATCAATTACTTCATCAACCGTGTTAATTCGCAGCTTAACGGTGGCGGCGGCATAACCGGATCTGAAGAGTATATCAACCATTATTTGGGTGAAGGCTATTTCTTCCGCGCCTGGGAACACTTCCGCCTGCTGCGCAACTTCGGTGATGTGCCCATTCTCACCACAATGCTGAGCGACAACCAGGCCGAACTTACCGAGGCCACCCGTCGCCAACCGCGAAACGAGGTTGCACGTTTCATAATCCGTGACCTTGAGATTGCCGACTCGCTCATGCTTGCCGATCCTCCGCAAGACGGCCGTTTGTGCAAGGACGCTGCCATGATGCTTATGGCTCGTGTGGCTCTTTATGAAGGCACATGGGAGCGCTACCATGCAGGTACTGCATTTGTGCCGGGCAACAGCAAGTGGGTGGGCCATGCCATGTATCCCGATTTCACATTCAAAGCCGGTGATGCCGAGGCTGAAGTGAATTATTTCCTTGACGTTGCCATCAAGGCATCGGAGGCTGTAGTTCAAAGCCGTCCTGAATTGAGCGAAGATTACCTGTCCATGTTTGTCAACGACCGCACTGCGTTTACTACCGACAATGGTGAAGTGATACTTGCCCGCTTCTATCTTTCGGGTGTGCTTTACCACAGCGTAGGCCAATATTTGGCTCGTACCGGTGCAGGAACAGGCTTGACACGGTCGCTTGTAAATTCGTTCCTTATGGATAACGGTCTGCCTATATATGCCGCAGGATCAGGATATGGCGGTGATTTGCAAATGAAGAATGAAATGCTTGACCGCGACAAGCGTCTTGCCGTGAAGGTTACCGGCAGCTTCGTTGAAGGTGAGGCCGACCCCATTACCGGAACTGTATTTGAACAAGATTCCATCGTGCTTTCGCATATTACGCAAACGGGTAATGAACGCAGCACCACTGGATATGAAATGACGAAGTGGATGAGCACCGATCCTGCTCAGCAAGTGTCGGGCCAGGGAACAACCGCCAACCCGATATTCCGTTCGGCCGAGGCCATGCTCATTTACCTCGAAGCATATTATGAGAGATGGCATGATTTGGGTGGCAACTGCGATGCTTATTGGCGTAAGCTCCGTGTCCGTGCCGGTGTTGACCCCGATTACACCAAGACATTCGCTGCCACCGACTTGTCGCAAGAAAACGACTTGGCTGTTTATTCAAGGGGTACAACGGTCGATATTAGACTGTACAACATACGTCGTGAACGCCGTTGCGAATTATATGCCGAGGGTATGCGCCTTGACGATTTGAAGCGTTGGCGTTCGCTCGACAATATGCGCAATTATCAGGTTGAGGGTATCAACTTGTGGGGTGAGATGTATCAGTTGTGGGACGAAGAGGGCGTGAAACTTGAAGAGGGTACCACTGTTTCTCCGAGTGGGTTAAGCGATTATCTCCGCCCGTTGCAAATCACATCTACGCTTGTGACTTACAACACCGGTTATAATTTCCCCAAGCCTCACTACCTTGAGCCGATACCTATCGCAGAGTTCCAGCTTGCAACCGAGAACGGGCAATCGACACTTTACCAGAACCCGGGCTGGCCTACCAACACTGACGGTATTGCCGATTACAGTTACGATTGCGATTAATGGTTAAATAATATAAAACATTTAATCGTATTGTATTAATAAATAATTAACAGGCACGGGTTGCACAAAAAAATCAGTATATTTGTGCAATGCGTGTCTGTTTTTTATAATAACACATTAACGACCTTAACATTTAATTATGCGTCAATTCAAATCAACAGCCCTTTACACAGTATTGGGTGCCGGTGCTTTGGCCGGATTGGCATCGTGCCAGCAAGCCAAGCAAGAAACAAAACCGTTGAACATAGTTTATATCATGACCGACGACCACACGGCGCAAATGATGAGTTGCTATGGCAGCCGGTTTGTACAAACCCCCAATCTCGACCGCATTGCTCGCGACGGTGTGCGCTTCACCAACAGTTTCGTTGCCAACTCGCTCAGCGGCCCGAGCCGTGCCTGCATGATTACCGGCAAGCACAGCCACGCCAATGGTTTCACCGATAATACCACGTGCGTATTCGACGGTTCGCAGCAGACCATGCCCAAGCTGTTGCAACAGGCCGGTTACCAGACTGCAATCGTCGGCAAATGGCATTTGGAGAGCCTGCCCACAGGTTTCGATTATTGGGAAATAGTTCCCGGCCAGGGCGATTATTATAATCCCGATTTCATAACCATGGACAATGACACCATACAGAAGCATGGGTACCTGACAAACATAATATCGGACATGAGTATCGACTGGATGGAGAACGGGCGAGACAAGTCCAAACCGTTCTGCCTCTTTATCCACCACAAGGCGATACATCGCAACTGGCTGCCCGAGATAAAATACTTGCATGAGTATGAAGACAGCACGTTTGCCCTGCCCGAGAATTTCTATGACAATTATGAAGGCCGCCTTGCCGCAGCTGCCCAGGAAATGAGCATATATAAGGATATGGACCTTATTTACGACTTGAAGATGGACGGCAAGGGCAAGACTTCGCGCTTGAAGGAAACTTATGAGAAATATGTAGGCCGCATGGACGCTGCCGACCGCAAGGCATTCGATGCTTTCTATGATTCAATTGCCGCCGAATTCTATGCCAAGAAGTTGACCGGCAAGGAACTCGCCGAGTGGAAATACCAGCGTTATATGCGTGATTACAGCAAGGTGGTGAAGTCGCTCGATGACAATGTGGGTCGTGTACTTGATTATCTTGAAGAAAAAGGTATGCTTGACAATACGCTCGTGGTTTATACTTCCGACCAGGGATTTTACATGGGAGAGCACGGTTGGTTTGACAAGCGTTTCATGTATGAAGAATCGATGCACACGCCGCTGATCATGCGCCTCCCGAAGGGATTTGACAAGCGCGGCGACATACCGCAAATGGTTCAGAACATCGACTATGCCCCGACGTTCCTTGAACTGGCCGGTGCCCCGATACCCGAAGATATTCAAGGTGTATCGCTTGTTCCGCTGTTGAAGGGCGAGCAACCTGCCGACTGGCGCAAGTCGCTCTATTATCATTTTTATGAATACCCGGCCGAGCACATGGTGAAGCGTCACTATGGTGTGCGCACCGACCGTTACAAGTTGATACATTTCTATAACGACATCGATGCCTGGGAACTCTATGACTTGCAAGCCGACCCACACGAGATGAACAATATCTACGGCCAACCCGGCACCGAGGAAGTTACCAAGGAATTGATGAAGGAGCTTAAACGCCTGCAAGTGCAGTATGCCGACCCGATACTTGAAAAATATCCGATAAACGAAGAGATCTAAGACGAAATGAAACGCCTATTTATAACGACGTTTGTCGTAATGTGTTGCAGCCTGTTCTCATGGGCTGCAACATTGCCTGTTATTCCGGCACCGGTTTCGGTGACCGAAGGTGGTGGGTATTTTGTGTTTGACGGAAGCACAAAGTTCTCGGTCGAAAATGTGGAACAACTGAAGGTTGCCGAATTGTTTGCAAGCCGTTTCGGCGAGAGTGCCGGTTTCTTGCCTGCCGTGGAAATAGGCGGTAACGGCAACGTGGTGTTTACAACCGACTTGTCGCTCCCTGCCGAAGGGTATAAGATAAGTGTAACCGAAGATGCCATCGGCATCAAGGCTGCCGACACTGCCGGATTTTTTTATGCCATGCAGACGCTCAGGCAATTGCTCCCGGCAGCGTTTGACGGTTGCAAGTTGCAGGCCGATGCCCTGTGGCAGGTGCCGGTGATGCAGGTTGAAGACAGCCCGCGTTTCGGTTTTCGTAGCCTCATGGTAGATGTGGCCCGTTACTTCATGCCCAAAAGCGAGCTGCTGAAGTTAATCGACGTTGCTGCCATGCTTAAATTCAACAAGTTGCATTTGCATTTGGTTGATGATACCGGTTGGCGCATCGAGATAAAGCGTTATCCCAAGTTGATGCAAGTGGGAGCATGGCGGATGCATCGTGACGAAGTGTTTCCGGCACGGCCCAACCAACGCCCCGGCGAAGTGCCGAATGAAGGCGGTTATTACACGCAAGACGATATACGCGAGATAGTGGCGTATGCCGGCGACAGGCAAATAGAGGTTATCCCCGAGATAGAGATGCCTGCCCACACATCATCGTCGCTTGCCGCTTATCCCGAACTTGCCTGCCCGGTGGTCGATAAGCCTATCACAGTGTTGCCAGGCGGGGGCGGCAAAAATACGCAAATCATATATTGCGCAGGCAACGACAGCGTGTTTGCATTCTTGCAAAATGTGCTTGATGAGGTGATGGCTCTTTTCCCGTCGAAGTATATGCACCTTGGCGGCGACGAGGCTGTCAAGACATATTGGGGGATTTGCCCGCGATGCAAGGCCCGCATGGAAGCAGAGCATATCGATAATCTCGAAGACATGCAAGGCTATTTCATGAAGCGCATGAGCGACTATGTGCGCAGCAAGGGCAAGATTCCTATGGGTTGGGATGAACTCACCAACCATGAGTTGCCCGAGGGGATGGTGATTTACGGTTGGCGTGGTTTCGGCGAGGCTGCCACCAAGGCTGCCGCACAGGGCCACAAGTTCATCATGACTCCGGCACGTGTGCTGTATTTCATTCGTTACCAGGGGCCGCAATGGTTCGAGCCTTATACTTATTTTGGAAACATCACACTTAAAGACGTGTATGAATATGAACCTATTCGCCCAAATTGGGAACCGGAGTATGCCGATTTGCTGATGGGTGTGCAAGCCTCGATGTGGACAGAATTTTGCCGCTCGGAAGCCGATGTGCACCACCAGCTTTTCCCGCGCCTGCTTGCCGCAGCCGAGGTTGCATGGTGCTCGCGTGGCGAAAAAGACTGGCAGGGATTTTTGCATCGTGCCGATGCCGTGTTGCCACATTTGCAGGCAATGGGTATCGAATATGCACGTTCGATGTACAACATCGACCATAAGTTGACACCTGTGGGCGATGGCAAAGTGCAAGTGGAAATGTCGTGCATACGCCCCGATGTGGAAATACGTTATACCACCGACGGTACCGACCCTGTGGCAAAGTCGAAGTTGTATAAAGAACCGTTCAAGGTGAAAAAAGCGACTGTGGTGAAGGCTGTAACCTTCCGCGGCGGTGAGCAAATGGGACAAGTGTTGACACTCGATGTTGCTTTCAACAAGGCAACCGGCCGCGAGGTGACGAGCAATGTTGCCAACGATTATGTGCTTACCAACGGCCTGCGCGGCAGCGACCGCCATTCCGACTTCGAGTGGGCAGGTTGGTATGCCAAGGACGGCTCGTTTGTCCTCGACCTGGGCAAGCGCACGTCGATAAAGCGCATCGTGCTGGGCTGTATCAATAATTCAAGCATGGGTGTGCACATTCCGTCGGAAATAAAACTGTCGGTGTCAAGTGACAACAAGACGTTCAAGCCGCTTGCAACAAAAGCTTATTCGCATGACGAAGTGTTCCGTACCCGTACAGCCATCGAAGATGCCATATTCGACAATCTGTCGGCTTCGGCTCGTTATGTGAAAGTTGAATTCACCAATCCCGGCAAGTGCCCCGAAGGTGATTTCAAGGAAGGCCAGGATACTTGGGTCTATTTCGACGAGATTATTGTGGAATAAATGAAACAAAGGCGATGGCTGCTTTGCCGCCTAATGTGGGAGAGAGCAGTCATTGCCTTTAGAAATTAAAACAAAGAACCTAAATAATAAACCCTGATAAATCCATTAAAGACTTAAAATGAAACTGAAATCGTTACTTCTTTCGGGCTTGTTGTTTGCTGCATTGCCTGTTTTTGCGGCACAAGATTTGCCCGAATGGCAAAGCCAATATGCCATAGGGCTTAATAAAATAGAACCACATTCATATGTGTGGCCTTATCGTGAAGGAGATGTAAAGGCCATCAACAATTTTGACTATGAAAGTTCACCCTATTACATGAGCCTTAACGGCACATGGAAGTTTAATTGGGTGCGCGGCGTGGCCAACCGTCCTGTGGATTTTTACCAACCCGACTATTATGTCGGTAACTGGAACGACATAAAAGTGCCCGGCAACTGGGAATTGCAAGGCTATGGAATTCCTATTTATGTCAACGAGACTTATGAATTTGACGAGCCGTTTTTCAATTTCAAGAAAAATCCGCCTCTTGTTCCCACCGAAACCAACGAAGTGGGTTCTTACCGCCGCACATTCCGTGTACCCGAAGGGTGGGATGGCCGCCGCATAGTGCTTTGCATGGAAGGCACGGTATCATTCTTCTATGTGTGGCTCAATGGCGAATTGCTTGGCTACAACCAGGGTTCCAAAACTGCTGCCGAATGGGATATAACCGACAAGGTGGTAGAGGGCGACAATGTGCTTGCCGTGGAGGTGTATCGCTGGAGTGCGGGATCTTATATCGAATGCCAGGATATGTGGCGGCTGAGCGGCATAGAGAAAGATGTGTATATATACAGCACTCCCAAAACTTATATACAGGATTATAAAGTGGTGTCGCCACTCGACAAGAAAGAATATAAGGACGGAGAACTGTCGATTGACGTGACTGTTGACGGCGGTAACGCCCAAGTAGGTTACGAACTGCTCGATGCCGCAGGGAAAGTGGTGGCTCGTGGCAGGCAGGCTGCTGAGGGTGGCAAAGCAAGCTTCAGCAAGACTTTGCCCGATGTGAACGCATGGAGTGCCGAGCATCCGTATCTCTATACACTTGTCCTTAACCTTTATGATGCCGTAGGCAAGGCTACGCACACTACCGGTTGCCATGTGGGCTTCAAGACATCGGAAATAAAAGATGGCCGCCTGTGTGTCAACGGTGTGCCTATCCTTGTGAAAGGTGTAAACCGCCACGAGTTCTCGCAGCGAGGACGCACTGTTACCAAGGAGCTTATGCTCAAGGATATAGAGTTGATGAAACAAGCCAATATCAACACAGTGCGTTGTGCGCATTATCCCAATAATATTTATTGGTATTACCTGTGCGACAAGTATGGGCTTTATGTGATAGACGAAGCCAATATCGAGTCGCACGGAATGGGTTACGGCCCTGCCACTCTTGCCAAAGACACCACTTGGATGACGGCTCACATGGACCGCACCAAGCGTATGTATGCCCGCACCAAGAACCACCCGTCGGTGACGATATTGTCGCTCGGCAACGAGGCCGGCAATGGGCCTAACTTCGAGGCTACTTACCGCTGGTTGAAGTCGCAAGAAACCAATCGACCCGTGCAGTATGAACGTGCCGAGGAGAACTTCAACACCGATATTTATTGCCGTATGTACCGCAGCATCGAGGAGATAAAGGCATATCTTGCCAAGCCCGATATTTACCGTCCGTTCATATTGTGCGAATATTGCCATGCAATGGGCAACAGCTGCGGCGGTTTGCAAGACTATTGGGAAGTGTTTGAGTCGGAGCCGATGGCACAAGGTGGTTGCATTTGGGACTGGGTTGACCAGTCGTTCCGCCGAATTGACGAGAATGGCAAGTGGTACTGGGCTTACGGCGGCGACTTCGGCCCCGAGGGCGTGCCTTCGTTCGGCAGCTTCAGCGGCAATGGTCTTGTCGATGCTTATCGCGGCCCGCGCCCTCATTACTATGAGGCAAAGCGTGTTTACCAGTATATCAAGGCCACGATGAAAAACGAGAAAGACCTTACGGTGACAGTAAAGAACTGGCATGATTTCACCAACCTTGATGCCTACACGTTGCATTGGAGCATAGTAGGCGACAATGGCGAAGTCATTACTTCGGGCACAAAGCAAGTGGCTTGCGAACCTCACATGACGGTTGATGTCACACTGGGCAAAGTGAAATTACCTAAAGATATTCGCGAGGCCTACCTTAACCTTGAATGGACTCCCAATGCCGCCACTCGGTTTGTTTCGACCGACGATGTGATGGCTTACAACCAATTTGTGCTTACTGCCAATAAGAATTATAAGGAGAAAAACACTTTGCCTCAAGGCAAGTCGTTGATGCGTGATGGCAATACCGTGGCCAACGACTTGGTATCGGCAACATTCTCTGCCGAAACCGGTGCGTTGACTTCTTATAAATACAATGGTACCGAGTTGCTCGCGTCGCCGGTATTGCTGTCGCTTTACCGCCCGGCCACCGAAAACGACATAAAGGACAAGAACGGCCTGAAATTGTGGCAGGCTGCAGGCCTTGACAATTATACGCAGAAGGTTACCGGCCACAAGGTGAAGAACAATGGTTTCGAGGCCGATGTTGATCTTGTTAATGCCAAAGGGCAAACCATAGGCACGGCTCGATTTGTTTACACCATCGACAAGAAGGGTGTCATAAACGTAGATACCCGTTTTGTTCCCGACACGGCAATTATCAAATCGATGCCGCGCGTGGGATTGACTTTCGACATGGCATCCTCGGCAGCCCGCAAGGTGTCATACCTTGGCCGTGGCGAACATGAGAACTACATCGACCGTCCTGCCGGAATGATAGGTATTTACAATACCACCCCTGCCGAGATGTTCCACACTTACATGGTGCCCGAGGCTTGCGGCAATCATATCGATACGCGCTGGGCTGCATTATGCAATGTGCAAGGGGCAGGCTTGAAGGTGACCGGCGACAAGCCGTTCCAGTTTGCCGCTTTGCCTTATACCGATAAGATGATAGATGCCGCCAAGCATCTCAACGACCTTACCGACGAAGGCACCGTTACGGTACACATCGATGCCGCACAGACGGGCGTGGGTACTGCCACTTGCGGCCCGGGTGTGCTCGACAAGTATTTGCTTCCCATAGTTCCTTATGAATTTGAATTTACATTAACCCCTATAAAACAATAACTATGATGGCTTTAAAAAACACTTTGGCCTCATTGCTCGCAGGTAGTGCACTGTTGATGGCCACCTCGTGCGGCAATGAAACTTATTACGAGAAGCACGTCGTATTTCCGGCCGATGCTACAGCCGAACAGAAAATCGACATGGCTTCGCGCCTAATTCCCTCGGCTCGCCAGCTTGCATGGCAAGAACTTGAAATGACGGCGTTCCTGCACTTCGGTATCAACACCTTCACCGGACGTGAATGGGGCGACGGCAGTGAGGACCCGGCAATCTTCAATCCCGAGAAACTTGATGCCGACCAATGGGTGAAAGCCTTGAAGGATGGCGGTTTTAAACTTGTAATCATCACGGCAAAGCACCACGACGGTTTCTGCTTGTGGCCCACCAAGACCACCAAGCACTCGGTGGCTTCGTCGCCGTGGCGTGATGGTAAGGGCGATGTGGTTAAGGAGTTGCGAGAGGCTTGCGACAAGTATGGCATGAAATTCGGCGTTTATCTTTCGCCTTGGGATCGCAATGCCGAGTGCTATGGCGATTCGCCTGCCTATAACGACTTCTTCGTTGAACAGCTTACCGAGTTGCTTACCAATTATGGCGAAGTACACGAGGTGTGGTTTGACGGTGCTTGCGCCGAAGGCCCGAATGGCAAGCAGCAGGTGTATGACTGGGCACGTTATTACGATGTTATCCACAAGTTGCAGCCTAATGCGGTTACCGCAATCATGGGCGACGACGTGCGTTGGGTTGGTAACGAGAAAGGCCTTGGCCGTGAATGTGAGTGGAGTGCCACTGTGTTGCCTCCCGGCGGGTATGCCAATGCCGACTCTATCAAGAATGTACTTGGCTTGAAGGAAACCGGTGACGACCTGGGCAGCCGCGAACTTGTTGCAAAAGCAAGCGAAATGTTCTGGTATCCGTCGGAAGTCGATGTTTCGATACGTCCGGGATGGTTCTATCACCCCGAACAAGACAGCGATGTGAAGTCGCTCGCCAAGTTGGTTGATATTTATTATGAATCGGTTGGTCGCAATTCGGTGCTGTTGCTTAACATTCCTCCCACTACCGAAGGTTTGCTTTGTGACATCGATGTTCAGCGCATCAAGGAACTCAATGAATACATCACCAAGAATTTTGCCAACGACTTGTTGACGACATTTGCTCCGGCGCAAGTAGAGCAGGGTGGCGAACTTGTGTGTGAATTGCCGCAAGCTACTAAGGTTAACTCCATAACTTTGCAAGAAGATATTGCAAAGGGGCAGCGTGTGGAAGCGTTCACTGTTTCGGCTATGGTTGATGGCAACTGGGTTGAAGTGGGCAGCGGCTCTACAATCGGCTACAAGCGTATGCTTCGTTTCCCGGCAGTTGAAGCCACGGCTTTGAAACTGGTAATCAACCAATCGCGTAATACTGTCAATATCAAGAAAATTTCGGCTTACTGCGTTGAAGAACTTTCGGCAATGCCCGACGGGCAGGCTGTGAGCGATGTGCAGGTTGACAAGTGGACTGTAACGGCAGCAACCGGTGGTACTACCGGCGCCAAGGCTGCTATCGATGGCGATATTACTACGGTATGGCGTAGTGCACAGGGCAAGAAGCCTATGATTGAGGTTGATATGGGGCGTGTAATCGACAATATTACCGGTTTTGCCTATCTGCCCACCGAAAACGACGGTAAGGCAGGTACGGTTTACTATTATAACTTCTATGTAAGCACCGATGGCAAGAAGTGGACGCAGGTGAAGAAGAATGCCGAGTTTGGCAACATCATGCACAACACAGTTCTTCAAAAGGCCGCATTCGATAAGCCGTGCAGTGCACGTTACTTCCGCTTTGAATCTACCCGCGAAATTGAGCAACGCGATTTCATCACCGTTGCCGAATTGGGTATCCTCACAGCCAAGTAAATTGTCACAAGGCTGTTGCGCCTGCGATATGATTTATAACGCGCATAAGGACGCTCACACATATATACAAGTGTGTGCGTCCTTATGTGTTTTTATAATGTGTGTATGCGACCGAGAAAGGTTTGGAATCGGCAATATCCGGGGCTAATGGGGGTGCCATTGCCGTTAGTATTGTGGGTTGCGTGGGTGATGTGGGATTGGGGATATAAAAAAATATTGCTGTCCGGTAAAACTTTTTAGTCATCAAAAAAATTAGGGCTGACTTCCAAGCGAGGGAATCAGCCCTTTTCGTTACCTTTGTTTCTACCACAAAACTATAATAACGATGGGCAAAGGTACACATTTTCTCGGACA
>CASENC010000021.1 GCA_949289215.1 uncultured Bacteroidales bacterium | reverse complement strand
TGAAATATAGAAATATACGCAAGAAAATCTGTGAAAAATTTTACCCGAAAGTTATCGAAAAAATCTTGTCATGATTAATGCACGTGCATATATGTTTGTATATATGCACGTTGTGTATCAATCCGTCTCTTACAAAGAGACAGATAAGTGTGATGTTGAGTTTGAGAATTTTTATTTCAGTGTAATCTTAAATTAACTGCCTACATCTGACATAAGATGGGATGAAAAAAGGTGCATTTATAATGCAAACAGGTTGTCTGTAGTGATGCGATTATCGGCATATCTACAGACTTTAATATATATATATTTCGTCACATCTTTTTTAATCAAGGACTTGGATCGGTTGTGAAAAAAATTGGTTTGGAATTTTGCAGGGTGGGGAAGATTGCGTAACTTTGCAGCCGACTTATGGCAAATGGGTGCCGTAGGCATAGAAATCACTAAAGAGAGAGGAGGTTGTTTCTTCCTGTAAGAAAGATAGATAATAGATTTTAATAAAATGAGTATCTTTGGGGTTTTGACTCGCCGCCGGGTCAAGGCTTGTATGTAAGCAGCGTTTTATCGTTGCATAATCGGTGGCAGTGATTTCAAAATAATATAGAAAATTAAAAAACAATTACAACAATGATTATAGTACAAGTAAAAGAAGGCGAGAATATTGAAAGAGCTTTGAAGAAATTCAAAAGAAAATATGAAAAGACCGGTATCGTAAAGGAATTGCGTGCCCGTCAGGCTTTTGAAAAACCTTCGGTAACAAAGCGTAAACGCCTTATGAAGGCTATATATGTGCAACAATTGCATCGCAACGAAGAATAAACCATTCTGTTAAAAGATTTGGAATGAGGAATTAGGAGTGAGGAAATTTGTTTCCTTGCTCCTTTTTTATGCGATTTTTTTGATAAGAAACGGGTATTTTGCCTGTTGTTTTGATACATTTATTCAGGAAAGTGCCTATCTTTGTAGAGGCATAATTGTGTTAAATTGAAAGGAGAAGGAATATGAGGGCATCAGCAGCAATGGAAAACTTATGGTTGTATCTTCAATCGTTGCCGCGCAGCAATAAGCGATGGTTGTCGGAGCGGTTGTTAGAGGATTTGCGCCCCAAGGCAGCGGAAGAGGGCGATGAAGAATATATAAGCAAGGAAGAAGTTCTTGCCGGGATTGATGCCGGATTGAAAGACTTGAAAGAAGGAAGAATGAGGCCTGCCCGAGAATTATTAAACGAATTGCGTAATGGAATATAGGATAAAAGCTGCAAGGTCGTTTGAGAAAGAACTTAAGAGGCTGACTAAGCGATATGTGTCGATGGCCGATGATTATGAGCGGTTGCTTTCGGATTTGGAAGTAAATCCACAACTTGGTACCGACCTTGGGCGCGGCCTTCGCAAAATCCGTATGGCAATAACGTCGAAAGGGCGAGGGAAAAGCGGCGGAGCAAGGGTGATAACCTTTACGGTGGTTGTGTCTGTCGGCGAGACCGATATAAATTTGTTGTATATCTATGACAAGGCCGAGCGGGAAAATATAACCATGAAGGAGATAGAGACGTTGCTTGAAAAGGACGGACTTGGGTTTTAATCGGGAGGATTGTAGGTGCATCTTTGCCGAGTTTTAGGTTGTTTGGTTGTGCTTGTCGTGGGTGTTAAAGGCCAATAAATGTAAAAAAATCGGTAAAAACATTGTATTTTAGCATAAAACAGCTATATTTGTAGAAAAATGACGAAGCATGGATTCCGGACTGCAAGAAACCTTGACGCGGCTGATTGGAAAAACCGAGGTGCTTGTAGAGAAATACAATGCACTGAAAGCCGAAAAAGAAGCTGTCGAAAAGGAGAATGCGGAACTGAAAGCGGGATTTGACGCTATGGTGGCTCGCATTGAGAGGCTGCAGCAAGAATATGATTACATGAAACTTGCGCGCACAGTTGCGACAAACCGCGAAGAACTCGACCGCAACCGGGAAATGCTCGGCAAATTGGTGCAGGACATCGACAAGTGCATCTCTCAATTAATGGAATGATGCCATGGCAGCAGAGAGCAAAGAAATATGGATTCGCATAGCCGGTTTGGACCAGTTTAAGGTGAATCTAAAAGATAAGGCTGAAGAGAAAGCATATCGTGATGCCGAGAAAATGCTTAACGACGTGTGGCGGAAGTATTCCGCACGGTTCAGGGAAAAACGCTCGAACGAGGGCATAATGGCAATGGTGGCTTTCAAGTTTGCATGGACCGTGGTGGCGGCCAATGCACGGAATGAAGCTGTGGCGAGTTTTTTGAAAGATTTTGAACGACAACTTGACGAAATTGTTGTAAAGATATAAGCACTGGAGTGATAACCGTGCGCGTTGGCGGAGCGGCATAATGTGGTAAATGCCGCTATGTGGTGAAACATGATGCTTGGCAGGCAGAATCGATGATTACGGCAGATGTGCAAAGCATCAATGTTACTTGTTTATATATATTATATACCAAGTTGCGCGCATAAAATAAATAGAGATTTTTACCTGCACCGGTAGGCGTTAAAGGGTGGCGGCAATCGCCCTTGTGCGTCGGTCGGTGTGATTTTTTTATATATACTTTAACAAAACAACAAAATGGACATTATACTATTAATTGTTTCTATCGTGGTAAGCCTTGCAGTGGGTGCTGTGGTGGCAATTGCCATATCGCGACGTATCGACAAGGCCAAGGGCCGGGGGATTATAGAAGAAGCCACCCGTGAGGCCGAGATGATAAAGAAAAACAAAATTATCGAGGCCAAGGAAGCCGAAATGGAAATAAAGTCGGAAGCCGAGAAGATTGCGAATGCTCGCCTGTCGAAGGTGCAGACTGCCGAAGCCAAGTTGAAACAGCGTGAAATGCAGATGAACCAGCAGCAATCGGAACTGCAACGCAAGAAAAACGAAGTTGACTCGATGAGGAACAACCTTGAGAACCAACTTGCCCTTGTCGATAACAAGCAAGCCGAACTCGACAAGATGCAACGTAATATCCAAGAGACACTGGAGCATGTGTCGGGATTGTCGGCCGAGGAAGCCAAGGAAAAACTCGTGGAGTCGCTCAAAGACGAGGCAAAAACTGCCGCCGCATCGTATATCAATGACATAATGGACGATGCCAAGATGACGGCCAACAGGGAGGCCAAGCGTATAGTGGTGCAGACCATACAACGTGTGGCCACCGAGACGGCAATCGAAAACGCGGTGACCGTTTTCCACATCGACAGTGACGAGATAAAAGGCCGCATCATAGGCCGCGAAGGCCGCAACATACGTGCGCTTGAGGCCGCAACCGGCATTGAAATCATTGTTGACGACACGCCTGAGGCGATAGTGCTTTCGGGCTTTGACCCTGTGCGCCGCGAGATTGCACGTCTTGCTTTGCACCAACTTGTGGCCGACGGCCGCATACATCCTGCCCGCATCGAGGAGGTGGTTGCCAAGGTGCGCAAGCAGGTGGAGGAAGAAATCATCGAGACCGGCAAGCGCACTGCCATCGACCTTGGCATACACGGATTGCACCCCGAGCTGATACGCCTTGTGGGCAAGATGAAATACCGGTCGAGCTACGGGCAAAACTTGTTGCAACACTCTCGCGAGACGGCCAACTTGTGTGCAATCATGGCATCGGAGCTCGGGCTTAATCCCAAGAAGGCTCGCCGTGCAGGCTTGTTGCACGACATAGGCAAAGTGCCCGATGAGGAACCCGAATTGCCGCACGCATTGCTGGGCATGAAACTCGCCGAGAAATACAAGGAGAAACCCGACATTTGCAATGCCATAGGCGCACACCACGATGAAGAAGAGGCCACCAGCCTGCTTGCTCCGATAGTGCAAGTGTGCGATGCCATATCGGGAGCCCGCCCGGGAGCCCGCCGCGAAGTGGTGGAGGCATACATCAAGCGTCTTAACGACCTTGAGCAACTTGCCTTGTCGTATCCCGGCGTGATAAAGACTTATGCCATTCAGGCAGGCCGCGAATTACGCGTGATAGTGGGAGCCGACAAGATCGACGATGCCCAGACCGAGAAGCTATCGGCCGAGATAGCCAAAAAGATACAAGACGAGATGACTTATCCGGGACAGGTGAGGATAACCGTTATCCGCGAGACCCGCGCCGTAAGTTTTGCCAAATAGCACAAGATGAGCGACAACGAAAAAGATAAAAATATCGAAGTTGCCGGGGATGGCGTGCAACAGGCCGGGAATGAGGCTTGCTGCAGCGGTCGCGACCTGCGCAGCAAGTTGCACAGCTATAACTGGCTTGGCGATGTGCCGGGCGACTTCAACGACGGCGACATTGTGGAAGTGTCGTTCAAGAACACACGCCGCGGTTTTTACCGCAACAGTCAGCATTTGCCATTGGCAATAGGCGACCTTGTTGCCGTCGAGGCCAATCCGGGCCACGACATAGGTCGCGTGTCGATGACGGGCAGGTTGGTGAAGTTGCAGATGAAACGTGTGAATTTGCGCCCCGATGCCGAGATTTTGCGCGTGTTCCGCAAGGCCAAGCCAAATGATATTGCCCGGTATGAAGATGCCAAGGCAAAGGAAGTTGACACGATGATACGCTCTCGCAAGATTGCCGAGGAACTTAAGCTTAATATGAAAATCGGCGACGTGGAATATCAGGGCGACGGCAATAAAGCTATTTTTTACTACATTGCCGATGAACGTGTCGATTTTCGCCAACTGATAAAAGTGCTTGCCGATGTGTTCAAGGTGCGTATCGAGATGAAGCAGATAGGTGCGCGGCAAGAGGCCGGCCGGATAGGTGGCATAGGCCCTTGTGGGAGGCCTTTGTGCTGTTCGAGCTGGATGACCAACTTTGTATCGGTGGCCACAAGTGCCGCCCGTTATCAAGACATATCGCTTAATCCGCAGAAGCTTGCCGGGCAGTGTGCCAAATTAAAATGTTGTATGAATTTCGAGGTTGACTGTTATGCCGAAGTGGCAAAGAAACTGCCGCCTAAGGATGTGAGGCTCGAAACCAAGGATGCAACGTATTATCATTTCAAGACCGACATTTTGAAGCAGGAGATGACTTATTCGACCAGCAAGTCGTCTCCCGATAACCTTGTTACGCTTCCGGCCGAGAGGGTGTTTGAGGTTATTGCCTTGAACAAGAATGGTGTCAAGCCCGAAAAATTGGCTCTTGACAATGCCGAGCGCGAGTTTGAGCGCAAGGCTTTCGGCGATATTATCGAGCAGGCCGACGTCACTCGTTTCGACAAGGTTAAGCGAAAGAAAAACAAAAATAACAAGAAACGTCAGCAATCACGACCTGCGGATAACGGAGGCGATGGTGCCGACAACAGGCAGCAAGGTTCGTCCAAGCCAAACAGGCCGCAGCAACAGCCGCGTAAGCCGCAGCAAGGCGGCAATAATAATCAGCCTGGCGGCAATCGCAGGGAGAACAATACTGCCGAAGGGCAGGATGGCGGTAACCGCAAGCCGCAGCAACAAGGCAACCGCCGAAACAATAACCGTCAGCAGCGTAAAGGAAACGGTAACAATAATGGTGGCAACAGGCCGCAGAATGCCGACCGCGACAAGGGAAATTCTCCCGCACCGGCAGGGCAGGGCGAAAATTGATTTCGGCTTGAAGAAGGTGCGTTTTTGACTATAAAAACTGCCGTGGCTGCTTGGTAATTATATGCCTATTTGTTATTTTTGAAGAAAAATTAATTCGTATGGATTTGTCTGACATATTGCCGTTGCTGATTATCGTGGGCGGCGCATTGATAAGCCTTGTGGGCAAATCCTCAAAAGGGAAGCCTGCCGAGGAAAAACCGGTAGGGCACCGTCCTCAGGCGGAAATCCCTCCCATACCGGCTCCGATGCCTGCCGACACGCGGTGGGATAATGATTTGATTGACGATTGGATACCTTCGAATGACAAGTCTCCGTTGCCCGGCGAGGTGGCAGGAAAGCAAAAGAAGCAATCCCAAACATGGGAACTTGAAGGACAACGCTCCACCATTGCCGGTGAAAAAAAGACGGCAGAGTCGCAGCAGCCAACCGCGGTATGTGAGCCTACGGCAGTGGGTGATCCCAATTATGCCATTGCCGAAGACAGTGATGGAGTCACTCCGCAAGACTGGCGCAAGGCCATAATTGCATATGAAATATTGAAAACCAAGTTTTAACCATAAAGTAACTTATTATGAGATACAAAATTCTAACGGCAGAAGAAGCAGCCGAATTTGTCCACAACGGCGAAAATGTGGGCTTTTCGGGCTTTACGGTTTGTGGTACGCCAAAGGTTATTCCGGTGGCAATTGCCAATCGTGCAAAGAGTGAGCATGAGGCCGGTCGTGAATTTAAAATAAACGTGTTTACCGGCGCATCGACCAATGACAGCGTTGATGGCGAGTTGTCGCGTGCGGGTGCTGTGAATTTGCGCACACCCTACCAGTCGTGCGGCGACACGCGCAAAGCCGTGAATGCAGGCATAATCAATTATTTCGACTTGCACTTGTCGGAACTTCCGCAAAAAATGCGCTACAACACCTACGGGCAGCTTGATGTGGCCGTCCTTGAGGTGCAAAGCATCGATGATGAAGGAAATGCCGTGCTTGGCACGGGTATAGGTAATGCCCCCACATTTGCCATGCTTGCAAAGAAAGTGTTGCTTGAGGTGAATGAAGGCATCGACCCCAAAATCCGAGGCCTGCATGACATATATATTCCGCTTGACCCACCTTACCGCCGCGAAATACCCATTTACAAGCCGAGCGACCGCGCCGGTGTGCCTACCATGCACATCGACCCTGAAAAGATAGTCGGTATTGTAAAGACTAATGTTCCCGAAGGCGGCCACCCGTTTGCGCCGAGCGACGAGACAACGATGATGATTGGCGAGAACGTATGCAACTTCCTGGTTTCGGAAATGAAGGCCGGTCGCATACCGTCGTCATTCCTGCCACTCCAGTCGGGTGTAGGAAACATTGCCAACGCCGTTTTGGCTCGCCTTGAAGCAAACCAGGCAATACCGTCGTTCGAGATGTACACCGAGGTAATTCAAGACTCTGCGCTTAAACTCATCGAGTCGGGTAAATGCCGTTTTGCAAGTACTTGTTCCACTACATTCTCTACCGAGGCGATGAACGAGTTTTTTGCCAATATCGACTATTTCCACGACAAGGTGGTGATGCGTCCGGTGGAAATTTCCAATAATCCCGAGGTGATACGCCGCTTGGGTGTGATAACGATGAACACTGCGCTCGAAGCCGACATATTCGGCAACGTGAATTCGACACACGTTACCGGAACCAAGATGATGAACGGCATAGGCGGTTCGGCCGACTTCACACGCAATGCCTACACCTCTATATTCAGTTGTCCGTCGGTGGCAAAAGGCGGTTTGATAAGTGCAATTGTGCCCATGGTGTCGCATCTTGATCACAGCGAGCACTCGGTTGACGTGATTATCACCGAGCAAGGAATTGCCGACCTGCGCGGCAAGTCGCCCATACAGAAGGCTGAAACGCTTATCGAGAATTGTGCACATCCCAATTATCGCCCCTTGTTGCGTGATTACTTGAAGATGGCAAAAGGCGGACACACGCCTCACACGTTGCGTGCTGCATTTGCCTTCCATGAAACGTTCATTGCCGAGGGCGATATGTCGAAGACCGATTTCTCAAAATTCTGCTAATTTCGTAGCATATTAATAACTTTTTTTCAGAGCCTGTTTGAATTCTTGCTCTAAAATGCGGGTGGGTTTAAACAGGCTCTTAATTTTCACAAAGGGGGGCAGCCTGTTATAATGAATAAGTAATGGCGTGTCTCCTTGTTTTATTCATGCGATGATTACATTTCCGAATGCTAAAATCAACCTCGGGCTTAATATTGTGGCTCGTCGTCCCGACGGGTATCACGATATAGAAACCGTGTTCTATCCCATAAACTTGCACGATGTGCTTGAAATAGTACCTTCGGCAAGCGGGGTGACTGCATTGCACACCCTTGGCAATCCTGTGAATTGCGAACCCGAGAAAAACCTTGTGATGAAGGCATGCAGGCTTGTGCAACGGCATCTGTCCGGCGTGCCGCAAGTTGATATTTATCTATACAAGCATATCCCCGACGGTGCAGGGTTGGGCGGAGGTTCGGCCGATGCATCGTTTGCATTGAAAATGCTTGTCGGGATGAGCGGAGCCGATCTCGCCGACGACCGCTTGGCCGATATGGCATCGCAATTGGGTGCCGATTGTGCGTTTTTTGTGTATAATCGTCCCATGTATGCAACAGGTATAGGTAACGAGTTTTCTCAGGTGGCTGTTGACCTTTCGGGGTATTGGTTGTTGCTTGTAAAGCCTGCCGTTGCTGTATCTACCGCCGAGGCTTATTCTATGGTCAAGCCCGAGCAGTCTGACGTGCCTATACCGGAAATTTTGCAAAATCCGGTTTCCCAATGGAAAGATGTATTGAAGAACGACTTTGAACAGAGCGTGTTTGCACGTTATCCGCAGTTGGCGCAAATTAAGCAGCAATTGTATGATGCGGGAGCGTTGTATGCGTCGATGTCGGGCTCTGGTAGTTCCATGTTCGGTATTTTCGAAAGTGACATTTTGGCAGAAACTGCAAGTGCCAAGATAAGCAATTGCCTAAATTTTGTCATGAAATTGTAAGCGAAAGAGTGTAATAAGATATTGAAATAACTGTTGTTGGTGTCATTGGGGTGTATCATAATTCCGACATTGGATTTGTCGCGACGATGTACACATCGTCGCGATGGTGGTAATAATTGATTTACAATAGGTTATACAATATAATGGTTGTAGAGACGCGATTAATCGCGTCTCTACGGGAGGCAAAATCGCATTTTGATACACTCTCATGACATTTTGGCAACATTTTTGATAGTGCTTTTGTGTTGATAAGAATCAGAACTAATTATGGCAACAACAGATAACATCAAGCAAGAAGAACCACAGGCAACTGCTCCGCAAAAAGAGGAGGAAGTTGCTGCGGAACAAACCAAATCGGAAAACAACGAGAATGAGGCTGCGGCAGAAAAAACCGAGGCCGGTGACGAAGCAACCGAGCTTGGGAAAAAAGTGGAATTGCTTGAAAAAGAACTTGAAAATTCTAAGAAAGAATATTTGTTCCTGATGGCTGAGTTTGACAACTTCAGGAAACGCACGTTGAAAGAGAAGTCGGAAATCATTAAAAACGGTGCCGAAAATGCCATGCGCGACTTGCTGCCGGTGATCGATGACTTTGAACGGGCGTTGAAAGCCATCGATGAAAATGGGGAACTCGACAGCTTGAAACAAGGTGTTGACTTGATTTATAATAAGTTCATGAAATACCTTGAGAAGAACGGCGTTAAACCCATCGACAGCACGGGCAAAGATTTCGATACCGAGTTGCATGAAGCCGTTACCACTTTCCCGGCACCCGACGAATCGCAAAAGGGTAAAATCATGGATACCGTGCAAACGGGTTATATGCTCAATGACAAGGTGCTGCGTCATGCCAAGGTGGTAGTGGGGCAGTGATGCAAGTATATGGAATGTGTGTGCAAGGATTGTGTCATTTGAAAAAAGGTCTTGAACAACGATAATGGAGAAAAGAGATTACTACGAAGTGTTGGGCGTGTCGAAAAATGTGACACCCGAAGAGCTTAAGAAGGCATACCGCAAGAAAGCTATACAATATCACCCCGACAGGCAACAAGGAAAATCCGAAGCCGAAAAGAAAGAGGCAGAGGAAAAATTCAAGGAGGCTGCCGAGGCATATGATGTGCTCAGCAATCCCGAAAAGCGTGCACGTTACGACCAGTTTGGCCATAACATGGGCAATATGGGAGGTGGTTTCAGCGGCGGCGGAATGTCGATGGAAGACATCTTCTCGCAATTCGGCGACATATTCGGTGGTTTTGGCGGCTTTGGCGGTTTCGGCGGTTTTGGTTCGTCGGGCAGCAGCCGGCCTCGTCAAAATCGGGGTACCGATTTGCGTGTCAAGGTAAAAGTCACTCTTCAAGATGTGGCGCATGGAGTGGAAAAGAAACTTAAAATTCCGCACTATGTGGCTTGTTCGGCATGTCATGGCACCGGAGCAAAGAATGGCACGGCCTTCACCACGTGTTCCACTTGTCACGGCACCGGCACGGTAAGTCAGGTTAAGCAAACCATCCTCGGAACCATGCGTACACAAGGCCCGTGTCCCACTTGCGGCGGCGAGGGGCGCATTATTCAAGACCGCTGCACGGCCTGTGGCGGAGAGGGTATCGTAAGGCAGGACGATGTGGTTACGGTGAACATTCCGGCCGGTGTAGCCGAGGGCATGACATTGAGTATGCGTGGCAAGGGAAATGCTGCACGTCATGGTGGTGTGCCGGGCGACTTGCTTATCGTTATCGAGGAGGAAAAGGATGCCGAGTTGATGCGTGACGAAAATGACTTGATATACAACCTCATGCTCGATATTCCTACCGCCGTGTTTGGCGGCAAGGTTGAGGTTCCTACCGTTGACGGCAAGGCGCGGCTTACCATAGAACCTGGCACGCAGCCTGGCAAGATATTACGCTTGCGCGGAAAAGGTTTGCCCTCGCCCAATGGCTATGGCAATGGCGATTTGCTTGTCAATGTGATGGTATATATCCCCGAAAAACTCACTGCCGATGAGAAAGCGGCATTCGAGAAGTTGAAAGGGCAGCCCGACATTACGCCAAACGAGAATGAGAAAAAGCGCATCTTCAGCCGGTTACGCCATTTGTTCGACTGATTGTGTGTCATATAAAAAAATAACAGGGTGTGGGAAACATAGGGAATTTCTTGCACCCTGTTTCGTTGGTTATATAGTGTTTTTCATGGTGAATGGCTGATTGTGCGATTTCGTGTGATGCAAAGTTAGGGTGTCGATATGCAATATTGTTGCACATCATTGTTAAAAACAGTTTCTTTAGCTGCATTTGCACAAGACAAAAAGTGTGGCTAATTTTGCAACGGCATTTACGAGAATAACAATTTTGGAAGAATATTTGAACGAACTCAACGAGCAGCAGCGTGCTGCGGTGGAGTACCTCGACGGGCCGCAATTGGTGATTGCCGGAGCCGGGTCGGGGAAAACGCGTGTGCTTACATATAAAATAGTGCATCTGCTTAATCATGGGTATGAGCCTTACCGCATAATGGCATTGACGTTTACCAACAAGGCTGCCCGTGAAATGAAGGAACGTATTGCCGCACTGGTCGATGCCGATGTTGCAGGGCAATTGTGGATGGGTACGTTTCACTCGATATTCTCCCGAATTTTGAGACGAAATGCCGACCGTATAGGGTTCAGCCGGGATTTCACGATATACGACACCACCGACTCGAAGTCGCTCATCAAGACCATAATACGTGATATGGGGCTTGATGAGAAGGTGTATGTGGCATCCGACGTTCAGTCACGTATTTCCAAGGTCAAGAATGCACTTATCTCACCCGATGATTACGCCCGCGACAAGGAACTGCTTGAAGGTGACCGCCGTGCCCGTCGCCCGCGGTTGGTGGAGGTGTATCGCGGATACTGCAACCGGTGCCGCATTGCCGGTGCCATGGATTTTGACGACTTGCTGTATTATACCAATGTGTTGATGCGCGACAATCCCGATGTGCTTGAGCGTTATCGTGAATATTTCAGGTATGTGCTTGTGGATGAGTACCAGGATACCAATTTTGCGCAACATCTCATAGTGTCGAAATTGACGCAAGGGCAAGGTAACCTGTGCGTTGTGGGTGATGATGCGCAAAGCATATATTCGTTCCGTGGGGCGAATATATCCAATATCATCAACATGGGCAAGTATTACGAGGGGCTGAGCGTGTTTAAGCTCGAACAGAACTACCGTTCCACGCAAAATATACTTGATGCAGCCAACAGCCTTATCGACAAGAATACCGAGCAGATAAAGAAACATATATTCTCGGAAAACAGCCGCGGTGCAAAGGTGCAGGTGATTGAGGCTTATTCTGATTTAGAGGAAAGTTACATCGTTGCCAACCGTATCATCACATTACGGGCTGCACAAGGTGACGGATATGACTGCTTTGCAGTACTTTACCGCACCAATGCTCAGTCGCGAGTGCTTGAAGAGGCATTGCGCAAACGCAATATTCCGTATCGCATATACGGGGGCCAGTCGTTTTACCAACGTAAAGAAATAAAAGATGCGATTTCATACTTCCGTCTTGCCGTAAACCCCGACGATGACGAGGCGTTGAGGCGCATAATCAATTATCCGGCACGGGGGATAGGGGAGACCACCGTCGGCAAGCTGGTGAAAGCTTCAATAAAAGGGGGGGTGAGCATATGGCGGGTGCTTTGCGATTTGCAGGCCTATGATGTGGATGTGAATGCCGGCACTCGACGTAAACTTGAAGCATTTCGTGACATGGTGCGCGGATTTATCGAAGGGAATGAATCGGGCATGAATGCCGATGAACTGGGAAAGGCGATAATCAGCGAAACACACATGATTGCCATAATGGAGAGCGACAAGACTCCCGAGAACATCAGCCGCAAGGAAAATCTCACCGAGTTGCTCAACAGCCTTGATGATTTTGTGCGAACCAAGGAGGAGGAAGAAAACAGCGATGAAACGAAAATGTCGAATTTCCTTGCCGGGATAGCGTTGTTAACCGACCAGGACCGTGACGACGATGGTAAAGACGAAGCTGCCGTTACGCTGATGACTGTGCATGCTGCCAAGGGGCTTGAATTCAAGAATGTCATCATAGTGGGCGTGGAAGAGAATTTGTTCCCTTCGGCCATGAGTAGCGACTCTATTGCCGGCATCGAGGAGGAACGCCGCCTGCTTTATGTTGCCATTACCCGGGCACAGGTTTCTTGCACTATCACATATGCCCGTTCGCGTTACCGTAACGGGCAGACGCAGACTTGCACTGCCAGCCGTTTTATCCGCGACATGGATTCGCGCTACCTCTCGGTATCATCTTCTTCGACATCCTATACAAAAAAGGAAGAGCCGAAATCACAATTCAGATGGGAAAACGGTCGTCTGTCGAAAATCGGCGATGATGCCAAGTCTCGTGAGCAGTTCGGAATCAAACAGGAGCCGGCGCGCCGGCCTGCCGTATCGCAACCTGCCGCCGATAACGGAGATTTCAGCGTGCATGAGGTATCGGAATTATATCAGGGTATGGCTATCGAACATTCGCGTTTTGGCGCAGGAACTATCATCAGCATAGAAACCGGCGGAAGTGCCGATGCCAAGATAATAGTGGACTTTGGCGACATTGGCATTAAGACGCTTATACTTAAATTCGCCCGCTTCAAGATAATGTAACGGTATCCCATGCCGGTTGTGTGGGCTTAGTGGAATTATAAAAAGACAAATAACGAGATAACAATGGAAAAATATATCGACTTGGAGGCTTATCCTACGCCTTATTATATCGTGTATGAGGACAAGTTGCGCCGCAATCTCGACCTGATTTCGCACGTTGCATCTGAGGCCGGTGTGAAGATAATCATGGCGTTCAAAGCCAATGCGCTGTGGCGCACATTCGGCGTGATGCGCGAGTATGGGGTGGCTTCAACTGCAAGTTCACTGAATGAAATGTGGCTTGCCAACGAGGAGCTTGGATGCCTTGCACACACTTACTGTCCGGCATATACCGATGAGACCATAGGGAAGTATCTCGAAGGCAGTTCTCACATCACATTCAACAGTGTGTCACAGGCACGGCGTTTTTATGGCGATGTTGAGCGGTTTAACGCTGTCGGGGGGCACCGTGTGAGTTGTGGGTTGCGCATAAATCCCATGTGCTCGGTTATCGATACCGACATATACAATCCTTGTTGTCCCGGGTCGCGGTTTGGTGTCACTGCTGATGAAATTGACGAATTGCCCGATTTTATCGAGGGCTTTCACTTTCATGCCTTGTGCGAATCCACTTCTTATGACCTTGAACGTGTGCTTGAAGTCGTTGAGGAGAAGTTTGGCAAGTATTTGCCAAGGCTGAAGTGGATAAATATGGGGGGCGGCCACTTGATGACACGTGAAGGATATGACACAGGGCATCTTATAAGTTTGTTGCGCCGTTTCAAGCAGCGTCACCCCGGACTTGAAGTGATACTTGAACCGGGCAGTGCATTCACGTGGCGCACGGGCGACCTTATTGCATCGGTTGTCGATGTGGTGGAGAACAGCGGCATCAAGACGGCAATCGTTGATGTGTCGTTTGCCTGCCATATGCCCGATTGCCTTGAAATGCCATATAAGCCCACGATTACCGAGGCGTTGCCCGAGGTTGTGCCGGGTGGTGAAAACAATTACCGCATGGGCGGAAATTCATGCCTGAGCGGTGATTTTGTGGGCGACTGGAGCTTTGCCGCCCCGTTGCGACCCGGCGGTCGCCTGACGTTTGAGGACATGAACCATTATACCACGGTTAAAACCAATATGTTCAACGGCATCAGCCACCCGTCAATCCTGTATGTTCGCTGTGACGGCCGTGTGGAAGTGCTGCGTGAATACACTTATGCCGATTACAAATCCCGCATGGACTGATTTTGGAATATGGAACCGGCTTCCAAGGCGAGGAGATAACGTTTGGCTTCGATGCCGCCGCCGAAGCCGGTGAGCGACCCGTCGCTGCCCACCACGCGGTGGCATGGGGCAATTATCGATATGGCATTGGCTCCGTTGGCATTGGCTACGGCACGCACCGATTGCGGTATGCCCAGTCTGCGAGCCATTTCGCCATAGGAAATTGTCTGCCCGTAGGGTATCATGAGCAGTAGTTGCCACACCTTCAGTTGGAACGGTGTGCCTGCAAACCGTAGCGGAATGTCGAATGTCGTCCTTTCCCGTCGGAAGTATTCGTCGAGTTGCCTTGCCGCTTTTTGTGTCACAGGCGACGGTGTTTCTTCGTAATCGGCTTGCAACAATCGTTGCAACCGCTTGTCAACCCGTCCGGGATGTTTCTCATCCGTCCAATTGCAAAGACATAAATCACCGCCTATAGAACCAAGTAACAATTTTCCGCAAGGCGAATTGTAATGCTGTATGAAGATTTTGTTTTTCATGTGTCATTGTATTTTGACAGGCCGCACGTCGGGCAGGAAGAGTGCTATGACTCCAAGCAGTGGCAGCCATGTGCTTACTTCAAAAATAAATTCGATGCTTGTAAAGTCGGCAAGCCAACCGAAGAATGCCGACCCTATGCCGCCCAATCCGAACATCAGGCCGAAGAATATTCCGGCCACCATGCCCACTTTGTCGGGCATCAGGTCGGTGGCATATACAACAATGGCCGAAAATGCCGATGCTATTATCAGCCCCGACATGACCGCAGTGACTATGGTCCACGGCAGGTTGAGGTATGGCATGGCAAGTGTGAATGGTGCGGCACCGAGTATCGAGAAAATGATGACATATTTGCGCCCGTAGCGGTCGCCCATGAAACCGCCCATCAGCGTGCCGGCCGCAAATGCTGCAAGGTAGGCAAACAGGCAATATTGCGACTGCTGCACCGTGATGCCGAATTTTTCCATCAGGTAGAATGTGAAATAGCTTGTCATGCAGGCATTGAAGAAATATTTCGAGAATATCATCAGCACCAGTATCCACATGGCCACCCTTACGGTGTGTGCAGGCAAAGCCGTTGTGGCAACAGCCTGCCGTACACGTCGTCCCGCCCGTTGCCCGGCAAGCACGAGGCTGTACCACCCGCCTACCCTGAAGAGCAGCAGCGAGGCGAGCATGGCCGCCAAGGCAAACCACCCCACGGCGTGTTGCCCGTAGGGTATGACTATCAGTGCCGCAAGCAACGGGCCGAATGCACTGCCGCCGTTGCCGCCCACCTGGAATATTGATTGTGCGAGGCTCTTTTTGCCGCCCGATGCCAATTGGGCCACTCGCGATGCCTCGGGGTGGAACACCGACGATCCGCATCCAATCAATGCCACCGAAAGCAGTATCAGCCCGAAATTTGGAGCAAATGCGAGTGCCAGCAATCCGATGAGGGTGAAACACATACCTGCCGACAGCGAGTAGGGCTGCGGCCGGCGGTCGGCATATTGCCCCACAAATGGTTGCAATACCGAAGATGTGAGCTGGAACACGAGTGTTATCACGCCTATTTGGGCAAACGAGAAACTATATCGCTCCTTCAACAAAGGGTAAATGGCCGGTATCACCGACTGTATCATATCGTTAAGCAAGTGGCACACACCCATCGTAAACAAAATTGCATATGCCGTACCCTCGGCCACTTGCGGGTGCCCCTTAATCTTTTCCAGTATCTTGTTCATAATAATCCTTGCATTCTCCAAACTTGGAGCCATAAATCGGCGATGCAAAATTATGCCATTACTTTCACACTGCAAATAAAAATCACCTTTTCCGTTCATCCCGTCAAGCACGTACATGAAAAAATCAAAAAAACGGGGGGTAAATTTGCCTAAAGCGACAATAAAGTGTAATTTTGCACTCCGATAGAGTTCTGTGTTTCAAGAATATTAACAAAACATTATATAAAGAAGTAAATGAACGTAACATTGGAAAAGGTGGGTAACGTGAACGGTTTTATCACGGTATCGATCGAAGCAAATGACTATCAAGACAAGGTAAAGAAGGAATTGAAGACAATCGGCCTGCGTCATCCGGAACGCGGTTTCCGCCCCGGACACGTGCCAATGGCATTGTTGCAAAAGAAATATGGCCGCGAGGCTTTGGTTGAAACCATCAACCGCGAGGCTTACGACGCTCTTGTAAAGCATATCCAGGACAACAAGCTCAACATTCTTGGCGACCCGATGATTGCCAATGCCGCCGACCTTGTGTGGGAAAACGGCAACGACTTCAATATCAAGTTTGAAGTGGGCTTGGCTCCCGAAATCACTTATGCTGTAAGCAAGGATACCACTATCCCTTATTATAATATCGAGGTGAGCGATGAAATGCTCAAGAAGAACGATGAGATGCTGCTAAGCCGTGCAGGCAAGCAGGTACCGGGTGAGGAAGTTGATGAAACGGCACTTGTCAAAGGTTCGATGGTGGAATTGAACGAGGACGGCTCGGTAAAGGAAGACGGTATAAGCGTGGAAAATACCATTGTATCGCCGCAACACTTCAAGGCCGATGATCAAAAAGCTCTGTTTGCCGGCAAGAAGGTCGGCGACGAAGTGGTGTTCAATCCGTGGGCTACTTGTGAAGGCAGTGCAGTAGAATTGGCTTCGATGCTTAATACCGACAAGGACAAGGTGGCAGAAATGAAATCGAATTTCAAGATGACTATCAAGGAAATCCTTGTGGTTAAGAAGGCCGAACACAATCAGGAATTCTATGACGAAGTATTCGGAACCGGCAAGATTACAAGCGAAGAAGAATATTTCGCAAAACTGAAGGAAAATATAGCCAACCAAATGAAAGGCGACAGCAACTACCGTTTCACCATCGATGCCCGCAAGGCTATAATGGACAAGGTGGGTGCGTTGGAATTACCTGCCGATTTCTTGAAACGCTGGTTGTTACGCCAGGATGACAAGAAGCACACTCCCGAGACTATCGATGCCGACTTCGAGAAAATGACTCCCGACTTGTGCTGGCAATTGGTTAAGGAGAAGATTGTGCGCGACCTTGCAGTGAAGGTTGAAGAAGCCGATTTCTTGAATATCGCTAAGTTGATTGCCGTGCAGCAATTCGCACAATATGGCATGACCAATCTGCCCGACGACGTGGTAGAACGTTACGCCAAGGAAATCCTCGACAACAAAGAATACCGTCAGCGCATTGCCGAGCGTGCCGTTGAAGACAAAATGTATGCAGGCATAAAGGAAGCTGTCAACATCGAAGAAAAGAGCATCAGCGTTGATGATTTCAACGCCCTCTTCAAGGCGGAAGAAGAAACTGCTGCCGAATAATTGTTAGGCAGGAAGATAAAAAGAGACATATTCTTTAAAAGACAAACAGTAATTGGTGATATCATGGGTGCATAGGCACCGCCAATTATGTCTTTTAAAGAATATGTCTCTTTTGTGTTTCTACCTGATTATAAGTTCATTACTTTGGATGCCATGGTGGCGGCAAGGGTGCGGCAATTTTCGATGTCGCCTGCGGCTATGGAACATTTCATGTCGAATGGTTCGGCGACTTGTTCCACTTTCATGCAGTCGAGGCAGGCCTTGATGTTTTTTCCCGAAACAGGAGCCCAAGTGCCCGAACCGAAGCACCCCACATAGCGGTTTTTCAAGTCGCGGCCTTTCAGGGCACTCAACAGGCGTTCCACTTCGGGGAACAAGCTGTTGTTGTAAGTCGGGCCGCCCACGATAAGCCCGTTATAGCGCATGATG
The DNA here is from genome assembly GCA_949289215.1 of uncultured Bacteroidales bacterium. Classification (GTDB taxonomy): domain Bacteria; phylum Bacteroidota; class Bacteroidia; order Bacteroidales; family Muribaculaceae; genus Avimuribaculum. The sequence continues at coordinate 34,237 of CASENC010000021.1, read as the reverse complement.
TCGGCAAGGACAAACGACAGGTGTGTTTTCGACAAGTTATGAACCCTGATGTTGCGTACACCGTTGCGGCTTAATTCTGCGGCGATGGTTTCGGCAAGTTCTTCGGTGTTGCCATACATCGACGCATATGCAACCACCACGCCCGGTTCTGCTTCAAACCGAGCTAAAAGGCTGTACAAGTCCACCACACGTCCTATTTCGTCGTGCCACACCGGGCCGTGTGTGCTGCACACATAGTTGATTTTAACGCCATCGAATCGTGCTATCGCTTTCTCGACAAATGTTCCATACTTGGCTACAATATTGGAATAATAGCGGTACATTTCGGGGAAATATTCGGCAGTATCCATTTGCGAATCGATTACGCCGCCATTCAGTGCGCCGAAGCAGCCGAAAGCATCACCGCTGAAAAGCACGCCCTCTTGCTCCTCATAGGTCATCATGGTTTCTGGCCAATGCACCATGGGAGTGAGGACAAATTTCAACGACCGGCCACCAAGGTCGATAACATCGCCGTCGGCCACCACCTCAATGCCGTCGCTTATGCCGTAATAGTTATTGATCATTGCGACGGTTTTGCTGTTGCCCACAATTTTCAGTTGCGGGTATTTGGCTTTTATGGCTTGTATCGAGCCGCTGTGGTCGGGTTCCATGTGGTTGATTACAAGGTAATCTATCGGGCGGTCGCCCACTATCTCTTCAATTCGAGCCAGGAACTTGGCACTTTGGGCAATATGCACAGTGTCGATAAGGGCCACACGTTCCCCTTTTACTATGTAGGAATTGTAGCTTACACCCTGCGGCAACGGCCACAGACCCTCAAAGCGGTGGGTGGTGCGGTCGTTCACACCTACATAATAAATCCCATTGCAAATTTCATGAATATTCATATTCCAAAAACTAAAATTTCAGTATATGCAAAATTAATCATTTGCTTTGCAACCTGCAAAATTTAAATTGTGGGCAGAGGCAGTAAAGAGCATTTGCCTAATTAGCGGAATTAGCCTAATTTTGCATAAAAACTTATGGTGATGGCTGAAACTAAGAAATTATATATTGAAACCTACGGTTGCCAAATGAATGTTGCCGACAGCGAGGTTGTGGCCGCCGTGATGGGTATGGCCGGATATGAGACTGTCGATGAGCAAGATGGTTGTGATGCTATATTCATCAATACTTGTTCGATTCGCGATAATGCCGAGCAGAAGATTTTTTCACGACTTGCGCAGCTCAATGCTTTGCGCCGCAAGCATGGCCAGCATTTCATAATAGGTATATTGGGCTGCATGGCCGAGCGTGTGAAAGAGCAGCTCATTGACGAATATGGTGTGGATATTGTGGCAGGCCCCGATGCTTATCTCGACTTGCCCGACCTTGTGGCTGCCGCCGAACAGGGAGAAAAGGCCATCAACATAGAATTGTCAACGGTGGAGACTTACCGCGATGTGATACCCAAGCGCATTGGCGGTAACCGAATAAGCGGTTTTATAAGCATTATGCGTGGGTGCAATAATTTCTGTTCATATTGCATTGTGCCATATACCCGCGGACGCGAACGCAGCCGCGAGCCGCAAAGTATTCTCAATGAACTTGCCGACTTGCAGCGTCGCGGTTTCAAAGAGGTGACACTGCTTGGGCAGAACGTCAACTCATATAGTTATACAGACGCTGCCACGGGTGAAACAACAGGCTTCGCGCAGTTGCTTACCATGGTGGCCGATGCCGCACCTGAGATGCGGGTGCGCTTCACCACTTCGCACCCCAAGGATATGAGCGATGAGATAATCAATGCCATTGCGAGCCGCAAAAACATATGCAACCACATTCACCTGCCGGTGCAATCGGGCAGTAACAGTGTGCTGAAAGCCATGAACCGCAAGTACACTCGCGAGTGGTACCTCGACCGTATTCGTGCCATACGCACAGCCATACCCGGTTGCGGCATTTCGACCGATATGTTCACCGGTTTCCATGGCGAGACCGAAGATGATTTCGAACAAACGCTTAGCTTGATGCGTGAAGTGTGGTTTGATGCGGCGTTCATGTTCAAGTATTCTGAACGTCCCGGTACTTATGCATCGAAATATTTGCCCGATGATGTGCCTGAGGAAGTGAAAATCGAGCGCCTTAACCGCATGATAGCATTGCAAAACGAATTGTCGGCGGCAAGCAACCGCCGCGACGTTGGGCATAGTTTCGAGGTGCTTGTGGAGGGGTATTCTCGCAGGTCGAGAGCCGATATGTTTGGCCGCACACAGCAAAACAAGGTGGTGGTGTTTCCGGCTGTGCAGGGTGTGCGCATAGGCGACACGGTCACGGTTGAGGTTACCGATTGCTCGTCGGCTACGCTGATGGGGAAAGCCACTGGGTGGTAGTGTAACATAAAAAAACATTTTTTCGTTATGGAAGGAGAGGTTAAGGAACGCTTGTGGAACGGTAATTTCGTGAAAGTGTGCATAGGCAACTTTATGCTGTATTTTGCGTTTTACTTAATCATGCCCCTGTTGCCTCTTTATTTGCACGATACTTTCAATGCCGGGGAGCAGATGATAGGCATAGTGCTGGCAGGATATACCGTCACAGCCTTGATTATTCGCCCGTTTGGCGGTTATATCGTGGATAGCTTCCCGCGCAAGAAGGTGCTGATGCTGTGCTATTTTGCATTCTTCATCTTTTTTGCCGGGTATTTCCTTGCATGGACGGTGCTGCTGTTTGCCATAATCCGCACCATGCACGGGTTTGCCTTCGGTTCAACGTCGGTGGCAATAAGCACCATGGCCATCGACGTGCTTTATCCCAGCCGCCGAGCCGAGGGGATAGGGTATTACGGCCTTAGCAACAACCTGGCCATGGCCGTTGGCCCCACCATAGCCATTTATATGTATGACATCGTACCCGATTTCCATTATATGTTTGCCATGTCGCTGGCGACTTCGGGCATAGGGCTTCTGTTCTTGTCGAGGATTAAGCCGCGCGAGCGGCAGGTGGTGAAGGAAAAGCCGCCTATGTCGCTCGACCGTTTCTTCTTGCTCAAGGGGTGGCGCGAGGGCGTGACCACGGCCTGCTTTTCGTTCAGCTACGGGGTGCTTTCCACCTACCTTGCCATTTATGGCGAAAAGGAATTGGGCATAACCAGCGGAACCGGCACTTTTTTCATGCTCATGGCCATTGGCCTCATAGCGTCGCGGTTGCTTGGAGGGCGGTCGTTGAGGCAGGGGAGGATTACCCACAATGCGGGCGAAGGCATGGTGATGTCGCTGGTGGGCTACACGCTGTTTGCGCTTGTGCAGGAGCCGTGGGCATATTATTCGGCGGCATTGATAATAGGCCTTGGCAACGGGCATTTGTGCCCGGCCTACCAGACCATGTTCATCAACCTTGCCCCCAATTCTCAGCGTGGCACGGCCAACAGCTCGTACCTCACCTCGTGGGACGTGGGCGTGGGGCTGGGTGTGCTTGTGGGGGGATGGGCGGCTGAGTTCCTTGGCTACCGTGGCGCATTCGAGATAGCGGCGGCGGTAAATGCCGTAGGGGTTATTGGCTTTTTCTTCTTTGTGCGTGGCAACTATCTTGCCAACCGCCTGCGTTGATGCACACGTGTGGTTGTGGTAGTAAATGTTACTGTAATGTTACGCCGAATTTTTGCCGGGTTGGGCGTTTGCCCTTAATTTTGCAGCATAATTGTTAATTTCCACACATGATGAAAATTAGACACACTGCGTTGATTGTTGCTATATTAGCGATATTTACAACTTTCACGGCACGAGCCGACGATGATGATGACGACGATGACGACAAAAAAGAGGAGAAGACTGAGAAGGTGGACTACCGCCCGACCATTAACGGTACTGTACGCGCAAAGTATGAGTACCAGCCTCAAATCTCGTCGGGGCGTTTTCAGGTGCGCAATGCGCGTGTGAGCATCACCGGGCAGGTGCACAGCACGGTGTCGTATAAGGCCGAAATTGACTTTTCAGACAAGGGGCGGATGAGGATGCTCGATGCCTTTGCCCGGTGGAAACCCATCGACGGCGGAGCATTCACCATTGGGCAGATGCGAGTGCCGTTCACCATCGACGCGCACCGGTCGCCGCACCAGCAATACTTTGCCAACCGCTCGTTCATAGCCAAGCAGGTGGGCGATGTGCGCGACGTGGGTGCCACGATAGGGTATAGTTTCGACCCACTTTTCCCCATCACGCTTGAGGCCGGTATATTCAATGGCTCGGGGCTGACCGACCAAATGGACTTTTGGACCAGCCAAATAAATTTCTCGGCAAAGGCGCAATTCAGGTTCACCGACGAAGTGAACTTTGTGCTTAGTGTGCAGAAGATAAGCCCAGAAAACATCAACATATATATGTATGATGCCGGTGTCACATGGACGTGGAACAACTGGACTGCCGAGGCCGAGTTCCTGCACAAGGTGTATTCCGACAATAGTTTCCAGTCGGTGCAGGCCGTCAATGCCTTTGTCAATTACGACTTCATGATTCGCAAGAAGTTGCTGCACAAGATTTCGGCACTTGCACGTTTCGACTATATGGGCGACCACAGCGACGGTACGCTCGATGAGCAGGGCAAGCTCTACATCACCGACTATGAGCGTAAGCGCATCACCGCTGGTGTGACGCTTAGCATCGCCAAGCCGTTCCGTGCCGACTTACGCCTCAATTACGAGCAATACTTCTATAACGAAGGAGCGCAAGTCAAGGTTTCGGAGCAAAACAAGATAGTGGCCGAAGTGATGGTACGCTTTTAATCAATCGTGCAAGGAACGAACCGAATAGACAAATTCAGCCACACGCACCGACAGCTTAGCGCGTGTGGCTGAATTTGTGTTGGTTTATCCCCCGTGTCACCGGCCTGTGGCTTGCAGATATTCCCGTTTCTTGATTTCATACTGTGCGTATGATTCCACGTATCGGTCGCGGCATTGGCGGTAAAGCGACTGGGCTTCGAGCAAGTCGCTCATGGTGCAAGTGCCTGCATTGTAATAATCGGTTTGCAACCGCAAATTCTCATCGGCTTGTCCTATCGACTCCAATGCTATCTCCACTTGCGTGTATGCGTCGGTCACCTCGTTCCATGCATTCTCCATTCCTATCAATAGCAATTCGCTTTGGTCGGCGAGTCGGTTTTCGGCATTGCGTACCTGTAGCTTTTGCTTTTTCACATTGTGCGAGCCTCCCCACCAGTCGGAAATAGGTATGCTTACCGAGGCAAAACCTATCCAAAACGGGTGGTCCTTGTCAAGCAGGTTGTCATACATATATCCTCCACCCACGGCCACCGTAGGCATATACTTGCCCCGAGTGGAACGCAGCTGTAGGCGGCCGGCTTCCAAGTCCTTTTGCAGCAGATTGTATTCGCTTGTTGACATGAGAGCCGACTGGTGATTGCATAGTAGCCCGTCGGGGCGTTCGGGCAGTCTGTTGCCGTGGGTGTCATGAACCACGTCGATACTGTCGGCATCATGGCTCATGTACTGGGCAAGCAGGCGGCGCAATACCGACAGCGCATTTTCCATTGCGATGCGGTTGCTGCGCATCTCGTTGCGCCTTAGTCGCACTTGCAGCAAGTCGTTACGGTTGGTAAGCCCCGCATCTACTGCTGTTTCCACGTCTTGTGACAGTGTGTCTAATTGCGTCTCGATGGCAGTGATGGTGAGTAATTTTTCCTTTAGCGTCACAATCTGCCAAAAATATCGTTCGGTGGTCAGTCTCACTTCGTTTTCAGCCAGGCGGCGTTGCAACCGGCTTGCTTCTAAGTTTACCTGTGCCAACTTGTTGCCGTTGACGATGCGTCCGCCCGTAAAAATTGGCATCGATGCCGAAATGCCTCCAAGCACACCGTCTTTTGCCAAGTCTAAGCTGGTTCCGGGGGCAACATCCAGTTCAAGCAGTCCTTTGTTGGCAATAAAACCTGCGCCCGATGCACTCACCGACGGGAAATAGTTTGTTAGTGCCTCTTTCTTGCCATGTTCGGCCGATGCGATGTCGTTGTCGGCATTCTTGATGCGTACATTGTTGGTAATGGCTTCACCGATGCATTCTTCAAGGGTGTAGGCCCGCTGGGCAAGCAAGGTCATGGAACTTGCCGCAGCCATAATCATAATTGCAAATATATGTTTCATTATGTGTTTCAAAATTAGCATGATGCATGAATGAGTTTACTGCTGTTCGAGCTGTGCCGCTTTTGCGCGGTGTGTGGCTGTGCCGCGGAAAATAAGCAAGTAGGCGGCAGGCAGCACTGTGAGGATAAAAATCATAGTAATCAGTGTGCCGTAGAATACTACTGTGCCCATAGGCATCCACAGCCCGCTGCCACCAAGAATCATTGGCACCACGCCCACCGATGCCGCCGCCGAGGTGAGGAATATGGGGCGCATGCGCCTGCTGGCCGAATGACGAATAGCATCGGCTGCGTTCATCCCTTCGGTAGCGCGCAATTCCTCGGCATAGTCAATCATGATGATGCCGTTGCGCACTATTATGCCCATCAGGCTCACGATGCCCAGCACGCAGGTGATGCTAAAGTCAATCCCTTGCAGGCAAATGCCCGCAGCTGTGCCAAACACGCAGAGGGCCATGCTTGCAAATATGAGCGCGGCAATATTCACGCGATGGAAATGGAACACAAGGATGAAAAATATTATTACGGCGGCTATGGCCAATCCGTTCAGCACCATGGGCATCTTCTCGGCGGCGTCTTCAAGGTCTCCGCCGTATGAAAGTGTCACACCCGGCGACAGGTTGATACCCTTGAGCTTTTCTTGCACGAGTTCCGTGACTTCCATTGCATTCTCGCCGCGTTCGATGTCGGCCTGCACGGTAATTGTGTATATGCCGTTGCGTCGGCACAGTTGCCCGTCGTTCCACGTTGGCACAATGTCGGCCACTTGCCGCAGCGGCACACTCGACAGGCCGCCGGCTGCCGGTATAAGCTCGTCGCTAATGTCGGCAAGAGTTGCATTGTCGGCTTTGAGGCTTTTCATGACAACAGGGATTGAGTAGTCGCCTTCCCACACCTCGGCCAGGCTGATACCATTTCCGTAGCGCATGGCAAGCGTGGTTTCCACGCCAGTGTTGCTTATGCCCAGTCGCGAAGCCTCGTCTTCATGCAATTGCACCGTAGTAGCTGCCTGAGGGTCGCCGAAGTCGGTTTGCACGTTCACCATCTCGGGCATTTGGTGCAATTGCGCAATTATGGCTGCCGCATCATGCTTTATGTGTTCCAAGTTGGTGCTGCTGAGCCTAATCTCGATGGGGTATGCCGCCTCGCTATAGCTTAACTGCTTGAACCGTACCCGGGCTTCGGGGAAATATTCGCTGTATATGGGTGCATATTCGTCGATGAGTTCCGCAGTGGCACTGTTGCCGGTGGTGTTGACTATGAACTGGGCAAAGTTGGTCCCGGCAATTTGCGGCGCATAGCTGTTTTGAAACCGCGGCGACGAACACCCCTTGAACGATGCAACGCTCACCACGCGCTTGTTGCGGCGCAATATGTGTTCAAGGCTGTCGGCCACGGCTGCGGTGCGTTCGATGCGGGTTCCTACCGGCAATGTAATTTCAACGGCAAACTGGTTGCGGTCGGCATACGGGAGCAGCTGTTGCGGCAGGCGGCTTATCATTGCCGCACCTATTACAATGGAAACCACACCCACCGACACGGTCGCTACCGGGTGTGCAAAGCACTTGCCAAGCAGCCAGTCGTAATAGCGTTGCAAGGAGTCGAGAAACGAGAATTTTTTCTTTTTGTCGCCACCGCACTCCGTATCTTTGCCATTCATCGGCTTGCGGATAAAATAAAACTGCATGAAAGGAACGAGCAGCGTGGCCACGAGCAGCGATATTGCAAGCACTATGGTAATCGACCACGGGAAACTTTGCAGGAAGTCGTTGAGCATTCCCGTAGTAGTTGCCAGGAACGGGAAAAATGTGATGCTTATGGCTAATGTTGCCGAGAATATCGACTTGAAGAAATGCGTGGTGCTTTTTATAGAGGCGTGCCAACGCGACATCCCTTCGCCCTGCATTTCAAGGTAACTGTCGATGATTACGATTGAATTGTCCACAATCATGCCAAGTGTCACTATCAGTGCCGCCAGTGTTACCGTGTTAAGCTCTATGCCGAAAGCATGGAACAGCCCGAGCGAGATGAATATGGTGATGGGTATGGTCGAGGCTGCGACAAGTGCCACGCGCAGCGGCAGCAGCAACATTACGACTATGATTACCGCCACAACGGCGATAAGCAATTCATGCAGGAAATTCTCCACGCTGTCGGCCACCACGCGGCTTTGGTCGGTAATTCTGAATATCTCCACATCGTGCGGCAGTGTTTCTTGGAAACTTTCCAATGCAGCATTGATTTCGTCACCCATTTTCACGATATTCTGCCCCTTTTTCATTTCCACCGAGAGCAATATGCACTTGCGCCCGTTGTTGGTGATGTAGCTGTCGGGCTGTGGGTACTCCTTTTTGACTTCGGCAACGTCTTTCAGGCGGACGCAATTCCCTTGGGCATCGGCATACACTATGAGTTGCTGCACGTCATACACTGTGTTGAGCGATTTGGCTACATACACGGGCTGAATATGCGTTCCGGCCTTGATTCTTCCACCCGATGTGGCAAATCCTTTTTTTGCGAGTGCGGCGGCAAGCAGTTGCTCGTTAAGTCCGTATTTCGACAGGCGGTCGTTATCGACATACACTGCGATTTGTTCGTTGCGAAGGCCGCTTACCGTCATTCGCCCCACGCTGGGTATTTGCCGCAGCACATCTTGCAGGTCGTCCATATATCCGTCGAGTTCACGGTAAGTCTTGTCGTCGCTTTCCATAGTAATTAGCAAGGCCGACGTGTCGCCAAAGTCATCCATCACCTTTACGGCCAACACGTTGGCTGGCAATTGCGACTTGAAGTCGGCCACGCCGTGCTTGAATTTGCTCCAGAACTCGTCTTTGTTGTTCAAGTCGTCGTTGAGTTGCACTTGTATATATGCAATTCCGTCGCGGCACTTGGTCGATGTCTTGTCTTTCCTCACTTCCTTGTAGGTGAATATGTATTTTTCAAGCGGTTTCGCCACCTGCTCCATCATCTCCTGGGCCGTGTTGCCAGGTGCCGCGGCCACTACTATGCCTTGCCTGATGGTGAAGTCGGGAAATTCATTCTTGCGCATTTCGGGCAGAATGTATATGCCGAAAGCCACGAGGCACGCCGTAATCAATATTATGATTTGCCTGTAATGCATTGCCCATTCCACGGCATTGCGTTTCTTCTTCGTCTTGTTGCTCATGTTATTCCCCTCCTGTTATGGCTGTGCCTTCGCACACCTTTTGCATTCCCGACACGATTATTTGGTCGCCGTCTTTTAGTCCCGATGTCACGGTTACCCCGTCGGCTGTAAACTCTCCGCAAGTGATGATGCGCTTTTTCGCTATTCCCGATGCGTCAAGCCATACGAAATTGTTGTTTGCCTCGTCGAGCATCACAATGTTTGCCGGGATTACGCATGCCTTGCTGTTGCTGCCTTTGTCCACGGGCAACATAACTTCGGTTACCATTCCCGGCATCAGTTCTTCGGAGGATTTGTTGATTTTGACTTTTACTTCGTAGGAACGTGATAATGGGTTGGCTATTATGCCTTTTTCCACAACTTTCCCGGTGGCTTGGTACCCGTTGAGTGCAGGAATGGTAATGGTTGCTTCTTGCCCGAGCGAAATGACTGGAATTTCGGTTTCGGGTACGGCAAACTTTACGTTAAGTTGATGTGTGGTTACCAACTTGGTCACAGGGATGCCAGGCAAGATGTTTTGGCCGACATCGGCCGACTTTTCGGCCACGATGCCGCTGAAAGGGGCATACAGCCGACAGTCGGTAAGGTTCTTACGCGCAATTTCTTCCACCGAGCGGGCCTGGCGCAACTTGCTTTGCACTTCCACCCATTTGGCCTCGGGCAGGCTGCCTGCATCATGCAATTTTTTCATGCGGTTGTGGGCATCTTCGGCCTGTTCAAGTGCGGCCTTGGCGGCATCATGGCTGCTTTGCGCTGCTGTCGGGTCGAGCATGGCTATAAGCTGCCCCTGCGCGACACGCTGCCCGGGTGTCACGCGTATGGCTGTTATTGTGCCTGAAACTGGGAAACTAAGTTCGGTGCCGCTGTCTTCTTCTACTGTTCCCGAATACTTATAAGCCGTTGCATTGGTTCGGGTTTCGACGGTCATCGTCTTCACTGCCACCGGCTGTGCAGCCTTTGGGGCAGTTTCGCTGCCTTGGCAACTTGCCAACAATGCCAAAGGGAGTGTTACTGCCAATAAACAAGTCGTTCTCATAATTGATTTGCTTTAATTTTTGGTGCAAAAGAACAGCACACAGGCATACCTGCTGAAATTTTCACCACCGCGAAAGTGTCTTATATGTCATGTCAATTCTCAAATAAGGCGTTTGAGACACTTTTCGGGGAATTTTTGTAATATTGCTACCATAAATATCATGTTACTTTGCATGGTACAAAAAAATGGTACGCCATGACGAATATCAAAAAAGTAAACCTTGCCGACGAGGAAATATCGCAGATTGCCATTTACAACAACGGGGAACTGGCATTGATTGACAATTTGAGCGACATCGCATTGGCACTCCCTGTCAAGTCGGAGATTTATGTGATAGTGCTTGTGCTTGATGGCAAAGCCTCGGTGCGCATAGACGGGATGCAATACGAGGCTCACAAGGACGACATATTTATATGCCTGCCCGACAATATTATAGATGGTGGATTGGTCAGCATCGACTTTAGGTGCTGCATGGTAGGCGTGTCGCCTGATTACCTGCAACGTATTGCGCCCGTGTCGGAGAACCTGTGGGATGCAAAGGCTTTTTTTGAGAAGAATCCCAAATGCACGTTATTCCCGGTCGAAGTGACTACGTTCATCCAATATTACGACTTGCTGCGCTCCAAGATACATTTGCCTACGCCTGTGCAGGGGAAGGTAATCGACACACTGGCACTTGCATTCCTGTATGATATGCAATATGTGCTTAGCCGTGTGGTGCAGGTGGAACCACGTTCATACTCTTCGGGCGAAAGCCTTTTCAAGAGGTTTGTGCAGTTGATAGAGGCATCCGAGCCAAAGTATCAAAGTGTGGCTCATTATGCCGAGAGCCTGTGCGTCACTCCCAAGTATCTGGCCGCAGTGTGCAAGCAGGCGAGCGGGCTGACCCCATCAAGGATAATCGACAAATATGTACTGAAAGAGATAGAATACATGATGAAACATAGCGATAAGAGCATCAAGGAGATTGCTACCCGGCTGAATTTCTCGAATATTTCATTCTTTGGGAAATACGTGAAAAAGCACCTTGGCGTTTCTCCCCGTGATTACAGGCTGCGGTTGCTGAAAGAAACGTAGCCGTTACAGGCTGCGAGCCATGTTGCGCGGGTGGTGCGAGAGTATCTCTTGGCGCAGGCGTGTGCGGTCGATATGGACGTATATCTCGGTGGTGGTTATGTTTTCGTGCCCCAGCATTTGCTGTATGGCTCGCAGGTTGGCTCCGCCTTCGAGCAGGTGGGTGGCAAACGAGTGCCGCAGCGTGTGCGGGCTTACGTTCTTGTGTATGCCTGCCAGCTCGCACAGCCCCTTTATTATGTAGAACACCATCACGCGTGTGAGCTTGCCGCCGCGGCGGTTCAGGAACAGTATGTCGCCGCAGCCCGGTTTCACGGTCAGCTTTGAGCGGTAGCTGTCGAGGTATTTTTGTATCTCCCCCAGTGCCACTTGCGAAATCGGCACAAGCCGTTGCTTGCTCCCTTTCCCTTCCACTATTATGTATTCGTCGTCGGCATATACCTGCGATATGCGCAGCTCCACCAGCTCGCTCACACGCAGGCCGCAGCCATATAGTGTCTCGATTATGGCGCGGTTGCGTTGCCCCTCGGGGGCATTGAGGTCGATGGCGGCAATCATTTGGTCAATTTCCTCCACTGTGAGCACGGCAGGCAGCTTGCGCCCGAGCCGTGGCGATTCAATCAGCAGCGTGGGGTTGCGGTCGATGTAGCCGTCGATTTTCAGATATTTGTAGAATGTTTTTATCCCCGACAATATCCGAGCCTGCGACCGCGGCGAGATGCCCACGTCGTGCAAGCCGCTCAGGAAGTTGTGCAAGTCGTCTTCGGTGACTGTGGCTGGCGAGCGGTCGTCGCCAAGGTAGTCGAGCAGTTTCTGCACATCGTCGGTGTATGCCTCCACGGTGTTGCGCGACAGTCCTCGTTCCATCATCAGGTAGATGCCGAAGTGTCGCATCACATCGTCGGTATTGTAAATTTCTTTCATTGTGGGCAAAGTTACGGCATTCACGGCAACGATGGGAGCAAATGCGCCATAAAAATTAGTGCAGCGCGAAAAAATAGTCTGCGCCTTGGCAAAATGCAAAATCATGCAAGCATGATTTGCAATTGCGCTCGGCTTGCACTATATTTGTATCGTCAAATAACAATCCACACAGATATATACGAAGAAAATGAGCAAGGTATTGATTATCGGTGCAGGTGGCGTGGGTACAGTGGTTGCCCACAAGTGTGCACAAAATCCCGATGTGTTCAACGAGATTGTAATAGCTTCGCGCACTCGCAGCAAGTGCGACGCGGTGGCTCGCGCGATTGGTAAGGACAACGTGACCACCGACAGCGTGGATGCCGACAGCGTGGAACAACTTGTGGCACTGTTCAACAAGCACCGCCCCGACATTGTGATTAATGTGGCTTTGCCATACCAGGATCTTACCATCATGGACGCGTGCCTTGAATGCGGCGTGAACTACCTTGACACGGCCAATTATGAGCCAAAGGATGAGGCGCACTTTGAATATAGCTGGCAATGGGCTTACAAGGAGCGTTTCGAGAAGGCTGGGCTGACGGCTATCCTTGGGTGCGGCTTCGACCCTGGTGTGTCGGGCGTTTACACGGCATACGCCGCAAAGCATCACTTTGGCCGCATCGATTACCTCGACATTGTTGACTGCAACGCCGGGAACCACGGCAAGGCTTTCGCCACCAACTTCAACCCCGAAATCAACATACGCGAAATCACGCAAAAAGGCAAGTATTACGAAGACGGGAAATGGGTGGAGACCGAGCCGCAAGAGATACACAAGACGCTCAATTACCCCAACATAGGCCCGCGTGAATCTTACCTGCTTTACCACGAAGAACTTGAATCGCTGGTTAAGAATTTCCCGACAATCAAGCGCGCACGCTTTTGGATGACCTTCGGACAGGAATACCTCACCCACCTGCGTGTGATACAAGACATAGGCATGGCAAGCATCGAACCTATCATGTATGAAGGCCACGAGATAGTGCCGTTGCAGTTCTTGAAGGCCGTGCTGCCCAACCCCAAGGAACTTGGCGAGAACTACCACGGCGAAACGTCGATAGGCTGCCGCATACGTGGTATCGACAAGGAGGGCAAGCCGCTCACTTACTATATCTACAACAATTGCAGCCACGAGGCTGCTTATAAGGAAACCGGAATGCAGGCAGTGAGCTACACTACCGGCGTACCGGCAATGACCGGCGCGATGATGTTCCTCAAGGGGCTGTGGAAACGCCCCGGAGTGTATAACGTGGAAGAGTTCGATCCCGACCCGTTCCTTGAAGTGCTCAACCACCAAGGCCTTCCCTGGCACGAAATCTTCAACGGCGACCTGGAGCTGTAAATATTACATACGAGATATTTTTTATTGCCGCAAGTGTGGAAACATATTTGCGGCAATATTTTTTTGTGTAATTTTGCGGGCGTTTAATTTACACTTATGACGAGACGATGAACGACAAGGTTAAGGGGTATCTGCTTGGGGCGGTTGCGGCTGCCACGTATGGAATGAATCCGCTGTTTGCGCTTCCGCTATATGCCGATGGCATGGATGCCGACTCGGTGCTTTTCTTTCGTTACTTGTTTGCAATTCCCATGCTTGGGGCTATGATATTGTTCCGCGGACGGAGTTTCAAGGTGACGATGCACGATGCGTTGAGGCTTGTTTTCATGGGCATAATGGTTGCCGCCTCGTCGTTGGCGTTGTTTTTAAGTTATAATTACATGGCGGCAGGTATAGCCTCGACCATGCTTTTTGTCTATCCGATACTTGTTGCTGTTATAATGGTGCTGTTTTATAAGGAAAAACCATCGTTGCTCACTATGTTGTGCATAGTGCTTGCCATCAGTGGAATAGCATTGCTGTATCGAGGCGGCGACGGTTCTACGCTAAGCCTTGCCGGAACGTTGCTTGTGTTCCTGTCGGCATTGACCTATGCCATTTACATTGTTGGTGTGAATCACAGTTCGCTTAAAGATGTGGCCACGCTCACCGTCACCTTCTATGTGTTGCTATTCGGCGTGGGGCTGTTCCTGGTGCGAATATTGCTTGGCGACGGACTTACGGTCCCCACTCGGTGGTATTTGTGGGGGAATGCCATTGCTCTTGCCTTGTTCCCGACGGCTATATCGTTCCTGTGCACGACGAGTGCCATAAAATACATTGGTTCCACCCCGACGGCCATACTTGGCGCGCTCGAACCGGTGACGGCAGTTGTCATAGGCATCACCGTGTTTGGCGAGGCGTTCACTTTGCGTGAAGGTGTGGGGCTTGTGCTCATAGTGACGGCGGTGACGCTGGTGATAGCCGGTGGCAGCGTGTCGCAAGTGATGCTGCGTTTTCGCAAGTTGTTCCCCAGGTTGCGCCGTTAAGCATCTTTACGGCCTTTCTCAGGCAATGGGAAACGGGGTTTCGCTTAGAGTTTCATGCGCGGGAACGCGTCGATGAAGCTGCCGGGAGTGATGTTGATTACCTCGGTGTGGCGATGGCGGGCGTAGCGGGCTATGGTGAAATATGACTTGAAGGCCACATAGAAACTATACATTATGGTGTGCAACGGGTAGTGCATATATTCGGTGTTGATGCGTTGCACTTCGCGATCGTCTTCTTTGTAAAAGTGGGGTTGTATCGATACCACATTGTTGTCGTCATCGACCGACAGTGTGCGTGTCCAGGAATGGTCGGCTCCGGCAATGTAAATCTGCTTATATCCCATGTCGATAGCCATCATTATCGATGGTATGAGCACATTGCGTGGGCGAGGCATTCCGAGTCCCATGCCGAAGAACAGGTTTTCCACGGCCCGGAATCCTTCTATCGGTGTCGTGTTGTATCGGGCAATGGTGAGGTGTTTGTTCTCGGTAAGGTGCGGTAATTTGGCACGGAAGGGGACGAAAAGTGTCATGTCCCAATCGATGTTTGCGATGTTGTCCCACAGTTTTGCCACATTGGGTTGGTCGGTGGCTTTGAAGAAGTGTGCATCGGCAAGCAGGTAGTAGCAGGGACGCAATTGCTTGAACAGCGGCGTGCAGGCGGCAAAGTTGACAGCCAGCAGGTCGTGACCGGCAAGGAAGTCGGCCGACCGGGCTACGGTGTCGTTGAGTGATGGCCCGTTGCCCAACACCACTATCCCGCGGGAAAGTTTTTCGTTGCCGGGTTTCACGTGCTTTATGCACCATTTCGATTGCAACAGTATCTTCAGAATGCTGAGCAATGATTGCCACAGCTGTGTGACGAACATCTGTAATTGTTCCATGATTTGCTGAATGTGGACGTGTTAATGCTTTTTGCGGGGTATTACAGTTCGTCAAGCTCTTCGCCTGTCCGTTCCATGATGCTTGCAGCCAGGTTGTCGGCCGACTGAATGATGCTCACGAGCGGATACATCTTTTTTGAGGTGTCGAAGCAACGCTGGTCTTCATAGCTGTTCATGTTTATGCCCCATGCACCCATGTGCCAACGAATGGCAAGCATCTCGTCGTCGCTCATTTCAAGTCCGCTGCACAGCAGCAGTATTACCGATTTTTCGCCATGTCCCATGGGGAAGTTTTTGTATGAAACTTTATATCCCTCGCAGTCTTCCCATTGGCCGATGGCATTTTTGCGTTTTTTCACCGAACGCACGTAAATATCGCTTTTGCACACGTCGTGCAGCAGGCTGGCAATGATAACGCTGTCGCGTCCCACTTCCTTGTCGATGCTCGGTTCAAGAACTTTCATGCCTTCCCACACCGCCAGTGCGGCGCGGCAAGTGTTGAGAGAATGTTGTACCAGCCCGCCCTCGATGTTGAGGTGGTGTCCGGCTGATGCAGGAGCCGAAAAAAATCCCATTTCCTCAAGGCTTTCGATAACATCTTCCACCCCGTTGCGGCTGGTAGAGCGCAACAATTCGATAAATTCCTCTTTATTCTTGTTAATATCCATTTCTTGTGTAATAATTTGTCGGCAAAGTTACTGAATATCGCCGGAATAATATTAACCGATTGCCTGCAAAAGTGGCACACAAACGGTTGTTACAAAAAATGTGTATATATATTTTGTAACATTCAGCCTGCCTATTCTCACATATGTTACAGAATGCATGAAAGAGTTAAAAGACTATGATTTTTATTTGTAAACCCATGATAATTACTCGAATGTATTTATTACCTTTGTATTGAGCAAAAATACTTAGTCCACTGAGTAAAATGTAATAGTATGTATAAACGAGCGGAATATCAGGTGATTACAGATAGGGTGAAAGAGCCACGGAAGTTCATTCAAGTGGTGATGGGTGCCCGTCAGATAGGCAAGTCCACCGTGGTCAAACAGGTGCTTCAAGATTTGGATATGCCTTACCAGTTCTTTTCAGCCGACAATGTTCCCGCCACGAATAGTGCTTGGATTTCCGATTGCTGGGCAGCTGTGCGCAGCTTGAAAGAGAGTCGGGGATGGGAGAGTGTCATCCTTGTGATTGACGAGATACAGAAGATAGCTAACTGGAGCGAGGTGGTGAAAAAGGAATGGGACGATGATACGTTTCACGACTGCAATATTAAGGTATTGCTTTTGGGAAGTAGTCGTGTCCTGTTGGAGAAAGGCTTGTCCGAATCCTTGGCGGGTCGGTTTGAGGAAATACGCATGAGCCATTGGAGTTTTCTGGAGATGCAGGAATGTTTCGGTTTCTCGCTCGACCAATATCTGTTCTACGGAGGCTATCCCGGTGCAGCTACCTTGATTGGTGATGAAGACCGATTCGGGCAATACATCCAGTCGGCCATCATCGAGGCGACCATCAACAAAGACATTCTGATGGATACGCCGATTGGCAAACCCGCCTTGCTCCGCCAGACCTTTGAACTGGGTGCGGCCTATTCGGGCGAATTGCTTTCGTTGAACAAAATGTTGGGTTCGCTTCAAGATGCAGGAAACACGGTGACCTTGGCAGGATATATCAACCTATTGGACGAAAGCGGATTGCTTTGCGGACTCCAGAAGTTCAGCGTGGATATGGCCCGGAGGCGTGCCAGCATTCCCAAGTTGCAGGTCTATAACAATGCTTTGAAGATGGTGTATAGCCCATTGACCTTTGAGC
Source organism: uncultured Bacteroidales bacterium (assembly GCA_949289215.1). GTDB lineage: Bacteria > Bacteroidota > Bacteroidia > Bacteroidales > Muribaculaceae > Avimuribaculum. The sequence continues at coordinate 16,788 of CASENC010000021.1, read as the reverse complement.
AGGCGATATTGAACCGTAAGTCATGGGGACGTATCTTTGAGTCAGGCATCGGTGCCTATTTAGTAAGCCAAGCTTTCGTGCATCGCTTTGAAGTGTTCTATTGGCGTGAGCGGGACGATGAAGTGGATTTCGTCCTGCGCAAGAAAGGTTCGGTGGTTGCCATTGAGGTGAAAAGCAATGCGGAGAAACGGACGGATGGATTGGATAAGTTCCGCAAATTGTTTAATCCTCAATCGGCGTTTATCGTAGGTGATGGAGGCATCAGTGCGAAGGATTTTCTTTCGATGGATTTGAGTAAGTTCTTTTGAATTTGGAATAATAAAAAGGAATAGCTATGGATACATTAAGTCTCACAAAAGTAAAATCATTGTTCATCCTAACTTTAATACAAAGAGACGATGGACAAAAGAAACAAACTTTGGAGACGCCAACAAATGGCGCGTGTATTTAAGGCTCGTATGATTCTTTATGCTGCTTACAGACATCCTATTATCTATGAGGATGGAAGTGTGGTTGATCATCCACATTGGTTTGAACTGGCAAAGGATAAATGGGCAAAGGTTTATCAATCTACGGGAACTCCATGCAGCTGCTGGATTTGCAGAGGGGAAAGATACAATCGTAGAGAGTATAAGAAGGAAACTTTGCGCATAATCCGAGAATCAATTGAGTAGAAATAGAGAAAGCCATTCTTTGCGTATCTAAGTTTGGAATGGCTTCCTTTAATTTTGTCACTTATATTGGTAGCAAATATCCGAAAGCGTATCACAAAATCCCCAACCACAGTTGTCTGCATTTTCAAGCAATTTCTCTATCCGTTCAGAATAAATAGTTAACAAGCCATGCATGAAAATAAACTTCATGGCTTTGTCGAAGTTGTTTTTCAAAGTCGTGTAATATTGTTCCCACATGGCACCAAAAGTTACGGTATATTCGCACCCCTGTTCGATGTAGAACAGCATCAGGTCAGCAACACAATTCGGTTCAGGCTTTAATTTTTGGAAATCGGAAATGACTTTCCGGCACTTGGCGAATGATGGTTTTTCAGAAAAGCCACGAGTAGGGAAGAACTCCTGCCGGATAGCTTTCTTACACTTCTCCAATTCGGCATTACTGTCAGGAGCCAGATAGAACTTTAGATACTCCTTGGCTTCTTTTCGTGCGTCGTAGAGTTCAAGCATCACTTCTATGACTTGCTCTTTGGTGAGCGTTTGCAGGTATTTCTTTAGGGATATTCAATAAACGCGATACAATTAGCCAACTAATTCATGCACAAAAATGTTGCGAATTAGTTGGCTAATTGTATATTATTTAATTAATATTCCTGCATTAAATATTAATCCTCATCTTCATCACAAATGTCAGGCCTAAATTCAAAAATTAATTCCGAGGAGGGAATATTACATTCTTCAAATAAACCATGCAGAATATTTATCTTTGTCTGTGTACTATTATCAGTCCATAAGTACATATTGGGTCCAAGTTCTCTTCTCCACGATTCTGGAGTTGTTGAAAATCCAGATTTTTCATTTGCACATAACCACTCGATAGTAGAGCGCTTCTTCAATAAAATGTGGTTACATACTTGAATCAGCATGTCTTTCCAGGTGTTTACCGTGTATCGAACCCCAGATAGTATATATGCTTGCAGTTTTTTACCAGTAAATTCAAAATCATCATCTTCTAATGATGCAGATTCTGCCTCTTGCTTAGTAGGCTTGAATGTGGTTGACGGCATCGGCCATAATTTCATAAAAACGCCCAATAGTTCCTTTTGCCTTTCTTTCAGTTCCTCCTCGGTCCATTTATCACAAGATTTTACATAATTGTTTAATCTGAAAGCACTCTCTTTAAACCCTTTCTCCATATCTCTCTTCTCAAGGAATGTAAGGTTACTGTATTGTGAGTTATAGGCTGTTAAGGTAAGGTTGGCCATGGTATGGAGATATGTCTGATGTATGCGTTCCCATTCTTGGCCTAAATCTTTTTTCCATTGATCCGAAAGCGTCTGAGGCATTATGTGTTCAATGGTAATTTTCTTCTCTGAAAGCCCTTTTACTACATCATGACGTTCGTTATTATTCCTGTTTTCCAAACGTTCCAATATGAACATTCGTGCATTTGCCGGGATTTTGTACACTTGGCGTGTGGCGAAATCTGTTTTAACATCCTCGTCACTGGGGAAAATAGATGAACGTCCCTTTTGGAGTAGGATGTATATCAAGACATCAATATAAGCAGGTTTGTTGTCACCTACAACTTTGCCTATATGGTTTAATACGTCTCTATGTAAAGTGGCAAATACTTTGTTTAAGGCATTTGATGGAAGGTTACATATTATGCGGCGTGCCCAATAGGACTCAATTACATCTATGACCTTGCAAATTTCATTTTCAGGCAAATCGTTTTTTGAAGCATAATCAAAAAAAGCCATAAAGAAAGGATATGCAATTGTTGAATCAAGTGTTCGTAATTGACTTAGCTTTTGATTCAATTTATCGGTTCCGGCTTCTGCATTATCTATTTGACTATATATTTTAGCATAATGGTACATATCCTCAAGCAAATCAGCTCTTGCCATATTGTTCCCTTCAGCATACTCCTTAAATATAAAGTAAATTTTATCTATACGACCTATTTTACCTTGCTTCATAGTGAGATAATCGCGAACAAATGAAGAAGGTTCATACTTTGTAAATACTTCTATAGGGTTCCAAAAACGGTTATAGAGATCATCTTGTTCTGTTGGGGATAGAGACATTAATAAGTAGTTGCGTATCTTATCAGCTTCACTTAGATCAAGACCTGTTGAGTTAAGGCTTTCAAAAATCAATTGAGGATCGTCATCTGCATCTAGACGAATATTTATGACTTCCAATCTCTTAATTGTTTCAAACAACTCGTCAATTGTAAGTCCGGAATGTATGACCTTATCATAGAAAAAGTCATAATTTCGCGTAACATTAGATTCTTTAATGTATTGTTCTCTTGATTTATATAGCAAAGCATCGAATGCTTCCATATCTTTTTTGATCGGTTTGAGTTTTACCTTGCGTTCGTCTTCTTGATACTCATCCACAAGGTATCGCTTGAATATTTTTTCAACCAATTTGGAATCTTCCGCCTCTATCAATCCTTCTTTTTTTGCATTGACCATAGCAATTAGCAACAAAGAAACGGTGGTAATACGTTGTTGCCCATCAATGATATACCTGTCTTCAGTTCCGGGTTGAATACTTGATACAATGCTTCCAAAAAAATGGCTTTTTCTGTTACTATCGTGAAGATTTAACAAATCATTAAATAGTTGTTCGCAGTTTTCTTCCTTCCAATCATAATTTCTTTGATATAGAGGTATTATGAATCTTTTATCTGAGCCATCAAAGAATTTGATTAATGGTTGAGCGTCACCTTTCATAACAAGTTATTTATGTTGTTTACACTATTCGTTGTAATATAAAAAAACAGATTTAATATAGTTTATCAATTCCATATTGTTACAATTGGGAATTTCTAAACTTTTACCTCCTTTAAATCCATGTTGCAATGAATCAGATTCTGTCAATCAAGAACGATGTGGTTCTGCAAGCAATTACAGTTTGTAAGTTTTATCATCAGGAGCCTTTTATATCCAAAACTCCTTATCCTCATGTTTGCAGTTTTCTGCTGTTGCAATCATTTTTTCTTATTGGCGAAGGCAATCCAAATATGGTTACACTTATTCATAGTTTTATTATTTTGCGAAGTACTCGGTTTTCAACCAATAGGCATAAATCGGGTCCTGAAACGAGATTTCGCCTGCCTTGTTATCCAATATATCATTTTTGATAAGGGCAGCCTTTGAACGGGAAATTGAAGTTGTTGAAGATATATGGTAGCGATGCATGACTTCAGTTGAACTAATGGCTCTCTCTCCGGCTATAAGAGCCTTGAGGTAGTTAAGTTGTTGTATGGTTAGTTTCTCGGTGATTGTTACAAACAACAGGCTTAACTGCTCCACCAGTGCCGTGTGAGCCTCACGCACAATCTCGACGGTACAATCACTCGTTGTCCTGAGCCATGACAGTTGTGCCAGCTGCTGTGCGTAGTATGGATGGTTATCTACGAGTTCTACAATCAAGCGGCTTGCTTCATCGCTAATGCTTTTGCCGGTATCGGCAAAACGACTTTTGAAAAATTGCATGAGGCAATGAGTATCAATTTTATTGAGAAACATCAGATTGCCAAACTTGTAGAACGGTTTGGATGAGTCGGCAAATACTTCCATCATCATGTGGCGCTTGCTGCCATAGAGGCAATAGGCCACATTTTGGTGCAGTTGCCAATGTGAACGTAACCTTTTCTGGAAATAGTCAGGGTCGGTAAATTCTGTGATATTTTGAAACTCATCTATGCAAATAACTATTTTCAGCCCTTTTTCCCTGGCAATCTTTTCGGCAAGATCGAGTACTTCATTGGGGTTACGTTTTACCTCTTCCCAATCAAAGTCAATAGAAACCTCATTTGTAGGGTCTGTACCGATTGAAATCTTGGGAACAAGATGCGAAAAGAAACCATTTGCGTTCTCGATTGCTTCTTCCCATTTTGTGGAAGTTGCGGCAATAATCTTTTGGGCGAGTAACGAATAGAAATGTTCCTCGTTACGCACATTGAAGAGGTCGATATGGCAGATTCGGAGGTTCCCGTCTTGTGCCATTGCCAACTTTGCGGCCTTATTAACAAGCGAACTTTTACCCCAGCGACGTGGAGAGATGATAATCGTGTTGATTAACGACGTAAAGTTCTGAACCAGGTCGGTGGTTTCTTTCTCACGGTCGGTAAAGTTTTTATCGGTAGCAATCTTCCCAAATATAAATGGAGTTTCCATAACGCTCTATTTTTTGATTTTCAATACAAATATAATACATAAGATGTAATCACACAAACCGTTGTTACAAAAAATGTATATACATATTTTGTAACATTCAGCCGGTATGTTCCCACAGATGTTATGTAACGCTCGAAAGAGTTAAAAACCTACGTTTTCTCTTAGTAAACCTATGATTGTTACCCAAATATATTTGCTACTTTTGCATTGAGCAAAAAACACTTGGTCCACCGAAGTAGAATGTAATTGCATATATAATGATAGCAAAACTCAAGGAACATATGGCTCTGAATGCTGAAATGAGCGCAGCAGAGATTGAGTCGCGATTTACTCAAATAGCCAAATTGCTGTTTGGAAATTTTGCGGTACGAAAGGGAGAAAAAATCTATCTTTTCAAAGAGATTGAGTTTTACTTTTATAATAAAAATCATCGTGATATAATCACTCATCCTCGTTTTTCTGATTCTTTGTGTTGGTATGTGAACGATTTCGGGGGTATGGACTTGAATTTCCCAAGTGTGATATGTAAAAAGGATGAGACAGACACTAATGAAAAAAAGGTAAAGAAGTATATATTGAATGACAACTCATACTTTGGAGGTATTCTGATTCGTCAATTGACCGGCGAGGATAAAAGCGAAATTTTAGAAGGTCCATGGGCGTGTGCCGAGCTGTTCAGACTCCATAGTGCGACTGAACCGGACTATAATTTTCCTTCTCTTGTAGAACACAATAACGGCATGGTTGGGTATATATGTAAACCCAGATTGAATCTTTTAACCGGGAAGCAGACTATTGAAAGGAAAGTGGGTTATATACTTGGAGAATATCTGTCGCATCCGGTTCGGGTAGAATTATATGAGGAATTCACCGCCTTTAAGGATAAGCGATACCGGTATGTGCGGTGCGACCGGTTACAACACGACAGCGAAACAAATGAAATCTATTTGTCACCCCGCCTGAAGAATAAAGAGAATGGACACCCGGAATTTTATCAACGATTGACCGATCTTTTGAAGAATTGTGGCATAGAACCCAAAGAGCTGAAATGTACTAAAGATTACTGGGCACGCGACTATATGCCTATTCAATTGAATGAGAATGAGTTCTTGAAGTACCGATATTATCCTGACTATCTGATGAAAAGCAGTAATCCGGAGGATGCAGAAACAAGGACTGAATGTACTAACGTATTGCGTGGAATGGGTATAAACTGCCGTTCAACAAAGCTGATAATCGATGGCGGAAATATGGTACCTTGCGGCCCTTATATAGTGATGACCGATAAGGTGTTCACCGAGAATGGTAAAGAAAAAGAGGATGCGGTGTTCAAAGCGGAATTGGAGGCAGAAGTTGGGCATCCTGTGATTATTATTCCTTGGAAAATGCACGGTGACTTTAATGCACGGGATACCGACAAGTACGGCCATTCCGATGGATTTGTCAAATGGTGTGGTGGTAACCGTATCCTGATGGGCAATCATGGTGATGAATATCCCGAAGAAGCTGCTGCTATAAGGCACATTCTTGAAGAGCATGGCTTTGAAGTGACCGAGATGCGATTTGCCGATAAGGTGACTTTGCCGCGCACCGACCTTAATTGGGCATACATTAATTTTCTGCAAGTTGGCAGCAAGATTATCATGCCGGTATTCAACATTGAAGAGGATGCTATTGCTTGGCAATATATACATGAAGCATTCCCTGATTGCGAAATTCATCAGATTGAGATGACAGAAGTGGCCGAAGAAGGCGGTGCCCTACATTGTATCAGCTGGAATATCAGAAGATAGAGCACCTCGCAGCATACATCATTGAATGTCGGCGATAAGGCTCTTTAATCGGTACAAACGTTTTTCTTGACAATTGGAAGAAGTCAAAAAGAAAGTGCAATTCGTTTATGCTAAGTTCTTTGTAAATCCATGATTATTACTCGAATATATTTGTTACATTTGCATTGAGTAAAAATACTTAGTCCGCTGAGTAAAATGTAATAATATGTATAAACGAGCTGAATATCAGGTGGTTGCTGGCAGAATGAAAGAGCCGCGGAAGTTCATCCAAGTGATGATGGGTGCCCGTCAGATAGGCAAATCTTAAGACTTGTCACTTATATTGGTAATAAATATCCGAAAGCGTATCACAAAATCCCCAACCACAGTTGTCTGCATTTTCAAGCAATTTCTCTATCCGTTCAGAATAAATAGTTAACAAGCCATGCATGAAAATAAACTTCATGGCTTTATCGAAGTTGTTTTCCAAAGTCGTGTAATATTGCTCCCACATATCGCCAAAAGTTACGGTATATTCGCATCCTTGTTCAATGTAGAATAACATCAGGTCAGCAACACAAGTCGGTTCAGGCTTTAATTTTTGGAAATCGGAAATGACTTTCCGGCACTTGGCGAATGATGGTTTTTCAGAAAAGCCACGAGCAGGGAAGAACTCCTGCCGGATAGCTTTCTTGCACTTCTCCAATTCGGCATTACTGTCAGGAGCCAGATAGAACTCCAGATACTCCTTGGCTTCTTTTCGAGCATCATAAAGTTCGAGCATTACTTCGATGACTTGCTCTTTGGTGAGCGTTTGCAGGTATTTCTTTAGTTTTGCTTTTGACATATTTATTTGTTATATGGTTGTTGTATGAGTTTTTCCACCAGCGGCACATAATACTCTTGCACCTCTTCTGCCGTAGGCGTATGAGCACCGGGAAAGTGATAGGTATGAGTATAGTGTTGCAGGAATAACGGTTCAAAGTGCGCTAAATGGTCATTCTCCCCGAAGAGACCCCAGATGCGGTCGGTCATTTCCGGTCGGCAATCGTCCCATTGATATTTTTGCACCTCGGCAAATTCATCTATCAGCGGTTGGCCTATCACGAAATGTTGCCGTCCGTCGGCTCGTGGTGATTTGTATTCATGCTCTCCGATGCGCTCGGAAAGGAAACGGGTCATTTCAAAATGAGGATTTCCCAACAGGGCAGGTATTCTCAAACGTGATGCCACGATTTGTGCCAAGAAAGAGCCGTTGCTATTGCCCACCAATACAATAGGTAGCTCGTGTTCGCAAAGTTCTGTAATAAATGCCAATGCTTCGCGAGGGTGAAGCGGAAGGTCGGGCGTGAGGACTTCCGCCTTATCTGCGAATGCCAGCTTCAACGCTTGGGCAGGTATGCAGCTGCCCGAAGCAAAGAACCCGTGTAGGAAAAGGATTTTCATCATGCTCATTATTTGCAAAATATTTTAGTATCATTTACAGTATCAATTTTATGCTTTGTTGATACTGCAAAATCGGTATCTTTTTCTTGTGCTTTCGTTTTCAATATATCCTTTTGTGTGGTTTTGGGCGGTTCCCACAAGAAATTGAACACCGCCATTTCCCTAAAGTGCAATTCAAAGTGCAAATATTGCACTTTGGAGGTATCTCATTCGTTGCATTTGCATTTCTTGCGGCAAAGATGTTTCGCGTATGCTATCGATGTCGGCATATAACACGGTTTTGCCATATCATTATGCGTTTTGTGGATAGAAGCTATCCCAGTTTAATGTATCGGTTGTATTCTCAATCGGCAGTTTGGAGTACAGCCAGTTGCTTCCTTGTTGCAGGATGATTCCACCGAAAAGAGGTGTGCCTTCGGTGGAGTTCTTTTGGATGTACTTCAATAGCGCATTATGCTTCTCGTGTGCCAACGCATCGCTCCCGGCACTTTTGGTGTCGAAAAGATAGATGTGCCCGTTCTTCATGCGGATGATGAAATCAACATAAAACAAGGCTTTTGCTTTCCCTTCACCGTATGCGATGGCATAATGCTGTTTCCCCTTGTCGCCGTTCTTGTACCACCAGTCAATCCATTCTTTGTTTGCTTCAAGGAATTTTATGAATTCTTTTTCCGGATTGGATGCTTGGTTCAGTTGGACAAACGGTTGCAAGGCATGGCTCTGCGCCTCTTCCACGTGGTTTGTTTCGCTGTCGTAAACCCTTTCTTCTGGCACTGCCCAGTCATATTGCTTGAATTCCCGCAGTGCTGCCGAATGTTTTTTGTAGGTCTCTCTTTTTTGGGCATAAGTTTCAAGGGCTTTATCTATCAACCGGTCGAATTTGGGCGTATTGTCGTGATATAGAACAACTTTCTTGGCATCGGTCTCGAAGATGCCGAAATAGTCGGCAAGCATCTCAAGCAGATAGCCCCCTATTTTGTCCGTGCGTCCCTTGCTTTCAAACCGGTGGCCTTTCGTGCTGATGTAAGCCATGAACACGCGGTCTATTTCCGAAGCCTTGCGGGCGAACTTCACCCGTTCCACCTGTAATGTCTGTTCCTCATTTTGGAAGTGTACGTCTTTCGGGATTTCCACATTCACGTTTTTCACGTCAAGCCGGATGGTGTTCTTTACCCGCCGGCGGTTCTCGTTGATGGTGGCATTGTTCGATTCAGGCAATGGACTGAAATTGTCTTCTTCTCCTTCTCCTATCATAGCCGCCAGTTCCTCTATGCTGAACAGTCCGGCACCGCGTTCCAGTTTCCAGAAGTCGCTTGCCACTTCATAGAGTGTCCGGCGGAAATCCGGTCCCAGATAATTGCGCTCCACGTTGGGACGTTCCGAATAGTAAGCCGGCAGCGAGATATTCTCCAATCCTTTGCGCCGGTAAGCCATAATGGTATTGTTGAGTATGTAATCCGAGTCGGCAGTGACTATCTGTATCTTGTCTTTGGCAATGTCTGTATAGACGTAGCCGATGTTGAGCATCTCCCGGGGTAATGTTTTTGCTCGGGCATACGCAGGATGCGACCTACGGTCTGGATGGTGAATTGGTCGCTCTGCAGCTTGCGGAAGATGAGCAGCACGGCGGCACGCGGGCAGTCCCAGCCCAATGCGATGGCCTCCTTGAAGAGCAGCACTTGCGCCATGTTGTCGGGACGCTCCAGATTGGGCAGGTTTGCTTTTTCGTTGGCAAGCCAGACGGCCAACAGTCCGTTTTCTTCCGTAATGTCGCACGCCACCCGCAGATAAGTCTTCACCAGTTCGGCAATGGCGGTATCATCGGCGGTCATCGTTTCCTTGGTGTCATTGGGCAGTTGGATGAGCAGCAGGGGGTTGATGTTCATGCCCGATTCCTTGTAAGCCTCTGCCAGCTGGTTCCGTTTGCTGAGGGCGGCTTTTATGAGGTTTTGGTTCAAGGTGCGTTCCTCGCTGAAGTCCAGTTCGATGTCGGGATTGAGCACCACCTCTTTCTTAATCATTTCGGCAGCGACGACATCCTGTCGGTACACCTTTACCGTTTCGTCCGGGCGGAGCGTCTTGGGGGTGGCCGATATGCGGAGTTCCACGGCAGGGTTGATGCGGTCGAGCACGGCAGCCGATTTGTCGGCGGTCTTCGACCAAAACATATGTTCTTCATCAATGATGGCCACGATGGGCAGTCCGAATTCTTCCTGCGTCAGGCGGGCTATCTCGTATAGCGAGGCGGAGCTTTCGCTTTCGCGCACCATCACGTTGTTGTCCTTGTTGACGCTTTCCCAGTTGACAAACAGGATTTCTCCCGGACGGATGCCTTCACTCTGCTCCAGTTCGTCGAACATCACGGGGCTGAGTTTGCGCGTCTCGCTGAATGCCCCTTTCAGGCTGGCATAGCTTTGCAGGTGCAGCTTGCGCGGGGCAAACCAGATAAATGCCACTTCCTCGTAGCGGCTGTCGCCCCGGTTCTTCAGTTCGTCCACCAGGTTGGCCAATGCCTGGCAGGCCATCACCGTCTTGCCTGCGCCGGTTGGAGCCTCGAACACGATTTTACGCCGGTGCCCTCCTAAATTGAGCAGGCGGATGGTCTTGTCGGTCAGTTCGGCGACTGCCCGTTGTTGGTATGCTAATGTTTTCATTCTTTTCTTTCTTCTTGTTCAATCAATAAAATAATGATTCGTGAGAATTTAGCGGTTCAAATCATGAATTTTTCCCTTTCCCTATAACAATCAATCATTTGTTCATAATAAGAATAGTCGATTTCTTTCATAAACATCTCGCGGTCATTAATCTTCAACCCGTGAGTATCACTCACGAGTTGAAGACTATCCCATACCGCCCGCACTTCCCGGTCATTAAAGAAGCGGATGGATTTCTTTGGTTGTCTTTTTATCTTGTCCATAAACGTTATTTTTTGTCCGGTGTCAGTTGCTCGAAAACTTCGAGTAACTGAGATTTATTGCGATTCGCTGTCGGCAGATTGTTCTTGCCCTGCTGCTCTTTCATGTTTTGTCTCCTTCGTTTTTCATTTCTATTTCTGCAATCTTAAATATTTTACCGGCTTGGTAAAATAAAACACGGGTGCCGGCAATTTCAAAAACTTTTTTTGCTGCAAAGTGGCAGTAGAGACGCGATTAATCGCGTCTCTACAGTTGTGTAGTGTAAATGTGTTGAATATTAGTTTGTTGTGATTGAACGACCCGATTGTAGCGACGTAAAATTCTGCGTTTCTACTGCCACTTTGTCGTCCGTTATTTGGGGACACATTCATTCCGGTTATTAATATCGGTTTATCCATAGGCATCATTCCTCCTCTTCAAAGTTAAAAAGAAGATTTTCGGGCGTTGCTTTTGCATCGGCTTTGTCCTCTGTTGTAAGGATTTCTGTTTTTTTCTTGGGCAGGATGCGGCGGTAGGCGTTATAGATGGCGGCGGGCAGGGCACACAGCTCCACCTTGTCGCTCACGTCCTCAAACGAGTCTTCCCACGGGTCTTCGCCGGGGGAGAACACGTATATCTTGATTCTGTCCGTCACGTCCATGCCGTAGATAAGCTCCACCAGGCGCTCTATCGCTTCTTCGCGGTAGATGACGAGCATTTGCCGGCTGCCGTTGTCGAAGTAGCGGAAGATGTTTTTATAGGTGCGCTCGCCGCAGAAGGTAGGTTGCTCCGCATAGAGGTCTTCCTTGATGCAGAGCATGTCGGTGGAGAGGTTCACCAGTCGGCGCATGTTCTGCACCGAGCGTGTGCGGCTCACAAAGTCGGTCTTATAGTAGCGCAGCGTGTTGCCCGTTAGCCCTGCCACCTGTTCGCCTTTCGGGGTGGTGTAGCCCTGGATGACACGCTTGTTCCGCTCGTAAGTCACGTTCTCACAGATGCCGTTCTCGTTGTTCGTTACGAGAATGCACTGACGATGGCCTCCGTCCTCGGCGTTGAGTTGCATCGTGGCGTGGAGGGTGGTGCCACTGCCGGCGAAGAAATCGAGGATGATAGATTTTTTGAGAGAGCCAAGACGCAATATCTGTTTTAATAAACGCGTTGGTTTGGGAGAATCGAACGGTGGTTGGCCGAATATATCCTTGATTTCTTTTCTTGCCTCATCTTTATGTCCACAATCGTCATAACTCCAATATGTTGTTGGTACAACACCTTGTTGTACTTCAGATAAATATCGTTTCAATTGTGGTGCCCCTTTCCCATTTAAGCCAAAGTAAACCCTTGTTTCTTTAATCCATTCTTGTACACGTTCTTGGTTTGTCATCCAAGAACGTCCTTTAGGTGGATTGTATGCAACTCCTGTATTGGGATTTATTATAGGGTAATCATAGCTCGCGGAATAGGTTCGTACTGATAGGTTGTCAGGTCTCCATTTTCCTTTTCCATCATTACTATCATATTTATATAAGACATTTTGCTTTTCTGTCCTTGGCAGTAAGTTGCGCGTAAATTTATCAGTCTTCTTATAAACTAAAATGTAATCTAATACTTTGGAGAATGTCTTTGAATCATTTGCTGAGGCATAGTTCTTATGCCACAATATTTCGGCTAAAGCGTTCTCTTCCCCAAACACCTCATCGCACAACAACTTCAGCTGCGCCTGCTCATTATCATCAATCGAAATAAAGATCACTCCCTTGTCCGAAAGCAACTGCTTGGCGATGCGCAGCCGTCGGCTCATGAACGACAACCACTTGGAATGGCGATACGTGTCCTCGCGGTCCACAAACGAGTCGTTATAGACAAAATCCTTGTTTCCCGTGTTGTAAGGCGGATCGATGTAAATCACGTCGATGCGCCCGGCATGGGTGTAGGCCAGCGTGGTGAGGGCTTCGAGGTTGTCGCCCTCGATGAGGATATGGTTGGGCGCGTCAGGTCTGTCGCTGATGAGGGTACGCTCCGGCACTTCCCGCAATACAGGCAGTTCTTCTTGCATCCGCTCCTCCACCGCTTCGGGCTTGTCTTCCCACACCAGTCCGTAGGTCTTGCTTTCGCGAAGCAATCCCAGCAGGGCGCTGCGCTCGCGGTCGGTCAGCCCCTCCAGCTCGCCGATGCGGTGTATCAGGTTTATACGGTCGTTATTGTTCATGCGTTGCTTACGTTTTTACGGTTGTTGAATCTTGATATACCGGATCTCTTCACGCGTGGAGTGGAGCAAATCCTTTACATCCACTTCCAAAACTCTTGCGATTTCCAACAGCGTTTCAAGGCTTGGTTGAGCGGTGTTCGTACACCATTTCGACACCGTTGCCGGGTCTTTTCCCAACTGTTCGGCCAGCCATTTGTTTGTCCGCTTCTTTTCCACCAGCACCACCTTGATTCGGTTTATATCTTTCGTTGTTTCCATTTTACGATGATTGTTCTCGTTGCAGACAAAGGTAGGGAATATTATCGATAAATCGCCATACATGGATTGAATTATGCAAAAAGTATGGCGAAAAACATCAATTTTGTGATGCTTGGGGACTGGGTATTAGCATGGAGATATCCGCTGTAGATTTATTCCCAAATTCTCAAACAAGAAGGTCGTGACACATTGTCGATAACCTCAGAATCAGAAAGTAGAGACAGTGAAAAATGTCTCTTTGATATAAGTTGCAAGAATATAAGGGGGAATTAATTTTTCTGCGAAATTTAGACACGTTTTCCCTGTGTGCTAAATTAATTTCGTCAATGGGTAATTAGAGACTTCTCTTGCTATTTTTACAATTCTGCAGGAGAAATCTTATCATTGTTTTGACATCTTTTCGTCCCTATTCAAAAATTTGAACTTTGTTTTATGGAAAACAACATGGTGCTTTCTGTCTAAAAGAGCATTTGGATTTATATTTTCTAAAAAGCCATAAAAATCTATTGTATCCTTAAATTGATGGCTATAATTGTTATCTAAGCCATAATGAGAAATTACATCATAAAAAATTAGTGCCAATTCTTCATCCGACATCTGTGCTTGAATGAAATTCAGATACTTGTGGATATGAGTTCCCTCCTTGTCTGTATGTTTCCATTGGCCAATAACAAAATTAATCATATTAAAAACATAGCGATAATAATAATTGATGTTACATGCCTTTATCTTGATGTAATCTTCATATAATTGCCCTAAGTAACATTCTATATTTTCTCGTTCTACAGTATTCTGTTGGTCTTGTGATAGATAAACCATGATTTCTTTCTGCTCTTCTGTATTTGCATGTTCGAGGTAGTAAACTTTAAAGCCATTATAAAACTCTTTAATGGATTTCATTTCATTATTGGTGCATAATGCAATTTCTTTATTTACATTTTCCCGTACTTGGTAGAGCATTGATAAAAGATTGAAAAATGTACTTTCAAACCGATCTTTCTCTGCGTCAATATGGTTATCGGAAAACTGTTTTCTTTGTTCCTTAAATGTAACAAAAAGAAATAACGTGGCTGCAAATGACAAAAGTATACCGACCGTCCCTGCTATTAAATCGCCGAATCCTAATTTCATCTGCGTAGCAATTTCTTTCTCTGCCTGTGAATAAGAAGATACATTCATCAATACAACATAAATGAAATAGATGCTTACAACGAAAGCTAAAATCGTTGAAAGGCAGGCAAGAATCATTATGATATTACTTTTTATCTTCATCTTTTATATATGATAATAATCTTTGTGCTTCAGTTTTTAATGAACTATATGTAGGATAGCCATTATCTCCTAATTCGACATTATCAGTAATCTCTAAATTTGTGCCTAATCCATTAATCTTAGCAATTGACACGGTTCTAACTTTTCCTCCAATCTTTAGTTCAAAAGCCACATCCGCATATTCAATACTTTGAAATGTATATCCGCCTTTTTTATTCTTGGAAGCATTAAGCTTATCTATCCATTGCTTAACTTGGAGAAAACGATTTCGAGGTGCTTTATAAACAACATCAGTCTGAACGTCATCTCCTTCCACGAGATTTTCTGCAATTTGTGAAAGATTTAGTCTCTGAGATTGTACCCTCTTTAGAATAACTTTTTTAGCCTCTGATATTACACTCAAATTACGATTGAATACTTCCTGAATCATAAATGGCTCTATTTTTAAAACCAGGTTTTCATGTATTTCTTGTTCTATATGCTTCTGAATAGCTTTCGTCAAAGTAGAATAGATACCTATATTACCAATTCGTTCTATGATTAAATATCCATAGTATGAATTTTCTGGGATATTAAACATAAAAAAGAATGGTATCATTTGTGCATCATCCGCACGCTTTCGATATTTTAGTTCGCCTGTATTGGAATTGATAATGTTTTCCTCTGTTCCAAATTCTCCAGATTCGATAATTCCCGAAAGGCATCTTCCAAGCGAATGTAATTCAAAAGAGCCATCAAGATTTTGAAGTATTCTGCTAATTTTCTTTTCATCCTCATCTTTAGCTATCGTAGGGAAATTTTCTTTAACGTTCTCAAACTTCCAAATATCAAGTAACCCTTTTAATTGAACTAACAAGTCTTTACCATTATCATAATCTGACAAGTACATTTTTTCGTCTTTACTTAGACGTTTATTAATAGATATTCGATAAATACTTAAACTATAGTTTCTCATATACTACTTAGAAATTGTGAAAATTATATTTGCATGTTGAAGGCAACTTTCAATTAAAGCTAAAATTACGGCTTCAATTCCTACAAAATTAGTGCTTTTTTAATGCTGCAATACAAAATGTAATTATTTCTTTAATAGAAATTTATAGTTTATATGTCTTTGTAATTACAAGTTAATTGTCGTTTCTGCTATACCCCTCATAATAATACGACTGCTCAATCCCTTTGAAGATAACTTCTCGGTCATTGACTCTATCTGTCAAGGCTGGCTGGAGCAACACTCGTAGTTCCAAGTCATTGATGGGGTTTCGCTCCATAGCTTGCAGATAAAGGTCTTTGTCAACAGTACGCCAGTCTACAACTTTGCCAAGTTGTTTCTTTAGAATCATGTCCAGCCAGATGCGAGTGGCACGTCCGTTCCCGTCCATAAACGGATGGGCAATATTCATTTCTACGTATTTGGCAATGATTTCCTCGAAGGTATTTTCCGGCATCTTTTCAATGACAGGCAGGATGGCTTCCAGATACAGGCAGTTGGCAAAACGGAATCCGCCTTTGGCTATATTCAGGTTTCGTATCTTGCCTGCGAAATCATAAAGTCCATCAAAAAGATATCGGTGGATATCGCACAATCCTTTTGTGGTTCCGACTTCCATCTTGTCAATATCTCCTGTCTCGAATAATTTTTGAGCTTTTTGAAAGCTCAGTTCGTCTATCTGATACTTATTGTTCATGATGAGAGTTTTCGTTTATCAAATCCTTTACATCCACCTTTAGGATCTCCGCTATTCCGGAACAGCACTTCCCGGCCGGGCAGCCGCCTGTTGTAAACATATGCATAGACCATGCAGAAGCTCTTACCGAGCCCTCACAGCCGGTTCTAATTCGTTGCAGTCAGTTATGCGCAATCACTTTCCGATGCAGTATGTGTACATCGTTGATTATCAATAGTATAGCGTTCTAAAAGGTACAATCAGCAGGTTGGCAAGTATCTGAGAATGTGTAAGTTAGTGATTTTTAGCACCATTCTCGGCTTGTACCTCCATTTTGGGAAGTAAAAGTAAGTGTAATTTCTTGAATATCAAAATGTGCGGTACAAAAACTTGTGAAAAATGGCGT
>CASENC010000020.1 GCA_949289215.1 uncultured Bacteroidales bacterium | reverse complement strand
TGTATTGGGTGATACACCCAGACTTGCGATAGTTGTTGTCCAGAGTGCGTTGTGATTTGCTTTCAAATTTGTATTTTTGTATTGGGTGATACACCATGCCGGTTTACGTGACCAACGCCGCATCGTTGTGATTTGCTTTCAAATTTGTATTTTTGTATTGGGTGATACACCCGCGCAGAAATAACGCCCGACGTTTTCGACGTTGTGATTTGCTTTCAAATTTGTATTTTTGTATTGGGTGATACACCCGGCGGGCTTGCGTCTTTTCCGTCGTTTCTGTTGTGATTTGCTTTCAAATTTGTATTTTTGTATTGGGTGATACACCGACGATGAGCGCATTGAATGTCGCTCGCTCGTTGTGATTTGCTTTCAAATTTGTATTTTTGTATTGGGTGATACACCACAATCGTGGAAATTAGCTCAAATACAGAGAGTTGTGAAGACTTTTAGAAATGGTTAAAAGTCCAATTATCGACAATAAAACTCACTCTTAAAAGTGAGTTTTTGTCGTTTAAAGGAAATTGTATTACCGAGAATAAGTGATATTGATTGGTTAAACAATCTGAACAGATTAAAATAATTCCAATTGCTGACCGGGAGTGTTAACCGCAGCCGGTTTAGTTCCATAGAAAAGTTCAATGTCGGCAAATTGCTTGTCGGTGATGCAGATTATGCACACTTTTCCCGTTGGTGGCAAAAATGATTTCACACGGCGAATGTGCGCATTGGCGTTTTCTCTGCTCATAGTGTGCCTGATGTAAATTGAAAACTGGAACATTGTAAATCCGTCCTCAATAAGCCGTTTGCGAAACAAGGCATAGGCTTTGCGCTCTTTCTTGGTTTCGGTTGGCAAATCAAAGAGGACAAGAACCCACATAATGCGATATTTGCTTATTCTATCGTTATACACCATTACACAACGGATAAGCTATACGCCGTAATTCACCGGCAAAACATTTATACAATGATGACGTTGTGAGGTCGGCAGCAACCATAAGTGGATGTGTTTTGCCTCCCATAGTAACGTCAATCATGGGAATTGCAAGCAATTCGGCTTTCATTTCCTTGGTCATATCGTCGAGGTCGTCAAGCGGAGCATGCCGATGATATATATCAAACACAAGTCTGTCAACATATGGGCGGTACGGCTCCATCACATCATCGGCAAGGCAAAAGGCATTATAGCGGTTATGATGATGTATGCCAAGTGTCGGCAACAAGCCACTGCCGACAAGCGACCGGGCAATCACTGCCCGAAGGATGGCATAGCCGTAGTTGAGCAAATTATTTGGCGGCAAACCATCACGGCCACGTGTAAAGCCCTCGACAGCCGCATACATGCACTTCCAATAATAAGCTGCGGCACGTGCTTCCATATTTTCGGAATCGCCACTTTTCACGTCTTCAACCCAACGATGCATGCACGGATGCTTCTCGCCAAGGCAAGCCTCAAGTATGACAGCCTGATTTTTAATCTTGCATTTCACCGTCTGTTGCCACAACTGCTTTAGCAACGGCACCGATGCCGATATCTGTTTGCGGAACCGCTCGTTTTGTATTGTGTTTCCGTTAAGCGGCAGCAGTAATCCGGCCGGCATGTGCTTGCCGTCGCAAGTTACCACGGCACAATTATTGGCAAGCAAGGCATCCATTACACCCGAAGTGAAAGTGATTTGCGGATTATCGATTATAACCACACCAAGATCCTCGATGGGGCGAGTCGCAGTATCTTCTCCACCGCCGGGTAGCGGACGTTTAATCACCAATTGCTGCAACCTTAGCGACAACCGTGCCGGATTACCAAAATACAAAGTCTTCTTAATCATAACTATTTAATATTCACCTACCGCAACTATTTCGCCCAAATGGTTTAAACGAACTTTTACGATACCTTTGAGATCATTATCAGATCGTATCCTTTTATAGATATAATCTTTGAGAGCTATATTTTTATTATCAGTTGTTTCAAGATGAGACCTAAACCAATAATCGCCATTAGATAAACTTTGAACTCGGTATAAATTCTGACTGATTGCCATATAATTATCAGGATCGGTCAAATCCATCTCATTAGGATCAAAACCGGTTTCTGCATTAGGAAATACAAAATACTCATTTATTTTCATCGAAAACAAGAATTGCCAACCTTTATCGTGATTGAATTCTTTATCAATCGCTGGTTGTCCTTGTCCAACACGCTCCACAACTTCAAGGAATGGAACCGTATTAACATGCAGAGCACCGTTGTCATCACAATATACGGCCGAATGATGATTATTCCTTAAATTGACATAATCAACAGGCTGTTCATCGGTAATCATGATTTCACCGTTTCTGCCCCTTTTGAAATGAATTGCAACCCCCGGTACGTTTTCATATAATACCCTAACTTTGTTAATTATTATCCCTTTCTCTTTATTCAAATAAATGGGATTTGCATCAAGGTTGGAAAACGCCATGGTAGCATCTCCACCATATTCGGCAAGCCTTGCTTGAAGTATGCGGCGAATGCCACGGTCAATTACTTTGTTAATTTTCAAATTCGGGTCTATTGGTTTTCTTATTACGAATTGGGGTGCCAACAAGACAATTTTTACCCTTTCAGGCACTTTCTGCAAATGCCGGGTGTCAATATAAACAGGATTTTTGCTCACACTGTTTTTCCCTGTAAAAGCCTTGCAAGGGTCATCATCGTATTGGTGAAGCCTATCAAGCAACGCTGTGCGGTAAGCGGCATTTGCCACCGTCATTATCTTAGCTTCGTCGAATGCCGAACCTATAAGTTCTTCTTTGGTAACATATTGCCATATCCTACCATATATGAATTCTTTATGCAATTGGCCGCGAGGAGTAAGTTGTACTACCGATTTGACACCACCTTTTGTCTTAATTTTGTTGATATTCCGAGTCATCACCTTGTTCTTCGACTTAATCGACACAAGTATGCACTGCAACGCTTTTTTCACTTCGGCACGAAATGCACCGATAGGTGCAATAGGCGGCAGGAACAACCATTTCCCGTGACTGTCACAATACTGGTATTTAAGTCTGATATTCTTTTTATCTTCACCCATCGAGCTAAGGTCATTCAAGTATTTTATGATACCTCTGGTAGTAAAAGCTATGGCGATTGCATCCATAGCATGATGACGGTGGTCATTGCGCTTTGTCCAATTTGTTATCTTTTTTATTTTCTGTCCGGTCCTGTTTTCCACCACTTCGGTAAGCCCAAGTTTGTCATATTTATCCCAATTGAGTTCCTTTATTACATCTACGATCTGCCAATCTTCGCGTAATACAGCCGTAATTGCTCCATTGGTACATACCACACTCTTCGTTATTTTTTCAAGCATTTCTACTGCTTTTCGTGCAATATACTGTGTATTGACAAGGTCCCGATTAAGAAAATCTGTCGGAATATCTTGCCGACGCATTAAAAGCTTGTTTTTCTTGGCGAGTGAAATTGCACCGCATTTAAACAAATCAAGAACTCGTGCTTTATATTGCTCGGCATCATATCGCATTGCCACAAAATCCATTGCCGTATTGTTTCCTTTTGCAATATTCACATCTCTCAATTCAAGTGTCTTATTTGAGAACGAATCGTCAAACAACAAGGCTTGTGGGATAATATGTTCGATGTCATATTTGTTGCTGAATAAATCTTGGCGGCTTATTTCAACATCGGAATACAATGTGCGAAAACCTCGGTTCTCTAATTCCTTATATAACCGGTACCTGATTATATCATTTTTGCTCGGATTTGCAATTCCGAATTCCGCTTGCAACACTTCTCTGAAATTGCGGTTATCGGTTTCCGCTTTCTTATTATTTTTAGAAATTATTTCTCTTCTTTTCGCATCATTCTTCAATTCGCGAGCCATTTCCACACGTATTTCATCGGGATGGCCGTATCGCTCTATCAGGGCATTTACTACATTAACCATTTGGTTGAGTATTTTCTCAACAACCGGATTACGCAAACTGTTTCGTGGCAAAATTTCAAGGCGGTCGGCAAGCTGCTTGGCATCAATTTCTTCCCTTGTGAGAGATCGCTTTGAATGTCGAAAACCTGCAAGTTCACAAGCCTTGCTATATACATTTCCTTCACGCAAATATGGCAATATTTTGCGGATTGCTCTTGCACTGAGATTTCCGTAATCAGGCGTAAAAGTAACCTTTGCAAGTACCGCCGCATACTCTTTATCAAAGTTACACAATTCTGCTATTTTCGTCTTTAAACCGTCAATGCCGCTTTTTGACATACTGTCGTCATATGAATAAAGCAAATGCCACAATTTATAACTATCCTGCTTTTCAAGTTCGCCACCCGGCAGCGATGAATTAAAATCAAGTATTCCAATATTCCATCCGAGAGCCTTAAACAGTGTAACCAACGTAATTCTTACTTCGTCGCCTCGCATTTTAGAGAAATCAACATCATGCCCCGACATGACAAGTATTTCCTGGAATTTATCAACAAGTTTAGCTTGTGTGGTATTTCCTGTCAGTTCTTCATGATTTAAATCAAACCTTCTGTTTGCACCTTTCCCTCGCAATAAATCCAAGGCTTCTTTCTTTGAAAGTTTACTCTTCACACTCAATTCACGCCATAGCATTTCCCGTTCTTCAAGAGTAAGAACGGTTTCGTCATAACTTTCTCGATCAATAACTTTCACATTCTGCAAGGTCTGCCATATCCTGAATTCCTGGAACAACGGTGAAGACTTTGGGCACACCTTCGAGCCAACACGCTTTATTTTTATCTTGCCACTTATCGAATCATTTATTTCGATATCAAAACTTTCCAGTTCGCAATAACCGACAAGGCTTTTCTTGCTTTTAAGTCTGCGCTGATAAAATATTATTATATCACGTATTTCATGTTTCAGTTCAGGCGTAAGTTCTTTATGAAACTTTGCTTGATTTTCCCATATCGCCTCAAACTCGTTAAGATAATCCTGCCTATAAAAAACTTTATTTTTGAAACTATAATTAGGGTTGGCTGCCAATTGTTTCATAAGATATTGTCCAACAGTCAAGTGCTCGAAATATAATTCTTTGCTGCGGTCACTGATTGCCCCCAGGTAACCACTTGCCCCACTAATCGCACCATTAATTTCAACCAACACAAATGCAACTTCTTCAATGCTTAACTGTTTCGACAAGGCATCTGCACGCAGACTGAACGAAACCTTACGTTTATCTTTACCCTTAATATCAGCTATATCTATACCACAAGTGCGAAATACTTCGATAGTCGATTTCTTGTTGCGTCCTTTTAATTGTTTAAGTAATTCATCATTAAGAATCTCAGGATAATATTGTTTTTGAAATCCATATATTTTATCAAACTCATCTTGCAAATCCGAGCCATAAAAACTCGGCACATAATTTTTCCCTCTTTCCAAAAGTTGTAATGTAAGCTGCCCCGGAGTGATACCTTCATCATACAGACGACGGGCAACCGACATTCCATCGATGGCATCGCCTTCGTCTTCGTGCTTAATATGGCGGTTACTTTTATAGCCACGCTTCTTGTTTATCATCAACAATACTCTCGCAAATTGCTCAAGCGAGATTTCTTCAGTGACAGCACGTGCTCGCAACTTGTATGTTTCAAATGTAGATTTATTGCCAGTTTCGTAAAGCTGAGTGTCGGTTGAGATTATACCATTCCTTTGCAGGCAATCAATCAGATTGTCGCGCCGCAATTTATATCGTTGCAAATTGCGGCGGGCACTTTTATATGACTGGCGCGTGGCGTTTGTTGTTATACTTTTACCTTGCTCAAAATTATCTTTCTCCTCGGTAGAAAGTGGAACAATTCTTACTCCGGCATTGTCGATACAGGAAATTTCATTATTGTTTTCTGCTTCGTGTACTACAGCCCACCCTATACTTCCTACACCTAAGTCAAGTCCAAATATTAGTTTCATGATGTTCGTTTTAGGTCCTTATTTACTATTTTCAAAGGTAGCGAAAAAATCCTGGATTTTATTTTGACGTTATAAAAAACATTGATATTTTTGCGATACAAATTTGAAGCATATCACAATAAGGATTATTCCGTTGTGAAAACACTTAAAGCGGCAACCAGTTGGTTCGTCGCTTTTTTGCATGGGTATGGAAATAAAAAAGCCCCTTGCGGTTGCAAGAGGCTTGGGGTGTGCCCGAGATCGGAGTCGAACCGATACGGATGTTACTCCACTGGTACCTGAAACCAGCGCGTCTGCCATTTCGCCACCCGGGCTTTCCGAAACAGTGGCACAAAGGTAGGTAATTCCGGTGACAATACAAAACAAAAACGTCAAAAAATTATCCCGCCCGAAATATGTCACTTTTTTATTCGCTATTTACGGTGCTTTTCTGTAATTTTGTGATATTCATATAAACATTTTCTAAGAACCTATAAAACTTAATTATGAGACTTATCATTGAACCTGACTATGCCACTGTTTCGGAGTGGGCAGCCAATTATGTAGCCCGTCAAATCAACGATTTCAACCCTACGGCCGACCGTCCGTTTGTGCTGGGTTGTCCTACCGGCAGCTCGCCGCTGGGAATGTACCGTAAGCTCGCCGAGTTGTGCAAAGCAGGCAAAGTATCGTTTGAAAACGTGGTGACATTCAACATGGACGAATATTGCAACTTGCCCGAGGAGCATCCGCAAAGCTACCACTCGTTCATGTGGAATAATTTCTTCAGCCACATCAACATCAAGCGCGAGAATGTGAACTTGCTTAATGGCAATGCTCCGTGCAAGGAAGAAGAATGTGCCCGTTATGAAGAGAAAATCCGCTCATACGGCGGCATTCGCCTGTTCCTTGGCGGAGTAGGCCCCGACGGACACATCGCATTCAACGAACCATGCTCGTCGCTCACATCGCGCACACGCGAAAAGACTTTGACGCAAGACACCATAATCGCCAATTCGCGTTTCTTTGACAACGACGTGAACAAAGTGCCCAAGACTGCGCTCACTGTGGGTGTAGGCACTATTATGGACGCACAGAGTGTGTTGCTCATTGTTAACGGTTACAACAAGGCTCGCGCGTTGCAAGCCGGCGTGGAAGGCGGTGTTTCGCATATGTCAACCATCAGCGCACTGCAAATGCACCCCAAGGCAATCATCGTTGCCGACGAAGATGCCGTGATGGAGCTTAAAGTTTCCACTTACCGCTACTTCAAGGATATTGAAGCTGCCAACCTTAATCCTGCAACCTTGTTGTAATCTCCATTACACGGAAGACAATAATCTCACACCGGGAGTGTGCACGCCTCACTACACACGAGGCGCACATTCCCGTTTTTTTATGGACTGTGGACTCCTCTCACAGTCAACGGGTGCGGCGGTAAGCTATTGGTGACATTCCTGTAGCCTTTTTGAAAAATTTGCCAAGGCTTGACTGGTCGCAGAAATTGTAGTCATATGCGATGCGTTGCACCGAGTTGCCCGATATAAGCAATTCACGCTTGATGAGGGTCACTATGAACTGTGTGATTATTTCCTTGGCCGTGAAGTGTGCTTTCTTGCGGGAAATTTCGTTCAGGTATTTAGGGGTGATGTGCAGCTTGTCGGCATAGAATGCGACATCGTGGTGCGTGCGGCAGTTGTCTTTTATGAGACCAAGGAATTGGCGGAAGTAATTGTCGGCCGAGGTGTATGCGGTGTTGTGTGGCGGTACATTCAGGTTCAGGCGCAGCCGTATATCGTAAATGACAATAAATATACAGTGTATCGATCCGTATATGAAATCTTTGTTATGAGTCGATGCAGGCAATTGAGCAAATATTTGCAAATTGTCGAGCATATTATGCATCAGCGTCAGTTCCTGGCTATCGGTAATAGTGAAACAAGGGTCGCGGTAAATGACATTGAACATTTCGGTTTCAAGCCCTATGAATGAAGACATTGAAGTCTCTTGCGACGTTTGCAGCATGGTGGCCGAGAAATCGTCGGACACGTATTTCACGCTCACAATCATTGCAGGCGGAACCAGCACGCAAGTGTCGGCTTTGATTGCGTATTCAAGCAGATTTATTTCAATTACTGCCGTTCCATGGTTACATATGAGTACGGTACTATATTTTGCCATCGACTCGATTTGTTCGGACGATGTACATTCAGATACTGCATAGCCGTGTTGTGCAATTATTTTGTCGATATTTAATTCTGCCATTTGTGTTTCGTGGTCTCGTGTTTATTATATGGTGCAAATATAACCATTTCCCTGTGAATATTTCGGTCTTACAAGGGTGTTAACCACAAGTTTGCAACAATTATGTTTAATTATGATTAATGTGAATATTATAGTGTGTGTTGCAAGGATAGCGGTATCATGCTGCGGCATGGCCGGCCTTGCGGTTGAGCAGCCTGGCTATCACGAAGTAGGCCGCGGTGAGGAGCCATAGCATGGCATATGGCTTGGTCACTTGCCATAACAGGGCTCCGTTGCTCTTCATTGCCACGTAGCCGGTGATGGCCCATGTTGACGGAAAGCAACTGCCGACTGCTGTCCAAAGTGGGCTCATTGCGTATCGAGGCCATGAGAGCCCGGATAGAAACAGGAATAATATTGAAGTGAATACGAACAGCAGGAACACAGTTTCACGTTCGTGAATGAATCGTTGTATCACCATGCCCATGAAGATGGTGGATAGCAGGAATGGTATCATGAAAATCATTATGTCGAGTGCATGCCCGTTTTGCGGGAAAGAAAAAAACATTGGCACAAACCGCAAGATGTATATTGTGGGAACGATGTAGATGATTGTGTAGCACAAGGCTTTTCCTATCATTGAACGGGTTGCTGTGGTGGGTATTGCCATAGGGTCGGTTCCTCCGTTGCGGCGGGCGCGTTCACGACTTCCTGCGGCAAGCATGCATATGCCCAGCACGAGACTTTGTTGTAAAATCAGCACAAGTATTCCCGGCAGCAGGGCAGAGGCAAGCCCCATGGAAGTGTTTCCCATGGCAACTTGTGTGCTTTTCACTGTGGGTATGATGCCGCCACTGCCTGCCGACAGGCCTTGCATGGCCGCCAGTTGCATTACATCGGCTTGGATGTCGGCATTCATGTCGGCTGTCACGTCGGTCTGGGCCATTAATATGCTCTTGTAACGCAACAGGAGGCTCATGTCGCAATATATGGGCAGATGGGCCGTTTCTCCGCGTCCTATATGCTCTTCAAAGTCTTCAGGGAAATGGACTATTGCATAGCAGTCTTTTTGTGCCATAGCCCGGCGTGCTTCTTGCATATTGGCCGCATAACCGGCAATTTGTGTGTATTGCGAGGCGTCAAGCCGCCTGGCGTATTCCCTGGAGGACTGGGAACGGCAGTCATCGACAACCACCACAGCCACATCGCGGACATACTCCCGATTATAGATAAGTGCATATAGAATGGGGTAGGCAATGGGCAATGCAAGGAAAAACAGCACTACGCCCATATCGCGTGAAGCAAGGTGGAATTCACGCTTGCATACGAGGAAAATGTCGATTATCGAACGCCGTATTTTAGTCATTGCAGTTATCTCTTTTTAAGGTATATACACCGGACGGCGGCACATTCGCTTCAAGTTGAACAATGGGGCGAACGACAGCAGGACGAAAATGAGCATGGTTGCAAAATAGAACCGAGAATAATATAAGTCGATGCCGTTGAGTGCCTGGTCGATGTATATCATGAAATAGTAACGTATGGGTAATATGTAACTGATTATTCCCACCCAGCCATACATATCTTCGACAGGGATGGTGAAGGCTCCTATCGAAAAAGCAAGCACGCTGAGGAGCGAGCACACACTGAGTGCGATGCGCATATTGGGAACAACACCGCACACGAATACCGCAAATCCCTGACAAGCCATTACAAGCAGCAGCATTGCCGCCATCATTACCGAAATGTGGCAGTGTAGCGGAAACCCGAGCCAACCGAATATTGCAAGTTGAATAACCCAGCCTGTGAGGGTAAAAAGCAAGGTTTGGGGGGCAAGGCGGCCGGCGACGGCTATTATAATCGAATCTCCGCACCGGTCGAGCCACTGTGGCGAAGTGCCACGTTTAATCTCATCGGTGATGCTGAACACTGTGACAATCATTACCATCAAGGCCAATATGCCGGGAATAAACGTGTTGCTCATATACACCGGATAGCTCATCCAAGGGTTGCTGATCAGGTGCATATCGGCAACTATGGGTTGCAACATGGCCGATATGCTGCCGTCGGAAAGTCCGGCCGATGTTAACGTGGCTTTGACTAAGGCCCCGTTTGACAATACCGAGACTGTCTTGAATCCCTTAAACATAAGCGATGACGGAACCACATATGCGTAGTTGATGTAATATGAGATTTCAGGTGTGCGTCCTGCAACAGCCTCACTTGAAAAATTTTCGGGAATAAGGAAGAATCCGTAGATTTCGCCACGTTGCACAGCGTCACGGGCTTCGGTGAAGCTTGTGTAGGTGGTTACCACGTCGGTAGTCTGCATGGCATCGATGTTTGACGCAAGTGTGCGCGACAATTCCGACCCGTCTAAATCGACGATTGCCGTCGGCACACGTGTGGCAAGCCCTTCGCGCATTAGGTTTAGCATGAGAAATGCCGACACTAATGGAATGGCGACTATCGACACAAGGAACAACGGGCGGCTCATCACATATAAGCAGCCATTCCTTATCGAACCATATATCAACCTGAACAGACGTTTCATCATTCGTATTGCTTGGCATCAAGCAGTATCACCGACATTCCCGGGCGCAAGTTTTCGATAGAGTCAACAGGGTGCGCTTTCACTTGGAAAGTCTTGCTGTCATATTGTCCTGTTGCCTTGGTGGCATTCCACACCGCATAGCTGCCCATGTCTTTGATATAGTATATTTTTACCGTGGTTTCCATTTTGCCGAGAGCCGGAATCATCACTCTCACTTCTTGCCCCATGGCAAGGTGGTTGAGTAATTCTTCTCGCACATTGAATGTGACCCATTTGTCATCACTGCGCATCACATTCATTATGGGAGTGCCGGTGCCCACCAATTCGCCTTCGTGTGGATAAATGTCGGTTACTTCTCCATCGCATGGAGCTGTGAGGTACTGGTCTTCGAGCATCGATTCAACCTCCATCACAGTGCCGCGTGCGGCCTGTTGTTGGGCGCGTGCGGCCTCTTTGTCTTCGGCTTGCGCACCTTCCACGGCAAGGTCGTATTGTGATTTGGCGGCACGAGTTTGTGCCACTGCGGCATCATATGCGGCACGGGCTTCGTCGCGCTTCTGCTCTGAAACCACACCTTGTTTGTACAGGCTTTCCATGCGCTTATAGGTTTTTTCCCTTATCGACTCGGCGGCAAGCGCTTGTTGCCACAAGTCGTGTGCACTGCTGATTATTTGGCTTCGCGTGCCGGCTTCCGCTTTACGGTTTTGTGCCGATGCCGCTTCTTCCATTGCCTGGGCCTGAACTAATTTTGCATCTACGGTCGATGAGTGTATGTATGCGAGTGTGTCTCCACGTTTGACCTGCTGTCCTTCTTCAACGTAGAATGCCACTACGCGCCCCGGCAATTTACCTGATACCCTTACGTGAGTGGCTTCTACCTGCCCCTGCACTGTTTCTTCGGGCGGGTTGATGAGGAATATGCCGGTGATGCACAATGCTAATAATATTACAACTACTATTGCCAACCCTGTGAATAGTGTGCGGTCTTTCTTTTTTACATCTATTATATTGTCCATATCTCTTTCTTTTTTTATTATTCGATAACTTGGGTGGGAACAAGTGTGCCAAGGGCCTTTGACAGATATACGTTGCAAAGTTGCACGTCGATTTGAGCATCGATGTTTTCACTGTTGGCTTTGAGCCATGCGGTTTGTGCCGTCATTACATCGTCGGCCGTCATCACCCCTTCGTTGAATCCCAATTGAGCCTGCCGCAGATTTTCTTCGGCTTTGGCAAGATTGGTGCGAGTCATTGTATATGTCTTTATCGACTCCTGGGCTTTGAACGAAGCCTGGCTTACTTGCAACTCCACTTTTTCACGGGCATCTTCAAGTTGCAGGCGGCGTACCACACTCTCGCTTTTTGCACTACGATACTTGTTGTAGTTACCGCCCCAGTGCCATAACGGAATCTTGAGAACGGCACCGATACTGAACATACCGTTGAAATTCTTTTGGAATCCGTTGAACAAGTTGGGATTGGTGATTGAATATACCCCCATCACTGCGAGGTTTGGCAACATTGCCGATCGTTCGACTTTCGCCTTAGCTTCGTATATCTTTACGGCAGCCTGCAGTGATTGTAATTCGTTGCGGCGGCTGTAAACTTCTTCCATATTGTAACTGTTTGCCGGTAGTTGTGTGATTGTGATGTCACGGTCTTCATCGGCAAGCGTGAACACTTCGTTGAGCGGTAATCCGCACACTTGAGCCAGTGCCATTCGGGAAAGAGAAAGCCCGTTTTCCACTTTTGCAAGGTCAACGTTGGCGTCGTTGAGTTTTACTTCTACGCTAAGTTTGTCGGCCCGAGTGGCCACCCCCTCGGCAAGCATGGCATCAACATTACGGTTGAGAGTGTCGAGCAGGTTGACATAGCTCGTAGCGAGCCTGTGCTTGGCTTTCAGTGATACCACTTGCCAGTAAGCAGCATCTACGTTGCATATGACTTCGGCGGCAGCCATATTATGGCTTGCCGTGGCAAGTTGCTCGGCATAGCGTGTCATTTCGTTCATAGCCCGTATTTTACCTCCCATATAAATAGGTTGCGTGAGCGTAACAGCACCTGCAAATACGTTTTGGACATCGAAAGTCATGGCACTTTTGGGAATTACGGCCACTGTTGATGGTACCGGTTGCCCGTTTGCCATTACCGGAACCCCGTCGGGACCGGTAACAAGGTTATAGCCATATGATCCGGTTTGGGCGTTGAAACTCATTGTTGGCAACATTTGGTCGCTTTCAAGCAGTGATATGTCTTTTTGATTGAATACATATAGCCCTGTAGCATCGAGCGACGGCAAATAAGCGGCCCGAGCGGCTTTGCGCTGGAAACTTGCCCATCGTTGTTGTTCACTTGCTATTTGCAGCTGCTTGTTGTTTCGTAAAGCCATGTTGCGGCACGAGTCAAGTGTCACTACAGGCTGTGCGGCAATATAGATGCCGGGTAGCAACAGCATTATAAGTGATATGGCAATGGTTTTATAATTACACCTCATTGTGAAAAAATATTTGCTTGACACAAAGTTAGTATTATTTGCCAATTGTGTATCCACCCTCGGAAAAACAGACCAACAATGCGCCAAAATTACCAAGTTTGGCTACATCGGTCGTTGGTTTTCATAGGGTGGCGCGTATGCGGAAATATAAGTTTTGGCGATATGAGAAATGAGTTTGTTTAATTTTTTGCATTCCCCCACGACTTTCATTATTTTTGTATAAAAAATAAAAGCATACAATTATGGCAAAGTACCTGAACCCGAAAGCCGATCTTACATTCAAGAAAGTGTTTGGAGAACATCCCGATCTTGTGAAGAGCTTCTTGAATGCAATGCTGCCATTTGATAAACCGGAAGAGGAGATAACGTGGATTGAATATTTGAATCCCGAAATAGTGCCCGTAAATCCGTTTCGCAAGGATAGTATAGTTGACGTGCGTTGCCGTGACAAGGCCGGACGGCAGTTTATCGTGGAGATGCAGATGATGTGGACGTCGGCCTACAAGCAACGGGTGCTGTTTAATGCCTCGAAAGCTTATGTGAGCCAACTTGGGCGTGGGTATGATTATGAGTTGCTGCAGCCTGTATATTCGTTGAATCTTGTGAATGATACTTTCTCGGACAGCGAGAATTATTATCATGACTACCGTATAGTGGAGATTGCCGAAACGAAAGAGGTGATTGAAGGATTACGTTTTATATTTATTGAATTGCCAAAGTTTACTCCTCGCAATTATGGAGATAAGAAAATGCAAGTATTGTGGTTGCGATATCTTACCGAGATTGGAGAGGATACACGAAAAGTGCCTGATGAATTATTGGCAAATCCCGAAATCAGCAAAGCTGTTACTCAACTTGAGGAATCGGCGTTTGATGAAGACCAGTTGCTTGGGTATGAAAAATTTTGGGATGTGGTGAGCACTCAAAAAATGCAATTAAGCAGCACTCTTCGCGATGGCCTTGAACGTGGGCTTAAAGAAGGTTTGGAAAGAGGATTGAAAGAAGGCCGAAAAGAAGGCCGAGATCGAGCTCTTTATGAAACGGCTGTAAAAATGAAATTGGAAGGTATTGCAATTGAGACCATTTCGAGGATTACGGGGCTTTCTGTCGATGATGTGGCGGCATTATAAGCTATGCGATAAAAAAATACAATACCGTGTAAGGTATTGGTTGCCAAGTGTGCAGGCTTAATTGAAAAAAGTCATGGCAAAGGAATCACGAGTGGGGAAATCGTTGCTTAATGCGAGAGTCAATGTGATATTTTATTTTATCATGTTGGTCGTCTCGTTTTTTTCGCGAAAAACATTCCTTGATATGCTTGGTGCCGATTTTATGGGCTTTGTGGGTACCATAGGCAACTTGCTTGGTTTCTTGAATATTGCCGAAATGGGAATAGTGACGGCAATAGGTTATGTGCTTTACAAGCCGCTTTTTGATGGCGACAGGCAGAAGGTTACCGAAATTATTTCGGTGTTAGGTTATATTTACAGTATAGTAGGGTTTGTGATATTATGTGGAGGCTTGGTGCTTGCCTGCCTGTTACCTGTGATTTACCCTGATACCGGTTTCCCATGGGGAGTGGTGTATTTTGCATTTTTCTCTTACCTTGCATCGTCGTTACTTACTTATTTCACTAATTACCGTCAGACGTTGCTTGCAGCCGACCAACGTTATTATGTGGTGGCGATATATGGCCAGTCATCAATGATAATCAAGACAATAGTGCAAATGGCAGTTGCCTATTACACTCAAAATTATTATTTGTGGCTTGCCATTGAGCTGCTTGCGGGAATATTGTATTCGATATACCTAAATTGGAAAATAAGCAAGGTTTACCCGTGGTTGCGGAGCGACAAGCGTAAAGGTCGGCAATTGTTGAAAACATATCCCGAAATAATGAAAAGCGCCCGGCAATTGCTTGTGCATAAGATAGGTTCTTTTGTTCAATCGCAAACATCTCCACTTATCATTTATATGTTTGTATCGTTGAAAGTGGTGGCGTTTTACGGCAATTACACGATAATTATTGCCAAATTGCTGGCACTTGTAAATAATTTTCTTGGCAGTACCAATGCAGGTGTGGGTAACCTTATTGCCGAGGGTGGCCGTGGGCGCATAGTTCATGTGTTCTGGGAACTTCAAGGATTGCAATTCTTTATTGCCGGAGTATTGTCGTTTGCACTGATGCATCTCACAGGGGCATTTATAGTGTTATGGCTTGGCGATGAATATTTGCTTCCGATGGTAGTGCTTGTGTTGATTATAGCAACAATGTTTATTACCATCACCCGTAATGCAGTCGAGCAATTTCTGTTCGGCTATGGCCTGTTTGCCGACGTTTGGGCACCGGTAGTTGAGTCGGTGGTATGCCTCGCTGTAGCATTTATCGGAGGTAGCTTGTGGGGATTGCCCGGGGTATTACTTGGCAGTGTTGTAAGTTTGTTGCTGGTTGTGGTAATATGGAAACCATATTACCTGTATCGCAGTGGATTTAAATTGCCATATCGCTTTTATATAGCCGGTTATTTGAAACATTTTGCATTAGTGGCATTGCCAGGGGTGGCATTGCATTTTTTGGGTCAGTCCGAAAACCCGGTTGTATTCCAACCTTTCGTTTTTCCGTATTATGCGCACAGCTTAGATAACCTGAACAAGAAGAAAGGTATGTCAACTACTCCCCTGAACTGGCTTCTGAAGGCCTTGACTTTGGCATTGA
>CASENC010000019.1 GCA_949289215.1 uncultured Bacteroidales bacterium | reverse complement strand
TCAGTTGTCCGAACATCGGCTGTCCGAGAAAATGTGTACCTTTGCCCATCGTTATTATAGTTTTGTGGTAGAAACAAAGGTAACGAAAAGGGCAGACTTCCAAACGAGGAAGCCTGCCCTAATTTTTATTGGACATAAAAAGTTTTACCGGACACCAATAATTTTAAATATTGTAATGGCAGTTATGAAGAATGTGCCCAGGTCATAGATCGTTATGTCAAGGCTGCCCTTATCGATAAGTTACGTTTTTTCAGAGTAATATTGTTTAATTTTATTACGCTTAATGATGATGCTCATTTAAAAAATTTCTCATTGATAAATCTCGGTGGGGAATATCGCCTTACTCCGGCATATGATTTGATGAACACATCATTGCACCTTTACGAACCTCGTATTTTTGCACTTGATAAAGGCTTGTTTAAAGAGGGAATGTCGTTTAGCGACGTCCGTTCGGTCGGCAGGGCCGATTTTATTGAATTTGCAAATCGTATAGGAATTCCTCAAAAATTGGCTGTCCGTGAACTAGATCGTTTTGCATCGGAAAACAGTCTTGCCGAGGGATTGGTGCATCGTTCTTTTTTGTCAGAGGAATTGAAGGGTGATTATTTGCGCTTGATGGCTCATCGCAGGAATATGCTGCGTGATGATTAGCGGTCGAAGCGTATCGAGTCCATTGCTGCCTTGATGTGTAGCAATTGGTCGCGAATGCCGCGCAGGCGGTCGATTACCTCTACCCGTTTCGACACGTTGTCGCGGTTGCGGTTTATTTCGGCGCGGGCAGCATCGATTTTCATGCCTTTTTCTTTTACCAGGTAATGCACCAGTCGCACGTTTTCTATGTCGTGGGGTGTGTAGTAGCGCGTGTTGCCGTCGCTACGCTTTGGGCGAATGATGCTGAATTCACGTTCCCAAAAACGTAATGTGGAGACGGGCAGTTGCAACATTTCGGCCACTTCGCCTATTTTGTAATATTTTTTTGTCAGATCGTTATTTTCGGGCATCGGTGTTGAGGGATTTGCGTTATGTGTTGCAAAAATAACAATAATGGAGTAATTTTGTGGGTTAATTTAGAGAAAAGTATGGCGCGAAAGGTGTAAGAGGCAACGTGTTAAGCAGTTGCGGTTTATTATGTGCTAAAGCGCCAGCAGGTATAGATTATATAAATTCATAGAGACATATGCTTACAGCAAAAGAAATCAGGGAATCATTCAAGGATTTTTTCCGCAGCAAAGGGCACACTATTGTGCCTTCGGCTCCGATGGTGATTAAAGACGACCCGACATTGATGTTTACCAATGCCGGAATGAACCAGTTCAAAGATATTATTTTAGGTAACGTTACCCCTAAGTTCCGCCGCGCGGCCGACTCGCAAAAGTGCTTGCGTGTGAGCGGAAAGCATAATGACCTTGAGGAAGTTGGGCTTGATACCTACCACCACACAATGTTTGAAATGCTTGGCAACTGGTCGTTTGGCGACTATTTTAAAAAGGAAGCCATCGACTGGGCTTGGGAATATCTCGTGGATGTGCTAAAGCTCGATCCCGACAGGCTGTATGCGACTGTTTTCGAGGGATACGCTCCCGAAAATCTTGAACGCGACGACGAGGCTGCGTCTTATTGGGAAACTCATTTGCCCAAGGATCACATCATCAATGGCAACCGCCACGATAATTTTTGGGAAATGGGCGAAACCGGCCCTTGCGGCCCTTGCTCGGAAATACACATCGACTTGCGCGACGACAACGAGCGTAAGCAAGTGCCCGGACGTGAACTTGTGAACCAGAGCAATCCGCTTGTGATAGAAATATGGAACCTTGTGTTCATGCAATACAACCGCAAGGCCGACGGCTCGCTTGAACCGCTGCCGGCCAAGGTTATCGACACCGGCATGGGATTTGAACGCTTGTGCATGGCATTGCAAGGCAAGAAGTCGAATTATGATACCGATGTGTTTACACCGCTTATCAATAAAGTGGGTGAAATCTCGGGCATGGAATATGGCAAGGATGAAAAGGTGGATGTGGCTATGCGTGTGATTGCCGACCACGTGCGCACCATAGCATTCTCCATTGCCGACTCGCAATTGCCATCGAATGCCAAGGCCGGTTACGTCATTCGCCGCATATTGCGCCGTGCCGTGCGTTACGGCTACACATTCCTGGGGTTGAAGAGTGCATTCATGTATCGGCTTATCGACACGCTCGATGAGTCGATGGGCGAGGCTTATCCCGAATTGCCGCAACAGAGCGAATTGATAAAGCGTGTTATAAAGGAAGAGGAAGAGGCTTTCTTGCGCACTCTTGAAACCGGTATGCGGCTTATAAACAAAGTAATGGCCGACACTAAGGCCGATGGCCGCAATGTGGTGAGCGGCCGTGATGCTTTTGTGCTGTATGACACTTATGGTTTCCCTCTCGACCTTACCGAGCTTATTTTGAAAGAGAACGGTCTCACTGTCGATACCAAGGAATTCGATGAAGAGATGGCCAAGCAGAAGCAGCGCGCCCGTAATGCCGCCGCCGTGGAAACCACCGACTGGGTGGTGCTGCGTGATGGCGAATGCGAATTTGTGGGCTATGATGTGGAGGAAATCGAGACCGAAATATTGCGTTACCGCAAGGTTAAGCAGAAGAATTACGAATTTTACCAAATAGTGCTCGCACGCACTCCGTTCTACGCCGAAATGGGCGGACAAGTGGGTGACACCGGTAAACTTATCAATGGCGATGAGGTGATTGAAATCACCGACACCAAGCGTGAAAACAATTTGCCGGTGCATATAGCCAAGAAGCTGCCTTCTGACGTGACTGCCACTTTCACTGCCGCAATTGACAAGGAAACACGCATGGCCATAAGTTGCAACCACACAGCAACGCACCTGTTGCATGAAGCTTTGCGTGAGGTACTTGGAACGCACGTTGAGCAGAAAGGGTCGTATGTGTGCGCCAATTTCTTGCGTTTCGACTTCTCGCATTATCAGAAGCTGACCGATGATGAAATACGCCGTGTGGAGCAGTTGGTGAACCGCAAGGTACGCATGGCCATCGATCGTTGCGAATACCGTCATATGCCCATAGTCGAGGCAAAAGCGATGGGTGCAATGGCATTGTTTGGCGAGAAATATGGTGACGACGTGCGTGTTATAAAGTATGGCGACTCGGTTGAGTTGTGTGGTGGTACCCATGTCAAGAATACCGGAAACATAGGTATGGTGAAAATCATATCCGAGAGCAGTATCGCTGCCGGAATACGCCGCATCGAGGCCATATCGGCCGGCGGTGTAGAAAAGGCCATGTATGAACTGAAAGATGTGATGGAGCAAATAAGGGCGTTGCTCAACAATGCCCCAAATGTGGTTACAGCCTTGCAACGTTCGCTTGCCGAAAATGCAGGATTGCGCAAGCAGGCCGAAGAATTCATGCAGGAGCGTATTGCCGCAGTGAAGAAACAGGTGATTGAACACGCCCGTGTGGTGCATGGCGTCACAGTGGCCACTTGCTACGGCCCGCGTATTGCCGAGTTGGTTAAAGGTGTGGCATTTGCATTGCGTGGAGAAAATCCCACCGACTTCGTATTCGTGGCAGCAACACACGAAAATGAGAAACCGATGCTTACCGTTGCCATAAGCGACAACCTTGTGAAAGACGGGTTGAATGCAGCTGCCGTGGTGCGCGAGGCTGCCAAATTGATACAAGGCGGAGGCGGCGGACAGCCACATTTCGCCCAAGCCGGTGGCAAGAGTATCGACGGATTGTCGGTTGCGCTTGACAAGATGCTCGAATTGCTGCACGTGAAAGAATGACGATAGAGTTTTAAGGTCGGGCGGTGATAAAAACAAATGAATTTGTTTTGTATTGCCGCCGACTTGCATTATCTTTGTCACAAATAAAGTTATAAATGTTATGATTAGCGAAGAATCAAAAAGCTATATCGACGATATGGCAGCCCAGGCAGCCGACCTTGAAAGTCGTTGTGCCACAGCCAAGCCGGCACGCCTGCCGAAGCACGAATTGGCTTATTACATAATGGATAACCATTTCAGGGCAAGCCAAGTGCTGTGGGGATTGGCATGGGTGGCAGTATTTGCCATACTGGAATTTGTGCTTGTATGAACAAGCATAGGTGAGTGTGGCTGTATTATGTGTGATGCAGCTCTTATAAAACCAAAAAATGGGGTGGCACAATGTGTGTCTGCCCCATTTTCATTTCAGGCCAATTTCATGTTTGATGGCTACCTGGGATGGCGGTTGTAGGTAATTTTGTTGAAAAAATGCCATGACTGATGTTATTTCCGGACAATTACCTTCGTTAATGCTTGTGTTTGCTTTTGCCGTGGGCGAATATCTGCTTGTATTGTGCGCGGTGCTTGCCGACCTTGCGAGCGGCATGCGCAAGGCTCGTCGCCGTGGCGAAGCACGCCGCAGCAAGGCATTGCGCCGCACCGTGGAGAAACTTGCCACATATTACAATGCCCTTATCGCACTCACTGTGATTGATGCAATGCAAATGTCGGCGATAGTGTATTTGCGTGTGGCTTGCGGATACGACGATTTGCCGCTGTTGCCTGCCATGACGTTGCTTGGCTCGATAGGTATAGCCATAATCGAGGTAAAAAGCATTTATGAAAAAGCCGAGGAAAAAGAGCAGCGTAACATGGAAGATGCTGCACGCACCCTTGCACAATGCCTGAAGCTGCTTAAAGACAATAATATAACCTTATGACCATGAAACATTTTACGATTAAAGAATTGACGGTTTCGGCTACTGCCGAACGGCTCGGTATCGACAACACGCCTACAGCTGAAGTCGTTGACAACTTGCAACGGCTGGTGATTAATGTGCTCGACCCGTTGCGTGAGGAATATGGGCATCCCATTTATGTGAACAGCGGTTATCGTTGTGCGGCTCTTAATCGGGCTGTTGGGGGAGTGCCGTCGAGCCAACACCTCACCGGCGAGGCTGCCGACATTACCGCAGGCAGCAAGCGTGAAAATCGCCGATTGCTTGCCCTTGTCAAGAAAATGAAATTGCCCGTCGATCAGGTAATCGACGAGCAAGATTGCACGTGGCTGCATATTTCATACGGGCCGCGGCATCGCCGCAGTTTCCTTGCCATCAACTGATTACTGTTCCGTGGCCCGGTTTGCCTATATTGGCAGCTTTGGTTATTATTACTTCGGATACGCCTGCATCGATGGTCGCGAAAGCATTGTCGAGTTTCGGAATCATGCCTCCGGCAATTATTCCTTTGGCTTTCAGGTCGGCGTAGCGGTTGCGGTCGAGGTGTGGAATGGCTGTGCTGTCATCGTTTTCATCGAGAAGCACACCTTCTTTCTCGAAACAGAATATGAGGCGCACTGCATAATGCCGAGCCAGTGCCGACGCTGTGGCTCCTGCCATGGTATCGGCATTGGTGTTAAGTATGTGTCCGTGTCCGTCGTGCGTAAGCGGAGCTATTACCGGCACTATGCCGTCATTGATGACACGGGCAAGTGCGTCACCGTCAACCCTGGTCACGTCGCCCACCCAGCCGTAGTCGATTTCACGAGCCGGACGCTTCACGCTGCGAATTATGTCCATGTCGGCACCTGTCATGCCCATTGCATTGACTCCGGCAGCCTGCAAGCCTGCGACAATACGCTTGTTTACGAGTCCGCCATACACCATTGTCACCACTTCAAGCATGGCATCGTCGGTGATGCGGCGGCCATCCACCATGTGTGTTTCCACGCCAAGCCGCAAGGCAAGTTGTGTTGCCGAGCGTCCGCCGCCATGAACGAGTAATTTCTTTCCGGGCAATGCAGCGAAATCGGCAAGCAAGCGGGCAAGAGTGTCGGGGGCTTCGACTATCTTGCCCCCGACTTTTACTATAGTCAATTGTTCTGCCATTGTGTGGTCTCAATAAGTTGTTATGCCTTACCGCCAAATTCCATCAGGTAAGCTTTGATGAAGCCGTCGATTTCGCCGTCCATCACTGCATTCACGTCCGATGTTTGGTGTCCGGTGCGATGGTCTTTCACGCGCCTGTCGTCAAACACGTAGCTGCGTATCTGCGACCCCCATTCTATCTTCATTTTGCTGTCCTCTACCTTGCGCTGTTCGGCACGGCGATGCTGCAATTCCTTTTCATACAGTATCGACTTCAGTTGGCGCATGGCATTTTCCTTGTTCTTGGGTTGGTCGCGGGTTTCGGTGTTTTCGATCAATATTTCCTCTTCCTCGCCGGTGTAAGGGTCTTTATATTGGTAGCGCAAACGTACTCCCGACTCCACTTTGTTCACATTCTGTCCGCCGGCACCGCCGCTGCGGAATGTATCCCACGACAGGCGTGCAGGTTCCACTACAATTTCGATGGAATCATCAACGAGCGGAGTGACGAAAACCGATGCAAACGATGTCATACGTTTCCCTTGGGCATTGTAAGGCGACACGCGCACCAGGCGGTGTACGCCGTTCTCGCTTTTAAGGTAGCCATAGGCAAAATCACCCTCTATTTTTATCGTTACCGATTTTATGCCCGCATCGTCACCTTCAAGCAACTGTGATATAGTGGCTTTGTAGCTATGTTTTTCACACCAACGCAAGTAAAGCCGCATCAGCATTTGGGCCCAGTCTTGTGCCTCGGTGCCACCGGCGCCCGAGTTTATCCTCAGCACGGCACCCAGTTTGTCCTCTTCCTGCCGCAGCATATTGCGCAGTTCAAGCTTTTCTATCATGTCGATGGTCTTGGCATAAATGCCGTCAAGCTCCTCCTCGGTGATTAGTTCGTCCTTTATGAAATCGAAACCGAGCGACAGCTCATCGACCATCTTGGCAACTTCGTCGTAGCTGTCAATCCAGTAATGTAATTCTTTCACTTTGCGCATTTGGGCCTCTGCGGCCTTTTTGTCTTCCCAAAAGTCGGGAACATGGGTGCGCAACTCCTCCTCTTCTACTTCGACACGCTTGCTGTCGATGTCAAAGATACCTCCTAAGCGCATCCTTGCGCTCTTGCGTCTCTTTTACTTGTTCTTGTGTTACCATATATAATTATTGCTTTTACTTTGGAGTGCAAAGTTACGACAACGCAGCCACTTTTGCAAACGGTGTGCAAAAGCGGCTGCGCCACGTTATTTATCAAAAAAGACTGGAAATGATGGCTACTTCACTATCACCTTGGCCACCGCGCCCCCGGTCTTCACCAAGTAGATGCCTTGGGGCATGGCGATGCTGTTGCTGCCCGTCAGGCCGTCGATGCTGGCAGCAATCGAGCCTTGCAAGGTGTAAACATCGATACGCGCACCTGTAGCCAAGTCAACGGCAATGCCGCCCACGGTGCCACGGATAACCGCGCCGGCATCGGCCTTTGCAGCCTCAACATCCTCTATGCCCGAAATCTCTCCCACCATAATCTCGTTGGACGGGTCGGAGTTAAGTGTACCCTCGGCACCATTGGTGAACGCATACACGAAGTAGGAATAAGCGTCGCTGTCGTCGTCACGGGTATCGACGTAGAATGATGTTCCGCCAAACACGTCGTCGCTCGAATACATACGGCAAAGCAGGTCGCCCGGGGCAAACTGCTGGCTCACCTCCACACCATCAATCCACACAACGCCCGACGCACCATAGTCGGCATTGTTTTGATCCATGAACTGGATGCCAAGATAATATGCCTCGTATGTGTCAAAAGTGAACTCGTAAACCTGAGGCTCGTGGCTTAGCGTCACGTCCTGCCATTCGCCGTCACCTTCTTCCGAAGCGGCATCGATGCACCCCACGCCGAGCAACGTATTGTTCGAGCAATCGGCATCGCAGTAAGCTGTAATCCTTATGGTCACCTTTCCGGGTGTGGGGCTGCTGACATAGTAAATGGGGCTGTATAGAGCCGAGTAATATCCCATGACCGAATAGTAATTCTTCAGCCCTATCATGCCGTCGCACGCCAAGGTGGTCACAGCCTCCCAGTTGGGGTGTTCGGTATAACCGTCGAGCATCACATCTATGTCGTTATATAGAGGGTTGGACGTGGTGCCTTGGTCAAAGCAATCGAAAGTCTCGTTCTCAAGCTCATAACTGCCAGCCCCGGTCATGGTGCGGTAACTGTAGGCATAGAGCGTGTACCATGCCGCATTCTCGGCCTCAGTCCAGTTGGCGCGGAAACCGTCGGCGGTGACTTCGGTCGCGTCGAGCGCCGTGGGCGTGCCGACGCTTGCCGACGCCTCCTTCACAAGCACCTGCTGCGACTCTGCCGAGGTGAGAGTGCCATTGGTCGATTGCACAGTGAAGAAATATATGTGCCCGGCCTCAAGCCCATCGACAGCATAGCTTGTTCCCGTCACCTCCTCATCGGTGAGAGCATATACCTTCTCGTTGCCGGTGGTGTAATAATACACGTCGAGCAAGTAAGCCGTTGCCCCAGTCACCGCGCTCCAATTGGCAGTGAATGACGTGCCAGTGATGTCGGTAGCCGACAAGTTGCCCGGAGCATCAATCGATGTCGGCTCCTCCTCTTCCACCACCTGCGTGATAACCACGTCATCGATATACACTGGGGCATCGCCTGCAAACTGTATTATGGTTTGCGACACGCCACACGTCATATCCACTTCCACAGTTTTCCATTCGGCAGTGGCAGTAGTCTTGCCACCTCCAAGCATTCCGCTCGCCGAGCCTGCCACAACGTAAAAAGTGGTACTGCCCGATGCCGCCCTGAACGAGACACGCACAGTAAAACGCCCATCATCGGCTGTCAAGTCGAGCACAGGCGTGTTCAGCAATGCCTGATACCCGTCGGACAGGTAGCAGCAGCCACCGGCCTGATACACATTGATTCCTGCCCACCCATAGGTCTGCACGTAGTCATAATATATATACCCGTCCGAGTCAAGTATGTTGGTCATGTCGGGATTTCCCTCCTCGCCGGCGGTCATCAGTCTGAAGTCCTCGTAAAGCACTGTCGAGGCCGTGGCTTCGCTCTTTGGCGACACACCGGCCGGCTTTGCCTCACCAAGCGGTTTCCATGCAAAACGCTCCGCTGCCGTGCCGACCGGCTGCTGCACGGCAGTATGCACGTCGTTGCGCACCATGCTGCGGTTGCTCCATGCGTATTGCCCGGCTGCCTGCCCCACTGCGGCCACGCACAGTGCCATGGCCGGAAGGATAATCATCTTTGATAAGTAATTCGTCATTTTACTATTATTTTATAGGTTGTAGTTAAATCATCGTTATTCGTAAATTTCACAATATACACTCCCGGTGCTGCCACGCCAATGATGGCCGTGCTGCCTGCCACAATATCCTTGCCGGCAGCCACAGCCGTGCCGTCGGCTGCATACACGGCAACTTGCCCGGCATCATCAAGCGACACCACACGTATCTCCCTGCCCGAGGCCGACACGCGCACGCCGCCATCGGCCTCAGCATCGGCAATGCCCACAGGCAACACGTTCACTTGCCGCTCCAAGAGCCGCGACTCATTGTTGCCTTGATACAGGCAGGCCACGCCGTAGGTGTAAGTATCACCCACCGAGGCATCGTCGTCGATATAAATGCCAGTAGAGGTGTAACCCAATAATTCGCCGTTGCGGTACACATTGAAACCTATGGGGAAAGCCACGTCCAAGACAGGGTCGAAACCGGGGTCAAACACTGGCTCCTCGCCTGGCACGAAGTCGCCGACGGCAGGCACGCAAGAGCCGAGCGTGGCATACACAAACACGTTGCCGTCCAGCAGATCCATGCGCCATTCGTCCTCGCCGTCAACGCGCACAAGGTTGCCAAGCCCTTCCTCAAACACCGACCCATCGCATGCCACTGCCACGTAGCCTAAGGTGCTTTGCGCCGCAAAGCCTATCATGTAGCCGTAACCGGCCTCGATGGTCACGGGCGTTGTAAGCTTGAACGTAGTCCACTGGCTCGACCCGTACTCCGACACATTACGCTCGCTCATCAATTCCTCACCGTCGCTGCCAATGCGATAAACTCGCAACTTGTAAGTCACTTGCCGCTGGCTCGTGAACGGGAAGATTGACAGCCGCTCGATGCTATAACCCACGTAAGTGGCAAGGTCGGCTGCGCTAAAGTATTGCGCCACTTCCACTTCGCTGCCGTCGATGCTATTTAAGAGCGAATTGTTCATTGCCTCCTCTATATCGTTATTGATACGCGTGAGCCTGTCGTCAAGCTCGAATGTGAGTGCCAGCCCGTCGGCGGTAGATTCGGCATTGATGGCATCGACACGGTTCTCGGGCACCTTGACGGTACTTTCCACAAAGGGGGAATACTGCCCGTCGGCATACAACACATCCACCTTGTAGGTAGCGACGGTTTCCGTCAGTCCCTCATCGATGTATTGCAACTCGCCGGTGCGGGCTATCTCGTTGTCGCCCCGGAAGATGCGGTAAGTTTCCACGGAGCCTGCCTGCGGTGCATCCCACGTCAGCGTCACTATGCCGCGCCGGGCGGTG
The DNA here is from genome assembly GCA_949289215.1 of uncultured Bacteroidales bacterium. Taxonomy (GTDB): domain Bacteria; phylum Bacteroidota; class Bacteroidia; order Bacteroidales; family Muribaculaceae; genus Avimuribaculum. Next base: position 14,281 of record CASENC010000019.1, on the reverse strand, counting down.
GCTGTGAAATTGCGCACCGTGTCGGGCACATCGCCAGCTACGAAGTCAAACGAAGCCTCGGCCCCGTCAAAACCGATGTTACGCAGTGCGGCGTATGAATACTTGCCGTCGTTGGAATGCGCCGATGGGGTGGTGGCATCGGAAAACTCGGCTATGCCGTATGTACCCGGGAACACAGCCCCGCCGCTATTTATGTCGCCGTATGAGCCGGGCGTGGTACCAGGATCGGTAGTCGCCGATGCACACACAGTGTAAAGCCCCTGCCGATAATCGATGTTCACCGAATTGGAATAAACCGACGAGGCTATGCGTTGCTCGTCGGCATGGTAAATCACAAGCCCCGAGCCCGGCAGGGAACGGTCAAAGCCCTCCCTCACGCGGTTTTCTATCACAAAATAGTCGCCCTCGCGCTGCGTGTTCATTATATATCCGACTGGTTCTTCCGATGCTGCCGGAATGTCTTTTATCGTGCAATCTTCGGTGAGATATTGCGGTGTGACCCAGCCAAATTGCATTTTTTGCCACATATTGATGTGCGACGGGCTGTCGCCTGACACATTTACCATGCCCCAGCTGCCGCCCGACATCAAGTCCCATTGGCCCGTACCTTCGTAATTGCCTCCGCTGCTTTCATAGTCGGTGTCGTAGAAATCGGGTGCGCCAAGGTTGTGACCAAACTCGTGGCAAAACACACCTACGGTCATCTGTATGTCGTCGTAAAGCAATTCGGGCTGTATGGTATAGGTGCGCACTCGCACACCGTCGGCCTGCACGTCGGCGAGCAAGTCGGCACTGTGCGACCATATATCCTGCGTACTGCCCGTCACCTCCTGTCCATACCCCTGATGGATAATCGACAGGCCGTCGAGAATGCCGTCGCCGTCATTGTCGAATTGCCTAAAGTCGATTTCATCGTCCACAAGGCCAATTGCATCGCGTATGAGAGCCGTCATGTCGTCGGTACCGTAATCGAGCTTGCTCATGGGCAATTGTATCCACCCCACTACGGTAGTCTCCACGTCGAGCTGCCCGTAGGAATTTTCAAGGTAGAAATCACGGAAACTGCCAGTGCCGTTGTACCCGCTGCCATTCATCATCTCGTCGAAATTGGCCACCGGCACCGAAGTTTGCGTATCAGCAAAGTTCACAAGCAGCATCAGCAACTTGCGCTGCCCCTTGGTGGGAAACGAGCTTGTGTTGTTGAGCGACGGGTCGCCCACCGCTTTCAAACCCCACAAGCTGCGCTGCGGCACGTCGGCAAGCCGCAACAGCCGCGCCTTGCCACGCGCAGCGGCATCGTTGCCCGTATAAGGCAGCTGCGATGCCGCAAGCGTGTCGCCGTCGAGTATGGCATACTTCAAGTAGCCATCGGCGGCGCGGCGCAACAGGTATCCCTCGGTCGATTCCATCCAGTGGCGACGCTCGTCGCCGCGCAAGTGGTATTTCACCACCGAGCCATCGGGCTGCACGTAGGAAATTTCTCCCGGGAATGCCGGCACAGCTTGTACCGGCACCCGGAAGAAACTAATCGAGCAGCAGATGACCGTCATCAATACTATCAGTCGATTCATCTGTTATAATTATGTATAATGCTATATGTCTTTATTTTATGACCTTGATTGACTGGTTGCCTGCCGAAATCACATAAACACCGCGGTTCCACCCCGATGCCGGGATTACCATTTCGCTACCCTGTGCCTCGCCTGCGAATAAAGCAGTACCGCCCACCGAGCAAACCCTTACCGGGCAGCCCTCTTGCAAGCCTGCGAGCTTGAAGTTTTCACCGTCGGCCGACACATATACCTTTACAGCCGCATCGGCAGCCACATCGTCAACACCGACCGGCTCGGGATTCATGTCGCCGTAAGTGAGCCATGCAACCACCCACACGCTGTAACCGCGCAATTGCGGCGAGAACAGGTCGGCGCGGCAGTATTCGCCCGTAGGCTTGAAGTCGCTGCCTGCGATAGCCTTCTCGGGGCGTACCCACAGCGAGGTCTCGCCGTTGGCATGTACACGCGTCTGGAACCCGATGTATGAGCGCGTAAGCCTGTTCGCCTGCTGCTCGGCCGAAGGATCCCACGGGGTGATTTGCAACTCGTCGAACTCGAATGCCACATAGAATGTGCCGTCCACCGTTACCGGGGAGTCGAATTCCACATTCATGCGCTTTTCATAGTAGTCCTGTTGTATCATGTCGGCAATGCGGCCTGTCACCGAGCCAAGTGGGTTGGCAGTGTCGGGCTTGCCGTCCTTTTCGCCATATATGGCCACGGTCATCTCCTTGTCGGCATCGAAGTTGCTGTAAATGTCCTCGCCGTTCTCATCCTTGTCTATCCCTATGGTTTCGGCAAAGAGGTAGAAGTTCTGCGAGCCGAAGTTGATCGACGATATTTCGACATCGCACCCTTCGGGCATCTCGAACCGTTCGGCAAATGCGCGATAATACGGGTTAACGCCCGACACGTAGTCGTAGTAGGTTTCATAAGTTCCCGACTCAATCACGGTGCCATCTTCGGCAAAAGCCGGAGTATCCGACTGGCCCATTATCCGGTCGCCAGAATCCTTGGTGGTCTGCACCGCATCCTCGTCGCCTGTGGCAGGGACTGTGGCACGCAGTGTGCCAGTAGCCTCGCTCGTTCCTCCGGCATTGGTGGCCTGCAACGTCACTGTGTAGCTGCCGCTCTCCTCAACCACGAGCATCGGGGCTGCCGCAGTGGGGTCAGTGATAGTGGCACCGGTGCCGCTCACGCTCCACAAGTAGCTTTGTGCGTCGCTGGTATTGTTGATAAGCCTTACGTACTGGCCCGGGAACACCGTCTGCATGCCGCTGAATACCGATGTCAGCGTGTTGCCGAAGTCAAATGAGGCATCGGGCGGCAGCACTGCATCGGTGCGATAAAGGCGGAAGTTCTCGATGCCAATGTGGCCGCAATAAGCACTTTCGCTCAATGCCCAGAAGGCAAAGCAATATTCGCCCGTGGCAGTGGGGGTGAAAGTGTATTCCATGCGCCGCCAGTCGGTGATGCGCTCGCCCGAAACCTCGGCAAGCACCTGGGTATGCATGTCGCTCGACTGGTCTGCACCCACGGTGAACTTGAACGACGATGCGCCGCCGTCGCCGCCAGGCATCCACAAGTAGAACGAAACGGTATATTCCACACCGCCCTCCATCTCAAGTAGCGGCGAATAGGCAATGTCCTTGCGGCTTGCTATGATGGTTTCCTGTGCCACCATGTAGTAGCTGCCCGAGATGGCCGGACGCGCATCGGAGCTGGCCGTGAAGAATGGGTCTTCGCCAGTCGATACCCACCCTATCGGAAGGTTGCTTATCCCGTCGTAATGCGAGGCATCATCGAAGTCCTCGGCGTAAGGTATCGATGGCTCCCACTCATCGCCGTCAGGCTCCTCGCCCCGGCCGGACGGTTCCACGGTGAAGTCATCAATATAAACGAGTCCCGACGACGAAATGGCGCAACTCACCTGCACTGCTATACAATACTGCCCGTCTTCTTCGGGGGTGAAAGTGGTTTCAACCAATGTCCATTGCGAGAAGAGCATCGTTTCGCGCGACCGCAGCCACACCGACTGCTCGTCAGCCGATTGCCCCGTGCCAGCAGTCACTTCAAACGACGGGTTGCGCCCGGTGCTGTAGCCCTCGTTCATCACATAGAACGATACTGCATACTCCTTGCCACCTTCCATGTCGAGCATGGGGGTATAAAGCACATCTTGCCTGCCACTCGACATTGCATAGCTCATGACACAGTTATCGCCAGAATTAGCCGCCATGTCCGACTTGGCAAATGCCGACCCAGTGGCACTCTCCGACAGCCACCCGTCGGGCAGCGAGCCTTCGAGCGCATAGTGCGTCTCGTCATCGAATGATTCGGTGAACGGGATAGTGGTTTCATATCCCTCGGCGGGAGGTTCGGGCGCCTCGCCTGCCTCAATCGAGAAGTCGTCGATGTTCACGCTACCCGACATAGACCAACCGCCCGACCCTATTTGGACGGCCACACTGTACTGGCCATTTTCCTCGGGGGTGTACTTGGCCTCGACCTTAGTCCATCCCGAAAATTCAAGCGGTGTCTCCTCGCTGATTTCCACCGTCTGCAAGTCCACCGTCTGGCCGCCGCCGACTGTCACCTTCCAGGTGGGTATGTACATAGGATTGCTGCGACCGCTACTGAACGCATAGAACGAGATGGTGTATTCGCGCCCGGCCTCCATCTCAAGCAGCGGAGTGTAAAGGACGTCGAGACGGTCGCGCGACATCCCGTAGCTCGTCACGAAGTAGTCGCCCGAATAAGGCTCTACCATTGTGTCGTAAAAGGATGTCCTTGCGAAATTGCCCGTCGCGGGCTCTGCCTCCGATGTCGTGGCCCACCCGTCGGGCAAACTGCCGCCAAGCGCGTAGTGGCTCTCGTCGTCGAAAGTTTCGGTGAATGGGATAGAGGTTGCGTATCCCTCTTGTGACATTGCCGGAACTATGCCGAGCAACATCACCGTCACCATGGTAAAAGCAAATTGAGTAAAATGTTTTATCATAATCTTAAAATTATATAATTATAAAAATATGTCGTAATTTATTGCGGTTTGCGAATGCAAGTTATATGTCAATGGTTGCTGTAGAATATTTGCATTAATTGTAACAAAGATATTAATTTGAAACTAAAATACCAAATAATTCAAACAAAAAAAGAAGTTTATTGCGGGCGGTGGTACTGATGTGGTTTGTGTTTACATTTGTGAAAACAAAAGGAAAAAGCGTGACAGAAACCATTGTCATTGGTAAGGTCGGAATAATTTTGTTCTACTTGCTTGTTGACTCGCCCCCGAAATAATTTGTAACTTTGCACTTCATTTTTATTGAAACATAATCATGGTTGCAAAATACTCACGTGCTTTTTGGACGGCAAATGCTGCCGAACTGATGGAACGAATGGCTTACTATGCCGTGTTCATAGTCATAACACTGTATTTGTCAAACACGCTTGGTTTTTCCGACATCGAAGCGAGCATCATTTCGGGACTTTTCTCGGGCGGCCTTTATTTGCTGCCAATGTTTACCGGTGCTCTTGCCGACAAAATAGGATACCGTAAATCTACTGCCATGGCTTTTGCATTGCTTGCCGTCGGTTACCTTTTCCTTGGGCTGTTGCCGCTGATGCTTGAGAGTAGCGGACTTGTCGAGTATGGCGAACAAACGGTGTTTACCGGATTACGAGAGAGCGGCCGCCGATACCTGATTGTTCCCATAATGGTGATATTGATGGTGGGTGGAGCGTTCATCAAGTCGAATATTTCGGCCTCGGTGGCTCGTGAAACCACATCGGAGACACGTGCAAAAGGTTACTCGATTTTTTATATGATGGTCAACATCGGTTCGTTCACGGGGAAGAGTGTCATCGACCCGTTGAGGCACTGGGTGGGAGAGTCGGCCTATATTTATATCAATTTCTTTTCGGCAGCATTGTGTGTGGTGGCACTTGTGGCAGTTTTACTGTTTTACCACTCGGCCAACACTGCAGGAGAGGGCAAAAGTGCGCGTGATGTGCTGCATGGAATGTGCAAGGTGTTAACCAATTGGCGACTGCTCGTGTTGATACTTATAGTGACGGGATTTTGGATGGTGCAACAACAGTTATATGCGACTATGCCGAAGTATGTGATACGCCTTGCCGGCGAAAGTGCGCGCCCCGGGTGGATTGCCAATGTCAATCCTCTTGTTGTGGTGCTTTGCGTAAACTTTGTCACCCGCCTTATGGCTCGCCGTAAAGCGTTGACTTCGATTACGGTGGGAATGTTCCTGATACCGTTGTCGGCATTGGTTATGGCATCGGGTAATTTGTTCGGTGGAGATTTGTTGGGATTTCATCCCATTACCATGATGATGGTGGCCGGGATAGTGTTCCAGGCCCTTGCCGAATGCTTCATCTCGCCGCGTTATATGGAATATTTCTCGCTGCAAGCACCTAAGGGTGAGGAAGGATTATACCTTGGTTTCAGTCAGTTGCATTCGTTCTTGTCGTCAATACTCGGCTTCGGCTTGTCGGGCATACTCTTGTCTCGATATTGTCCCGACCCTGCCATGTATGCTACGCATGAGGCATGGCAGGCTGCTGCCGTCAATGCCCATTATATATGGTATTGGTTTGCTGCGGTAGGAATGGTTTCGGCCATAGCTCTCATAGTCTATGCCAAAGTCACAAAAAAGAATAATGGTGAAGCCGACTGATGCGTGAAGCATGGGTTGTGAGGGGCGATGAAATATAATTTGGGTGCTTGCAGCGACTGTTTTTGTGCAAGCACCCAAATTTATATTTGTCATAAGCCTGTAGCTTGATTATTTATCACCAAGCTCCACTACTTCACAATCGGAGGGAGAACCTTGGTCGATGGTTAACAAGACAAGGGTACGTACCGTCTGCCATCCTTGTCGGCCTGCGGCTCCGGGATTGATTGTAAGCACACCTATCCACTTGTCGTTTATAATCTTCAATATGTGTGAATGTCCGCACACGAGTAATTGCGGTTTTTCGGCAAGCAGCATGGCTTTTATGCCCGGAGCATACCGCCCGGGGTAGCCGCCGATGTGGGTCAAAAGTACCTTTACCCCATCGACGGTGAAAATTTCAACTTCATGGAAGCGGCGGCGAAGCATTCCGCCGTCGATATTGCCATATACGGCCCTCACAGGTGCTATTGCCGACAGACGGTCGATGAGTTCTTCGCTGCCGATGTCGCCTGCGTGCCATATCTCGTCGCAATCCTTGAAGTATTGGATATAACGGTCGTCCCACCACCCGTGAGTGTCTGACAGAATGCCTATGCGCTTCACTGCTGTGATCGGTTATTTGCTTACAAATTCCATCATGCGGCTAAGATATTTGCCTATGATGTCAAACTCGATGTTGACAACCGTGCCCGGTTGTATGTTGTGGAAATTGGTATGTTCGTAAGTGTAAGGTATGATTGCCACTTGGAACGAATCACGTTGGGAATTGCACACCGTCAGGCTCACGCCGTTAACGGTAACGCTACCTTTCTCCACAGTTACATACCCCTTGGCAGCCATTTCGGGGTTGACATCATAGTGGAATGTATAGTAATGCGATCCGTCAACCGTTTGTACATCGGTGCAAGTGGCAGTTTGGTCAACGTGTCCTTGCACGATGTGTCCGTCAAGCCGGCCGTCAACCTTCATGCTGCGTTCCAGGTTCACTTCGTCGCCCACCTTCAGCAGCCCGAGGTTGCTGCGGTCGAGTGTTTCCTGTATTGCTGTCACTGTGTAGCAGCCCGGAGCCGGGAATGCCACCACGGTGAGGCACACTCCATTGTGCGACACGCTTTGGTCGATTTTCAACTCGTCGGTGAAACTGCACCGCAAGGTGATATGCAGGTTGCCGCCGTCGCGTTCAAGTGCGACTACAGTTGCGGCCTCTTCAACTATTCCTGAAAACATAAATTGCTTATATATAAAAGTTAAAAAATATGAGCAAAGGTGGATGTATTAAATAGGGGGGTATCTAAATGCGTTTTTGGTTCCCGTAGGGGGGATGTCAAAATACAATTTTGTCATACGTAGAGACGTGGCGTGCCGCGTCTCGTAGCAAGTAATATTGCGTAAAAATGTTGTAAATCAATTGTTGTTGTAGAGACGTGGCGTGCCGCGTCTCTACAATATCAATGTTGGAATTTTGATACTCCCCCCCTACACACTTCTGCAATATGCTATTGCACCGTTCCTATCTCTTTTATTGCTCCTGTTTCGGGGTAGAAGAGCAGGTAGCTCGGTGATTTCTTATTGGTGAACAGCGACGGGTCAAGTCCGAAGTCGATGCCGAATTGCGAGACATCGACATCTTTGCTTACAGTGTTCTTGCCATTGTATCGCAGGGTCACACGGGCTTGCCCCGGAATGTTGTACATTACGGCATTTTTTGGAAGCTTTTTTACTTCGCCTTTTTCATCTATAGGCAATTCGCCTTGACGTGTTATTTCCACCGATATATAAACCGGGTCGCCCGCGAGGTTGTCGCTTTTTACCACCCCTTCGTAATTAGAGATGCGGAAAAGAACCTCGCGGTCAACTTCCTCGGTGGGGCAGTAGTCAAGCACCTTGGTGACAGTTTCGGTGTTTTCGCGTCCGCAAAACAAGGCCATCAATGCACGTTCCTGTTCGTCAAGTTGAGCCATTATCAGTTTCAACGCTTCGCCGTCGGGCATTTGGTCGGCCTCGCCTGTTGCAAATGCAGTGCGGCTTTCGCGTATCTTGTATATTTGTTGAGCGGCAATCTGTGCGCGTTTGGCCGTGGACTCGCTTACAAGCAATTCACCCGGGAGAGCCATGACAAGGTCTTCGGCGGTGATTGTGGGTTCGCTTCTCTTCTTTGCAGGGCGTTTGGGTATGTTGTCTTCTACTGCTTCACGGTTAATTGCCAGTGGCAGGCCGTCCTCGGTCATCATCAGGAATACCTCGTTGCCGCCTTTCAGTTGCATCAGGTAGCGGTTCTCCTCGTCGGGAACCCCGTAAGGTGTGATGGTTATCGATTTCAGTTTCCACGATTGCGAATCCTCGGTGATAGGATTGTTTACGCTCAAGTATCGCTTGGCATACTGGTAATATGGACCGGCTTTGCTGATTGTCTTCTCCACTTCCACTTCGATGCGCAAGTGTGTGGTGGGCAGCGAATACACCAACCCGTATTCATTGTGCTTTGCAGCGGTGAACTTTTGTGTCTGTTGTGCATGGGCTGCTGTTCCGCATGACAGTATTGCGGCAGCGACCATGCTTATGTAAAAATGTTTCATTCCCATGGTGGTTCATTTTTAATGTGATATGCAAAGATAGTGCAAGTCGAGCGCAATGACAAAAAACAGCTCGCTGATTTTCTTGCATGGCCGAGACGAAGCCTATCTTATCGAAAGATAGTGTAAGGAGTGCGCAGAACAAAACAAACTCGTTTGTTTTTTACCTCTACCGGTTCAGGTCGGCAGTTGTCAGTTGTTGGTGAGCTCCCATTGCAATAAATTGAAGTGGGCTTCGACATCGGTTTCTTCGTTATCGTCGAGAGCCGAGAAAAAGTCGATGCCGGTGAGTTGCTCAACTTCATCTACTGTCACGGCATATTTTTTTATTGCACCCTTGCTTGCCCCGTTGGGGTATATGAAAGCTATGGCACGTAAAGGTGTGGCATAAGGTGCAAGCACCACTTTATAGAATTGCTCGGGTACTGCCACGCGGCTTTCGCCTATGGTTTTCATGCCGGGCGACAGCACAGGGCCTGTGGCCACGATGATTGCGCTGTCGCGTCTGGCCCAGTCGCGCACTTTGTCTTCCAGCTTGTTCCATCCACCCGAGTTCAAGGCTGCTTTTTGCGGGCAAATGTTGGTCATGTAGAACGACTCTTTCATTGCCTCGCGATCCCATTTCATATCGGCTGCCGGAGCCATGTGTCCGCGTGTGTAACCCGAGTGGGTGTAATCCCAAGGGTTGGCGCAACCTGCCACCTGTTCGTCGGTGAGGAAATTTTTGTATCGTGGAAATTCACCTTCGGTCTCTTTGCCGGTAAGCTCGTATATCACACAATTGGGTATGTGAAAGCGGCTGTTGAAATATACCGTAAATCCGCGGTACACCACTTTCATGTTGTCAACACCGGCATGGAATTTCACTTCTGTTAGCTTGGCTATTTCCACGCTGTCTCGCCGGGCCATTTCGGCACTGTAAACATCGGTTGCCACATATCGGCCCACATAAAACAGCACCACTGCCAGCAGTGCGCTCCATAGCACGGCTGGCAGCCGCCGCTTAAGTTTTGTTGCGGCGTCGGTAAGTGAGTTCTTTTTCCTTGATTTCCTGCGTCGTTGTGTTTTTGCCATTGTAAAAAAATAAAAATCGGTATTACAAAATTACAATAAAAGCTCGGGATTTCAACATTGTTCAGGTTCTGTGGAATTGAATTGCTTTTCCAAAGGTTATATTGTAAATCTGTATAAGGAATATACCTGCCTGAAATCAAAAGATTTAGAAGAATTACCTCGGTTTCGGGTAATGAATTGGCAACCGTTCTAATTGCCGTGGTCTGCATCGCTTTGCTTGTTTAGGTAACTCTTGTGGATGCAAAATTAGTATAATCTTCTAAAATCTCAAAAAACGAGCTACAAAAGAGGATGGAAAATTTCTATTTGCTCTTTTAATGCTGTTTCAGAAAGCCTTATATTCCATTCAAAATCTTCATAGCTTGAAACTTCTGTTGGAATATGAAACTGATATTCAATCAGACGAGCATCGCTATCATCACCATATCCTCGCAAGCTATATGATTTCAGTCCATTTTTATCCGTTGTCGGATGGACAAACATACCGATACGCCCTTTCATTCGATATAAGTAAGTAATGACTTGGTTTACATCGGCAACATAATCAATCTGGCTCTTGTATTTGGCATCTAAGATGATGCTTCTTTTTTTGTCATAAAAATCAGGATAACGCAAAAAAGCGTTTCTTCTCTTATTCTCTATCAGACTATATCCCAACCAAACACCTCCAGTATTCTGCCTGTTATTCGGATGCTTGAATCCTAGCGGAACAAGCAATGTGTTTAAATACTCTTCCCAAAGCCATGATACATCAAACAGAATGCCATAAATTTCATCCTTGTTTTGTCCGTATCTTAATCGTTCATGGCTTAGTATTTTCAAGCAAAGTTTTTGTAAAGGTACATATTGTGTATAGTAGGGGTGGACAACAGGTCTCAAATTGCTTTTGATAACCTGCAGCCTGTCTTGTTTCTGATACGTTGAGGTAGCCGAAACGATTTGGAAAACATTTTCTTGCGTATCTACGTTTGTGTGTAATACCATTTCGCCCAACCGTTTAGTGCGAATATATTCTACCGTATGACGTATCAGTTGGGTCACATGATTGTCATAACTGAATTCCCTCGTGCGGTATGCCACACGCCCGTTGAAGGGCACATTGCACTTGATATGCCGACTGATGTCAATCGTGCCTCTAAGGTTGCAGTCGTTATATTCGTTTCGCCGATACTCCTTGTAAAGACCTTGCACCAACGCTTTATTCAGGAAATAGGGAAACAGATGCAGCAGGAAATCAAACACCTGCTCGTCTGTAGCCGTATGCTTCAGATTGAACAGATTGACGGATAAGACCTTTTTCAACATATAATGCAGGAAATAGTCATCACCGTTCTCCGTCCCGAACCGTGAGCGGATAGTTATGTACATATCATTCAGACCAATGAATCCTGCTAAATTGCCTGTTTTCACCACATAGCGGTTTTCTTTAGGTGCAATGTCAAACAGGTGTTGCTTGCCTATGCAGTCTTCACACTCCTGAAAGGATAAAGGGAAAACGAGCAAAGGCTTTCCCTTGTCGTCCACCAAAGAAGAAACCGGAGTGTTGGCAAAAGGCAACAACCTTTCCACATTCTCCGTCAGAAGATGTTCGCTATTGTCTTTCCACTCCATCATTCGTATACACCTTCCGAATAATACACTTCTTCCAATTTTTTCAGGTTATCAGCCGCATTGAATGACCCTCTCAGGTATTCAAAAAGCACGCCTCGCAAATGGTTTTCCCATAATTGCCGATAAGCTTCCGGTAAATTATTTTTATAGTCGTATAGTTCCATTTTTTTGAAGTAGGCACCTCCAATATGATAAGCTGCGCTAAGCCCTTCAATACCTTCATTGGTTTCTTCGCTCCAAATGGCGTTGTTTAGGCGATTCATCTTGCTTACAATTTCATCTTTCAATTCTCCAAAACTATCCAGCATGCCAGTATTCTCGTTTGCCTTTATTTCTTTCCATGCAAAGCGGCGGCGCATGGCGAAATCCATACTTTCCACACTCCGGTCAATATCATTCATTGTCCCGATGATATAGACGTTTTCCGGAACATAAAAGCCTTCATAGAACGGGTCATCCTCATTGGTTATCATGTTTTGATATTGAGTTTTAACCCGTCCTTTTTCACCTCGATAGCCAGGGTCTATACTGAAGAACAGCTCTCCGAATATCTTGGAGATTTCACCACGGTTTATTTCATCGATGATAAAGACATAGTTCAAGATATCTTCTTCTTTCTTGTATTTTTCAAGAATATAATCTCCGATTGTTTTTGTATATGTATCATTGGGATGACATTTTCTTGTTTTTAAATAATTTATCATTTTATCATCAGAAGCGACCCAATTTGATTTTTCAGGAACTGAAATGACTCCATTATCATTAATAGAAACTTTAATTATCGTATCACTTCTGAAACTTTTCAGTTCTATCGTTGAGTTTCTTAAGTCCTTTTTGAATTGTTGTAGCATTGATGCGTAATCACAGCTTCCATTTCTTTTTATCGCCCTTTTACAAAACTCCTTAAGCACCCCGTCTTTCCGCTCAAATCCTATATTTCCTCTGCTATCGAGCGGTGTCGGCCTTAAACCTTCAACAAAATCTGTATAATCATACGACGGATGAAACTGCACGAACTCATATTTCGCTCCCATAGCTGTAACAATCTCACGTGCCAAATAAGTTTTTCCTGTGCCTGGCGCACCAGTCAGAATAAGATTCTTATTTGCCTCCAATAAAGCTATATATTCATTGCACCTATTTGTTGTTTCCATATCTGTATGATTTGCTTTTAGTATATAATCAGTAATATATTGTGGTATATCTTTTTGTGTCAGTGTACCATAGGGCTGCCACATTTTTTCTGGAGCATGAATATGCAAGTCGGACGTAGGTATAAATCCTTGCTCTTTAAAACAAATCCATGCAACATTAATATAATGAGAGTAATAAGTTTCCTCACCATCATCATCAACTCCTGCTTTATGAATATTTTCTTTAAATCGGTAAGAAGATGTCGCTATTCCTATGCCCCAAAGGCCGTATGCGTTATTCGTGCAACAGATAATGTCCCCCTCTTTAATTTGCTTTATTAAAGTAAAAGCCGTAATGGCTTTAGCATCATCCACATATTCTTTTGTTATTTCTTCCAAAGTGTAGTTAGAATAATCTGTATCATTCCATCCTATCGCCATGATTCCTTTCTTAAAAAAACTTTTCCATGCATCCTCTTTCTGTCCACTGCAATGGGTAGGACAAATGAAATAACATTTGTGGTCAGATTGCAAATCTGATATGTCTTGATTATAAGGGATAAAAAACTGAGCAGATTCTTTTTTGATGCCAATTGAAAACATAAAATTCTTGAATTGCTTACTCAAAAACTCATTCTCTGATATTTTATACAATTTATTCCTACGAAAATATTCATTAGTTTGTGTACCATCTCCATGATTTTCTGTATGCTTGGCTATATTATTGTTCTTATACCCGACAAAACGGCTTGGAGCAAAAAACAGCATATTTCCAAATGGTTCAACTATATACCATTTGCCTTGTTTAAATCTGTTCAATGCCCAATCCCTTTCTTCTTCCGAATTACTTCTGAGATAAGAGTAAAGAGTATATATGTTTTTTATAACATCGGTTCTATTTTCAATGAAATCTGTTCTTTCCATGTTTATATCTTTATTGTGCAAATTTACAATTATTCTATGACTATCAAATACTTGTGAGCCAATTTTAATTAAAAATGATACAATCTCATTGGAACTTATAAAATAGTTTTGGTCTGCCCAAAACACAAACTTGCTATCCTTCCGTTGGCATTGTTTATAATCCCAAGCCTTTGCTTTTACGAGGCGGTGTAACCGTCCTTCGAATGGATGAAAACAGCCTGTCAAACTGCTCCTTGAACCATTCCCCTATCACTTGCCCGTTGATGGCAAGTGCGAGTTTAGACCTGTCTTTCGGGTCTTTTACCACTTGGAAACCAGCTTCCTCAGTTTTGAACTTCCGCCTGTGCTCCTCCGAATAGAGTTCGCCTTCGTAGAACAACGGCTTGCCGCTGATGAGCGTGGCGGTCTGCCTTTCGCTGAAGCCGACTTTAAGGCAGAACCTCTCCATGTACACCAACTCTTGGAACAGCGGAAACCATTTCTTGGCTTTTTGGATAATGGATTTCAGGAATGACACTTCCTTTTGGTGTTCCGCTTCCTTGTCCGCCATTTCCCTGCGGTGTTGGGCTTGCAGTTCCATCAGCTGGCGGCTGTGTTCATCCTGCTGCCGCTGCATCTGCTGTTGCAACACTTCGATGCTCTCGTCACGGGCTGCGACCTCGCCTTGTAGGGTGCGGTTGTCGGCTTCATGCTCTTTCAGCTTGCCGCTGCCCAAAAGAGAACCG
>CASENC010000018.1 GCA_949289215.1 uncultured Bacteroidales bacterium | reverse complement strand
CCGAGAAAATGTGTACCTTTGCTCATCGTTATTATAGTTTTGTGGTAGAAACAAAGGTAACGAAAAGGGCAGACTTCCAAGCGAGGAAGCCTGCCCTAATTTTTATTGGACATAAAAAGTTTTACCGGACACCAATAAAAAATAAGTAAGAATGTATAAAAACGCCGCCGCCCATGAGGACAACCTGCATGAGGTGACGGCGTTAATTTATGCAATTACTCAATTATCTATCAAGTCACAGACTTAAATTTCTTGAAATCGGCAAGAGGACGACGGCGGGAATAAGCCCGCGGCGGTGCAGCATAACCTATACGCAGCAACACTTGCAGACGATATGGTATCCCCAATCGAGAAGCCAATCCAATAGCTACATTCTCCACTTCACACGGCTGGCCGATAAATGCGCAAGCCACATCGTGCATGGCTGCCGTAAGCAAAAAATGTTCAAGTCGGCGGCCACACTGTATCCGCCCGGGAATATCGTCAGGAGCTTCAAACACCGCCACAGCCGGCGACGATATCAGTTTACGAATGTCTCCCTTGCTTTGTATCGAGGACCGCAAAGCCATAGATGTGGCAATGCGTGAAACCCATGCCGGCATATCGGGAATACCCAGAATATCGTAACCAAGGCCGTCCATATGGCCATCGGCTTCACGACGATTGTATCTTATCCATTCAGAAAGTTCAGCCTTGCTCCTGTTGCTTCCATAAATAACCTTATTGGCCTCAATTATGCCATCCTTCACTGCATCAAACTGCATCGAACCTCGCATATATATCCCGGCTCCGCAAGCCGAAAGCTGCCCGACCACCGATTGCGGAATTTCGGAACCGTCATACATATTACGATTAGTATGCCTGCGTCCGATTGCCGGCATCAATGGCGACGGCACCACATCTTCATCATGATTGAAATATATTTCTACACCACTATCGTCACTTCGCACACTCACTTTGGCCGACAAGCTGAAACCCGTGGCTGCAACACATATATTCTCAACCACACAACCAATTGATATATGCAACTCCCTGTCTTGAGGGTCAAGTACCGGGAGGCTGCGTGAGGCATCGGGCAGCACAAGAATGCCGCCACCCGGCAACACACTGAAAAGCCAAGGCTGCGCATTATGCCCCGAAGGGGCTTTAATTGCCGCTTCGAGCAATTTGTCAACAATCACATCGTCCATATGGAATTCTAATTATCGGCGGCCAAGGTATCAGTTTGCACACTGTCGGCTGCCACCGAGTCGCGCCGCTCCCGTCTTTCCATCGGGAAAATACCACTCACACTGTCGAGTGTATAAGTCGTCATACGGTCGTTCGACACGAAACCATATCCCTCGATAATACGGTCGGTCTTTTCTATATGCACAAACGAATCGGAATAAATCTCGTTACGGCGTTGCGAATAAAACAACTGGTTGGTGAGAATAAGTTCACGCCGTGCCGTCTCGATATTGACATTTCCATCCAACCGCCATAATTGATCATCTTTAAAATAAGTGGCTGAATCACATATTATCGATGCTACTACACTAAACACCGAATCAAACTGTTCAAGCAACAACCCATCGGGAAAACGCCAAAACGGCTTCTTCGCCTCCTCATACATGAGCCACGTTTGCGCCGTAATGCGATATTTGGTTATTCCCGAGTCGCTCACAAGCGTACGCACGCTGTCGGTAGCCATGGTAGGAGTCGTTTCCGGATCTGTGGCATGTTCCACCACACTTTTCACCTCGTCGCGGCAAGCCATGAAAACAAGACAAGCCACAATTACAAAAAATATGTTACGAGCCTTCTCCAATGCAACACTCGCCGCACCATAATGCGGCCATAAGCAAATTATTTAATTTTATTTTGCCAGAACCACATCTCATTGAAATTAATCCCAACCGTGATATTGAAATAATCCTCGGCAATCAAGTTATTGGGATAAGCGGCACGATGCTTGTACTCGAAACCGATATTGATAACCGTCTTACTCGACGGGGCAGGCAAGCCGAAACCCACCGACACACCATAATCGCGCACGTTATTGCCACGCACCATTATGTAATCATGATTGAAATGTCCACCCACACGGTAGGTCACGCGTTGCAGGTAATTTCCTCTGGAATTAGGCGTAAACGAGGCACCGGCAGCCACTTTCCAACGGTTATCGTAAACCACCCTTTCAAAATTGGTCAAATTATCATATTTCGCATCAGCCCAGTTTTGATATGTAAAATCGGCAGCCACAGTCAAACGGTTTTCAAAATTCCAAGCCACACCCCCACCATATGTCGCAGGCGACGAAAAACGATCCTTCATCGCCACATTGCTCACAGTATCAATCAACGCGGTTGCATCGTTCTGCGCATCGTATTGCCGGGCAAGCGCAGTTCCATGAAACGATTTTGCCGGGACATACACGGCACCAAGCGTAAAGCTGTTGCGCTCGTCAATGTCGATGGTGTATTGCGCACCAAATTGTATCCCCCAGTCACGTATTTCAAGTTCCCGCTCATATAACGATTGCACCGCAACACCTCCCGATGAGGAAGACACATATGTATCGTGGGTTATGGTACCGAAATTATACGACACATTGGCACCAATCGAAAAATTCTTGAACGGCATATAAGAAAGGCCCAAATACAACATATTTATGCCTCCCGAACCGCCACGCGAGTCACCTTCGCCATCGGTAGAAGAGCCAAACGAATAGCCCACCGACGAATAAGGAATGAGACCTATACTACCGCCGACAGTCTTGCTCAACGGAAATTGCATGGTCACATAATCAAGCCCACCGCCAAAATTTGTGCCGCTATTGCCATTCTCGGTCATCTTCAATCCGGTAAAATCAAGGCCGAAATCGAGCAAAAAGGTCAACGAGTCGCAATGAGCATACGATGCAGGGTTCTTGACATTGATTTGCCGCCCGTTGTTCATGGCATATCCCACTCCGCCCATTGAACGTTGCGCACCCGAGGTGTAATCGCTCAACGAGCCTAAGCCAAACATCGAGTAAGGGCTTGACTCCCCATTTTGCGCCAATGCCGCAACCGTAAACAACGGAGACAACAAGGCAACAACTATCAGTAATTTGCTATATGTTTTCATTATATGACAATATTCTATTCAACCCTATCGATAACAAATTATCGACAACCATAACCTTGCGCGCCACTTGCGAAGCAAGGAACTTGCAATCACCGCCGGTAAAGATAACAGCCAACTCGTCGCCCATGCGTGCGGCAATCTTGTCGATGTAACTTTCTATTTCCGACACCAATCCCCCGACTACACCGGCCCGTATCGCAGTCACCGTGTCATGACCTATAAGCGGAATGTCGCCCGTGTAATCTACTAACGGCAAACGGCTTGTATAATTGTTCAACGCCTCGAAACGCATATGCAACCCCGGCGAGATATTTCCACCAAGGAAACGGCAATCGGCAGTAACAATATCAAGTGTCACAGCTGTTCCGGCATCCACAATCAGTATGTTGCGCCCTGGAGCGCAAGTGGCGGCACCCACTGCAGCCGCTATGCGGTCGTGCCCAAGCGTGTGAGGCGTATCATATTCTATCGTCACCGGCAACGGGGTGTTTTCATCAAGGTAGATGAAGCGTTTCACCCTCTTGCGCAACAATTCCATTATGCGTGTATCGGGCTTGCGCACGACCGACGAATAAGCGGCCGCTCCCACTCCATAAACCTTTATAATGCGAGCCAGAGCCGATATCGACAACAAGTCGAACCGTGCAACAGCAACAATGTCGTTGCCATCAAACACCGACACCTTGGCCGACGAATTACCTTGATCGATAGTGAGATTCATACAAACTGTTTCTCTTGGAAACCGCGCGACGCTCGCCTTACGGCAGGCCGACCCGTGCAGCATCGTGCCGCAAAATTACAAATTACACGGCAATTGTAATGAATGTTTGCTATTTTTTAGCACTTTGCATAGCATAAAAGTGCTTTTTTGACGACATTGCCACATATTTTCCTGCAAGCGCATATATCGGCACGGCTATTATTTGGTTAATTTCCTTTTCACCTCTTTCTTCTCTTCATGCCCTATCATGAAAGCCGTGTAAATCTGCAATGCGGCACCTGCCATTAAAAAGCCTAGCCAGTCATATCCCGAGGCATACGGGAAAAAATAACATTCGGCCGAGAACTTCAAGAAAGCCGACAAGCAATAGCAAAAGGCCGATACCTGAGAGATGCGGTAAAGCCGCTTGATGCGAAGATTGCTGCCGGGATACTTATCAAGAATACGCACCACAAGCGTTCCGATTGCACCGGCTGCAAACACAAAATTGAGCCATGGCTGGCGGAAAAGCAATAGATTAAGCAACACGGGTATCATAATCATGAGCATGGCAACTGATAGCACTATGCCCAATATCCGACTTTTTTTGTCCATTCTGTTTAAATTTATTTTATATCGGTAACAAATACTTCCTCATTATCGCGCTTCATGCCATACTGCTCACGGGCAATTTTTTCAAGCGTCTCAGGGGCGGTATTCAATTCCTCGGCCTTCCTGGCATAAAATGCCGCCGAGTCGCTATATTGCTTTATTTCGCTTTCAAGCCGGCCTATGCGTTCCTGATAGCCTATGCGCTTTATATAGCTGCTGTCACCCCACACTATGGAAAAGAGTATCGCACCCACCACAATCAACAGTGGCAAGTTAAACAATACCCTTACCCACATGGGATACCCCGAGGAAGAATTAGAAGATTTGTCTGCCATGAAAGTTAGTCAAATAATAACGCAAAGTAACAAATTAAATTTCAAAGCGCAAAATAAAAACCGGCAACCACACACCATACACTATATGCGCTTGCCTATCCAGCGACCGCTATACAGGTATGCAGCACAGAACAACGTGATTATGGCACTATACACGTGTTCGGCAGTCCAACACACGGCCACATCCAACCGCAACCAACCGATTATCACGGCACAATAAGCCACGTATAAGACAAGCGTGCTCAATTCAAGCAAAAACGCCGTGCGCGTGTTACCGGTACCCGAAATCGACTGGAAAAACACTTGTGCAGGAACCGTGAACAAATAAGACGAACACAACACCCACAACGAAGTCACGGCACCTGCCCGCACATTGGGGATATCGGTGTATATGCCCAATATCACATCGGGGAACAACGACAACAGCAGTGCCAATGGAAGAACGAATAAATAAGCAAGGCGTATGTGTTGCCAAACAGTGGGTAACACATAATCACCCTTGCCGGCACCTATGAGGTTGCTCACAAGCGAGCTGCATGTGGCGGCAAATGCCGCTACGACCATAAACAACAAGCCCGATATGCTGCGAATTACATTGGTTATTGCCAACGCTTCCTTGCCAAGGTGCTCGATGAACAAGAAAAACAAGAACCACGTTGACAATGAAATAAAACTCTGTATCATAGTCCAGAACGACACAGGGAATATTTTCTTCAAAGTGGCAAAATGGAACGGCGACAACCGGTTAAGCCCATACTTGCGGCAATCGATTCGGCGAGATGTGTAAACCACGAAGAATATAAGCGAAACCATCTCGGCCAACGACGACCCAAGCGCCGCACCACCGATGCCCATTGCCGGAACACCCAGTTTTCCGAAAATGAGGATATAGTTAAACACCACATTCGACAGCACCATCACAACCGAATTGAGCGTAAGCGTCTTGGTCTGAGTGCTACTTATGTAAAACGCACGGAACATAGCCGCAGGAAATGCGAAAAACAACCCGTAAATGCGCCATTGCATATAGTCGCAAGCGGCATCCAATATATCGGGGTCGGAAATCATGCTGCCCAATATCGGCTCGGTAAAGGCCGTTGTCAATATAAATGCCACAGCAGCAAGCACCATCAGGAAATATATGCCATGATAAAACAGTTGCCCCATGCGTCGGTATTCCTGCTCGCCATTACGCCGTGCCATGATAATCTGTGCCCCGGTGCTAAACCCGAAACCAAGCATGAAAATCACCACGTAATACACACCCGCAAGGGCCGATGCCCCCAGTTCGACCTCGCCCACGTGCCCCAGGAAAGCCGTGTCGGTCACCCCAATCAACTGCTCCATCACAAGGCTCACAAGGCAAGGGTAAGCAATCTTCCAAATTTCCTTATTCGTGTAAACAGTTCTCATATAGTCTCATTAATAAATAGCATATCTGAAATTTTCCCCAAAAACAAAAACGATGGCGCAAACTCCATATCACGGAATTCTGCGCCATCGTGTGTGATAAGTTATTTTTCTCGATTCGACTTTTTATTTGCCAGCCATTGCTTTGGCGCGATCAAGGTATTTGTCAACGTCGAAATTATAGTTGCGCGAGAAATCAGGATATTTATCCTTTATCGATTGGAAAACATCGGCCTCGGCGGCATAATTCTTTTGCTCGCGGTAAATAGTGGCTTTCTTCACCATGAAAAGTGGCGTATAGTAGCTGTTGTCGGCTGAAAGGGCTATCGCCTTGTCATAAGCTGAAAGAGCCTCGTCAAGCTTACCTGTGTTCACGTAGCAGTCGCCAAGCAATGATTGCGATGCCGGACCGACAATCACACCTTCGGGGTCAAAATTGCTGATGCAGCTTATAGCCTCTTCATACTTACCATCATTGTAAAGCAAAATAGCGGCGTTCAAGTTGGCACGATTGGCAACCGAATTGCTGTAACCCTCGGCGACAGCCATATATTGCACCAGCGCAATTGAATCATTACCTTGTGCAAGCTGCATATCGGCCTGCGATATTTCATTTCTTGCATCTTCCAAACCCGGATTGCGGATACCATATATGTAACCTACAATGACAGCAGCAATAACCACGATTGCGCCACACACCCAATAGATATAATTCTTATTGTTTTCAACCTTTTGTTCTATCGATGACAGCGACTCGTTGAGTTCGTCGATCGACGTGCGCGTACTTTCTTTCTTAGCCATTTTACTAACTATGATATTTCTTTATTGAATTTATTTCGATTTTGGATTTGCAAAAGTAATAGTTTTCAGCAAAATAAAAAACACTTTTACCCGTTTTTTAATCCCCTGTAATTTTCGCCGTTGCAAAAAATAAAAGCAGAAATGCACGGTGGTGCATTCCTGCCATATTCAAAAAATCATATTACGGCGCGGTTATTATGCCACACAACCGCCTGTAAATCGCAAAATTACATCTTATTGCATTGCAATTACACACAAGTTACACCATGATTTTCCTGTAACGAATGCGGTGCGGCTCGGTTTCTCCTGTACGGGCACGCTTGTTTTCTTCATATTCCGAGTATGAACCTTGGAAGTAGAACACCTGGCTGTCACCTTCAAAAGCAAGGATATGAGTGCATATGCGGTCGAGGAACCAACGATCGTGCGAAATTACCACCGCGCAGCCCGCAAAATTTTCAAGACCTTCTTCGAGCGCCCGCAGCGTGTTCACGTCGATATCGTTGGTCGGCTCGTCGAGCAGCAACACATTGCCTTCTTCTTTCAAAGCCATTGCAAGGTGCAAGCGGTTACGCTCGCCACCCGACAGCATTGCAATCTTCTTTTCCTGATCGGCTCCGGTGAAATTAAATTTCGACAAGTATGCACGCGCATTCACGTCACGGCCACCCATGCGGAAAGTCTCATTGCCCTGCGAAATCACCTCATAAACCGAGCTGTCGGGATGCAGGTCTTTATGGTTCTGATCGACGTAGGCTATTTTTACCGTCTCGCCTATGTCGAAGGTACCCTTGTCGGGTTGCTCTATACCCATTATCAACTTGAACAGAGTGGACTTGCCTGCCCCGTTAGGGCCTATCACGCCCACTATGCCGTTGGGCGGCAGCATGAAGTTCAGGTCGGTAAACAGCAGTTTGTCGCCAAAGGCCTTCTCCACACCGATTGCCTCGATGACTTTGTTGCCAAGGCGCGGACCGTTGGGTATGAATATTTCGAGTTTTTCTTCTCGCTCTTTCTGGTCCTCGTTGAGTAACTTGTTATAACTTGAAAGGCGGGCCTTCCCCTTGGCCTGACGGGCTTTAGGAGCCATGTGTATCCATTCAAGCTCGCGTTCGAGCGTCTTGCGCCGCTTGCTTGCCTGCTTCTCTTCCTGAGCCATGCGCTTGGTCTTCTGTTCAAGCCACGACGAGTAGTTGCCCTTCCATGGAATACCTTCTCCGCGGTCAAGTTCAAGTATCCATCCGGCCACGTGGTCAAGGAAGTAGCGGTCGTGCGTGATGGCTATCACAGTGCCGGGATATTGCTGCAAGTGTTGTTCGAGCCAGTCAATCGACTCGGCATCAAGGTGGTTGGTAGGCTCGTCAAGCAGCAGCACATCGGGTTGCTGCAACAGCAGGCGGCACAGTGCCACGCGGCGGCGTTCTCCACCCGACAGCGTTTTTATCGCCTGGTCCTCGGGCGGGCATCGCAACGCGTCCATCGCACGGTCGAGCTTGTTGTCAAGGTTCCATGCGTCCACGGCATCGAGCTTGTCTTGCAATTCGGCCTGACGGGCAAGGAGCGAATCCATCTTGTCGGGATTTTCAAGCACCTCGGGGTCGGCAAAACTTTCGTTCACACGGTCATACTCGGCAATAAGGTCGGTAATATGTTTCAATCCTTCTTGCACCACCTCTTTCACGGTTTTCTCCGGGTCGAGTTTTGGGTCTTGTTCAAGGTATCCCACTGTATATCCGGGCGAGAAAACCACTTCGCCCTGATACTGCTTGTCGATACCGGCAATAATCTTCAGCAACGTCGATTTACCAGCGCCGTTCAAGCCTATGATGCCAATCTTCGCACCATAGAAGAACGACAGGTAAATGTTCTTCAGCACCTGTTTCTGCGGCGGGTAAATCTTGTTCACGCCCACCATCGAGAATATAACTTTCTTGTCGTCGGCCATTTGCGTATGTGTGTCTGTTTCGTTTATTTCTTGTAACCCTTAGTGCGGTAGTCGCACGACACTTTTCCCTTAATTATATTGTTCAGCTTTCCCTTGATGAGCTGCTTGCGGATAGGGGAGAGGTGGTCGATGAACAGCACCGCGTCGAGGTGATCGCACTCGTGCTGCATCACCCGGGCCAGGTAGCCGCTTATTACTTCCTCATGCGGATTGAACTCCTCGTCGAGGTACTTGATGCGTATCTTCTCTATGCGGCTCACCGGCTCGTGTATTCCCGGCAGGCTCAGGCAGCCCTCCTCGCGAGAGCATTTCTCCCCGTCGTCGAGCACCTCGATGTGCGGGTTGATGAGCACATACTTGCTGTCGGCCAGTTCGGGGAACGTGTCGCTAAACACCGACACGTCGATATACACCACACGGGCATTCACGCCCACCTGCGGCGCGGCAATGCCAATGCCGTCCGACGCATACATCGTGGCTTTCATGTTTTCCACCAGCTCCTTCAATCCCGGGAAATCGGGGGTGATGTCGGGCGACTGTTTCCTAAGCACAGGATGCCCGTAAAGATAAATGGGAAGTATCATTCTTGTATAGTTAAGATTTCTAAAAAACAAAGGAATGGAATATTTGTGCAAAGATAGTGCAAGTCGAGCGCAATGGCAAAAAAACAGCTTGCTGATTTTTTTAGCATTGCCCAGACGCTGCCGGCTTTTTCGAGGGAAACGACTTACGCCATCAAATTGTCAATTCTATACTTTTTCGTTCAAAATAAAAAATTGCGACTTATTTTCTTGCAAAAAAGCCAAGTATGTATTACTTTCGTACTTGCATAAATGGTAATGTCGCAATTTGTTTGGACTTAACGTCCGCATGATTACACGAGTTGCTATTCATTAACTTAAACCTATAAATATAATACGTCTGTGACAAATAAATGGCGGAATCCGAAAAGCCCAAACAGAGTAGGAGCATATTACAAACGAGAATTACTATGATAACTAAAGTTTTCAAAGTAAAGGAAACCAAGGCTAACGCTTACGGTTGCTGCGACCAATGTGGAGGTTGCCAATGCAACAACTAAGAACCGGCCATAAGGTAAACGGAAGGTGCCTGCTTCCAATGGCAGGTGCCTTCTAATTTTAAATGCAACATATAAATAACACTTATTATAATACCACAGTCATTCCCCCCAATGCAATACCCTGAACTTATTGAAAATGAAATATTCCCCATTCCAGCAGGGGAATACTTCGGCAAAGACGCCGAATCACTTTATATAGTATATTCCCCATTTACCGACAATGCCTTAATGGTGACCCGGGAATATGTGGAAATGATGGAACAATACTTGGCGACACCGGAAAAACGCACAGAGCTGCCCGGCGACGTGGTGGAAGCCATGGATGCACTCACCGACTTCGACCACCGGCTGAAACCCGCCCCGCTTGCCGATGACCCTCTGCACTACACGCGCATGGCAATTTTGCCCAACAACGTGTGCAATTTCCGTTGCAGCTATTGCTACTCGGCACATGGCCGCTCGGGAAAAGTGATTTCCAAAGAGATGCTCAAGGCCGCACTCGACCATTTTATCGACAACCGCCGCGTGGAGCCATCCAACAAATTGGCAATTTCGATACTTGGCGGTGGAGAACCGATGTTGTCGTGGGACCTGGTGAAATTCATAATCGAATATTCCAACGAGCGCAGCACGGCAATGGGTTTCCGCGGCATGGACATCAACCTTGTAACCAACGGCTCGATTTTCACGCAAGAAATGATTGATACGCTCAAGAAATACAAGGTGCCCGTATCGATTTCATTTGAGATACTCGAAGAGATGCAGAACCTGCAACGAGGCCATTACGAAAAAGTGTGCCAGAACATCGATTGGATTATATCCGAGGGAATACGCCCGCAATTGCGTGCCTGCATCACCGAAGCCAACATTTCGCTCATGAAACGCATGATCGAGGAGGTGCTTACCCGCTTCCCCGGCACTCGCGAGGTGATGATGGAATACGTGACCGACCCCGAAAAGATGACCGACCCCATGCAGGTGCGGCATTTCTATGAACAATATTTGGAAAACTTCTTCGAGGCTCACGATTATGCTGCCGAACACGGCCTGCTGCTTGATTGCTCGGCCTACCGTAACTTCAATTTGCTTATACAACGCTTTTGCCCTGGCGACAACACGCTTACACCCGATGGCGAAATCAGCGTGTGCAGCCGCATAGGCGCTCCGGCCGACGTGGGGTACAACGACAGCATATATGGCCGCTACCACACCGACGGCACAGTTGACATCGACCGCGACAAGTTTTTCCACCTGATAGGCCTGAATGTTTATCATTACCCCAAATGCAAGGATTGTTGGGCAAAATGGCACTGCGCGGGCGGTTGCATGATACACAAATACACCTACAACGAGGCCATAAGGGATGAAATATGCAATTATATGCGGGCGTTCACCAAGCGTATGCTGCTGCGCGGACTCGACAAGAAGTACCGCCAGGAATGTGGCATCTCGCTCAGAGAGGCCGTGGAACAAGCATGACAATCATGGACAGGTACGAAGCATTATACAGCCATAACATATATCCGGTGCATATATCCGACTATCTTCGCGGATATTGCAACGACCGTTACCTGCTGTATTCACCGCTGGCCGGGGTGATGGCTGTGGCTGACGGCAGTGACGTTGACCGCATGAACCGCGAACTTGGGGAACATGGCGTGATTTACGGCGAGGAACAGGCTATGCTACATTACAACCCGCCGCGCCCGAATTTTGTCACCGACCCTCACGATGTGTTTGCACTGACAATATTGCCCAATAACATTTGCAACTTCTCGTGCAGCTACTGTTACGCGGCACGCGGGCATGGGCATGATGAATTGAGCGACGGCACCATTCGGGCCGTACTTGATTATTTCATCGACCCTGAACGGTTGTCACGGCGCGACTTGTACATCTCATTTGGCGGCGGTGGCGAACCGTTGCTGTCGTGGCCAAAGATGAAGCTCGCACTCGAATACAGCGACGCCCTTGCACTGAAGCACGGGTTCACGATACGATACTCGTTTGCCTCAAACGGGTCGATCATGAGCGATGAAATCATCAATGCCATTCACCGGTACAATATAAAGACAAACATATCATTTGACATTCTTGAAGATGTGCAAAACGCGCAACGGCGCAACTACGAGCGGGTGTGCCATACACTCGACACACTGCTTGCGCATGACATCACACCCACTATCAATTCGGTAATCACACCGCTCAATGTGGTAAGGCAATGCGAAATGGTTGAACGCGTGCATGACAGGTTTCCCGGATTGCGCCGCTTGAGTTTCGATTATGTGGTAGATGGCAATTTATTTGAGGCTGTCGAGGAATTGAAAAAGTTCTACGACACTTACATCGACAATTTTTTCCAAGCACAAAAACTTGGAATGCAATACGGCATATCGGTGAGCAGCATCAAATACCATAACCTTGAACAAATAAAGACGCGAGCCTGCGCCGGTGGTTTCGACCTCACTCCACAGGGTCGGTTCAGTATGTGCTTTTTTGTCTCATCGCCACAAGAACTGCTATATGACGATTTTATTTACGGGAAAGTGAACGGCGATGGCCGGCTCGAATTCGACCGCGAGAAATTCCGCGACCTTGTCGAAGCGAGTGAAAACCGCCGCGACGAGTGCCGCCATTGTTTCATAAGGTGGCATTGCGGTGGCGGATGTCTTTATCACATGAAATCATATACGCCCGAGATGCTTGATGTGATGTGCAACTTCCAGCGCAAATTCTCGCTCATTGCATTGCTCAACAAGGCAGAATATTTAGACCGACAAGCCAGATGCACCGAAACCTGAATAATAACGACGTTCAGTTGGCCGACTTGTGCCACTATTATGATATTCCGCAAGGTAAGGTGTTCCTTGTTTATGCACCACTTGCCGGAATATATTTCCTTGCCGATGCCGACGAGGCAGAACGGCTTGACCGTGCAATGGCCGGCAATGCCGATGATGAGGAACTTGCCACACTTGCCGCACAGTTAAAAGACAAGTCGGAAGGCGATTTCTCGAAACGCATAATATCACACCCGTCGCAATACACAAAACTGAGCATCTTGCCCAACCTGATGTGCAACTTGTCATGCAGTTATTGTTACTCGGCCCGTGGCAGGTCAAAGACCGAAGTATCAATAGAGGCCATGCACACGATGCTCGATTATTTCATCGATAACCGGCGCATCAACAACGACAATGATATTTCCATATTCATATCGGGCGGCGGCGAACCTACCGTTTCGTGGGCAAAAGTAAAATTCATAGTAGAATACAGCCGATGCCGGGCCTCGGAACAGGGATTTAACCTCGACATTTACTTGATGACCAACGGCACTCTCATTTCCCGTGAAATCATCGACACGCTTAAACGGCAACGCGTGCAGGTGGGCGTGTCGTTTGAAATATTGCCCGAGGTACAAAACAGCCAACGCGGACATTACGACCGTGTGGCAAGCAACCTGCGGCTGATGCTCGACTGCGCACTTGTACCAACCTTAAGTTCAGTCATTACCGAGCTTAATGTGGGGCGTATGCAAGATATGGTCGATGCCGTGGTGCAAGGTTTCCCGGGGATAAGGCACTTGAATTTCGACCCGGCAATGAAGTCATTTGGCGACACATGCAAGATGAGGCAATTTTACAACGATTTTGCCGGCAACTTCTTCAAAGCCAAGGATTATGCCCGTTTGCACGGCCTCACACTCGACTGCAATGCCGTGCGCCGAGCCGAAAAACTGTTCCCGCGCTATTGCCAAGGGAAATTATGCCTCACGGCTGAAGGGAAAATATCGATGTGCCACAGCATATCGTCGCCCCATGACCGAGGATACGACACGGCAATATACGGGTGCGTGGAAAACGGCTGTGTGAAATTTGACACCGAGCACTTTAACAGGCTTGTCGATACCACATCATATGTACACGACGGATGCCGCTCATGTATAGCCCGGTGGCACTGTGCAGGCGGTTGCATGATGTATAACATGAACTACACTCCGACCGAATTTGACGAGTGGTGCCGTTTCATGCGACTTATGATTGGCGGCATAATGTTGCGCCGCCTTGATGCATCGCTTGCGTCGGAAGAAGGAAACGGCATAGAAACAATAATCGAAAATATGATGCAGCCATGAATGAACAGCAATTTTCCCACTTGAAGGAGAAAGAATTATACCCCTTGCCGATAGACGATGGCAACTATCTGATATATGCACCGTTATCAGGGCTTATGTTTCCCATGCCTGCTGCCGACACGGCAAAGGTGGATAATTGCATCGCCACAGGCGAGATTGATAAGGAGATAAAGGAATTGCTTGATTATGTGAACTCGGAGCGTAAAAGTCACCGAACCATACCATCAAAAAACGACCCTTCGCAAATACACAAATTGAGCATATTGCCCACTTACCGTTGCAATTTCAAGTGCAGTTATTGCTATTCGGCCGAGGGACGACAAAGTAAAATCATGTCACGGGAAAAGGCTATCGGCATGATAGATTATTTCATCGACCGTCGCCGAACCACTCTGCATGACCTATGGCTTGCCATACTTGGAGGCGGCGAACCGTTCCTTTCGCCCGAATTTACCGGAGAAATAATCACCCACGCACAAAAGCGAGCCGCGGAACAGGGGTTCAACCTTGGAATAGGCCTTACTACCAACGGGTCGGTTTACAGCCGTACCCTGTCGGGCATAATGATACGCAACAAGGTATCGCTCGGAGTATCGTTTGAAGTACTCGAAGATATACAAAACAGCCAACGCGGGCATTACGAGCGTGTAGTGCCGGTGGTGACACAATATATGGACGATGGCGTGGACATAACCGTCAAGTCAATCATAACCCCGGCCAACGTCAACCGCCTCGGCGAAATGGTGGAAGAATTGCACCGCCTGTTCCCGGCTGTGAAAAAATACAAGTTGCAAATAGTGGAAGACCCGGTGATGCTTGCCGATACGGCAGTCATGGAACAATTTTACCGTGATTTCACGGCGCATTTTTTCGATGCCGAGCAACTTGGACGCGACCTTGGCATTGATGTATATGTGCTTGCTTCAAAATATGTGGATATGCTCATCGAGCATTACTGCGGCGGCGAAATGTGCCTCAACCCTGAAGGCACTATTACCATTTGCCACCGCAAGTCGTCGCCACTCGAAGAGGGATATGAACACTTTGTTTACGGCTCAATCGATGATACAGGCAAAGTTACC
Organism: uncultured Bacteroidales bacterium; assembly: GCA_949289215.1. Lineage (GTDB taxonomy): Bacteria > Bacteroidota > Bacteroidia > Bacteroidales > Muribaculaceae > Avimuribaculum. Next base: position 77,232 of record CASENC010000018.1, on the reverse strand, counting down.
GTCGATATACCCAAGTTCCAAGCACTCATATCCCATGACATAAATTCACGTGCCGAATGTCGCAACTGCTTTGCCAAGTGGCACTGCGGTGGCGGCTGCCTTGCCCAATCAGAGATATATAGCCCTGCACACATAAATGTGATTTGCCACTGGACACGCGATTTCACGCGCCGAATATTGCTTAAACGCTTTAAAGAGAATGCCGATGCAGATATATGACTACAAATATATCAAGACTGCCACCGACCGTGCACCATTTGATGCCGTCATCGATTATGGGCTTAAAGTGCCCTGCACAGGACGCGATGTGATGCTTGATTACATTTTCCGCTCCTACAGGTATGGAAGTTGGCTGTATGTGACCGACATCTTCCCACAAATGTATGAAAACGACAACAATTGCTTCAAGCGATTTACCAGCCACGAAGGGCTGGCAGTGAATATGCGACGGCTCTCGGTGACATGTGTGGTGATATTTGTCAACCACTTCATTGCACAAGACCCCGACAGCGCAATGGTGATAAGCGGCAGCTATGCCCCCGGTGAACCGGCCGAAGGAATGTCGAGGAAATTAAAACTTTACCGGTATTTTTTCATGCCTTTACTTGATGAACTGGATTTGCGGTCGGTTGACATGCTCGATGCCAATGCTTTTATTCTTGTAAGCAAGGGGAACAGCCTTTCCGACGATGAAATCAGGCAAAAATATATGGAATTTAAGTCGGTACAAAAACGGAACAATTGATATGGACGAAATAGCACTCAACGAGAAAAATATTTTCCTTATACCTGTCAGCGACTGCCTTGGCAATCCGGCGGCCGGCAAAGAGTTTTACATAGTGTATGCACCACTTGCGGGCAAAATGCTTGTTGCCGACGAGGAAGGCATATCCAGGCAGTTGGATGCTGTTGTCGATGAATTGACGGTTTCAGGCGACCCGAAACGATTTTTCAGCAAAGTCGGGTGTGCCGCCGACTTGCAGAAAATGTCGATACTTCCCAACCACACGTGCAACTTCAGCTGCTCATATTGCTACTCGGCCCGCGGACGCAGCAACACAGTGCTTGAAAAAGACAAATTGCGCACAGGGCTTGAATATTTCATCAATCCAGGCCGCTTGCGGGAGCGCAACATAAGCATTTCATTCATAGGCGGTGGTGAACCGTTATTGTCGTGGGATTTGGTGCGCTATGGCATTGAATATGCATCGGAACTGGCTCACAGGCATGGCTTCAACCTGCTCATGACGCTCATCACCAATGGGTCGATAATGAATGATGAAATCATAGGTTGCCTGAAGCAATACGAAGTGCTGCCCGATGTATCGTTTGACATACTTGAAGATGCTCAAAACAAAAACCGCCGCCACTTTGATGCAGTGTGCCGCACGCTCGATATGCTTTGCGATGCTGGCTTGGTACCATCGGTCAATGCCACCATCACTCCCGACACGGCAAACCGCATGGACGAAATGCTCGATTTCATGGACACCCGTTTCCCGAGGATTGTTAACATGGTGTTTGAACCGGTAGTGTCTGACGCCATATTTCCCACCCCGCGAGATTTGCGTGATTTTTATGCTGCATACCTCGATGGTTTCATGCGTGTGCGCCGCCATGCTGCCCAAAAGGGGAAAACAGTCACCTGCCGCATCTACAAGAATATCGATTCGCTGCTTGAACGCGGCTGCCCGAGCAAATTCACGCTCACTCCGCAGGGCGACATTTCCATTTGCTATTGCACATCGTCGCCACGCGAAAAGCAATATGCCGCACGCACCTACGGCCACATTGATACTGCCGGTGTGCATATCGACGATGACAAGTTCAATATGATACATGGCATAAATGTGTATTCATTCGAGAAATGCACACACTGCTATGCCAAGTGGCATTGCGGAGGCGGTTGTATGTGTCCCAATGATTTATATGACGACAAGCACCTCGACGAAGTGTGCCGTTTCACATGCGAAATGGTGAAGCAGACGTTGCTCGAACGCCTGAATGAACGTTGCCTGGACGAATCGGGGAGCAACCTGCAAGAATACATTGAGAAACTTATTTAAACGAAAAAAACCATAGCTATGAAAACCGTATTTATAACCGGAATTTCACGCGGACTCGGGTTGAAACTTACCGAACATTATCTGCGTATGGGCTACCGGGTGATAGGCGTAAGTCGCACGTGCAGCCGGCAACTTGCCGATTTGATAGAGCAATACCCCGAAAGACTGGTGTGGAAGCAATTCGACCTTGGCAATATCGACGACCTCGACACCAGGCTCGAAGAAACATTGTCGCTTGCATCGGAAAAGATAGACATATTCATCGACAATGCCGCCATTCTATATAAAGACCTGATACACCGCATCAAGGGCGAAGAACTTGCCAAGATGGTGGCCATCAACGTGACATCGCCCATGATTGTGACTAAAATGGTGCTGAATAATTTCATGCGTAACAAAACCAAGGGCATAATCGTGCACATCTCGTCGATTTGCGCACACCGCTCGTTTTACGGGTTGTCGATGATAGGGGCAACAAAAGCTGCCATCGAGACATTCTCGCAAGACACGGCATATGAATACGGACGCTTCGGGATACGTTCCAACACTGTCGTCATAGGCCTTATGGAAATAGGCATGAAAGAAACCGTCAACGAGCGACTTACCGAGCAACTGAAATCGATTTCGGCATTGCGCCGTCTCATCGATGCCGATTCGGTAGTCAACACCATCGATTACCTCACAAGCGACAAAAGCCATTGCATAACGGGAGAAAATATTCACATAAATGCCGGGATATTATGAGTGAATTAGATGAAACATTCCTGCAATCGCTGTTGATTGCGGGAGGCACCTCGGGCAACGAACGCGAACCGGTGGAACGCTTCAGGCAGTATGTGGGTAACAAGGCCGAAGAAATCCACACCGACCAAATGGGCAACTCTCTGCTGACTACAAATATTGCCGGAAGATACAGTGTGATGCTTTCGGCCCATATTGATGAAATAGGCCTTCAAGTAACGGCAATTTGCGACAACGGACTGCTGCGTGTGCGCCGCATAGGCGGCCTGAACACGTTGAATATCATAGGTCAAAGAGTGGAATTGCGCAGCGAATCGGGTGCATTGACGTGCGGCGTGGTAGTGTGCAAACAACAGGGTAACAATAATGTGATTCCCGACATAAGCGACTGCTACATCGACATCGACGCCACCTGTCGTGAAGATGCCTCACGGCGCGTGGCCGTGGGCGACTTTGCGACTTTCGACAGGAATGTCAATATAGGATTTAACGATATACTCACGTCGAAATCGATTGACGACCGCATAGGTGTGTATATCATGTCGCAGGTGTTTTTACAATTGGCCGGCAAACTTAAAAACGTGCGCTTGTGGGTTGCTGCAACCACGCAAGAAGAGATTGGCCTGCGTGGAATGGCAGTGCTGGCACAAAACGTGCAACCCGACGTATGCATAAACATCGATGTGACCGATGCCGTAGAACTTGACAAGAAAGACCTGCCCGAGGTGGGCAAAGGATGCGTGGTTTACCGCAATGCCGACAGTAATCCGGCTCTGCGACGCATGGTGGAACAGACCGGCAGGGAAAACGGCATACCTATACAGACTGCTGTAGGGAGAAACGTGACAGGCGGCACCGATGCCTCACGAATACAACTTTTTGCCCCCAAAACTGCAGTTATGGACATTGCCATTCCATGCAAATATATGCACACCCATAACGAGAAATGCTCGCTACGCGATGTAAAAGGATGCATAGGCTTGCTTGCCGCTTTCATCAAAAGACTTGACAACGGCAATGACGAATTGCCGACATTCACCTTGTAAATGGCTGCATCGGCTACCGACTTGGAAACCGGGCGGTTATTTGCTGAAAAATCTGCCTCGCTCATTACCGCCGCTTCGCCCGCGATGCTTGAAGTGGGGTGCGGACATGGTGTGGCTGCCGGTTATATGCGTTCCCTCGCCAGACGGCTTACGCTTATCGATGTTGACAAAACCGCCATCGCGACATTAGACGGACGTTGGCCGGGAGATAAGAACGTCGCCATAAAACAATGCGACATTCTTGCCGTGCAGGGGAGCTTCGATGTAATTTATTATTTCCTTTCACTGCACCATATTACCAATACCGTGGCCGAATTGTCGGCAGCACGGCGATTATTGTTACGCCCGTCGGGGCAATTGCTTATTTGCGAATATGAACCGGTTCCGGGCAAACCGTTCCATAAAAACGATTATTCCCCGCACGACGGTTTCTCGCACGAGGAATTAATCATTGCGGCATCCCAAAGCGGCATTAGCGTTTCCGGAATTTACGATATCGCCACTCTGCCACATTATGGCACGGCATATAATGTATATGTGGCCGATTGTCGGTTACGTCGATAACACAATGGCACGAACGTTGTCAAACCGGTGCTTCTTTAAGTCGTCGGGGTCAATCAAGAAATCGAGCACGCCGCAATCCATGAAATTAAGATTGAAATCCATGCCGCAGAAAGAATCTATTTGCAACAATATCTCCCAATTCTCGTATGGCGGATCCCAAGTTTCCCATTCCCGGTGCGTGGGTGGAGCAAACAAGGCGTGCTCGTCGGAATATCGCTCAATGGCATGGGCAAATTTTATTTCCATCTCCTTAGGAGAGGTAGGCTCTCCGTCATCATCAACCAGCACCACCTCACGGAAATCGTCGTTGCATTCGGGGAAATACAACACTTTCACGTCATCGGGGTCACTTATGCAGCCTCCAATTCCGCCGGTTGCGGCAAAATAGCCCATGTAGTGGTCTATTTTCGCGAAAAACGACAGCAACCCTTTGTGTGGCAGCCGATTCTCGGTGTCAAACGGAGCCAATTGCTCAAGGTTTATCTGGCAAATGAAGTAATACGGGTAGTCATCACCTTCATCATCGACATACGTCGGGTAATCCACGCCATGAGGGAGGTCGGGATTGCCCCAAAAACGAGAGCCGCAAGTTTCAACTTTGTCAAACGGCATCGACAGTATCAAATATATGGGTTTCATTGTGACCGAAAAATTTAATCAAACTTTACACCGGGATTCATTATTGCCGGACTGCGCCACACTATTCCGAAGTTTTCTTCAAGCACCTGTGCGCGTTCATACCAGTAAGCATGGCAAAATCCCATACCGCGAGGATGGTCGGCAAGTCGTTCATAGACAATCTTATCGGCATCGTCAATAACTTCTTCCCACTTGGAAGTCCACTCCACCGGGTCGTATTTCAACATTCTGTCATCGTCGATTCTGTCAAATTCACCATTGTCGGCATACCTGCAATTGCGATGCAACCGGTTAATTTCAATCGGCAAATCCTCCGAAGCACCAAGTTCATGCCCCACTTGACATTCGATGCGGTTAACCACCAACAAAAAGAAATCAAGCAATTCAATCTTAAGCCGAGGGTGGTCGCTGAGGGTTTTAGACATTCTTGAAACTGCACTGTAAAGCGAATTCAGCATATGGTCATAGCCTTCGAGCGGCTTGGCATATTGCAAGAACTCACGTGTGAGGGATGCTATCTCCCAACCGCGGTCCTGCTCACGCAAATTTTGTTCTGCCGCAAGCACATCGCCACACACCACTTCCCAGTATGCATCAATTTCATCACTGTCGCCACTCAACTTTGGTATTTGCCGCGCTTTTGAACGTGCAGCCTCCAATTCTTTCCTGATGTCGATTTCTTGTTCCATAAATATAAGTTATAGTGAGAGTTAAACATATGCGTCATAACGTCCGTCATCGCCATTATAATACTCTTTCAGCCAATCGATAGCGTCCTTGCTGCCAAGTTCGGCGGCATCGGCCATATACCGGGCTATTATTTCAAGCGATTCGGGCGACTGTTCTGCTATTGCATCGGCCACAGCCTGGGCGGCTTTGGGGTCGCCGTTTTGGGCATTTTCCCAGTCACGGTCATCAATATAGAAATACTTGGTGACTTCCTCGAAGTCGTCATACTCTTCCACTTTCAATGTGAACGACCATAACTCAAATTCAAGTGTGGCAGGCTCCTCGGGCGTACCCACGGCAATGGCCAATTGCCGGTTTTCGGCAATGTCGAGCGAGAACAAGTTCATATCATCGTCCTCATACTTGATATTTAGCCTTATGCCGTCTTCATCGAACGACATAACTTCCACACGCGGCCAGTAGTCGGTGCGGTAAACCTGCCGCTCGCTCATAAGCTCATCGCCGACTGTCGTTTCTTCCCGGTCATAAGTCAATGTCACCGAGCCACCATCCTCGGGGTGCAGCGTCATGCGCAGCAAGTCCCATATGCGTTTAGTTTTTGCCATACCAATCAAGCATTATTTGTTGACCAAAGATATATCCTGTAATATACACCATGACTTCCTTGCACAGTTTCACTTTTATTCTCGCAGATAACAATGTTGCACAAGTGTGAAGAGCAATCGCAGTGATTTGCCACCAGCACATTCACCGCCACATTTCCATCGCGCATTACTTCATACTCCAACGTGAGCCCGCAAACATCTCCGGCACCTTTCAGCCCTGTAATAGCAAGGCTTCCTTCGTCAATTGTTTCCGGGATAAGGCTGCGCGTCCAGTTTTGCGCCTCGACCTCAATTCGGTAATTACCGTTTATGATTTGCTTTTGTCCTGCACTCATACCATTGCTTTCGTTATTCATAAGACAGTTGTTTAAGGGTTTAGTACTCGAATTATTTATCTATTACAAATATAGCGAGAACATTTGTTATTTCAAAAGATTATGACAATAAGTTGCTCCAAGCGGCACACAAATATACGCACATAAAAAACAAAAGGATACCATAGGCTCACGCCCGGGGTATCCTTTCTGCATTTATGCGTAACAATAAAAATCAGTGTGTGCTATGTATATAATTGTGTGTCTGTTTTATATTAGTCAAGCACATCTTCGTGGCTCGGTACTGCCACTATTCGCAACTCGTGGTTGCGAATGAATTCGATGATTTTCTCGCGTTCCGGCGACGGCTTCACATCGGTTTCGATGCGTCGCAGCGCGTTAAACACCGATGTGTTGCACTGGTAAACGTGGCGATAAGCCTTTGCCACATCATCGATGGTCTCGTCAGAAAATCCTTTGTGGCGCATGATATAAGCATTTACGCCATAGTAACTGATGGGGTTATGCGCCATGATGACGTAAGGCGGCACATTGCCGTTGACGCGGCAACCGCTCTTCACCATTGCCCATTCGCCCACTTCGCTGCCGGGATGCAGCATCACCGACGAGCCGAGTATCACGCAGGAACCCACTTTGCTGTCATAAGCTATGTTGCTGCCGTTGCCCAAAATCACATTGTCGTTGATTTGGGCATCATGCATGATATGCGACTCGGCCATGATAAACACATTGCTGCCTATACGCGTTGCACTGCCGTTGTATATGCCGCGATTAATGATGGTGTGTTCGCGCACACGGCAATTGTCGCCGATGATTACAAACGACGGCTCACCTTTCCAACGCAGGTCTTGCGGTTCGGCACCAATGATGGCTCCGTTATAGATTTTGCAATTATTACCTATGCGCGTACCGTTAAGGATACTCACAAAAGGATAAATAGTGCAATTGTCTCCAATCTCAACGTTCTTGCTTATAAACGAGAACGGGTGGATAGTTACGTTTTTCCCTAATTTGGCTTCGGGATCGACGTGTGCTAAAGGACTGATCATGGTTTCTTGTAATTTAATTGTTTAGTTTATGTTAACGTCCGCCACCCAAAGCCTGGTACAGGTTGATGGCTGCCTGGTTGATGGTCAGGTCGGTGTTCAGCAGCGACACTTGGCTGTTAAGCAACGATTGCTGTGCCGTCAACACTTCAAGATAGGTAGTGGTGCTCAAGCGAAGAAGGTCTTCGTTGTATTCCACGGCTTTCTGCAATTTTTCTACTTGCAATGCGATATTTTGGCGCATTTCTTGCGATTTCTCCATTGTAACAAGTGCGTTGCTTACCTCGGCCGATGCGCTGAGCACTGTGTTCTCGAATGTGTTCAACGCCTGCTGCTGGGCTGCCTTTTGCGCTTTCAGCGTGGCAATGTTTTGCCCGCTGTTGAACAACGGCAAAGCCAACTGGCCTGCAAGGTTGATGAACCAACGTGCCGGGTCAAGGATGGCGCTGCCCACAAGTGTGCCGTAACCACCCGTTGCCGACAAGGTGATATTGGGATAGAATGCCGTGCGGGCAAGGTTGGTTGCATAATATGCGGCTGCAAACTGGTACTCGGCGGCACGTACGTCGGGACGTGCTGCAAGGTAACTCATGGGAACACCGAATTCGAGTTCGGCAGGCAACACAACCATCGATTCGGTGTTGATTTCCCACACTTGCGGCTCGGTATTGAGCAGCAGCGACATGGTGTTGTTAAGTTCGTTGATGGCCATTTCCACTTGCGGAATTGCCGACAACACGCTGTAGTAACTGGCCTCGCTTTGTACTATGGCAACTTCGTTGAAACGGCCTGCCTCCTTCATGTCGCGCATTACTTGCACGGTTTGCTTCCACAGGTCGGCTGTTTCGCGATACAAAGCCAATTGCTTGTTATAGGAAACCAGCGAGTAATAACAGTTGGCCACGGCACCTATGATTTGCGAGCGAGTTGCCTGCTCGTAAGCCTCGGTTTGCTTCAGGTTCACTTGAGCCTGGCGCTTGCTGTTCAACTTTTGCCCGAAAATGTCGATTTCCCAACTTACCGACAGCGGCAATTGATAACCCCAATCAAGGTCGTTGACCTTGAAAATCTTCGAGCCCGAACCGTTGGGGGCAAAGGTGAGTGAAGGCAGGTAAGAGAGACGTGCACCAAGCAATTGAGCATGGGCAATGTCAACGTTGAGTTTTGCATTTTGCAAATCGACGTTGTTGTCGAGTGCCATCGTGATAAGGGCTTGCAATTGCGGGTCGGTGAAAATTTCATCCCACTGCAAGTTGCCAAGTGCCGACGAATCGACAGGTTGTTCCAAAGCCTCTTTGTACTTGGCCGATTGGGTACTGTCGTCGGGCAGGTCATATTTCTTGTAGATGTGGCAGCTGCCCATCACTGTGGCAATAACCACAGTGACGAGGAGCAACCGTATGTTTTTAATGTTCATATCAGTTGAGTGAATGTTTCGTTAGATTGAAAATTGTTCGAGTTCGTTCTTCATGCCCGAGTTGTCGGTATCCTTCCACTTGATGGGCGAGAACTTCTCTTGCAGAGCCTGGCACATTACGAACAGGCAAGGAACGATGAGCAGCTGGAATATCATACCTATCAACATACCGCCCACGGCACCGGTACCGAGCGCACGATTACCATTGGCACCTACACCCGAGGCAAACATCAACGGCAACAGACCGATGATAAGTGCCAACGAGGTCATCAAGATAGGACGCAGACGAGCCGATGCTCCTGACACTGCCGAACCGACGATTGACATACCCGTCATGCGGCGTTCAAGCGCATACTGCACAATAAGGATGGCATTCTTGGCAAGAAGACCGATAAGCATGATGAGCGCAATCTTGAGGTAAATGTTGTTGTCGATGCCGAACATGCGTGCAAAGACGAATGTACCGAACAAGCCGAACGGAATTGACAAGATTACCGACAGCGGCAAAATGTAACTTTCGTACTGGGCACTCAGGATAAGGTAAACGAATACCAAGCAGAGCACGAAAATTATAGCCGTGGCGGCGCTCGATGTGCCTGCCTCTTCACGGGTAAGACCCGAGAACTCGTAGTCGTAACCTTGCGGCAACACTTGCGATGCAACTTCACGAATGGCTTCGATTGCCTGACCCGAAGAGTATCCGGCATTGGGCGTACCGTTCACAGCCATTGAAGTGTACATATTGAAACGGTTGATTACATCGGGGCCGTAAACACGCGACAGTGTGATAAAGTCGCTGATGGGTGCCATACCCGACGAAGTGCGAACTTTCACATTTTTCAGTGTTTCGGGCGACACACGTGCATCGGGCGAAGCCTGCATCATCACACGGTAGAGCTTACCGAAACGGTTGAAGTTGCTGATGTACATACTACCATAGTAGCCTTGCAGCACGGTGAGCACATTCGACGGCGATATGCCGGCACGCTTGGCCTTTGCCACATCAACATCAACAAGATATTGCGGATAAGTGGGGTTGAAAGCCGAGTATGCCATCTGAATTTCAGGACGCTGGTTAAGTGCAGCAAGGAACTGCTGTTGTATGCCGAAGAACTTGTTCAAGTCGCCACCGGTCTTGTCTTGCAACTGGAACTCGAAACCGCTCGATACCGAGTAACCCGAAATCATAGGCGGAGCAAAGAACATGATGGTTCCGTCCTTTATCTTCATGGCTGTTGCGCCATAAAGTTTCTTGATGGTATTGGCAACACTTTCTTCTTCGGTACGTTCTTCCCAGTTCTTCATCTTGATGATGGCCGAACCGTAGCTGCTGCCCTGGCCTGCGATGAAGTTGTAGCCCTGGATAAGAGTACGCATCTGCACACCCGGCATTTGGCCAATGATTACGTCAAGGCTGTCAAGCACTTCCTGAGTGCGTTCCTGTGAAGTACCCGGGGGCATTGAAACAACGGCCATGATAGTACCAGTATCTTCATCGGGCACAAGACTGTTTGGCGTGGTTGACATAAGCCATACCAATACGCCGATAGATGCAGCAACAATAGCGCCTGAAAGCCATTTGGCCTTGATAAAGAAGCGCACGGCTCCGGAATATTTCTTCAGGACAACGCTGTAACCGGCGTTAAACCCGGCATGGAAACGGTCGATGAACGACATTTTTTTGCCCTCACCTTCCTTGTGTGGTTTAAGGAACAGCGCACAAAGTGCCGGAGAAAGTGTCAATGCGTTGATGGCCGAAATACCGATGGCCGCTGCCATAGTCAAACCAAACTGGCGGTAGAACACACCCGAAGTGCCGGGCATGAACGACACAGGAATGAACACAAGCATCATGACAAGGGTAATCGAGACGATTGCGCTACCTATTTCGCCCATGGCATCGATAGATGCCTGACGCGGCGAATGGTAGCCTTCATCGAGTTTGGCATGGACCGCTTCGACGACCACAATCGCGTCGTCCACCACAATGGCAATCGCAAGCACAAGAGCCGAAAGGGTGAGGAGGTTGAGCGAGAACCCGATGAGGTAAATCACAAAGAACGAACCGATAAGAGCCACAGGAATGGCGATGATGGGCACAAGTGTGGAGCGGAAGTCTTGCAAGAAGATATAAACCACGATTGCCACGAGAATGAATGCCTCGATAAGAGTCTTCACAACCTCGTTGATTGAAGCGTCGAGGAACTCGTTGGTATTCATAGGTATGTCGAAGCGTAAACCTTCGGGAAGGCTCTGCTCGGCATCGTCAACCACTGCAAGCACATTGTTGATAACTTCCGATGCATTGGAGCCTGCCGACTGGAACACGATACAGGTAACACCAAGCGCACCGTTTACGCGGTTGGAGAAACCATAATCAAGACGACCCAGTTCAAGGTCGGCCACATCTTTCAGGTAAAGTATATTGCCATCGTTGTCGGCACGGATAATAATGTCACCAAACTCTTCGGCTGTGGCAAGGCGACCCTTATAACGCATCACATACTGGAAGCTTTGATTGCCTCGTTCACCGAATTGACCCGGCGCAGCCTCGATGTTCTGCTCGGCAAGCACTGCCGAGATGTCGCTCGGTTCAAGGTTATATTGAGCCATCACATCGGGTTTGAGCCATATACGCATCGAGTAGTCGGACGACAATGCAAATGCCTCACCCACACCGGCAATACGCTTGATTTCGGGAAGAACGTTGATCGACATATAGTTTTCTACAAACTCCTGGTTGTAACGTCCTTCGGGGTCGGAAAGTGTCACGCCCACAAGCATTGAACTTTGCCGCTTGCGTGTGATCACACCCACACGCGTAACCTCGGCAGGCAACTGCGATTGTGCCTGAGCCACGCGGTTCTGCACATCCACGGCAGCCATGTCGGGGTCATAACCTTCCTTAAAGTAAATGGTGATGGTGGCACTACCGGTGTTGGTTGCCGATGATGTCATGTAGGTCATATTGAGCGCACCGTTGATTTGTTCTTCAAGAGGCGCGATCACCGAGTTGAGCACGGTTTGTGCATTGGCACCCGTGTAAGAGGTTGACACCGAGATTGTAGGCGGTGCAATGTTAGGATACTGCTCCAATGGGAGTGCAGCAAGCCCGATGCCACCGAGTATAACGATGAATACCGATATTACGGTGGACAGAACAGGTCGTTTTATAAATGTACTTAAATTCATTTCTCGATAATTGGTTAAGTTAAACTACCCTGCAAACGGGACGTGATTATTGTTGTGCCTGGGTGGTTGCCTGGGCATTGCGCGGGGCAACAAGTGTGCCTGCACGAACCGACGTACCTACGCCCTCGGTAACAATCACGTCACCGACTTTCAATCCCGAAGTAACTATGTAGGTTTGTCCGTCGTTCACCGGCGAAATGGTAATATTGGTCGAAACAGCCTTGCTTGAGTCGTTTACGAGGTAAACATAAACACGGTCTTGAATCTCGTAAGTTGCCTTTTGCGGAATAATAATGAGATCTTTCGACGGTTGCGGGATAAGGATTTGACCGGTGAGGCCGCTACGGAGCATCCCGTTGGTGTTCTTGAACAAAGCACGCACCGATGCAGTACCCGTAGAGCTGTCGAGCACACCCGAAACGGTAGAAACCTTGCCGGGAAGCGGATAACGAGTGCCGTTGGAAAGTTCAAGATATACCTCGGGCATCTTCTTGATGGCCTCGTTAATGGTGCTGGTGCCCTTGTCGCTCATTGCAATGATATCTTTTTCATTGAGCGAGAAATATGCATACACTTCCGATATGTCGGAAACAGTGGTCAACGGCTGAGCCGATGACGGACTTGCAAGCGAGCCTTCGCGGTTGGGGATAGTTCCCACCACACCGTTCGACGGAGCAACCACCTCGGTATAATCAAGATTACGCTGTGCATTTACAAGGCTGGCGCGAGCCTGGTTAAGCGCAGCCTCGGCCGAACGCAAATTCAGCACTGCTGTTTCATATTCATAGTCACTGATGATGTTCTTGTCGTGCAGCTTCTTTTGATTTTCTTCGGTGAGACGGGCAGTTGCAACTTGGCTTTCGGCTGCTGCCACGGCAGCCTCGGCCGAACGCACTGCTGCCTCATATTGTACTTGGTCGATAGTAAACAACAATTGGCCTTTGCTTACCACTTGCCCTTCGTCAACGTGTACCTTTGTAATAAAACCCGAGATTTGAGGACGAATTTCGATATCAGTCTTACCTTTGATTGTAGTAGGATAGCTCTCATATAATGTCATGCTGTCGAGAGCGACTGTGAAAGTTTCAACCTGCGTCGGCATCGCGCCTTGCTGTTGGCTGCCGCATCCACAAGAAGTCAAAAATCCTGTTATCGCAACGAAGAAAGCACACGGCTTGACGAGCGATAATAACAACTCTTTTTTCGTCATAATGAATTGATTTAAATTTTATTGTTATACAATTTAATGCGTTTACTGTTCTAATTCTCTTTCTTTACAGAGTGTAGATTGCCGCAATGAAATTTTGATGCAAAATTAGTAATTATGGCCTGTTTGTTTTGTACTTTTTTCTCTTATTTTTAGTCCAAATATCCACAGGCATATTAAAAAACACAAATATTCGGCAATATACAAAAAAACAATATGGCAAAAACACTGCCATATTGTTAATTAATATTGCCAAATAAGTTGACTATATGCCCCGGAAACGGCGATACCATCGCACCGGCCTCATTGTACCATGCCTGATGCAACCCGACGCACATCTTCCATAAGCCAACGAGGGGTGGAAGTGGCACCGCAAATTCCGATATTTTCTTTTCCCGAGAGCCATGAAGGGTCTATTTCATCGGCCGACGATATTTGGTATGACTCGGGATTGGCCTGCCTACATTCTTCATAAAGAATTTTACCATTGCTGCTCTTGCTGCCGCATACAAACAAGATAAGATCGTGCGAACGGGCAAATTCGCGTATGCGAGGTATGCGGTTGGCTACTTGGCGGCAAATGGTGTCGAAATATTCAAACCCGGCCTTACGGCGGCGCGATATTTCTTCAACCATAGCAGAAAACCCCTGAAGCGACTTGGTGGTTTGGGAATAAAGGTAGATATCTCGCGAAAAGTCCACACGGTCAAGCTCGTCGATACTTTCCACCACTATGGCATTCCCGTCGGTTTGTCCCACAAGCCCGTTTACTTCGGCATGGCCTTTCTTACCGTAAATTACGATTTGCGGATGCGAGCCGTCGGATTGCAGCTCGTTGTAACGTGCATGGATGCGGCGTTGCAATTGCAACACTACCGGACAAGTGGCATCCACTATGGTTATGCCGTTATCGGCCGCGGTGCGGTAGGTCGAAGGCGGTTCGCCATGCGCCCGCAACAGTACGGTAACATCGTGCAACCGGCGCAACTCGTCGTGGGTGATGGTTTGCAACCCTTTCGATTGCAGCCGTTCTACTTCATTTGAATTATGTACGATATCGCCCAGGCAATAAAGCCGTCCCGACTTAGCCAGTTCCTCCTCGGCCTTGCGAATGGCAGTCACCACCCCGAAGCAGAAGCCCGACTCGCTGTCGATTTCTATGGTAGCCATTATCCTTCTGAAATTTTGCAATATAAGTCATACAGCCATCGGTTTTGCTCATCGATGGTCATGTGTGAATTATCGAGCGTATGCGCATCGTCGGCCTTGCGCAACGGGCTTTCCGAGCGAGTGGTGTCGATGCGGTCGCGCTCGGTCACGTTATGCAACACCTCTTCATATGTTACCGTGGTATCGCCTTTTGCCACAAGCTCGTCATAGCGTCGGCGCGCGCGAGTCTCGGCCGAAGCCGTCACATACACTTTCATTTCGGCCTCGGGGAACACCACCGTACCTATGTCACGGCCGTCCATTACTATTCCCTTTTCTCGCCCCATGGCTTGCTGTTGGGCAACGAGGGCATGGCGCACAGCCGGGATTTTTGCCACTTGGCTCACCACGGCCGAAACACGCATATCGCGTATCTCACGCTCCACGCAGCGGCCATCCAGGTATGTCTCGGATTGTCCTGTTTCGGCATTCACGCCAAATGTGATTTTTATCCCGCCAAGCCGCTCGACGAGCCTCGGTTCGTCAATAGAACCGTCGGCGTTTACAAGCCCGTTTTCAAGGCAGTAAAGAGTGACTGCTCGGTACATTGCCCCGGTGTCGATATAAGCATAACCTATGTGCCGGGCCAAAGCCTTTGCCATGGTACTCTTCCCCGTCGAAGAAAACCCGTCGATAGCTATGATGATGCGTTTCCGTTCCATAAACCATGAATTTTTTATTCATACAAAAATAGCAATCCTGCCCGAGAAAACCAAATTGCGATTTATCGAGTGAATATGAAAAAGGTGCGCCTCTCATCAACGAGAAGCGCACCTGCTCATATCTTTAGTGTCTGACTAAATTAATTAGCCGTTAACTTTCTTCATGTGAGCGATAAGGTCGAGAACCTTGTTAGAGTAACCGATTTCGTTGTCATACCAAGATACAACCTTAACGAAAGTATCGGTCAAGTAAACACCTGCATTAGCATCGAAGATAGAAGTGAGCGTGCAGCCGAGGAAGTCAGAAGAAACAACTGCATCTTCGGTGTAACCAAGTACGCCCTTCAATTCGCCTTCGGCAGCTTCCTTCATGGCAGCGCAGATGTCGGCCTTGGTAGCAGGCTTAGCGAGGTTAACAGTCAAGTCAACAACCGAAACATCGAGGGTAGGAACACGCATCGAGATACCAGTCAACTTACCGTTAAGTTCAGGAATAACTTTACCTACAGCCTTAGCAGCACCTGTTGAAGACGGGATGATGTTGCCGCTTGCAGCACGGCCACCGCGCCAGTCTTTCATTGAAGGACCGTCAACAGTCTTTTGAGTAGCAGTAGTAGAGTGAACGGTAGTCATCAAACCGTTAACGATTCCGAACTTGTCGTTGAGCACCTTAGCGATAGGAGCCAAGCAGTTGGTGGTGCAAGAAGCGTTAGAAACGAATTGAGTACCCTTAACATAAGCATCCAAGTTAACGCCGCAAACGAACATCGGAGTGTCATCCTTAGAAGGAGCCGACATTACAACATATTTTGCACCGGCGTCGATGTGAGCTTGAGCTTTTTCCTTAGTAAGGAAAAGACCTGTAGATTCAACTACGTATTCAGCTTCAACTTCGTTCCACTTCAAGTCGGCAGGATTGCGTTCTGCAGTGACACGAATCTTTTGACCGTTAACGATCAATTGGCTGTTTTCAACATCAGCTTCGATAGTGCCGTCAAATGCACCGTGCATAGTGTCATACTTAAGCATATAAGCCAAGTAGTCAACCGGGCAAAGGTCGTTAATACCTACGATTTGGATATCGTCTCTTTTTTGAGCAGCACGGAAAACGAATCTACCGATACGTCCGAAACCATTAATACCTACTTTAGTCATAATTTTTATAAGTTAGTTTGGTTAAAATATATTTCGTTTCAAGTTTTTACGGTTATTGCTGTAACTCTTTCGGGCATTTGTGCCGTTTTTTCAACTTTCTTCCTGCAAACTTGGTGCGGCACTGAAAGATGTGTGCGGCAACCCTCTGTTATATTCACCGCAAAAGTAATATTTTTTTTTGGAAAATAGTCATGCAGCATAGTAAAATAATGGAAAAATTTCCTTAATTTTGATTTACAATTTTAACGGTCGGTTTCGACACTAATAGTTAATGAATTATGAATTGGAAGTTTTTAAAAGATTTCAAAGCGTTTGCCATGCGCGGCAATGTGCTCGACATGGCTGTGGGTGTGATTATAGGCGGGGCTTTCGGGAAGATTGTATCCTCGCTTGTTAATAATGTAGTGATGCCTTTGCTGGGTATGCTCATAGGCGGCATCGACTTCACTTCGCTCGAACTGGTGCTGTCGCCTGCGAAGACCGATGCCGACGGCACGGTGATACGCGAAGCGGTGACCATGCAATATGGAATATTCATTCAAAACACATTTGACTTCATTATTATTGCATTCTGCATATTCCTGTTTGTAAAATTATTCACGCGCCTCACCCAAAGCAAGAAAGCCGAAGAAGCAAAACCGGCCGCCCCACCCGAGCCAAGTGCCGAGGCCAAGCTGCTGGCCGAAATCCGCGACTTGCTGCGCGAGCGCAAGCAGTGAACCACTGCAAATCTCGGCGTTTTTTACCAATGTGAAATTTGGTGGCTTTTCCAGAGGACATGAATCAAGGAAGATACCAACAATAATATGCCGAGCTTGTAATGCAACAATCCGATGGACGTGTGTGCTCCCTTTACACATGCAATTAACCAGATACCCGTAATTGTCACTATTGGGAAAAGCACGGACAAAAGAATAGTTATCCAGCGATGGTTAGCAATTCCTTTTGATACAAGTGTTTTGTACCAAAGCCTGTGACGTTTTACATGAATTGCTGTTGACAACAACCAAAGGAAAGATGCTAATGTATGGGCAGCTCCCCAGTTATGCCATACTTCATGACTTGTACCCTGTCCGGCGATGTGCAGACCGATTCCGGTAATGGCTGAAGCTAAAAACGCCATCGGCAATAGCCGTTCTATGCAAAACGATGTCCGTCTATTTATTTTGCGGTCAAAAACGGTTTTATCCAGTTTTAAAAACACACCGTTAGGACAGGTTTTTATACATTTGCCACACCCGATGCAAGCATCGGCATTCTCAAATATCACACGTTTATGCAAAAAGAAACCTGTTTTGCCTATTACTTGTTTCGGACATTTTTCCACACATTCCCAACATGCCATGCATAAGTGTGGGTTCATTGCGACATACGCAGTTGTTATTCTTTTCATTGCCTTTATTTTTCTGCAAATTTAAGTGGTTTGGCACGAAAAGGATATGGGCAGAACGAGGCTATACTTGGATTATTCAAGGTTTCTTGCCCTGAATGCACTTGGGCTTATACCTGTCGTTTGTGTAAATATGCGTGAGAAATAGGCATAGTCATCTATACCAAGGTTGTTGGACACTTCTTTTATGGTATAATCCGTATGGACAAGCAAACGTTTGGCTTGCAATATCAGTTCATTTCTTATATAGGAGGTAGCACTGGTTCCTGTGACTTCCTTGACCACTTCATTCAGGTAAACAGGTGAAATGTGCATCAAAGAGGCGTAATAAGACGGGGAGCGGCTGATGGCAATATGCTCGGTCAACAAATGAAAAAACGACAAAACGATTTCAATATGCCGATGGCTGTACCTTACCTGTTTCAATCCGATTTCCCGTACTGATTCAGCCACAATGTTTATATAAGCTTCCGCCAGCCTTCTTACCGTTACCTTTGTCAGCACGTCCGTCATATCATTTATCCGGGCTGCAAGTATCAACGCCATCTGCGTCAGCTCGTTCATTTTTCGTTCATCTGCCTTAACCGATGAAGCAAGCAACCGGAACTCGTCAAAAATCCGTTTCGCTTCACAACCGACAAAACTACTGTCAGCGAAAAGCACCCATCCGACTGCATCTTTTGAACTGATGAAACGATGTACTTGCTTTGGCTGAATAAGAAACAAATCTCCTTGGGTAACGGCAATTTCTTTGAAATCTATGACACAATGTCCTACCCCTTTCTCAACTACCCCAATGATATAATAGTCATCTTGATGAGTATATGCTTTTGGGGCATCTTCGTCTTGCGAGGGAGTGATTTTATGAAGGCGTATGCCAAATTCGGAAAGTGTAAAAGCCCTATGTTGCGGAAGTTGCTGCATATTTTTCTATAATAATTCATTGACAAATGACATGAAATTGATAAGGCAATAACGACAAAACAGCCGTTTTTGTCATTATTTGGTTGAATAAAATTGAACGCAAAAATAGATAATCAATTTCGTTTCATATTTTTGCATCCGTAAGAGTTACCCTAATAAGCAAAGCGATGCAGATTTCGGCAATTGGAACGGTTGCCAACTCATTACCCGGAAACGAGGTAATTCTTCTAACTCCCTTGATTTCAAAGAGGTATATTCCTATACCGATTTACGAAAAATCCACGACCGACCCAACTGCTACAGCATCCCCTTGGTGGAGGGAAGGCTATAGTGGAACACGTCGCGACGCAAGGCTGCGCGAATGGAACGGGCGAAGGCTTTGAAAATGCCCTCAATTTTGTGATGTTCATTGTCGCCGTGCGCACTGATGTATAAATTCGTACTTGCGGCATCGCTCAGACTCTTGAAAAAATGGAGAAACATCTCGGTGGGAACATCGCCTATCCGTTCGCGCTTAAATTCCACATCCCACAGCAGCCAGCTGCGACCGCCAAAGTCGATTGCCACCGTACAGTCACAATCGTCCATAGGCAACACAAATCCATAACGTTCAATGCCGCGCTTGTCGCCGAGGGCTTTTTTCAATGCCGCACCAAGCACTATGGCAGTATCTTCGATGGTGTGATGCTCATCAACCCACAAGTCTCCTTTTACCTTTATTGTTAAATCGATACCCGAATGGCGTGCTATTTGCGAAAGCATATGATCGAAAAAGCCAAGCCCCGTGCCGATATCGGCCTTGCCATCGCCGTCAAGATCCACGCTTACTTCTATATCTGTTTCGGCTGTGCGGCGATGCATGTGTGCAGTGCGCGAGCCGCCGCGCAGGAAATCGGCAATACTGCACCAGTCGTCGGTAATCAATGCCGTGCATTCGGCAAGCCCGGCCTTGTCCACCTCTTCCCGGCCTCGACAAGCCGGAGCAAAATATATAGCCAGGGCACCAAGGTTGCGTGCAAGCATCACATCGGTAAGCCGGTCGCCTATCACATACGATGCAGCAAGGTCGTATTCACCGGTCATGTATTTCCCAAGCAATGCAGTGCCCGGTTTGCGCGTAGGCTTGTTTTCATGAGGGAATGAGGTGTCGATAATGATGTCGTCAAACCGCACACCTTCCCCGGCAAACGTTTCAAGCAACAATTGTTGTGGTGGCAGGAAATCTTCCATCGGGAACGACGGTGTGCCCAGACCATCCTGGTTGCTCACCATCACCAGCTCATAATCCAATGTTTCGGCAATGAAGGCGAGATTTCTAATCACGCCCGGAATGAACTTGAATTTGCCAAGGCTGTCGAGTTGATAATCAACGGGCGGCTCCACCACAAGCGTGCCGTCACGGTCGATAAACAGTGCCGTTTTTTTACAGTCGGTTGTCATAATCTTTAAGTGTCTTGATAAGCAATTCATTCTCTTTAGTACTTCCTACCGTAAAGCGCAGGCAGCCACGGCAACCTGGCACACGATTGCGGTTTCGCACCACAATCCCCCGTTCAAGCAAGTATTCATACAGCCCGTCGGCATTGTCAACACGCACAAGTAGGAAATTGGCATCGGAACGATACACACGTTGCACGCAGCGCAATTGCTTCAACTCATCGGCCAGCACCTGCCTGCGAGCTATTATTTGAGCCACCTCGTCGGTTATATCCCCTATGCGGTCGAGCAAGTCGAGTGCATAACGCTGTGTGAGCAGATTTATGTTATAAGGATACTTGACTTTATTGAACAGGCCTATGATTTCTTTCGATGCAAATGCCATACCAAGCCTTACCGATGCACTTGCCATAGCCTTTGAAAATGTTTGCATCACTATCAAGTTGGGCAAGTCGGCAAGGCGACGCAACATCGAGCCACATTCCGAAAAATTGACATACGCTTCATCAATGGCAACTATTCCCCTGAAACGGCGGCACACATCGGCAAGCAAATCGGGGTCGAAGGCATTCCCCGTGGGGTTATTGGGCGAGCACAGCCAAATGGCCTTGGTATGCTCATCGGTTGCGGCAAGCAACCGGTCGGCATCAAGTTCAAAATTCTCATTCAGGCTCACTGTGCGGTATTCCACATTGTTGATATCGGCACACACTTCATACATACCATATGAAGGAGAAATTGCCACAACGTTATCGGCTGCCGGTTCACAAAATATGCGATACACCAGGTCGATGCACTCATCACTGCCAACGCCGAGGAAAATTTGTTGCGGTTGTACCCCCTTCAACTCCGACAAGCGCAATTTCAGTTGCGTTTGCATGGGATCGGGATAACGGTTATAAGGCTCGTTAAATGGGCTTTCGTTGGCATCGATAAACACCAGCGCATTGCCTTTAAATTCATTCCGCGCCGAACTGTAGGGTTTTAAATTCCAAATATTGGGGCGCACAAGTTGTTGCAAATCCATAATTATTTCAAAGTTTTCGGTTAATCCTCACTTCCACTGCAAGACTGTGTGCAACAAGCCCTTCTTCGCGAGCCATGGTTATCACTGTGGGGGCTATTGATGCAAGGCCGTCGCGTGAAAGCCGCTGGAAAGTGATTTTTTTCATGTAACTGTCGATATTCACACCGCTGTAACAACGTGCATGGCCACCCGTGGGCAAGGTGTGATTGGTTCCCGATGCATAATCGCCGGCACTTTCGGGTGAATAAGCCCCCAGGAACACCGAGCCAGCGTTCTCGACCATTGTGGCAAGCCGGTCGGCATCGGTGTGATTTATGATAAGATGCTCGGGAGCGTAATAATTGGCAAATTGCATAATCTCATCATCGTCATGCAATAATATAATATGGCTGTGACTGAGCGACTTCTCGGCAAGTTCTCGCTTTGGCAGCCCTGCGAGCAGGGTGTCTATGGCTGCGGTTACACGGTCGGCAAGACCTGCATCGGAAGTAAGCAATATCGATTGGCTATCCGCTCCGTGCTCGGCTTGCGACAAGAAATCGCTTGCGACAAACAACGGGTCGGCTCGGCCGTCGGCAACGACCATCACTTCCGACGGCCCCGCAGGCATATCTATGGCCACGCCACGTGCCGCTGCCTGCACCTTGGCCTCGGTCACATAACGATTGCCGGGGCCGAAAATCTTATACACAGGCTTTATACTCCCGGTTCCCACGGCCATTGCAGCTATGGCCTGCGCACCGCCGACTTTGAAAATATCAGTTACTCCTGCCACATGAGCTGCATACAATATTGCAGGATGTACCGTTCCGTCGCGCCGCGGCGGTGTGCACAACACAATCTCGCGACATCCGGCAAGACGAGCCGGAATGGCAAGCATCAACACAGTTGAAAACAACGGCGAATTTCCGCCCGGTATATACAGCCCCACACGTGAAATGGGCACGGCACGCTGGCTGCAACTGACTCCTGGCATCACTTCCACGGTAACCGACTGCGGCAGTTCGGCTGCATGGAATTTTTCTATATTAGCCGCAGCTGTTTCTATGGCATTCTTCAATCTATCGTCCACTTCACGGCAGGCGTTGTCGATTTCTTCGCGGCTTACTTTTAATGTTTCAGGGCTGTAGCCGTCAAATTTCAACGACAATTCCTTCAATGCCGCATCGCCGCGGTTCTCCACATCGGCAATAATACCGGCCACGCTTGAACGCGTTGCGGTATCGGCTACGGCAGCTCGTTGCACATACTTCGGCCATTCGGCCCGTTGCGGATATTTTATCACTTCGACCATTATTGCTGAATTTATTTTTATGGAACCATTTTCATTATGTCAAGGACAAGTATGCCTTCGGCGCCGGTTTCCTTCAGCCGAGTTATAATGTCCCAAAATTGCGACTCTTCAATCACCGTGTGAACCGAACACCAATCGGCATCGGCAAGAGGCAACACGGTGGGGCTTTTCATACCCGGCAATAAGGCAACCACCTCCTTGAGCTTAGTGCGAGGCACGTTCATTAGCAAGTATTTTTTGCTGTCGGCGGCTTTTACAGCCTTAAACCTGAAAATCAATTCATCGAGCACTGCTTGCTTATCTTCGGGCAACTGTCCGGTACCGCCTATCAGCACTGCTTGCGAATCTATTATTTTCTCAACTTCCACGAGATTGTTGCTTACCAGAGTGCCCCCCGACGACACAATGTCGAAAATCCCATCGGAAAGGCCTATTCCCGGAGCAATTTCCACCGAGCCGTTTATAACGTGAATGTCGGCAGTTATACCGTTGCGATTAAGGAAATCTTTCAATATGACAGGATAAGAAGTAGCAATCTTTTTACCGTTAAACCACCTGACACCCGTATAATCGACATCACGAGGAATGGCAAGCGACAAACGGCACCTGCTGAAACCAAGCTCATGCAGCACTTTCACCCTTTGTCTTTTTTCAAGCACCTCGTTCAACCCCACAATACCCACATCGGCTGTACCTGTAGCCACCGAGTCGGGAATATCGTCATCGCGTAAATAAAGTATCTCCACCGGGAAATTACGGGACGGAACCAGCAAAGTACGTTTCACAGCCGGGAATTTTATTCCTGCCTGCGCAATAAGCTCCATAGTTTCGTCATAAAGTCGTCCTTTCGACTGGACAGCAATCCTAAGCATTTCGTTTTATCGGTTTTATGTTCAACAATGCACCCACCCGGCATCTCGGAAGGTGTGAAGGCCATCAATTAACTTGAAACGCCGACTCCCCCATTCCTCAACATCGGGCAAGTCGGCGTTAATATTCTGTATAATAATTATTTTGTTACGGCTTATACTTTCACACATACATCATCGCGCCACAGCCCTTATGGTTACGGTGGTGATGAAGATGCAGGTATAATGTGTATCGGCTCATTATTATTTCATATCTATGCTGCAAATATAACAAACATTTTCTATAATTACCGCAAATTTATCTAATATTTTTTCCCACCACCAAACTTCACTCAACCATTTACCTCATAAAATGTTCAGCCAAAATATCGTCTATTTGCTTTATAATAGCAGTATCACCTTCTACTTGTACATATTGTCCATACAATGTTACAATTTGTGTTTTTACAACTTCAGGTAACAAAGAAACATTTAACATCATACTACGGTTCAAATCATTGGGCTCGAATTTTTGTAATCCGTTTCCATATTCTCGGGCATTTTCTTCAAAGATATGCCGCGCCGTATCGGTTAACAGATATGCAAAAAACAAATCAATAGAAACATTAGAAAAAATATTATTATGCAAATAAATGCAATGAAAAGTCGTGAGATTTGATACTCCTGCCTCATTTCTGACAAACCGTAATCCATTGCGGTTAAACACCGATACCCATATTGGGGATGAAGGGCGTTTTTCCAATGCATACCACGGGTTACGGCTTGCCGTAAGATACTTTTTATCAACCCCCTCATCCTCTCCTTTCTTAATATAATCGTTCACATATTTATCATCGGCATTTTCAGCATTTAAAAGAAAAACTTTTTTATCGAAATCTTTTAACGCTTTAAAATTCAAATCAGTAAATATGCACCCTTTAACATCGGCACTCCGGCATACACAAGGAAGCAGGTATTTTTCATTGATACCGTATTTTTTAGCTTTACTTATATTAAAAGTAAAATAATCATTGGCACCGGTTGCAATGCCACGCATTACTTTAGCATACGATGAAAAAGGAACTAAGTGGTTAAATGTAGCTTTACTATCTTGACATTGATAATATGTTTTCCACTTATCATCGGGACGTACTTCATCGATAGAATAAACTTTTGCATAATTCGATGTTGCAGGATAACCCTTTATTATGTTATAACACCGTTCCAAATCACCGGAGGAATGAATATTGACAAATTGTAATTTGTCGGTTGCAGTATCGTTTGCACACAGTATAATACATGCAGTGGTTATTGAATCATCAAATATATTTTCTTCAAAATCAAAAACCAAAATATATCTTAAGGTGTTTGTTTTTATAAGATGAGCTTTTACCAACTTTCCGTAATCGGAATTAAAGAACTCAGAAGGAACAATATAAGCACATCTGCCATTAGGGTTCAATTGATATATCGACTTTAAGAGAAAAAGTGTGTATAGATTAGTGAATCCCGTTAGTTTACAAGACAAACGATCTTCAATCTCGGCAATTATTTTTTTATTGTCATAATCATGAAATTTAAAATACGGAGGATTACAAATAATACCATCATACTTGTTTTCCCAATCATTATACATATAATCTTGCAGTTGCAAGTTTACATTCTCGCACCCCGAAAACTCGGTTTGCGCATAATCGTATATTTTTTTATCAACCTCAAAACCTTTTATGAACAAGTTGCTTGATCTCGATAGTAATGTCCTTGAAAATATTCCTAAACCGAAAGCAGGCTCCAAGACATTATACAAACCATCGTTACCCGACAGCCAATCTACCATCAAATCGGCAATAAACTGTGGCGTAAAAAATTGTGCGAATTTTTTACGGTGTGCCAACGATGTTGTCTGATTATAAATAAATTCGGGTGTCATACCGTCGTGAAAATAAGAACGTCCATTATAATTCCTTATTGAGATTTAAAATCGATTTTAAATTCCCTGCATTTAAGTAAGCACAACCTCCGTTAAAAGTTACATAAAACAACAGTCTGCCCCTCCCCATTTCTTTACGTACACTTTTATGCGACGGTTCTTCGATTTTCGACGCTATTTCAACCCCTTCGGTAGATTTTATTTTTATTGTTGTCTTGTTCTGATTTTTTGCATCATTCTCTACCGAAAAAATCACTCCTTCATTGTCCGGATTGGATATAATACTCAGAATATTTTCAAATGAAATACCATAAATTTTATCAAAGAAAACTTGAAAATAAAAATGTGGTACATTGAATGTCTCAATCCACTTGTAAACCACTTTCAAATCCTCGACTTTCGGAGTAATTGACAAATAATCACGTTGCTGCACTTTCTTTATAGCCGTGTTCAATTGTTTAAATAAGTTATTAGCTTGAATTAAATCGGCCGATGAACGCCAACCGGGTGCCTTAAAGTCGATAATATGTATAGTATCGGGAGTTAGACTTTCCAACAACCGTAAATATCGTTTCCGTGCAGAAGTATTTAACAATGATGAATAATTTCTCAAAATCTCATCTTTGATATCCATTGCAAGGTGCGTAAATTTCAATGTACGCTGTTGCATGTATTCTTCGTAACGACCTATCAAAAATGCACTTGAACGTACTTCTATTCCGGCTACAGCTTTCTTTACATATTCATCAATATCGCCATGTGGGATATGGCTGATGTCATATCCCAAATCTATAATAAAATCTTCTTTGCTAAAAATTAGAATATCCGGACGTTTGCCTATTGTATCCAACTCGTCCTGAAATTCTTGAAAAAATTTATCGAAGCCATCTTCTCCGGCAACCAAATCATCAGACTTCCCATATTTTACTGCAACGTAATTATGCGAATTTTCATTAATTGCATTCAGAATAAGATTTTCGGCCCAGTCTCCTTGCTCTTTATTTGTTATAAAATTAGAACTCGCCTGTGTGGGTATCCTGGCAATATCCCTTGGTTGCGAAAAATCGACCAACTCACTTGATATATTTTTTGTAAGATTGCTTATTCTATCGAAATAATTCATCTGTTACGTTGCTTTAAATGAACTGCTCAAAAGTAATATAAATCGCATTAATCAACAAATTTTTCATCGGGTGGGAAGTGGTGAATTGATGAGAAATACCCGGGTGCGGGCACGGGTGATGGCCGTGTAAAGCCAGCGATAGAATTGAATGTCGGTGAACGCATCTTCGGGAATGCCGCCCATGTCGATGTACACCTCTTCCCATTGCCCGCCTTGAGCCTTGTGGCAGGTTACGGCATAACCATATTTCACCTGTAACGCATTATAATGGGGGTCTTTCTTCAATGCCCTGTAACGAGTGCGCTTATCTCCTGTGAGTTGAGACATCACGCCCACATAAAGTTGCTCGCTTTGTGCCCGTGTCAATGCAGCCGCCTCGCTATACAATGCATCAAGCACGGCCGTGGCTTCGATTTCCATGTCAAGGTCGGGCAATTCAAGTTCAAGCCGCATGAACCGCAACCCGTAAGCCAATTCCTCCATGCCGCGTGTACGCACCACCCGTGCCATTTCGCCGTTGGCAATGAAATCGAGCCCTTCATAATTCTCGCTCCACAAGTAATTGTTTTTCGCCACCATAAGCAGGTCGCCGTTTACAAGTTCTTCCTCATAGAACATTATACTGTTGCGAATGCCCAGGTTGAACCCGGCGGCACGCTTGTTTGAACGTGTGATAAGGGTGGTACCGCGCATTCCCAGTCGGCCATAACTGCTTGAAAGATTGTCGATGAGATATTCGCTTGAAATATTGCTTATGTCGTCATACCCGTCCAAGTGCAGTACCGGCGGGTCGAGTGCCTGTATTTCTTTACGGCTGTATGCTTCAATCGAGCGGCGCAACATGGTAGCGTTTTCCAGTATTCCCGAACTATCGCGTTGACGTGCCACATGGCGCAACGTGAAACTCATTACCTGCAATCCATAGCCGGCAAGGACGCGCTCATTGAGTGCCGGACTTTCATCAAGCCCCACAGGCGGCAACTGGGCACTGTCGCCAAGCATAATCAGGCGACACCCCGTGCCACTGTAAACGTAATGAATAAGGTCGTCAAGCAGCCGCCCCGAACCGAACATCGCACCATCAGTAGTAGAATTGGCTATCATCGATGCTTCATCAACTATAAAAACAGTATCGGTGTGCTTATTCTCGGCAATGTTAAATCCGCCATACTCCTCGGGGCTGTAACTGCGCTGGCGGTAAATTTTGCGATGTATGGTATAGGCCGGATGGCCTGCATATTCCGAAAACACTTTTGCCGCACGCCCCGTCGGAGCCAGCAACATCGACTTCATGCCAAAGTGCGTGAGAGCTTTGACCAATGCACCTGTCAGTGATGTTTTACCCGTTCCTGCATACCCGTTAAGCAATAGCAATTGCTCGCCGCGGCACGACACACAAAACCTCGCAAAACCTGCAATCAGCTCGTTTTGCTCTTCATTGGGGTCGTAATCCAAAAATTGCAAAATTGTGGAAGCAAACTCAAGCTCCCCGTTGCGACCTACGATAAGGTTGCTTCCTTTGGCAGGCATCGTGAACAATCACAAGTGAAACGCTATGGGCAGGTAACAACGCACCGGCACCGGCTTGTTACCTTGCTTCCCGGCTTTCCATTTCGGCATCATGCTTATGACACGCATTGCCTCGCGGTTAAGCTGTTCGTTGCCCGAACCGCGCACAATCGATATGCCACCCACCGAGCCGTCGGTGTTGACAATGAATGTACAGAACACGCGCCCTTCTATTTTTTTCTCATAAGCCTCATACGGGTATTCCCTGGTCTCACTTATAAAGTTGAACAGCCCGCAATTTCCTCCCGGGAATTGCGGTTTTTCATCAACATAATCGTAATCATACACTTTGTCATAAGGCGCACCCGTCATCGGGTTTACCGTCGATACACGGCTCACTTGAGCCGTTGCTCCGCCTGCGGCGGCAATGACCAGCATCACAATGCAAAGTAACAAATATTGTAGATTTCGATTCATAGATATTTTGGTTTTCAGTCTCAGCCGATGGTATATTCCGGCAGATTTATGGCAAATATAGCCGCTTATAACATACTAATCAAATCCCGATGCCGCCTATTTGGTATTGCTTAATAATGTTTAGGCATTTTTTTGCAAATGCCTTGCAGCCACGCCGTTTTGTTGAATAAAATTAATATACGAAATTCATAAATCTCTCATAATTGGGGGAAGGAATAGTTAAAACCATGCACATACGTTTTTATCACACAAAAATGAAAGATTATCCTGCACGCACACAATAATCTTTATCGAAAAGTATTAATTGAAGTTTCTCAAAGAGTCGCTATCTTTGTGAAAATCAAAAAGCGGTGCATGACTGCACACTAATTGCAGCTTTATTCCGTTTTATGCAATAAATGGGTATCGATACTTTTAGAATGATTTTTAAGCGTTACATAATTATATTTATAATCGTATTGCAGGCGGTATCGACCGTCGAGGCACAAGACGGAACCACTGCTTATGAGTTCTTGAATGTGTCGGCATCGTCACACGTGTATGCCCTTGGCGGCACCAATATCACCACCATCGACGACGATGTGAACCTCATCGACCAAAACCCAGGATTACTGGGACCTGAATATGAAATGCAGGCCGGCCTTAACTATATGCGCTACCTTGGCGGCAGCAACTTCATGGGGGCGCGGTTTACGGCTCCGGCAGGCGACCATGCGGCATGGGCGGTGGGAATACAATACTTCGGTTATGGCAGCATCGACGGTTACGACGAACAAGGCAATTACACCGGGGCATCGTTCAGCCCGTCGGATATTGCATTCTCAGGAACATACGCCCATGACATCTCCGATCGATGGCGTGGCGGAATAACGCTGAAGTTTGTACATTCAAGTTACGAAATTTACAAGGCCCTTGCAATTTGCGCCGACCTCGGGGTGAATTATTACAACCCCGACAAGGATTTCTCGTTTTCGGTGGTGCTGAAAAACCTTGGTGGACAAGTGAAACGTTTCAACGAGAAATACGACCGTCTGCCGTGGGATATACAGGTGGGCTTCGGCAAGTCGCTCGGAACCACTCCGCTGCGGTTATCCATAACGGCTTATAACCTCAACAAGTGGAACTTGCCATATTACAGCGTGGACGATGGCAACGTTTCGGACAATCTTGAGAAACACGATAAATTCATGGGCAACCTGTTCCGTCACTTGATATTCGGACTTGAATATGTTCCGTCGGAGAAATTTTATATAGCACTCGGCTACAACTACAAGACACGTACCGACATGAGCACTTATGCCCGGAATTTCCTTTCGGGCTTCTCGGCCGGAGCCGGATTGAAGGTCAAGGCCATGGGATTCGGAGTTGCATTTGCACAGCCCCATGTGGGAGGAACCACGTTTATGTTTAATCTCACGGCTTCGGTGAGTGAAATGTTAAGATAACATGGAAGAAATAAGCATCAATGATTATGTAATAAGCATCAATGCCACGGTACTCGATGCCTTGCGCAAACTCAACAGCCTGTCGGGACGCACAATGACGCTGTTTGCCACCGACGAGGCAGGCCGCTTGGCCGGAACTCTCACCGACGGTGACATTCGTCGTGCCCTTATCGACGGCTACACGTTACATTCGACGGTTGCCGATGTGATGCACACTGCATTCATTGCTTTCCGTGGCGACCACCCCGACATTGCCGACATACGCAAAATACGTCGCTTGCGTATTTCGCTCGTGCCGCATCTTGATGCCGATGGCTCTATACGCCGCATTTACGACTTCTCGGTATATCATTCAATCTTACCTATCGACGCAGTGCTTATGGCCGGCGGACGCGGCGAACGGTTACGCCCGTTGACACTCGAAACACCAAAGCCGCTGCTGCCCGTTGGCGACCGTTGCATAATCGATTATAACATCGAGGCTCTTGCCCGCAATGGCATTACCGACATAAGTGTAACGGTGAATTACCTTGCCGAACAGATTGAACGCCACTTCGCCACTCCCGTTGCAGGTGTCATGGTAAAATGTGTGCGCGAACCACGCCGCCTGGGAACCATAGGGTCGCTCACGCTTGTCGAGCCGGGCGACAATGACACAGTGTTGCTGATGAATTCCGACCTGCTTACCAATATCAACTATGAGGCCATGTATATGACCCACGTGGAAGGAGGTGCCGACATGACGGCTGCCGTTATCCCCTATGTGGTATCGGTGCCTTATGCCATATTCCATACCGCCGGCAATGCCGTGCAGGGGCTCGAAGAAAAGCCCACATATAACTATTATGCCAATGCCGGCATTTACATGATTAACCGCCGGTGTCTTGATTTAATACCCAAGGACACATATTACGATGCCACCGACTTTATCGAGGCTCTTATAGCCGACGGCGGCAAAGTCAGGCAATATATAATCGACGGCACATGGATTGACATCGGTTCTCCCGATGACTACCGTGCCGCCCAAGAGCTGATGAAACGTCGCCCCTTATTTGACAAAAAGGCAAATACATAACCGATACCATAGGACAAAGGCTGCCATTTTTTAAACAGGCAGCCTTTCTTATGACTTAAATTTTCCATTAAAGGGTGTGGATAACTTTGGCTATGGCATTGAGCAACAAAGGGCGATTGATGGGCTTGGGCAGGTATTCGTTGCAACCGGCATCGATGGCTTTGGCACTGTCGGTATCGAAAGTATTGGCAGTCACGGCTATGATAGGTACCTCGGTATTAAACTTACGTATTTCACGAGTTGCAGCAAGCCCATCCATTACCGGCATCACTATGTCCATCAGCACAGCGTCATATTTGCCTTGCTTCAACATATTCACACATTCCAAACCGTTTGCTGCGTGGAATATATTGCAGAACCCAAGTATTTTTTTAATTAGCAAGTAATTGTTTTCGTTATCTTCAGCAACAAGTATGTTCAACTTATTGCCGGTATCGGCTTGTGCTCCGGCATCAGGTTTGGCGGGCTTTACCGTTACCGGTCTTGGTGTTTCATCATTTATCAATTCCACTTCGGCACTTGTAGGTATCCACGCATAGAACGTCGATCCGCCGAATTTCTTTGAAGTAAATCCTATTTTCCCTTTGCACAAATCGATAATTGCCTTGCAAATCGACAAGCCCAACCCGTTACCTTGGGCAAAACTGTCTAATTTTTCAAAGCGACCGAACACGCGGTCCTGCTTCTCCTCGGCAATGCCTATACCGGTATCCTGCACATAAAAATACAACCCCTCGTCACGATAATCGAACCCCACCTTTATATAGCCCTCTTGTGTGTATTTAAGGGCATTGGTGGTAAAGTTGAGCCACACCTGCATTACACGCTCGCGATCGATATTGCACACACACGAACGATAACGACGGTCGCAAATAATCTTCACGTTGGGATTTTGATTATGATGCGCCGCAATAGTGGCTATATCATCGAGCATATCGGCGACCTCGGTACGCGACACATACAGTTCGGCCACACCTGCGTCGATTTTCGACAAGTACAGTATATCGTTTATCAAGCGCAACAGCAGTTCATTGTTGTCATTGATGATTTTAATGTATTCGGCCATTTCCTCCTTGTCCGACGTTTCTTGCAATAATTGGGAGAAACCGACTATTGCATTTAGCGGTGTACGGATTTCATGGCTCATGTTGGCAAGGAAAGCCGATTTAAGTCGGTCGCTCTGCTCGGCACGCTCCTTTGCCTTGACCAGCGCGATGTTGGTTTGCTGTAATTCTGATATGTCGGACGATATTCCCACGATTATTTTCCTGCCATCGTGCAGTGTTATCGAAGTCTTTTGCGTCCGCCAAAAACGTCCTTCCTCATCCTCGGCCGACGGAGATTCGGTTGTAATCACCGGTATCGGCGAATGAATGGCTTCACAATCCGAATCATAGAACTGTTTTGCCCGTTCGGTGGAAATCAACTCGAAATCGTTATGCCCGATAATCTCGTCAACCGAATAATGCATCAACTCTCCAAATTGCTTGTTTACCCAAATATAACGATGCTCGTTGCTTGCATCTTTTACGAATATCGACAACGGGGCGTTGTCAATGATATGTTGCAGCAACCTCGATGTTTCCACAACCTTGTTCTCGGCATTCGACAGGCTTTTCTGAATGCCTTGCAAGTCAGAGATGTCAGTAAAATAAAGTATCGACCCACAACATTCCCCCGATTTATCGGCAACCGGGCTTGATGTGATTTTCAGGCTGTGAAGGTCGCCTATATTCTTGATGCACGTGAAACTTTTTTGCTTGGCGACAGTCTCATCCACAAGGCGGGCGCACTCCTTGTCGGCGACAACTTTCTTCCCATTGTCGCCCGTGGCAAACGGGTTAAAACAAATTTCACTTGCTTCGAGTTTACGTGCCACATTTTCCCACTCCACACAATTCCCGACCTTTACATAAGCAATCATCGGCGGCATATTTTCAAGAATAAGGTCACCGGTGGTGATGCCTTCTGATTTTTGCAGATCGTCTCCTGACGGAGGAACAATGCCGCTACCTTCTGGTTCCGCGCACTCTTCCTCTTTCTCGGGAGATTTTTGATAAATCACTATTTGCGGCTCGGCTATTGTTTTTATGGTGGCTATTACATCGGTTATCACAGCATCGGTGACCACAGGCACCATTTCAAATTCGGCAACCTGCTTTTCGCCTCGGGCAGTGGTGCGGTGCAGTTTCACCGAGGCACCGGCCTGCTCACCCGATTCTACCAAATCAAGATAATTAAGGAATGTCGGGAAATCATCGGGGGCTATCAATTTGCGCATCTCGGCAATGCGACAACCGTTAATCTCATCCATGCCGCACACGTTAAAGAAGCGGCGCGATGCCGACTCATACCTCCAGGCCTGCACACCCGTAGCCTTCAACGAAGCCAACATATGACGCTTCTCGGTTTCCTGGCGCTTGATTGTGTCGGCGATACCTGCATTGCGCCGTTTTACGGCTTTGAGCCTTGCTGCCGCAAATATCAATAGGCCTATCGCCACCACAGCAATAGCAACTGCAAAATACAACCACACAACCGACACCGAAAAAACACCACCCAACTCTTCTCCGGCCACCATGCTATTCCCGACAGCCGACATACTCAATAATAACAATATGACGACAACTCTGCGCATATCATTAATACACAGATACATTACACCCTTTACACGGGTATAAGTGTCACATCGTTTTTTCATTATTCGCAAATAGTATCAGTAGTAAATCAGTAGCACCCCGCCTGCCGGCGGGCAATTCATTTTGGCAAAGATATGTATAATAATCTAATTCCCTAAGACAAAAACGTTAAAAACAGCATCATTATAATTAAACCTGTAAAAATGACCATTATAAAACAATCAAACCGTTTGCACCACCATCCACATCTCGGCTCAAGGTATATTCCGCGTCCAGCCCGCTCTTGTCCCACAGCACATTGCGTCCGCTGTCGCCCGGCAGCACATAATCTATGCAGTACCGTTCAATTCTGTCTCCGCCTCGCGGCAAATGGCCGCCAGCCGTCAGCACAGGAACCTGCGCGAAACTCGTAACAGCCATCAAGGCCAAAATCAATGTCAAAAACGCTCTGTTCATATAGGTTTATTAAATTGTTAATGATTATACATCAATCCGGCAATAATATTTTTTGTTTGCCACGATAAGGTTCTATAGTATGCTGCCAAATTGCGGAAAGTGGTTTGACAATATTTTCATTTAGCAGTCATAATTACTGCAATAACCGCTATGCGGTAAGATTCATTTGTCATCGAGTTATCATATTATGTATGTTTATAGTGCCGATTTTAAATGAATCATTGTCTTTTACCAATAATTCTACATAATATAATAATTTGTCATCAGGCAAAGTCTTGTTGTCTGTTTCATTTATATGCAATAATTGCCTTAACATTGAATATAAGTCATAGTAATAGTACAAGACACATTCATCTCTGTACTTTATTAATATAAGATGATCTAAATTGACCGATAAATTATATGCACTTATGCGATATATGCCAAATCTTGTTTTTTCGGGGAAATCGTATAGCCTCACATTGGGGCTTTCCAAAGAGGATATATATATTATTTGTTGATAATCATTTTCTGATTTGAAATCATCGTATCTGTTGCCAATAATCTCTTTATATCGCAAGGCCTTATACAAGTTGCTGTATATGGCAGAGTCTCTCAATTCGGCGTAACTTGAAGTTATGCCAAATATGATTAATAATAATGCAAATATTTGTTTCATATAAATGAGGCTGTTAGTAATTGATAATCTGAAACCTAAACCGGCCAAAGAAAATATATTTGAAAAATGAACGAGAGCCCGATACTCCGTCCAAGGCTTTAAGGTACTTTTTCATAGTAGAGGTAGTCATTAGTTCAGGATAGTTACCCTTTACTTCATACAAGTGCTTTACAATGGAATATGTGTCAAATTCATTAAACACATCGTAAGAGTTATTATCACGTATGAGAATAAAGTTGCCTCCGTCCATCAAACCTGCATACTGAAATTGGTATATGCCAAAATTATTTGCCAGCACTTCGTCAAAGCTCACGTCCTTTTGTTTCAGCAAATCATAAAAAAGGATGTACGGTTGCAAATCTCTGCCATGCTGATACTCTTTAAGTATTATCAGCAAGTCCTGAAAAACAGGATGGTCATACTCCTTTAGCTCTGGAAGTGATGTTTGTCCCACCTCCGATGTTGCACCTTTTGCCGATGCCATTCCAAAGGCAATGGCAATGGTCAATAGAAATATTGTGATTAGTTTCATAAGCTATTATTTTAATTGTTCATTTTCTTCATCTAAGAGTTCCTCTATAACTTTTATTTCTATCTGTTGTGCAGATTTTTCCGCATCTTTTTTGTTCACATACAATGAATTGGCACTTTCTTGTGTCGCATGTGTACCTTCATGACTAGAAACAGCTCCTAGCACTTGCTCAAATGTAGGTTTTAAATCCTTATATAGTGCATTTGCTGCAACATTGTCAGGATCTACCGATGCATTATACTGAGGGTCATTGTATTCTTTGGTCTCATCGGAGATTACATTGTTAAACAATCTAATCTCAGCACTGTAAAAGTATCTTTTCCCATCAATTGTTTGTGTTACTGTATTGGTTTCCCCCATTTTCGGAATATATCTGTTGGGGTCAAGCATTACAGTTATTGGATACGGTCTTACGAGCATATCATTTAGAACTTGTGTTCCTGTATTAGTCATCATCATAGCATTACCTACCGTTATCATATCTTGAGTAGTGTTTTCTGACCATCCAGTTTCTTTTTCATAATCTATCGGTAATCCGTCAATACCTACTATATATTTCCCCGTGGGGTCGGAGTAGCGGAGAGGATTGGCGGCGCAGTAGGCGTAGGGGGAGATGGAGGGGTACTGGTGTGCGGCGGGGTCGGGCGTGATGAAGCGGCCCAGGACCGGGTCGAGGTGGCGCGCGCCGAAGTCGTAGAGTTCGAGGCCGTGGGTCGAGTCCCACTCCTTGCCGGCGTGCTTGCGTGGCTGCACGTCGCCATCGGCCCACGCCATCGCGCCGTAGGGGTCGTAGCCGGTCGTCTCCACCGGCTCGCCGCCGGGGCCGACTACCGCCACCACGTCGCCGCGGAAGTCTCGGACGTAGCTATACAGGCTGTCGTGGCGCACGTAACCCCATGGCGGCAGCTCCAGCCGGTCGAGCCGCCCGTTCTCGTACACGTATCCGCCGCAGTAGTGGCGTTCAAGGGTGGTGTCGGCGGGTATATATGGCTGCCCCATTGGCCATAACATAATGTCACTGCCGATACCGCCGATGCTCTTTTTCCCAAAGAACGGCGGTCGAAAAATTATCGTGTCGATGGGTTCAAGCGTAAGTGGCAGGGAGTCGCGCAGGCCGGGGTATTTTATAAAATCGTATGGCTTGCCGGTGCTATGAACCGCTGCGAGCTTTCGCCCGCGGGCATCGTATTCCGCCGCGACGGCGTTGCTAAGGCCGAAGTATGTCCAACTGGGCAGGCCGAGGCTGTTGTAAGTTATTTGGGTTATCCCCTTGTTTGCGTCGCGAGTCATGTTGCCGTTGGCATCGTAGGCGTATTCGACCTCGTTCTGCACACGGTCCTGGAACTGGGTGCGTACGTACAGGCTGTCTGGGAACTCGGCATGGTTGTCGGCCGACTTCAACTGGTTGCCGTCGTAAACCATGAGCAGGTCTTCGACCTGCCAGTTCGAGACGAAGTAGCCCGATGCGCCCTCCGGCTTATTGGAGTGTAGGCGGCTGTAATGCGTGATGTTCCCGTTGGCGTCGTAGATGTAGCTGCCATCAACACGCAGTTCGACATTTTCACTGAGAACAGGCCACCAGACGGCCCCGTCGAAGGTACTGCCGAAATCGGGCAGCAGGCCGGGGTGACCCTTATATTCGCTCTCGAAGGCCACCAGACGGCCGGCATCGTCATAGCTGTAGCTCTCGGCGACGCTCGCGCGGCGGTAGGTGTCGGACTTCTGCGTGACGTACCCGTCGGGGCCGTAGGCGAGCCGCTGGTAGTGCACAGCGTTGCTCGACGTCTGCCGCCAGCCCTGCAAAGTGTAGCCGTAGGCGGTCTCCACCGTGCCGCCGAGCCGTTCCGAGCCCGTGCGCCCGAGGCCGTCGTAGCCGTATGCGGCAAGCTGCCGCATGGTCCCGTCGGGCAGCGTCAGCATGGCCGTCGCCGGGCGGCCCACGCCGTCGTAGGTGTAGGCGACGGTGTGCGTCACCGGCTGCGGCAGGTAGCGGCTGCTATGGACACGCTTGACCGTGGCTGGGCTGCCGCTGAAGGTGTATGTAGTCCGCGTCATGTCGTGTCCCGACAGGTGGTTGGTGGCTATTTCTCTTATTGGTCGCCTCTTGGCATCGTATTCCACGAGCTGCAGCAGCACCGAGTCGCTGCCAAGGATGCGCGTCATGCCGCCGGTGCGCAGCCCAGCGGCCTCCTCCGCCCTCGTCTTGAATATGCTGCGCTTGCCCTTGAACCGCGGCAGGCCGGTGAAATAGTAGCTGTCGTAGTAGTCGGCGGTCAGCACCGTGGCATCTTCCAGGGTCACGTTCACGCTGTAGCCCGAGCCGTCGATGCCGCCCGACGCATCCCACTCGGCCCTGACAGCCATGTCCGAGATGCCGTCGGGAACGGAGGCGCACTCGCCGGTGAGCACCACCCGCCCGGCCCCGTCGCGGAAGGTGAATAGCCACACCCCGTGCCTGCGGCGGTTGCCGTCCTGCGTGAACACCGGCTGTGTGCCGCTGTCATAGACGTATGCCACTGGCTCGGCCCCCGGCAGGCGGCTTGAGGTGCAGCGCCCCCTGGAGTCGTACTCGTAGGCGAAGGCGTACCGCTCCAGGTCGGGCTCCAGCGAGTACATGGGCTGCAGCACGAATGCGAGCCTTCCGCACCGGTCATGCACGTAATATGTGTCGAGGTTACCCTCGCGCGTCACGCGGCGGTTGAGCACCTTGCGGCCCGTGTGGTCGGTGAACGATATGGCCACGCGCCCGTCCTCGTCGGTGGCGGTGACGGTGCGCAGCAGCCCCGGCGGGTAGTTCCCGCAAGCTTTCACCTCTCCGTCGGTTGCCTCGTAACGGGTGCAGCTGTAGTCGCCCGAGGTGGTGTTGGTGCCGTATGCTACCAGTGCCGGGCATTGAACGTAGTCCTCTCCCGGGGTATGCAGGCTTGTGAGGCGGCCCGACGGCGAATTTTCATAGCCGTAACGGGCGTATGGGTAGCTGTCGCCCGTCGAGGAGCGGGCGGCGGAATAGAACTCCGCCGGTGTCACGTAATCCTGGCTGACGGCCATCGGCAGCCACTCCTCGGCAACCCGACGGCTGCGGTCGTATCGCAGCACCGCCGCTATGTTGCCACCGCCGCCTGCCGCACCTTTCTTGACGGTCTCATACGGGTAGCCGTATCCGTCGTAATACGTAATTTCGTCATAATAATCCGTGCCATCCTCGCTGAGCATGGTTCGCGCCATCACGTAATTATGCCCGGCCTGCTGCCCGCTTGCAAGCAACGGCAGCACCACAAACAACAAATGTAATATAAAACCGGGCTTTTTCATGACAAAATCCTTTTTATTGGATTAATTTCATTCAAAGATATGAATTAATATCTTTATTTTTATAATTTTTATCAATTTTTCTTTGCGACTATTTTGTTGTTTTCTTTGCATTTATTGCAATTTTTATAAAACCTATTTTTAACCTGACCGGAACGATAAAAACCGCACTTAAATCAGCACACATCAGGCGGTTATGTGCATATTTTTGCACACTTGAGGGCAATGCGTGCCATAAATAGGTAAAAAAATATTCTTTTTTCTTAAATTGTTTTCCTATGTGTTTCCATTTTCAATATATTTGCTTCAAAGCAGTTAAGAAACACGGTTTTCAAGCTACTGTTTAACACTTAAAATGTTAACAAAGAAACAAAATAACATATTACAGATATGACAAAAATCGAAAACATCGAAGATGTGGCCAAGCGGCTCAAGGGACTGCGCGAGGCTTTGGACATGAGTGCCGAGGAAGTGGCCAACGTGTGTGGCATCGACTGCGACACTTACCGCGCCTATGAAAACGGCACTGCCGACATTCCGGTGAGCTTTGTGCGCACTCTCGCCCACAAGTTCGGGGTGGAACTGCCTGCAATACTCTTCGGCGAGGAACCCAAGATGAGCAGCTACTTCGTCACCCGCCGCGGCAACGGCGTGAGCGTGGAACGCTCAAAGGCTTACAGCTACGAAGCCCTTGCCGCCGGATTTTCAAACAAGGTAATCAACCCCTACATGGTAACCGTGGAACCGAGCGAACAGCCTCGCGGCAACTACAACACCCACGACGGGCAGGAATTTAACTATGTGGTGGAAGGACGCATGGAGATACAAATAGCCGGAAACACTTTCACGCTCGAAACCGGCGACAGCATCATCTTCAACTCGGCACTGCCCCACCGTATGCGCGCCCTCGACAACAAGCCGGTGCGTTTCCTCGCCATAATTTCATGATATTCCGGGCATAAACATCAATTTTGTTTATACGATGGCTGTAGAGACGTGGCGTGCTGCGTCTCCACTGCCTACCTTACCAATTTACTTATTTGATTATACTTTCTATAAAAATGTTAGAAAAATTTCTTGACAAAATAGACTTCAGTTCCTATGAGGACTTCATGCAGAACTTCCACATCAATGTGCCCGATAATTTCAATTTCGCATATGACGTGGTTGACGAATGGGCGCGCATAGCTCCCGAAAAGAAAGCCCTGCTATGGGTGAACGAACAAGGAGAGTCAAGGCAATTCACCTTTGCCGACATAAAGCGCGAAAGCGACAAGGCAGCATCATATTTCACGCAACTCGGCATAGGCCACGGCGACATGGTGATGCTAATAATGAAACGCCGTTACCAGTTCTGGATTGCCATCACAGCCTTACACAAGATTGGGGCGACGGTGATACCCGCAACGCACCTGCTCACCGAGAAAGACATCATTTACCGCGCCAACGCCGCCGACATCAAGGCCATAGTGGCCGTGGGCGACGACATAGTGGTGGAACACATCAACCGCGCCCTGCCGCAATCTCCGTCGGTGAAACGGGTCATATCGATAGGCCCTGAAATACCCGAAGGATGGGAAGATTTCAACCGGGGCTGCGAAGAAGCTCCGGAATTTGTGCGCCCGGAATTTGTCAATGACAACGACGACATCTCATTGATGTATTTCACATCGGGCACAACCGGTGAACCGAAGATGGTGGCGCACACCTTCACCTACCCGTTAGGGCACATAATCACCGCAAAATATTGGCACAACCTCGATGAGGACAGCCTGCACTTCACTCTTGCCGACACCGGTTGGGGAAAAGCCGTGTGGGGCAAATACTACGGACAATGGCTCGTGGGTGCCAACGTGTTTGTATATGATTTCGAAAAATTCAAGCCCGTGGACGTGCTGCACATGATACACAACTACGGCATCACATCGTTCTGCGCTCCACCCACGGTGTTCCGCTTCCTTATTCGTGAAGACCTCACCCAATTCGACCTCTCCACCCTGAAGTATTGCACCATTGCAGGCGAGGCATTGAACCCAAGCGTGTATGACGAGTGGTACAAGCTCACCGGGATAAAACTGATGGAAGCATACGGGCAAACCGAAACCACGGTAACCATAGGCACATACCCTTGGGTGGAACCGCGTCCCGGCTCGATGGGGAAAAAAGGCCCTGTTTACGACATCGCGCTGCTCACATCCGACGGCCGCTGGGCCGAAGACGGCGAAGAGGGCGAAATAGTGGTGAAGACACACGGCAAGCGACCCGTAGGTCTATTCAAAGAATACTACCGCGACCCGGAACTGACGCACCAACAATACCACGACGACATTTACCACACCGGCGATGTGGCCTGGCGCGACGAAGATGGCTATTACTGGTTCATAGGGCGTAAAGATGATGTCATCAAGTCGAGCGGATACCGCATAGGCCCCTTCGAGGTGGAATCGGCACTGATGACGCATCCCGCCGTGGTGGAATGCGCCATCACCGGCGTTTCCGACGAGATACGCGGGCAAGTGGTAAAAGCCACCATTGTGCTATCGAAAGAATATAAAGGCAAAGAAGGCCCCGAACTCGTGAAAGAAATACAAGACCACGTGAAGCACACCACCGCTCCTTACAAATACCCGCGAGTGGTAGAGTTTGTCGATGAGTTACCCAAGACCATCAGCGGCAAAATACGCCGCGTGGAAATCCGCAACAAGCACTGTTAACCCCGTACTCAATAAAAACGAACAAGGCTGATTGGTCAAGTCCTTACCAATCAGCCTTATTTGTCATATATAATCGGCTTCCTATATCCTAAAAATAAAAAAACTTGCACCAAATTCTTGCTGCAAGCATCAATAAAATTCTACTCCTTTCAAGCATTTAAGCAATTCCAACTAAGCGGAGCACTCACACCACTCCATTTGTCGTTTTCAAGCCGTTGCCCTTCAGCCGATTTGTCGCTTTCGCCACCGGTACCGGCAATCTTTACCAGCAATTGTGCAATGTAGAGACCTGCCAATACCATCAGTCCGGATGGGATTATAAACGGCAACACAAGCACTAACGACACAAAACCTAAAACATCTTTCACAATCTTTTTCATAACCTCATAAAAAATTAAGTTACTACCATCCTGCACATGGCAGGCATTTTTTCAATTCTCTGTTCCTCCTCCGAGGGAACACATTTATAAACCTAAAAACTGTCTTTCCCTTGTACTATTTCAATTTTCGTGCCAATTATCAAGGCACTCCAAACAATCTTTTCCGCTGCAAATATACATCAATTTCCATGAAAGCAAAACAATCTCCTCGCAATTTTAATTATGGCGATTTTCCGTATTTAATGAATAAAAACAGAATAACTCAAACGAAAAATACACAAAATGCAACTTATTTATTTTATTTCTATAATTTTATTGTATATTTGCCACCATACAACTAATAACTAAAAAACATATCTCATGAAAAAAATTTTACTTCTTATGGGTGCTTTAGGGTTATTCAACTATGCACAAGCCCAAACATCCGAAACCCAGACATTCATATACAATGAACTTGAATACACGGTTACAGGTGAAAACACCGTAGGGCTGAGCGATGCTTGCGATCTGCCCGAAGTGATTATCCCCGAAACAGTGACTTATGAAGGCAAAACCTACACGGTGACAAGTATCATGGATCACAGCTTCAATTATAACGATGTCACCACCAAAGTGGTCATGCCAAA
Organism: uncultured Bacteroidales bacterium; assembly: GCA_949289215.1. GTDB lineage: Bacteria > Bacteroidota > Bacteroidia > Bacteroidales > Muribaculaceae > Avimuribaculum. Next base: position 34,865 of record CASENC010000018.1, on the reverse strand, counting down.
CACAATTACCGAGATCGATTATTGCGGAATGTATGGTGCCGAGGCCGTTACCGAAATGCAAATATCCGAAAACCTTACAAAACTGGGAGACTATGCGTTTGCATATATGGAGAGTATTCCTTCGATAACCATCCCCGATGGTGTCACCGAAATACCGGGAAGTTGCTTCTACATGAACAAATCAATGAAAACCTTATCACTCCCCGACGGCATAAAATCGATAGGCAGTGGCTGTTTCTATAAAGCCGGACTCACCGAATTTACTTTCCCCGAAGCGTGCGACAGCCTGGGCAACAATTTATTCCAATATGCTCAATTGACAAAAGTCACGTTCAATGCCAATATTCGTGTGATGGGTGAAGGTATATTCCGTCAATGCGAATCCCTCTCCACGGTTGATTGGAGTGCCGTTACCAAGCTGAAAAAATTGCCCGACTTCCTGTTCGACCAATGCACATCGCTCACAGGCACCATCACCATACCGGCTTGCGTTGAAAGTCTCGGTTTGGGCGTATTTGGCGGTACCGGTATAAGTGAATTTGCGGTTGCCGACGGCAATACGGCATTAACAGCCATTGACGGCATACTGTACAGTGCCGACAAATCACTGCTTTATGCATTCCCACCGAAATCGACAATGACCGAAGTGACCGTAGCCGACGGTTGCCTTGGCATCAGTGGCGGCGCATTCGATGGCGCGACAGCTGTCACAAAAGTAACTTTGCCCGACGGTATCCGCGCATTCGACGATAACGCATTCCTCAACTGTGTATCCCTTACCGAAATAAACTTCCCCGAATCGCTTGTATATATGGGTACTTATGCCCTTGCAGGCAGCGGCCTTACCGAAGTCACATTGCCCGAAGGCATGAACATAATTTACGAGGGCCTCTTGGCTCAATGCCCCAACCTGACAAAGGTTACAATTCCTTCGGGAATCGAAATAATAGATATGTATGCATTCCGGGCAAGTGAAAAGCTCGCCAATGTAACCTGCCTTGGTGCCATCCCGGCTGAACTCAACTATTACGAAAGTTACGACTATCCGTTCTACCAAATCAGTGAAGATGCCGTATTGCACGTGCCGGCAGGCACTGCCGATGCTTATCGCAGTGCGGGTTGGACCGACGGTTTCAGCGAGGTTGTCGATGATATGCCGGCTATATTTGTTCCGACAACATTCAATCCGGCCGACGGTGCCGAACTCAAAACGCTTGAAAAGATCTTGATTACTTTCCCCGAGGCAGTTACTATAGCAGAAAGAAACCCCGAGGCCCGTCTTTATAAAGGTTCAGAATTGACAGGCGACCTCATTGAGCCCGACAGCAACTGGCTTGCCACCGACGAAGGCGACAACACCGTGGGCATAGTGGGTCTGGACTATGATAGTTACAACCAGTCGTTCTCACTTGAAGCCGGTGAAGAATACACCTTTGTTATTCCGGCAGGAACATTCCAGAATGCAACAGGTGACAAAAACCAAAAAATAGTATTGCACTTCGTAGGATACACCCCCGTTGCCATAACATATGAAAGCATCGACCCGGCCGACGGTTCGGAATTGGAACAACTTGGGGCAATAGAAATAGACTTCGGGCAAAATATCACGTCAATCGACCCGAACCCCGATATCGTATTGCGTAAGGGCGATGCCGAGACCGGAGAAGAAATCCAACCCGACGACCGCTGGATGATGAACGCAAACGGGCAAATCCTTACCGTTTTTGCAGCCGATATGGACGGATACACTGCTCCAATCGCACTTGACGGTGGTGAAAACTATTATCTGAACATTCCGGCCGGCATAATCCGCAACGACAACGGTGACGAAAATGCAGCATTCACAATCCATTACGTGGGCAAGCAGACCGTAGGCATAAACGATGCCATCGCCGACAACTGCATGATACTCACCAGCGGCAACACCATCGACATACGCCTTGGCTCTCTTGAAAATTGCGACATACGCATTTTCAATACCACAGGACAATTGCTCGACTCTGTTTATGGTGCAAGCGGAAACGTAACGGTTGACGCTCCGGCCAATGGAATATTGCTTGTTAACATCAAGTCGGGTAACGACAACCGCACATTCAAGGTTATCATAAAGTAACACATCACCCCCGACAGCTATTATCACTTTAAAGAGGAGACGCACACACATTGTGTATGCGCCTCCTTTCATTTTGTCTGTTTGCAAATAAATCAGTACCTTTGGCTCATTATGGAAGATATAACCCCAAAACATAACCACCGGCGGCCGCGCCTGCCGTTTTGGTTCGGCATCACGGCGGCGGCTTCATTCATCCCGGTGCTGCTGTGGCCGTGGCTGATAGCCTCGTCCGATGCGCTCGACGACCCTGGCAACATTATTAACTTGTTGCTGATAACATTCCCCGTATATGCAGTACTGTCGATATACCTCTCTTACCGCTGCATCGGCGACCGCCCATATCTTGCTGTGATACTCATAGCACTGCTGTGGATGTCGTTTGGTGCACTATGTTTTTTATAAAACAACTATTGCATAATGAAAGAAAACGAAATACTCACACGCTTACAAGAACGGCTTGGCATCGACCACCTGAATGATATGCAACAGGCAGTAAACGACCGTTCACGCGAGGGTGGCGACATGGTATTGCTGTCACCCACCGGAACCGGCAAAACCATAGCCTACCTGCTGCCTGTGTTGCAAGCCATCAAGGGCGATAACGGCACGGTGCAATGTGCCATCATCGCACCATCGCGCGAACTGGTGCAGCAAATCGACGGCGTGGCACGAGCCTTGACCGGCGGAGAGCTGAAAATCACCTGCTGCTATGGCGGGCATAACGTCATCGATGAAAAAAATTCGTTGGCCGCCACTCCGGCAATAGTGATAAGCACACCTGGGCGACTGCTCGACCACATCAACCGCAAGCACATCGACGTGGAAACAGTGCGCCTGCTGGTGCTTGACGAATTTGACAAGTCGCTCGAACTCGGGTTCCATGACGAAATGGAGAAAATCATCAGGCAAATGCCTCGCATCTCTCGCCGCCTGCTCACTTCTGCCACCGAAATAAAGGAGATGCCCACATTCCTGCGATTAAACCGACCGATGGAACTGAACTTCCTCGACACGAAAAAACGTATTGACCGGCGGCTGAAAGTGTGGCAAGTGCAATCACCCGAAAAAGACAAATTGGGAACACTGCTTTGCTTGCTTGGCAATATCACAGACGGACGCACCATGATATTTGTCAATTACCGCGAATCGGCAGAACGTGTCTATGATTTCCTTTCAGAACATAACGTTCCTGTGGAAATATACCACGGCGGACTTGAACAAATCGACCGTGAAAAGGCCGTGGCCCTGTTCAACAACGGAACTTTTAAGATACTTGTCACTACCGACCTGGCCGCACGCGGCCTTGACATCGCCGATGTAAAAAACATCATACACTACCACCTGCCATCGAGCACCGAAGTTTATACTCACCGCAACGGGCGCACGGCCCGCATCGATGCCTCGGGCGAAGTATATGTGATTACCGGTCCCGAAGAACAATTGCCGGAATTCATAGCCATCGACGAGGAAAAACACCTTATACCGGCAACGCCGGGTAACGGCCTATTAAAGCCCGACATGGCCTCGATATATTTCAATGCAGGGAAAAAAGAAAAAATATCGCGCGGAGACATAGTCGGCTTCTTGCTGAAAAACAGCGACCTCACTGCCGAAGAAATCGGCAGCATCGACCTTCACGACCACTATGCCATAGCAGCCGTCACCGCAACCAAAGCCCAAGCCGTGCTGCAACAAATAGCCCCGCTGAAAATCAAAAACAAACGCCTGAAAATAACCATGCTCAAATAACCATTAAATAACCACCAAAATATGCAATGGCAAAATAGCCGAATGGAGCTATAATCGGAATTTTATCCCCTGATTTTGGCCCCATTCGGCTATTTAAAGCATCTGTAGTACACCGGGGTTACAGATTTCGCAGAATGAGCCTGTTGGCGCGGTCGATGGTGGCTGCGTCGAGCGAGGCAAGGTAGATTTGGGTGGTGACTTCATTGTCATGCCCCATTCCTTCACTTATCACCGATATGGGTATATGCTTGGCACGGGCTATCGATGCCCAACTGTGGCGACTGACGTACATCGTCAGGTCGCCGTGCATACCGGCCAATGCGGCCACCCGCTTCAATTTGTTGTTCACAAATCTCATGGCAGTCTGATATTGCAAGCGGTCGTTACCCTCGGCACGTATTATGGGCAGCAAGTAACACGTGTCATTATCGGGATACTTGTCGATTATGCGCTGCATACATCGTTCCCAACGGATATACAGCAACTGCCCCGTCTTACGGCGGCGGTAACACAGCACGCCGTTGTGCAAGTCGGTTTTCTTCAAATAAGCCATGTCGATAAACGACATTCCTCGCGTGTAAAATGAGAACAAAAACATATCGCGTGCATAATCAAGAGCCCTGCGCTCCGACAAATCAAGCTGTTTTATCCTTTTTATGTCATCGATCGACACCGCCCTCTTGACGGTTTTCCCTATACCGGTATATACGTACCTGAACGGATAAAGTTGCTTTGCAAGTCCGTTATCCACGGCTTTGTTGTATGCTGCGCGAAGAATGCGCATATAAAACGACGTTGTGTTCATCGAAATCCCTTTCATCTTCAACCAAGCCTCATACTCCTGCACCACCACCGGCGTCAACCGCCCTATCGACAAGTCGCGCCAATTACGGAACATCATGAAACTTTTCAGTGCCGAGGTGTATGTTTCAGAAGTGCGGTCTTTTCCCAGCTGCCGCAACTGCACAATAATGTTGCACATAAAGTTCATAAGCGATTTTTTCTTCCTACCCTCTTTGATAATGTCGCCCTCTTTGATACATTCCAATAGCATCATTGCCATTTTGTTTGTTTTAATTGTCCTTTTACTTTTCATAATTCGTTATTTTTATTGCAACATTAAATATAAAATTTGTGCGACAATGGGATTGCGCTTCGCTAAGGCACAGGACTAAATTTGGGAATTGAAGTTATTATGGCTAATTTTGCAAAACACTAAAACGACAAAATCGCATATTATGGAATCGACTCGACAATCACGCATAGCACGGCTCATACAAAAAGAACTGAGCGAAATATTCCGTCTGCAAACGGCAAAACTCGGCAATGTTATAGTTTCGGTGAGCACCGTAAGAATATCACCCGACTTGAGCATAGCCCACGTGTATCTGAGCATTTTCCCGTCGGCCCAGGCCGCACTGTTGCTACAGAACATCACCCGTAACGCCAAGACGGTACGCTACGACCTTGCACAAAAGGTGCGCTTCCAGTTACGCAAGACACCCGAATTGCTATTCCACCTCGACGACTCGCTCGACTACATCGAGCACATCGACCAATTGCTCGAAGACGACCGCAAAAAGCACCCGGGCAACCCCGAAAACAAGGAAGACAGCGAAACAGCGGCAGAATGAACTTCGTCCTGAAAATAGCACTCCGCTACCTGAAATCGAAAAAGACCCACAGTGCAGTCAACATCATATCGATTGTGGCTGTGTGCGGCGTGATGGTGACCACTGCCGCCATGGTGTGCGTATTGTCGGTATTCAACGGCTTCTCGGGGCTTATCGGCGACAAATTGTCGAAACTCGACCCGCAACTTGTGGTTAATGCCGCCCATGGGAAAACCATAACCAATGCCGACAGCATTGCCGCCGCAATAACCGCAATCGACGGCGTGGAAATGGCATTGCCCACCATAACCGACCATGGCCTTGCCGTATTCGACGACTTCCAAATGCCGGTACTCATAAAGGGGGTACCTTATGATTACAATCTGCTGTCAAGCATCGATGATGTGATAATCGACGGCGAATTCCGCCTCACCGACGGCGCAGCGCATTACACCGTGCTCAGCGTCGGCGCGGCATTGCAGTTGCGGGTACGACCGGGATTTGTAGCCGGCATAAGGCTTTTCGCACCCAAACGCATGGGAAACATCAACCTTTCCAATCCCGCCGGGGCATTCCGCTGCGACACGGTATATGCAGCAGGAGTGTATCAGGTGGAACAAAACGAATATGACCGCGACATGATAATAGTGCCCATCGAGACTGCACGCTTCCTGTTCAATTACCGCACCGAGGCCACCGGCGTGGAAATAGCATTGGTTCCCGGCATCGACGAAACCCGCATGATGCGGAAAATATCGGCCATGCTCGGCAGCGATTACACAGTGAAAAACCGCCTGATGCAACAAGATTACGCCTTCCGCATGGTCAACATCGAAAAATGGGTATCTTTCCTGTTGCTCGGCTTTATAATGGTGATAGCCACATTCAATGTCATAGGAACACTTTCGCTGTTAATCATAGAAAAAGGCGAGAGCATAGCCACATTCCGCAACATGGGTGCCACCAACAAGCAAATCACACGCATATTCATCACCGAAGGGTGGCTCATCTCGCTTACCGGTGCCGTGGCCGGCATCGTAATAGGCGTGATGCTGTGCCTGATGCAACAAACATTCGGACTGATAGAACTGCAAGGAGCCACCGAGATGCTTGTTGTCAAGGCCTACCCCGTTGAAGTGCAAGCTGCCGACCTGCTGGTAGTATTTGCCGCCGTGGCCGCCGTCGGCCTTCTCACCTCGGCTGCAACATCAATAGTAATGCGCCACAAATTGCGCCGTTAGTGCCATCATTCTCCCGCTTGCCGGTGATTATCGTCACCTCCCGACCCGTTATCCTTAGCATACGGGGTGGACGGTTCGGCAGCCATAGGCATTGGGGCGACAACCGATTCGCTTTCATATCGACGTGGAAGCGGCGGCTTGCGGAAACGTTGCAGATAAGTCAAATTAATCAGATACTCGATTTCGCGCAAGGTCTTTTCCCGGGTAGCCGGGCGCAACTGACATTCCCACACCGTCATCACCTTCCAGCCCATTTTCCGCAAGGCAGCCTTGTTGCGCTCGTCCCGGTTCTGGTTACGGCTTATTTTTGCTTCCCAAAATCCAACGTTGGAGTGCGGCAAATGTCCATCGATGCTATGCCCGTGCCAAAAACAGCCATGAATGAATATCACTATGCCGTACTTACGCAGCACAATATCGGGCGTTCCCGGCAACCCCTTGACATTCTTCAGGTAACGATATCCTCGGGAATACAAGTAACGGCGCACTATAAGCTCGGGCTTGGTATCCTTGCTCTTGATTTTGGCCATCACGGCCGACCGCTTCTTTTTATCCCATATATCCACGCTGCCCCCCTTTCATTCGTGTTTTATGCCAAGTCGTAAAAACGCTTGATGGTGATACCATCAAGTGGGACAGTGCAAATGGTATCGACTATTTTTGGCAATGTGTCGGGTTGCTCATACGGATTAATCACAGTGCGGGCGGTTTCCTTGAAATCGGGCGAAAGAGCCAGGGCAAGGCCTCGGCTGATTTCTTCGACCGAAGTGCCGCAATTTATCACCGAAGCTGCTGCCGTGCGCCCCGATTGGCGTATGCCGATGTTCAAAGTAGGTATGCCCATCGATGGCACTTCCACTATGCCGCTTGATGAATTGCCAACAACCGCATCCACACACCGCAGCATCGACAAGTATCGCCGTTGTCCGAGCGATGGGAACACCACATATTTATCGGGGTACGCTTGTGCCGCGCGCTCTATTATTTCAATTATCTCGTTGCCGTGGGTGTCACTGTTGGGATAAGAGAAAAACACTTTATATTCTTCAAGACAGTCGAGAGCCGCAATCAGGTTGCTGCATTGTGCGGCCGGAGGCTCTGCATCGAGCGTGGCCGGGTGGAAAGTGACAAAAAGCGACTTGGCCGGTATATGTGTATGCAAATCGGCTTCAAGTTCTTCTCGTGAAAGCAATTGCACATGTCGTATATTATAAACCCCTATGGCTCCCACATTAAACACATGACAAGGCTGCTCGCCAAGTTGTATTACACGGCGGCGGTATTCCTCGGTTTCGGTGAAATGCAGATGGCTCATCTTGGTTATGGAGTGGCGTATGCTCTCATCGAAAGCACCAAAACTCACGGCACCACCGGCAATGTGTGCCACCGGAATGTGAAAAATGAGAGCAGCCGAAGCAGCAACAAGCATCTCGTAACGGTCGCCGAGTATCACAATCAGGTCGGGCCGCAAGGCACAGAGTGCATCGGCCATTCCTTTCATGCACACAGCCATGGCTTGCACTGTCTGTGCAGGTGTGTCGTTTTCCACCGGCATGGGCACACGATAATCTATCGTGAGGCCGTCTTGCTCTATTTCGCGTTGCGTATTGCCAAACTTTTGCGACAAGTGCATATTAGTTGCTATAATTTGCAACTGCACGTCGTCACGCGACTTCAACGTCCGTGCAATGCCGCTCAACAAACCCCAGTCGGCACGTGTGCCGGTAATGATGCATATCTTTCTTCTCATCGGGCTATATGTTTTTCTTTATTGGGCCAAAAGTAAATATAAATTCAATATCGTTACCACAACGGCTATGCCGTAAAGCACGGTTTTGTTAAATCGTGAATTGGCATACTGCCCCATCACTTTGCGCGATGAAGTGAGCCATACCTGTAAAAACACGGTAAACGGCAGCTGCAGGCTCAGTACCATTTGCGAAATAAGCAATCCCTTGAATGGGTCACCTATAAAAAATATCAGCAACAAGGCTATCCCAAGCGATGCGATTATACCCACTTGCGAGTGGGAATCCTTGACATGATACGACTCGCCAAATATGCCGGCCGAAATAGACCCCGCCGCCATTCCGCTTGTCACAGTCGAAGAGATACCTGCCAGCAGCAACGCCGCCGCAAATATATTGCCGGCATTGTCGCCCAAGAGCGGTGTCATCAGCTCCTTGGCCTGTTGCAACTCTTCAACCAAAATCCCGTTTTCAAAAAATGTGGCTGCGGCAAGCAATATCATCGCACTATTGATTGCCCACCCCACAATCATCGAGAAAAGCGTATCGAAAAGTTCATATTTAAGCCGCGAACGAATGGAATTGTCACCCTGCTTGTTATATTCCAAGCTCTGCACCACCTCGGAGTGCAGAAACAGATTATGAGGCATAATCACGGCACCAAGCACACTCATTATCACTATCATGCTGCCGTCGGGGATGGATGGCATTACCCACCCACGTGCGGCACTCGGCCAGTCGATATCCACCAGGAACAATTCGTAAATAAACGACAGCCCTATAATCGACACGAATGTGATTATGGCCCGCTCGATGCGCTTGTAGGAATTGGTAAACAGCATAATCAGCACCAAGGCCGTAGTCAACACGGCACCCCATGCCACCGGTATGCCGAAGAGCATTTCCAATGCTATGGCACCGCCAAGTATCTCGGCAAGCGAAGTCGATATCGAAGCAACGACAGCCGACGCAAGCACCGGACGTGAAACCCACTTGGGGGCATACTTGGTGGCCGCCTCCGACAGACATAGCCCTGTGGCGATGCCAAGGTGAGCGACATTATGTTGCAATATAATGAGCATGATGGTTGACAATGTGACAACCCACAGCAACGAATACCCGAATTGAGACCCCGCGGCAAAATTCGATGCCCAGTTACCGGGATCAATAAATCCCACAGTCACCAGCAGCCCCGGCCCTATATACCTGAAGAAATCAAGGCCGCCGAGAGTGCGCCTGTGGTCACGGTTTCGTAAGTCGGAAAGAAAGTTTTTTATTCCCATATTCGTTACCCTTCATTATCAGGCTGTAAAATTACGAAATAGTTTCGGTATATCCATCTCACCATTTTTTGTGACATATATTGCAAATCTTTTTTGTTTTACAGCAAAAAAAGAGTATTTTTGTATTGTATTCAATTTCAATATTGGAATCGATACAAAATTAACATTATTATTAACCCACAAAAACGAAAGAATTATGGAAAAATATGTATGCGTTGTATGCGGTTATGTATATGACCCGGCAACAGGTGACCCCGACAATGGTGTAGCACCCGGTACCGCATGGGCCGATGTTCCTGAAGAATGGGTATGCCCCCTGTGCGGAGTAGGCAAAGACCAATTTGAAGTAGAAGAATAACTCGCCTGCGCAAGTTTAACCATAAAAATGAGGGTGTGACAAAATGCAGATTGGGCGGCAAAGCCGTCCAATTTGCGGTAACCGATGTGTGAGGCGAAGCCGAACCGTCGGAACACGAAACCACCATACAGAAAACGGCCTCAAGGAGGTCGAATGCATTACGACCAAATGTGTTCGACCTCTTTGAGGCCGAGCTTATTAATGCATGACCTTACCCGACGGCTTGCGACCCGCCCATCGGCGGTCGCTGCGCCGCCGGTTACCGCAAATTGGACGGCTTTGCCGCCCCTTTTTTACATTTTTACACCCTCTCTTTATTTTTCCGAAAGACAAGCAATCATTTTCAAGAGTGCATAATCCCCCCATAAATATCGACAAATCAACGGGCTGAAATTTCACACAACCATAAATCGCATCAAAAGAAACCGATTTTGTAAAAACATTTAATGACATATTAAATATAATTAATATACAAAAAAATGTATTAATCGACAATTTGTTAAATTTGCGTATAATAACTACAAGCAAGACTTAAATGCCAATATATGGTCATATAAGCAAATCTGGGAAGTTAATAGCATAATATAAAAAACCTGAACAATTCCACTTGCATATAATTGGAATCAAATAATCACACCCATAATATATGCAAGCAATGGAATAATTCTCGAAAACCAGTAATTATAAAACCAGTAATAGTAAAATCATTAAAATAAAAACTTAAAATTAAACAATTATGAAAACGAAGAGTTATTCTATCAAATGCTTGTTCGCATTGTTTGCAATGCTGATGGGCTCTGCTTTGTCGGTTTTCGCAGCGGCACTGACTCCGCAACAAAACGATAAAGGAGAATGGGGCTACACCGATGCAACAGGGAAATGGGTCGTAGAACCCAAATACACAACTGCAGAACCTTTTTACAATAACTTCGCCATAGTGTCGAAAGATGGCAAATATGGAGTCGTGGATGAAAACGGGAAAGAGAAAGTGAAATGCAAATATCGCCTCCTCTTCACGTACGACAATGGCACATTCTGGGCAATCGAATCAGAAAATTCAACCACCGGTAAACTCTACAACCTGCGAGAACGCCAAACAAAAAACGTCGGAGACATACAGATAACTGAAGTAAATGACTCAAACCGCATCATAACGGGAAGATACGGGATAGGAGTATTCTACAACAAATCAAACAACACGATTTACGCAAAAGGCTTTGAAATGTACTCGGTGGAAACCAAAGGAATCTATACTGTTTGTAGCTTGACATTTAATACCGGTGGTCATTACACTAGCCAACTATACCTGGGAAGCGGCATGCAAATCCCGGAAAACAACATCGTCAGAGATGGAAACGGAAAATACGGCATTTTCCCGTTTGTACCATGCGAATATGATGATATTCATAAATTCGAAGGCTATTTAGGGAAATTCGCATGTGTGAAAGATGGTCGTCGCGGAATACTGAAAGTATCAGACTCAGACTATACAACGGTTATCCCATGCCAATATGATTCCGTTGTAGATTATATCAATACCGATTATTCCGCACCATATCTCGACAAGAAAGCAGGATTGTATGACATTCAAGGAAATATGATACTGCAATGTGAATACGACTCCATCATAGCAAACAACTCGTATTCCGGATACATATTCCGATGTTACAAAAACAATACTATGAGCATTTACAGCTCTTCGCTCGGCAAGACAATTATTCCGGCAGGAATCTACAAAGAATACACCGGCTCTCTCGACTCCGATAAACTCATCACGGTTAAAAAAGAAGACGGAACTGAGGCACTTTTCAGCGCCGTAACAGGCAAAGAACTTGTTCCGGCAGGGAAATTTGTAGCTTTTTTGGCTTGGAAAGGCAGCGATCATGATTGCGTCATAGGAATTGACAAAAATGACCGACAAGCATTGGTAAAGGCTGACGGAACAGGCAAATCCTCGGCATGTATCTATAAGAATTCAATCACCGTGACAGAGGCTGACGGGTTGTATATTATGACCGGTTTGAACAACAAATTCACCCTGATAGACGAGGATATCAACATAATCCTCAAAGATTATGATGAAATTGTCAAATTTGGCCAAAATGTCATAATATTCCGAAGAAACGGGAAGATAGGAGCATCTTATTATAACGGGACGCAATGTGTAGCTCCTAAATATGACGATTATGTATTAGGGGATAAACGACTTGGCTTCATGAACGCAACTTCCTCGGGATTCATAATGTATGTTTATAATTACGACGGTACACTGTTCACTACGAGAGCATTCAGGAACAGCCAGTACTATGAAGCACAAGCGTTCACACTTGATTACCTGTATTATTAAAAATCAGCAACCCGGCAATTGAAATATCCCCGGGAAACAACATAAAACCCGAGGGCGTGCCGAAATGCAGGTTGGGCGGCAAAGCCGTCCAACCTGAGGTAACCGATGGTGAGGCAAAGCCGAACCGTCGGAACACGAAACCACCATACAAGGAACGGCCTCAAAGAGGTCGAATACATTACTATTCAATGTGTGTTCGACCTCTTTGAGGCCGTTCTCGTTGATGCGGTCGCCTTACCGACGGCTTACGACCCGCCACTCGGCGGTCGCTGCGCCGCCGGTTACCGCAGATTGGACGGCTTTGCCGCCCTTTTTGAATTTACATTTTGACACACCCTCGAAACCGCCACCCATGGGAGGTGGTTTCAGACGCGATGGATCGTCTCTACATTTATATTATTTGCTTAACTTATACGTGCGTTCAGTGCCACACGCTGGCGAAATCAGAAAAAAATCCGCAAAAATTCAAAAGGAAGCACACCTTCTACCAAGAATCTTTCCTTTTAAAAAGGAAAAAATCGAAAAATCTTTCCCCCAAAAAAGGAAACCACTGATAAGCCGCCTAATTTACGGTTTCGATAATTGCTAATATGTTTGCAGTGTATATTTGCAGGGAATGAGGATTTTGGCGTTTTTTTCGTAATTTTGCAATCTGAAATATTGACTTTTCATAGATGGAAACTATCAAAAATCTCCTTTTCGACCTTGGCGGAGTTATCATGGACATCAAGCGCGAATGTTGCGTCGATGCCCTTATGAAACTCGGTGTGAAAAATGCCGACGAAATGCTGGGGCTTTATGTGCAGTCGGGCGACTTTCTGCGGCTTGAAAACGGCTCGATTTCGGCCGATGAATTCCGCAACTCGTTGCGAAGCCAAATAAAGGACGGCCGCGAAGTAAGCGACCGGGAAATAGACGAGGCTCTCAACGCCTTCCTGCTGGGAATTCCGTTGCGCAGATTGGTGGCTTTGCGTGAGCTGCACAAAAAGTATAATATCTACTTGTTGTCAAACACCAATCCCATAATGTATTACAGCGAAATTGCACGCCAGTTCACACAAGAGGGGAAAACCATCGATGATTATTTCGACGGGCAAGTGGTGTCATTTTTGGCCGGTAGCAACAAGCCCGACCGCAAAATCTTTGAATACGCCATAGGCCACCTTGGCATAACGCCCGAAGAAACGCTTTTCATCGACGACTCACAACACAACCTTGATGCAGCCGCCACACTTGGTTTTGCCACTGCGCTTGTACCGCCGGGACAGGAATTTGAAGATATTTTGAGCCGCATGTTACCTGCATGGAAGTAGTCACACGGCCACATATTATCGCTCCGGGCAGCATAGCTGCCACCATAGGAATGTTTGACGGGCTGCACCGCGGCCACGCCATGCTGATTGATTACCTTAACCGGCAGGCTCACAGCCGCGGGCTGAAATCGGCCGTGATAACATTCCGTGAGCATCCGCAGAATGTGCTGCGCCCCGACACCGACTTGCAGATGATAATGACTCTCGACGACCGCATCGAGGCAATAAGGCGCCATGGAGCCGATTATGTGATATTAATGGATTTTGACTTGCAACTTGCAAGGCTCGACTCATTTAATTACATCAAGCTCATACGTGACAATTACGGCGTGAAATTGCTTATAACGGGATTTAACCACCGATTCGGGCATAACCGGTCAGAAGGGTTTGACGATTATGTGCGGCATGGCAAGGAACTTGGCGTTGAACTGATGCAGGCCGAAGAATACCGCGGGCAATACAGCCCGGTAAGCTCATCAATCATACGCCGCCTGATACTTGCCGGGAAAGTTGACGATGCCGCTTGTTGCCTGGGCCACCCGTTTGTGTTGCACGGAATGGTGGAGCATGGCTATGAAGTGGGCAGGGAATTAGGGTTCCCCACTGCCAACATTGGCAACATCGACCCGTCGGTGGTGATACCGCACAGGGGGGCATACGCCGTCAGAGTGAAAATAGGCAACGGACATTGGCAAGGCGGAATGGCCAACATAGGCATACGCCCCACGGTGGGCAACGGCGGGCATCACCAAAGCATCGAAGTGCACATCTTCGATTTCGCCGGCGATGTTTATGACAAGCCTATCGACGTACAATTCGTGCGTTTCCTGCGTACCGAGCTAAAACTCGGTTCACTCGAAGAGCTGAAACGGCAACTTGTGGAAGACCGTGCACGTTCACAACAAATTTTGCGCGAATGTCACGATTATTCAATATAAATAAAAACACACTGTTTAATGGAAATAATAAATTTTGCCGAACAAAAGTCGCTCGTGAGCAAATTCATGATGGAATTGCGCAACGTTGACATACAATGCGACAAGATGCGCTTCCGCCGCAACCTTGAACGCATTGGTGAGGTAATGGCTTATGAAATATCCAAGCGGCTTGATTATGCCACAACCGCCACGACCACGCCACTGGGCACGGTGCAATGCGACGACATCGCCAGCCAAGTGGTGCTGGCCACTATATTGAGGGCCGGCGTGCCGTTCCACCAGGGATTCCTGAATTATTTTGATGACGCCCAGAATGCCTTTGTGAGCGCATACCGCAAGTATAAGCCGCATAGCGATGTATTTGACATACACATCGAGTATATAGCTTGTCCGCGCATCACCGGCAAGACCGTCATCATTGCCGACCCCATGCTTGCCACAGGTTCGTCGATGGAACTGGCCTACCAGGCATTGTTGACCAAGGGGAAACCGGCACACGTGCACATTGCCGCCGTGATAGCATCGCAACAGGCCATCGACTTCGTGCAAAAGCATTTCCCGGAAGAAACCACCACCGTGTGGGTGGGTGCCATCGACCCGTCGCTCAACCAACATTCTTATATAGTGCCCGGACTTGGCGACGCCGGCGACCTTGCCTACGGCGACAAAGAATAACCACATACTTATACTTCGGAAATCATGGGGAAAAACAAGTTAAAGAAATTTGCCGAGATGAAGCAGCTGCCCAACGTGTTCCAATACCCGTTTGCGGCATTGCAGGAAAACGGTTTCCCATTGAAAGGGAAATGGAATACCGATTATTTCAAAAACGACAATCCCATTGTGCTTGAACTCGGTTGCGGCAAGGGGGAATACACCGTGGGGCTGGCCGAGCGTATCCCGGGCAAAAACTATATAGGCATCGACATCAAGGGGGCCAGAATGTGGACCGGGGCAAAAACCGCCGCCGAAAACGGGCTTGCCAATGTGGCATTCCTGCGAACCAATATCGAGCTAATCGACAGTTTTTTTGCGCCCGGCGAGGTGAGCGAAATATGGATAACTTTCCCCGACCCACAAATGAAGAAAGTGCGCAAACGGCTCACTGGCACTCGTTTCCTTGAACTGTATCGCCACATACTTGTACCCGACGGCATAATACACCTGAAGACCGACAGCCCGTTCCTCTACACTTACACCGATGCCCTTGTAAGCCTCAACGAGTTGCGCACCGAAGTCAATACCGACGACTTGTACCACTCGGGATACGACAACGAGATATTAGGTATAAAGACGTTTTACGAACAGCAATGGCTCGACCGTGGGCTGTCGATAAAATACATCAAGTTCCACCTTGAACAGGAACCGCCGCTGCAAGAACCCGATATAGATATCGAGCCTGACACTTACCGTAGTTTCTCGCGCGGATACATACAGAAAATGATAACACCTCCTTCAACCGAGGAATAAATAATCACTACTGAAAAATGGAACAACGTTTATATCCGAAACTTATACTTGACGCACTGAGCAATGTGCGCTATCCCGGCACCGGCAAAGACATAGTGTCGAGTGGAATGGTCGAAGATGACATACGCATCGACGGCATGAAGGTATCCTTTTCATTGATTTTCGACAAATCGACCGACCCGTTTGCCAAGTCGTTGGTAAAATCGGCCGAAGCCGCACTTAAAACTTATATAGGCAACGAGGTGGAACCCACCGTGGCCGTCAAGTTCCGCACAGCTGCACCACAAAAGCCTGCCAATCCCCTGCCGGGTGTGAAAAACATCATCGGCGTATCATCGGGCAAAGGCGGTGTGGGCAAATCCACTATCGCCGTCAACCTTGCCGTGTCGCTTGCCCAATTAGGATATAAAGTGGGCCTGCTCGATGCCGACATCTTCGGCCCGTCGGCTCCCAAGATGTTTGGTCTTGAAGATGCGCCGGTGTATATGTCACAAAAGGAAGACGGGCGCAACCTCATCGAACCGCTTGAGCGTTATGGCGTGAAAGTGCTGTCGATAGGTTTTCTCGTCGATAAAGACCAGGCCGTGCTGTGGCGCGGCGGAATGGCAAGCAACGCCTTGCGCCAACTTATCACCGAAGCCGACTGGGGTGAACTCGATTACTTCATCATAGACATGCCTCCCGGCACAAGCGACATACACCTAACCCTGGTACAGACACTTGCCATCACAGGTGCCATAGTAGTGACCACGCCGCAAGACGTCGCGCTTGCCGATGCCCGCAAGGGAGTGAGTATGTTCCAAAGCGACAAAGTGAACGTGCCCATACTTGGTATCGTGGAAAATATGTCGTGGTTCACGCCGGCCGCACACCCCGATGAGAAATACTATATCTTCGGAAAAGACGGCGGTAAAAATCTTGCCCAAAAATTAGGCGTTAAATTGTTGGGACAAATTCCGCTTGTGGCAAGTATTTGCAAGGGTGGAGACGACGGTGTTCCCGTGACATTGCAAAACAGCGTGTCGGGTGCCGCATTCATCGAGCTTGCCCGCGAAGTGGCAGCAGCCACCGACCAACGCAACAGCACCTTGCCGCCGACACACAAAGTTGAATTTAATTAGAAATCTATTTTAATTTGAAATTGGGAATGGGTAATGAAAATTTAAAACTGATTATGGAATAGACTATTCACATAAAATTCCGGTTCTTCATTACCCATTCCTTATTCATTATTAAATTAACTGCATGGATATCAGCAAGACCCTGTTCATTACCGACCTTGACGGGACATTACTAAACAGCAATTGTGAAGTGTCGGAACAAAGTGCACACATAATCAACGACTTGATTGCCCGGCATGGCTTGAATTTTGCCATTGCCACGGCACGGTCGCCGGCCACGGCCATGCCTTTGTTGTCGGGCGTAGATATGCGGTTACCGTCGGTTGTACTTGCAGGTGCGGCTTTATGGGATGAAAAAGTTGCGGCTTATACACACACATGGCCCATAGATGAAAGCATCATAACCAAAATATGCCAAATATATGAGCAACACGGCGCACATCCGTTCATATACCGCCAATCGGGCGCACAGCTGCTTGCCCATCACATCAACAGCATTTCGGCCCGTGAAGCCGATTTCATGAAGAGCCGCACCGGCACACATTACAAGGATTTCATACTTGACGACAAGCCTTATGAGCCATCATCGTGTCCGGCACTGATAGTGTTTTCCACCGACCGTTACCCGGTAATGGAAGAAATATATAACGACATCTTGTCGCAAAACATTGATTGCCATCCCATTTGCTATTGCGACATATATGCACCCGGATACGGTTACCTTGAAATATACGGTTCGCAGGTGTCGAAGGCGGTCGCAATCAAGACGCTTGCCCATGAGTGCGGCTTCGACAAGATTGTAGCATTCGGCGACAACGTGAACGACATGGAAATGATGCAGATGGCCGACTACAGCGTGGCCCCGTCGAATGCCCTGCCCATGGTCAAGCGCGTGGCAAGCGAAATTATAGGCTGCAACGATGACGACAGTGTGGCATGGTGGCTTGCACACAACCTGGGGCAATAAAGTGACATCGCAAGGCGTTTAATAATCATGATATTACATAGTAGCATATACGATACACGCCGCATCTGGAAAACTGTTTTCATCATCGTGGCACTTGTGATGGTGGGTGTTTTCCTTTATATCTCCGACAGCCTTGTGCGCGACCTTGCCGCGCAAGAACGCGAACGCATGCAAATTTGGGCAAATGCCACCAAGGAACTTGCCTCGGCCACCGACGGCAGTTCGGGAACCGATGTCGATTTTCTGTTCAGCATAATCGAAGGCAACCACAATATTCCGGTATTGCTGGTAGATGGCGATGGCACCATATTGCTGCACCGCAATTTCGATTTGCCCGAACCGGTTGACTCACTTTCGCCTTACATGATTTCTCCGCGCAACCTTGCCTACCTTGAAGAAAAGTTACAGCACTTGAAAGGCACTGAAAACCATATAACCATACAAATCGACGATGCCACGGCGCAAGAATTGTATTATGAAGATTCCACCGTGCTTAAACGGCTTGCCTATTACCCCTACATACAGCTTGCCGTGTTGCTTATTTTTGTGGCAATCGTGTATTTCGCCCTCATCAGCATCAAAAAAGCAGAACAGAACAAGGTGTGGGTGGGATTGTCGAAAGAAACCGCGCACCAACTCGGAACCCCCATCTCGTCGATGATGGCATGGGTGGAGATGCTCGAAGCATCGGGCGTTGACAAGGAGATAATCACCGACTTGAACGCCGACGTGCATCGGCTTTCGGTGATTGCCGACAGGTTCTCCAAAATAGGTTCCCGCCCCGAAATGGAATTGAATTTCATAAACGAGGCTGTCGATGAAAGCCTGCAATATATGCGGTCACGCATATCTTCGCGAGTGAAACTTACCGTCAACCGCGCCACAAATGATTGCGGAGTGATGCTGTGCCTGCCACTATTTGAATGGGTTATGGAAAACCTCACCAAGAATGCCGTCGATGCCATGCAAGGGGAAGGACGGCTCACCGTGGACATCGATACCGGCACATCGACCCGCATAGTATATATCGACATAACCGATACCGGCAAAGGCATAGCACGCAAGAATTTCAAAACGGTTTTCACCCCGGGTTATACTACCAAGAACCGAGGTTGGGGGCTCGGCCTCACCCTTGTCAAGCGCATCATCGAGGAGTACCACGGCGGCCGCATATATGTCAAAGACTCGGAAGTGGGACACGGCACCACATTCCGCATCGAATTATTAAAGACGAAATGAAAAGGATATTTATTTCAGCACTGTCGGCCATGGTGCTTTTTACGGTATTCGCACAGGTTCCCGGGAAAAGCATCCCCGACGGGGCAGGCTTCTTGACAGTTACCATCGACAGCATCGACACCGACCGCTCTTACCTTATGGTAACCGTAATGCGCGACAATTTCACCCCTTTTGATTATGAAATGGTACCATCACGCAGAGGAAGCATGACTGTGGAAATGCGCACCCCGCCGGGCGAGATGCCTTTCAGCGTGATGGCTTATGAGGATACAAACCTCAACCGCCGCCTCGACCTTAACGACGACATGGTGCCGGTGGAGAAAAGCGCTGTAGTGCATTGTCGAGGCGGTGAAACGCACATATCACTCACATTGGTTCATTACGACCTGCTGCTCGATGCCTGGCCGCAAGATACAATACCGCAAGACACGACATCACACAATCAACCACAGATATTGCGCAATAAAAAAATGTGATAAAAAACGGCCTAAACGTATGTTTGACTTTGGCAAAACGCCGTTTTTGACTAATTTTGAAGCACAAATTTATATTGCCGTAAAATTTACAATTGACGCTACGACGTTTTTTCGTAATTTTGCGACTCAATTCATGACATGGTTTCGTTTAAGAAAATTCAAGATAGTGTTTCAAGCGACCTTGAACGGTTGAACAGGATAATATCCGACACGCTCAAGAGCCGCAGCCTGTTGATGCAGCAGGTTGTCGATAATTTCCTTGCATCGAAGGGCAAACAATTACGTCCGATTTTGGTTATATTGAGCGGACGTATGTTCAGCGGCGACTCGGCCATAAGCGATAATGTGATTTACGCCGGGGCAGCAATAGAACTGTTGCACAATGCCTCGCTCATTCACGACGACGTGATTGACGAGTCGCAACAACGCCGTGGCCGCCCGTCAATCAACCGAATTTGGGACAACCATATTGCCGTGCTTGTGGGCGACTTTTTTGTAAGCGGCGCACTATATTGTGCCGAAAAAACCCAATGCTTTAACATAATCTCGGTAATGGCCCACTTGGGGCGAGAATTGTCGCTTGGCGAAATAGAGCAAATCGACAATGCCCGCAACCACAGCATCGACGAAGAAACATATCTTGGAATCATAAAGAGGAAAACCGCATCGCTATTCAGCAGCTGCGTGCAAGTGGGCGGTTATGCCTCGGGAGTCGATGACAACCGGCTTGCAAACTTAAAACGTTATGTGGAAATGCTCGGCGTGTGCTTCCAAATCAAAGATGACATTTTTGACTATTTCGACAATCCCGACGTAGGGAAACCCACAGGCAACGACCTGCGCGAAGGGAAAATGACATTGCCATTGATTTATGCCTTATCACGCACCGACTTGCCCGAGCACAACCGTATGCTCGAATTAAGCCACAAAACCATGCTTGAAACCGACGATATTGCCACACTCATAAATTTTGCCAAGGAAGCCGGCGGCATAGATTATGCTTACCGCACAATGGAACGCATACGCAACGAGGCTCAAGGGCTGCTGGCCGAATACGGTAATTGCGAAGCCGTGGAGCAATTCAAGTCGATATTCGACTATATAATAGAACGCAACAAGTAGCAGCGCACTTCGCCCTCCCGATGCTTAAACCATTTTTGCATAAAGATTTCCGCGAAGCCGGTTGCGACGAGGCCGGGCGCGGATGCCTGGCCGGGCCGGTGGTCGCCGCTGCCGTAATATTGCCGCAAGATTTCGGCAATGAGTTGCTCAATGATTCAAAACAGCTTACCGAACGGCAACGCAACGAGTTGCGCTCCATCATCGAAACCGAAGCCGTGGCGTGGGCCGTAACATTCGTCAGCCCCGAAGAAATCGACCAAATAAACATTCTCCAGGCGTCGATACTTGCCATGCACAGGGCCGTGGCACAATTGGCGGTACAACCCGAATTCCTGCTCATCGACGGCAACCGCTTCAACCCTTATCCCGGCATACCCCACAAGTGCATCATCAAGGGTGATGCAACTTATATGTCGATAGCCGCAGCATCAATTCTTGCCAAGACGCACCGCGACGAATATATGTATAAAATAGCCCGCGACTATCCTGCCTACAGGTGGGACCGCAATAAAGGGTATCCCACACGCGACCACCGGGCCGCCATTGCAGCCCATGGTACCACTCCTCACCACCGCCTGTCGTTCCGCCTGCTCGACCCACAACTGTCGCTGTTTTAGCCACAAAAGCCTTCCGGCGGCATAAAAAACACGAAAATGGTTGACTATTAACGGGAAAATTTGTATCTTTGCGCCGATTTAACTCTACTATTTTGGAAAAATTTGACGAATTTGACCTTTCTTTGAAAGGTATGCCCGTTGGTACACAAGAATTTAACTACCATTTAGGGTTGGATTTTTTCAGAAAGATGGAAAGTTCCGATGTGTCATCGAGCAACGTGGACGTAACGTTGTCGGTGAAATGCGTCGGAGATGTTTATGAACTGTTTTTCACCCTTAAGGGTATCATAGGCATTCCATGCGACCGTTGCCTCGACGAGATGGAACATCGCGTGGATACCACATATGCCATGAGCGTGAGATACGGCGATGAATATTATGAAGGAGATGACCTGACAGTCATCCCCGAATCGTGCGACACGTTTAACGTGGCGCGTGTCATTAACGACACGGTGATGCTCACAATCCCCATCATGCACACCCATGAAGATGGCAAGTGCAACGAGGAGATGAGCCGCCTGCTTGAAGAACACTCAGCACACGGCGGTGCCGATAACAGTGATGACACAACGTGTGACCCACGATGGGAAGCCTTGCGAAAACTGAAAAACAATAATTAATAATATATAATTAAAAAGAGATGGCACATCCTAAACGAAAACAATCGAAGACCCGCACAGCCAAGAGAAGAACTCACGACAAGGCTGTTGCTCCGACAATTGCCCTTTGCCCCAACTGCGGCGCATGGCACATATATCACACCGTATGCCCCGAATGTGGCTATTACCGCGGTAAGATAGCTATCGAAAAAGGCGCAGCACAGTAAAAAGGCACAAAGCACACGAGATGCGTCGAAAACGCTAACTACGATTACTATATGCCTTGCGTAACACACGGGCCGCACGGTTCCGGCGATACCAAGGGATATAGTAGTTATCGTTTCCGTAAATCAACACATAAACGCCGAACAGACTTTACAATCAAGAATTATGATTAACGCTAACATAACCGGCATTGCATCATATACGCCCGACTATGTGCTCACCAACGACGAACTGTCGCAAATGGTGGAAACAAGCGATGAATGGATTACCACACGTGTGGGAATCAAGGAAAGGCGAATCTTGAAAGAGCCGCACGCAGGCTCGTCGTATATGGGTGTGCGTGCCCTCAACAAGTTGCTTGAAGAAACCGGTACACGTGCCGAGGACATAGAACTGATTATCTGCGCTACGTCCAACCCCGACTACCGCTTCCCTTCGACAGCTTCGATTATTGCTTATCAATGCGGGGCAAAGAATGCCTATGCCTACGACATACAGGCAGCCTGCGCAGGTTTCGTAGTGTCGATGCAATCGGCTTCGGCTTACATCAAGAGCGGACTCTATAAAAAAATAGTGGTAATCGCCGCTGAAAAGATGTCGAGCATGACCAATTACAAGGATCGCACCACTTGCCCGCTCTTTGGCGATGCAGCTGTGGCAGTACTTGTAGAACCCACCGAAGAAAACACCGGCGTCATTGATGGCGTGTTCCACGTCAACGGCGAGGGATTGCCTCACCTGGTAATGAAAGCAGGCGGGTCGGTTAATCCGGCATCGGTCGAGAATGTCCAAGCCGACGAGCATTATGTGTACCAAGAAGGCCGTGCTGTTTACAAGCACGCCGTTACCGATATGTACGAGTCGAGCAAGGAAGTCATGGCTCGCAACGGCTTGACGGTAGATACCATCGACTGGTTCATCCCCCACCAAGCCAACTTGCGCATAATCGAGGCCGTGGGTTCACGCCTTGGCATCGACCCGGCAAAGGTTCTTGTCAACATACAGCACTACGGCAATACCAGTGCTGCATCTATTCCATTGTGCATCGACGAATACAAAGGTCGCCTGAAGAAGGGCGACAAGATAATCCTCACTGCTTTCGGCGCAGGATTTACTTGGGGGGCTATGTACCTTGTTTGGGGTATATAATTCCCGTTCCAGACTTATAATCCCACACGACTGCCTTCGGCGCATCACTCGACACCACCGGCGGAGCTGTGGGATTTTGTTTTATCACACAAATAGAAAACGTCACAGAAACCAATAATTTTTCACAATGCAGCATAAAGCAGGATTTGTAAACATAGTGGGAAACCCCAATGTGGGAAAATCGACGTTGATGAATCGCCTTGTGGGTGAACGCATATCGATAATCACATCCAAGGCCCAAACCACGCGGCACCGCATCATGGGAATCGTCAACACCGACGAATATCAAATAGTTTTTTCCGACACTCCCGGTGTATTGAAACCCAAATACAAATTGCAGGAGAGTATGCTCGAATTTTCGGAAGAAGCCCTTGTCGATGCCGACATACTGCTTTATGTGACCGACGTGGTAGAGTCGATGGAAAAGAACCGTTCGTTCCTCGACAAAGTGGCGAAAATGAAGATTCCCATATTGCTTGTGATAAACAAAATCGACCTGCTGAAGGGGAACGACGACCTCGTGGCCATAATCGACAAATGGCGCGGAGTGTTGCCGTCGGCCGAAGTGTTCCCCATGTCGGCCAAGGAAAACTTCAATGTCGGGAACCTGATGAAGCGCATCGTGGAATTGCTCCCCGAGTCGCCGCCATTCTTCGGGAAAGACGACCTCACCGACCGCCCGGCACGCTTCTTTGTCACCGAAATAATCCGAGAGAAACTGCTGCTCGATTATGACAAGGAAGTGCCTTATGCCTCACAAGTGATGGTGGAACTGTTTGATGAAAAGCCCGAATCGATACACATCATGGCTGTCATATATGTGGAACGAGACAGCCAAAAGGCAATCATCATAGGGCATGGCGGACAAAAACTGAAACGTGTGGGTATCGAAGCTCGCAAAGACATCGAAACATTCTTCCAAAAACACGTTTACCTGGAACTTTATGTGAAAGTGGAAAAAGACTGGCGTAACAAGGAAAACAAGTTGCGCTCGTTTGGATACATCGAATAATCACTAATAATTACACTGACAGCTAATTTTTATATGGGAAAACTTATTGCAATAGTAGGACGACCAAACGTGGGAAAATCGACACTGTTCAACCGTCTCACCGGTGCCCGCACGGCTATCGTTGACGACACTTCGGGCACCACGCGCGACCGCCAGTATGGCAAGACCGAGTGGAACGGCATGGAAATGTCGGTTGTCGATACAGGCGGCTGGGTTGTCAATTCCGAAGATATTTTCGAAGAGGAAATAAACAAACAGGTGGCCATTGCCATTGAAGAAGCCGATGTGATACTCTTTGTAGTGGATATCAAGAACGGCATAACCGACCTCGACGACCATGTGGCGGCGATATTGCGCCGTTCACGGAAACCCGTCATCGTGGTTGCCAACAAAGCCGACGACCTGACATATTTCGGTGAAGCCGAATTTTATGCCTTCGGATTGGGCGACCCGATTGCCGTGTCGGCAATCAACGGTTCAGGAACCGGCGACCTGCTCGACCGTATCGTAGAACTCATGCCCAAAGACGCAGCCGAGGAAGTTGCCACCGAGCACCTACCCAAGTTTGCCATCGTGGGTCGCCCCAACTCGGGCAAGTCGTCGATTGTGAACGCTTTCATAGGCGAGGAACGCAACATAGTCACCAACATAGCAGGCACCACCCGTGACAGTATCTATACACGCTACAACAAGTTCGGCTTCGACTTCTACCTTGTCGATACCGCAGGTATCCGCAAGAAGGCCAAGGTGAACGAAGACATAGAATACTACTCGGTGATACGCAGCATTCGTGCCATAGAAAACAGCGATGTGTGCATTCTCATGATTGATGCCACCCGCGGCATCGAAGGGCAAGATGCCAATATCTTCTCGCTCATCCAGCGCAACCGCAAGGGGCTGGTGGTGTGTGTCAACAAGTGGGACCTTGTGGAAAACAAAAGCACGGCAGCCATCAAGACGTTTGAAAACGCCATTCGCAACCGTTTCGCCCCGTTCACCGACTTTCCCATCATATTTGGCTCGGCACTCACCAAGCAGCGCATCCTCAAGGTGCTTGAAAGTGCTGTGAACGTATATGAAAACCGTAACCGCCAAGTGCCAACATCGGAACTTAACAATGTGATGCACGAAGCCATTGAAGCATACCCGCCACCGGCCAACAAGGGGAAATACGTAAAAATAAAGTATGTAACCATGCTCAAGGAGGCACAGATACCATCGTTCCTGTTCTTCTGCAACCTGCCGCAGTGGGTAAAAGAGCCATACAAACGCTATCTTGAAAACCAAATACGGGAACACTGGGACTTCAGCGGAACTCCTATCAATATTTTCATGCGCGAAAAATAACCGGCATGAAGTTAACAATCATTGATATAAATTCAAACAAATAAGGTTTGCTGTTACAATATTCCTAAGTAACTTTGCACTGCTAAAGTAAAAGGAATTTTTTCATAATAACAACAAACAACAAAAAATATATACTTGAATTTTGGTTATGAGGGGGGTGTGCATTTGTGAAAATGTGCACTTCTTTTTTTTGAAAATGATTTAGGCTATCATTCCTAACTTAATGATTTTTTTATGATTTTTGAAAAATAAGGTTGACAGATTGTCGCTTTTTTTGTATGTTTGTGTATTCATTTCACAGGAATGAGTGTATCGCATTTGCGCCACACACCGGACACCACACAACTAAACGAAAGCATTACGATGGAGACACCCAAGATGACACCCGAAGAGGAAGACCGCATGATAAATGCCGCATTTAAAGAGTTGCTCGATGGCTATATGGCAAGTAACCACCGCAAGAAAGTGGAAATCATAGAACGTGCTTTCAAATTTGCCAAGGAAGCCCATAACGGGATACGCCGCCGCTCGGGCGAGCCTTATATCATGCACCCGATTGCCGTGGCCCGCATAGTGAGCCAGGAAATAGGATTAGGGTCGGTGTCGATATGTGCCGCCTTGCTGCACGATGTGGTGGAAGATACCGATTACACGGTCGAAGACATAGAATCACAATTCGGCAAAAAGGTTGCCCAAATTGTCGAAGGCCTTACCAAGATTTCGGGCGGAATATTTGGCGACAAGGCTTCGGCACAGGCCGAAAACTTCCGCAAACTGCTGTTGACGATGAACAACGACATTCGCGTGATACTCATCAAGATGGCCGACCGCCTGCACAATATGCGCACACTCGGCTCGATGTTGCCAAGCAAGCAATATAAGATAGCAGGAGAGACATTATACATATATGCCCCGCTGGCGCACAGGTTGGGACTGTTTGCCATAAAAACCGAACTCGAAGACTTGAGCTTCAAATACGAGCACCCCGAAGCATACAAGACAATAAGCGAGCAAATTGCCGCCACCGAGGCACGGCGCAACGAAATATTCAACACATTTGCCACTCCTATCAAGAAACGGCTCGACGCAATGGGACTTACATACACCATAAAGGCGCGAGTGAAGTCGGTTTACTCGATATGGAAGAAAATGGAAGCCAAGCACATCCCGTTTGAAGAAGTGTATGACTTGTATGCCGTGAGAATAGTTTTTGACTGCGAAAAAGAGGTTGACGAAAAACGTACCTGTTGGAACATATATTCGGAAATCACCGACTTGTACCGCCTTCACCCCGACCGTACTCGCGACTGGCTGAGCACCCCGAAGGCAAATGGTTACCGGGCTTTGCACCTGACGGTGATGGGCCCCGACGGCAATTGGATTGAAGTGCAAATACGCAGCAAGCGCATGGACGACATGGCCGAGCGCGGATTTGCCGCTCACTGGAAATACAAAATCGGCGAAGGCGAGGAAGAGTCGGAACTGGCAGCCTGGCTCAAGACAATACAAGACATACTCGAAAATCCCGAACCCGATGCACTCGACTTCCTCGACACGATAAAGCTCAACCTGTTTGCATCGGAAATAGTGGTGTTTACCCCTAAGGGTGAACTGATTACGTTACCAAAGGATTCCACGGTGCTCGACGTGGCATTCAACCTGCACTCCGAGCTGGGCACACACTGCATCGCAGGCAAAGTCAACCACCGGCTGGTACCACTGTCGCACAAGTTGCAAAGCGGCGACCAGGTGGAAGTCCTCACCTCACAGTCACAACGGCCTAAAGCCGAGTGGGTCAACTTCCTTGCCTCGGCAAAGGGTCGCACACGGCTTAACGCCGCATTGCGCAAGGAGCGCCGAGCCACAATAGAAGCCGGTGAAGCCCAATTCGGCAAGTTCCTCGATGAAAACGGCATCGAGCACACCAATGAAAACATCACCAAAATATGCGCGGCACAAAACCTGCCTAACCGCGAGGAGCTGTATTACATGATAGGCAACGACGACATAGCGCTGTCGCCACAATTGTTACAGCCACTGCGCCAGCAACCCGCAAGCCTGCTCAACAAGCTTTTGCGCAACCCATTGAAACGCAACCGGGCAAAAAAAGCGACCGAACCGACCGTGAAAGCCATTTCCGAACCAATCGACATGAAAAAGACCTACTTGCTCAAAACCGAAAACGGCATGAGCAACTACCGCATAGCCCCATGTTGCCACCCTATACCGGGCGACGACGTGTTTGGTTTTGTCGATGACCATAACAATGTGGTGGTGCACAAGCTCACTTGCGAAAATGCCATGCGGCTGAAAAGCAGCTTTGGCGGACGCATAGTCACAACCAAGTGGGAAACCAAGAACGAGAAATTCCCGGTATCGATACACATGGAAGGCATCGACCGCATGGGTATATTACAAGAGATAATTTCCATAATATCCACAAACCTGTCGATATACATTCGCCGCCTGAACATTGCCGCCGCCGATGGCGTGTTTAATTGCGAGCTATATGTTGACGTCGAGGACGTGGACGTCGTCAACAGGTTATGCAAGCAAATCAAAAAGGTTGACGGTGTAAAATCGGCCGTGAGGATGGATTAACCATATTTTCAGTTAGCACCATGTTTAAGTTCGACAAGAAAAATATATTAAGGCTCCTGCTTTTTGTGGGAGCCATAGTTGTAATTTCCTACTTCATTCCACGGGAAAGCGACGAGGACTTTAATTATGCGATAGGCAGACCGTGGGCATATCCATTGCTGACCGCACCTTACGACATCCCTGTCAACCTCGACTCGGCAAGTGCCGCCAAGCGTCGCGACAGTGTGGACAGGACATTCATTCCCGTGTATGAGCGAGACAATGCAATTGCCGTAAAAGCCGTGAACGACTTGAGAACGGCATTGTCCCGGCACGAGCAGGTAACACCCGTCCTGCAAAGCCGCATAATCACCGCGGTAAGTGATTTATACGCCGACGGTATAGTTGACAGCGAGACCTATTCGGACATCCGCAACGGCAGGCTGCAAAATGTGCGGTTCATCATTGGCAATGTGGCAAAACTGGCGCCCACAGCCGGATTGAAGTCGGAACGCGCGGCATATGCCACCATCGACTCGATTTTCCAAGAGCCATACGCCCGCATCATAATTGGCGAAGTGCACCTGAAAAACTACTTGTCGCCCAACGTAATACGCGACAGTACCGAGTCGGCCCGGCTTCTTGAACAAGCTTACCTGAAAGCCCTTGCACCTATAGGCGTGAAACAAAAAGGAGAACGCATAGTGGATCGCGGCGACATAGTAACACCGCAAATTTACGAAATACTGAAGGAATACGAACGATTGAGGCAAAGCCGCGGCACGGCAGCCCAAAGCCGAGATTACCGTTTTGCCGGACAAATAGTGGCGGTTACAATGCTGCTGTTGTGCTTCTACACGTTTTTCTACTTCTTCCGCCGCCGCACATTCAACGATATGCGCCGCTTGCTTTTCCTTGTGGCCTTTGTCACAGTGTTCACGCTTGTCACCTATCTCGTACTCGATATCCTGCCCACGGTGGGCGTGTATGTGATGCCATTCACATTATTGCCCATCATCATCACCACATTCTACGATTCGCGCACGGCCATGTTTGCGCATATAATCGAAACGCTGCTGTGTGCATTGGTGGTGCAATATCCCATGGAATTTATTTTCTACCAATTCATTGCCGGACTCACGGCAATAATGACCCTGCAAGAACTGTCGCGCCGCTCGCAATTGGTAAAATGTGCAGTATTTGTCCTTATTGCTTATATTGTCACTTATTGCGCACTCGAAGTAATCAACGATGGCACCATACGAAATATCGACTGGCACGTATTCCTGTTCTTCGGGCTTAACGTAGTGTTCCTGTCGTTTGCCTACATTTTTATCTTCCTCGTTGAAAAGCTATTTGGATTTATCTCTACCGTCACACTCGTCGAGCTGACCGATGTCAACACACCGCTGCTGCGCGAACTGTCGGAAAAATGCCCGGGCACGTTCCAACATTCACTGCAGGTTTCCAACCTGGCCGCCGAAGCCGCACATGTGATAGGTGCCGACGTGCAACTGGTAAGAGCCGGTGCCTTGTACCACGACATAGGCAAAATCGACAATCCGGCATTCTTCACCGAAAACCAGCGTGGCGAAAATCCGCACAAGGCATTACCCCCCGAAGTGAGCGCAAAGATTATCATCGAACACGTGACCAACGGGCTGAAACGAGCCGACAAAGCCAAACTGCCGCAAGTGATAAAAGATTTCATCGCGCAACACCACGGTGCAGGCAAAGCAAAATATTTCTACACCATGGCTTGCAATGCCCATCCCGATGAAGAGATAGACCCGGCACCATATACCTATCCGGGGCCCAACCCGAATACCAAAGAAACAAGCATACTGATGATGGCCGATTCTACCGAGGCCGCCTCGCGCAGCCTTACCGACCACAGCGATGCTTCGATAACACAACTTGTGAATCGCATCATCGACTCGCAAATTGCCGACGGGCTGCTGAAGGATTCCCCCATCAGCTTCCGCGATGTGGAAAAAATAAAACAATGCTTCATATCACGGTTGTGCACCATGTATCATTCACGCATCAAGTACCCGGAAATCAACAAAAAGCCTTAAACTGTGTTAACGCTTATATCAGGCATAATCAGCCTGATTGGTCGTTATTTCCTATTAAAAAATTACAATTTGATGCTTGGTTATATGATTACATCGGTGATAGGTTGCTTGATAATATTGTCGGGGCTGGTGTATGAAGTAAAGCGTTCCCCGTTTTCCTCGATTATCGCTTATGCAGGCTTGGTATTGCTGCATTTCACCGAATGCATAAATTTGGTTGACAGTTCGTTAATCTTTTGGGGAATAGCCGCGCTTCTCACGTTTGGCACGGCAATGCTGTTACCCGGGAAAGAACCGCCCGAAGTGTGCCATGGCAGCCGGTTCATGCTGCTTGGAGCCGTTGCCGGGCTGCTTGTAGGCATATCGGTCGATGCATCGGTAATGATACTTTCTGCCATAATCGGAACATTGATAGGACAACTTTTTTATACCCACACACCCAAAGGAAGGTGGGTGAGATTTTCATTTTCCACTTTTATTAGCTACTTTTGCAATGTTGGACTGAAAATAATAGTTTCAACCGCCATCGCAGGAATTGCAGTGGAAGGCTTTTTGAGAAACCAAACTGCCGCCACAATATAACCGGCGAAACAATGAAGTAACTCGATGAGGCAGTTTCTACTTTCCATAGCAGCAGTATTGGTTGTCACCATAATGATGTCGGCCGGAAAAGGGTCGCAGCATTTTGAAGTGAAACCTGTGGACTTCGATTCTATTAAAACCGGGATAAGCGATACACGGTCGAGATATTATTACCCGGCACTGATGGAAAAGTACCTGAGCAACGACACTGCGCTCGGATATGAAGATTACCGTTACCTGTATTACGGTTACACATTTCAAGATGACTTCGACCCGTTCAGGACTTCGGAATATGCCGATGTCATCGAAGAGCTCTATTACAAAAAGGAATTTACTCGTGCAGAGTGTGACACAATCATAAAATATGCAGAATTAACACTTCGTGACAATATTTTTGATTTGAGCCAAATGAAATTTTATATCTTTGCACTCAAAGAAAAACAAAAAAACACTCTCGCCGCAATCAGGCAGTATAAGCTAAACCACGTGGTGGCAGCAATACTATCCTCGGGAAGCGGAACCAAGGAGAAACCTTGGGTGGTGATTTCCCCGGCACATGAGTACAACTTGATAAACATACTGGGTTATGTAGCCACGGGGCATGAGGAACTCGAAAACAACATCGACTACATAACCGTGGAACAAAAAGACAAGAATTCGCCCGAAGGGTTTTACTTCGATGCCACACGCATCAAGCAAGTGGCGCAAGAAAAATACCCCGAGCAATAGCGAACGAAGAAAAAACGTAACAACAATCAATATAATAGCACTCGAAAATAATAGCACTATTAATGAGACCCTTGCCGCTGTGAAGCTCCGAGGGTTTTTTATTTGCTAAACCGCCCACGCGCGCACCCTCACCCACCCCAAAAAGAGGGTCAGTCGGCATGCAATTTTTCATAAGCCTTGCGGATGCCACGGCCATAGCGAATTTCACCACAATAGGTAAAATGTAATTTTTCAAGCAAGTGCAACATGGCAACATTGTCAAAGTTAGTATCGATTTTAAAACTATGCACCCCATTCTGGCGCATCATATCCTCAACCTGCCGCATAAACAATTCTCCCAATCCCCTTTGCCTATGTCCTTTCGATACGGCAAGGCGATGCACCACCACATAAGGCAGGTCGCTGAGCCATTTGCCATTGGTGATGTGCCTATAGGCCGGCTCTTCCCCGAATATGACGGCCCCGTAAGCAACCACCCGGCCATCGATGCATAATACCATGCCGTGTCCGGCTTCGATGTCGGCATTGATATCCTTAAGCAACGGATAATGCTCGTCCCATTGCTGTTTACCTTCATCGAGCATTCTGCAGCGGGCATAATCGATTATTTCCATTATGGCACCGGCATCAGCCGGCATTGCCTTGCGAAATATAAAATCTTTCATTGTATGTTAGCTTGCTTGGGTACAAAATTAGGCAAAATGTCTGTATTGCAAGCATTACCTGAAAATTACAGGCGCAATCGTTTGCTTTACCACGGTTTATTTGCTAATTTTGGAGTATCACGAAAAAACCGCTACGCTATGAACATAATCCTGCCCAACAAAATAAATGGCGGCAAACCCGACATAATCAACGATGCCCGCCGTGTGACTGTGATCGGAGCCAACGGTGCCGGCAAAACACGCTTCTCGGCACGGCTCATAGAAATGTTCCCGCACAAAGCCTACAAATTATCGGCATTGAAGGCGATATTCCCCACCACGTCGGTCAACCATCTTGAAGGGTCGATTGATATGCTGTATAATGAGAAATCATCGCAAACACACATTTTTAAAGGAGCTGCAGAAAGCGAACTTGAGCGATTAATCTTCTTGCTCATGCAAGAGGAGTTCATAGATATGCTCACATATAAAGCCAAATTGAAAATAAATGGGAAAGCCGAAATGCCTCGTACCCGGCTTGACGATGTGCTGCACCGGTGGATGGAAGTATTCCCTCAAAACCGCGTACAACGGCTCGACGGCAAATTGCTTTTCTCGAACGAAAGTGACGACGAGCCTTACGGCTCGCAATTGCTCTCCAATGGAGAAAAAGCGGTGCTATACTACATCGGAGCAGTGCTGTATGCTATGCCGCACGCCGTGATATTTGTCGATTCTCCCGAGATATTCCTGCATCACAGCATCATGCAGACGTTATGGAACGTTATCGAAGAGATGCGCCCCGACTGCACGTTTATCTATAACACCCACGACATAGAATTTGCATCATCGCGCATCGACAATGTGTGCGTGTGGGTGCGAAGCTATGACAACACGCGCGAAGCGTGGGACTATCGCATAGTGTCTAATTCCACGTTCCCCGACGAGATATATTTCGATATTCTTGGCAGCCGAAAGCCTGTGTTGTTTGTCGAAGGCGATGAGATGCACAGCATCGACTCGAAGCTGTACCCGCTCATTTTTACCGAATATACCGTGAAGCCGGTGGGCAGCTGCGACAAAGTGATAGAAGTGACTCGGGCTTTCAACGATATGCAGGCGTTCCATCACCTCGACAGCCATGGAATTGTTGACCGAGACCGCCGCAACGACCACGAAGTGGCGTATTTGCGACAAAAAAAGATATTCGTCCCCAATGTGGCCGAAATTGAAAACATACTGATGCTCGAAGGGGTTGTGCGAACCGTAGCCCGTCATTTCCATAAGGATGACAACCGCGTGTTTGCAAAGGTTAAAGGCGCCGTGCTGAATATGTTCCGCTCGATGCTGAAACAGCAGGCCCTGATGCACGTGCGCCACAATGTGAAAAGCAGCGTCGAGATGCAAATCGACCGCAAGTTCCAAAACATAAACGCACTTGAAGACCATATATCCGACCTTGTGTATGAAATCAACCCACGCGGACTCTACGACAACTTCTGTCGCCAATTCCATGACTATGAACAGCGCAACGACTATGCTGCAGTACTGAAGGTGTTCAACGAAAAAACCATAATCAACAACAGCAACGTCGCGCCATTGTGCGGTCTGCGCAACAAAGACCACTACGTGAAAGCCATCTTGTCGATACTAAAAGAAGACGGCCCCGACGCACAATCCATCCGCCAGGCGGTAAAAGCCTGCTTCGGCATAACCACCGAAACCGATGCCGCCTCCACACCACCAGAAACAAGCACCCCGGAGAACCATTGAACCATGGCCTATGGCACACAGACTGATTGTGTATTTTAATAGACCGATATTACGAGGACGGGACATTAAAAGATATAGCTATGAATTTGCGGAACAGTATATTATTGCCACATTTCCTTCACGACAATATAATATAGATGATTATCAATCTCTTAAATCTTATCTGTTGAGTTTTGGAATTGAGAAATTGGAACAGACGGGCAAGAAGTATGTTATTAACGGTGAAATCGTAAAAGCACGCAAAAAGACTAACAATAAATGGTTTGAAACACAGGATAGCATCAGTTATTGGGACGAATTTTCTAAGCCAAAAATCATATATCCGAACATGACGAAGTTCATGCCATTTGTATATGATGCAAGCGGTATGGTGACTAATCAAAAATGTTTTATTATCACAGGCAAACACCTAGGCTACTTAACGGCATTTTT
>CASENC010000017.1 GCA_949289215.1 uncultured Bacteroidales bacterium | reverse complement strand
TAAAACTTTTTATTGAACTATGCAATAAGGAATTTAGCTCTAAAAGTGCTTAAATAGCCGATATAATAGCTGAAAATTTACGTATTTGCAATAAAACTTACGTTATTGCTTATGCTTATTGTTTCTAACGAAATGTAAGCCTCTATATGTAAAAATCCATGTAAACGCCTATTGTTTAGTAACTTATATACTTACAGTCAATTTTTAGCGGACACCAATATTTCTTTATGCCGTTTGCTCAGAGTGTGACACGTTGGCGCAGTCAGGATAAGGTGGCTGAGGAGGTGGCCGTGGTTATTCCTCTTTGTTCCACGGGCGGGCATCCCGGCGGGTAATGTATCGGTCGTAATATGCCAGCAGCAATGTCGTGAGTGGCACGGCGACTATCAGGCCTACGAAACCGAGCAGTGCGCCCCATATCGATAGCGACAGGAATATGATGGCAGGATTAAGCCCCATGTATTTGCCCATGATTTTGGGTATCAATATCAGGTCTTGTATCACCTGTGAGACACAATATACCAATATTGCCAATGCAAACATCTCCCAGAAATTGGTGCCGGCCGATACTGTGCTTACGAGGCACAGCAGTGCTGCAATGGGTATGGAAATGAGTTGCAGGTAAGGAACCATGTTGAGAAGCCCGATAAATAATCCTAAAGCTATAGCCATTGGCAGGCCGATCAGCCAAAAGCCGATACAGAACGATATGCCTACAAAAAACGAGACCAATGCCTGCCCCCTGAAATACCGGTTCATGCTTGATTTCACTTCGCCGAAAATGCCGAAAACACGTTTCTTGTATTTCGGCGGAACTATACTTTTGAACCCGACAACCATTTTATCGTAGTCGATGAGCAGGAACACCACATAGAGCAATACTATGAACCAACTGACGATGCTCAGTATCACACTCAATGTGCCGCCGACAAACGACCATGTGCTGCTTGCCGCTTCCTTGAAAAGGTTGATCCATTCATCGCGTGAAAGCAGCGACGACAGCTTGTCGATGTCAATAGTTTTCACTATGAAATCGTGAACCGATTGCGGCAAGTAGGGTACATCGAAATTGGCGGTTGCATATTCTTTGAACATTACAATCATGTTTTCGCACTCTTCATACATATAGGGGATGAAGAAATACAGCCCGACACCTATTATGGCAGTCATTTCCACAATGGTCAATATAGTGGCCAGTACCCGGCCTCGCAGTTTAAGTAACTTGCAATGCCACTCGACAAACGGGTTGAGCATATATGCGATGATACATGCCACAATAAACGGAACCAGCACTCCGCTCAAATAGTTAAACAGCAAAAGCCCTGCAATGATGCATACCACGGTTATCACCAACCTCACAACACGGTCAAATGTATATGGCTTTCTGCTTGTATTGTCTTCCATAACCATTTATATTATTGATTTAACGGCAAAAATAGCGTAAGGCTTGGAATTTTGCAAAGAATATGATTGTTGAAACCAGGGTGGCGATAAACAACGTGTGCGAAATGCGCACCCGTCCGTCAGGTAAATTTCAGGCAGCGAGACTTGTCCCGGTGGCAGGGTAGGTGAGCAAATCAATAGCCTCGCCATATTCTAATCCTAAAAATTGAACTAAATTTTGGATTACAATCCAAAAAATCGGCCTGATTTTTGGATTAGGGCAAATAGTGTTATATTTTTGCATATATAAAAAAACAGTGAGCCATGATGATACGTCGCCAATTACAAGACACTATCGAGCAGAATATGTTCAAAGGGAAAGCTATTGTGCTAATTGGAGCCAGGCAAGTTGGAAAAAGTACGCTTTTCAGGCAATTAATAGGAAACAGGCAGTCAGTACTCACACTGAATTGTGACGAACCTGAGGTCAGAGAACTCTTAACTGATGCCAATACACATGATTTGCGGTTGCTCATTGCCGATAACACTATAGTTGTGATAGATGAAGCACAGCGGGTAAATCGCATAGGGCTTACATTAAAACTTATTATTGAAAATTTTCCTCAGGTGCAGTTACTTGTTACCGGCTCTTCTTCGCTTGAATTGAGAAATAATCTTGAAGAACCGTTGACAGGTCGTAAATATGAATATCACCTATATCCGATTTCTGTTCGAGAAATAATTGAAAACATGGGGTTGGTTGCAGCAAAGCAACAGTTTGAGTCACGTTTGATATATGGTTCATATCCCGAAATTGTAAACAATCCTGGAGAAGCCAAGGAATTGTTGTTGGAAATAGCCGACAGTTATTTGTATAAAGATATTCTTGCTCTCGATAGCGTGAGGAAACCGACAATGCTTAATAGATTGTTGATTTCTATCGCTCTGCAGGTGGGTAGTGAGGTGTCGTATAATGAAATTGCCAAGACCATAGGCAGTGATAGTAAAACTGTGGAGCGATACATAGGATTGCTTGAACAATGTTATGTTGTGTTCACACTTCAAGCATTTAGCCGTAATTTGCGCAACGAATTAAAAAAGAGCAAAAAAATATATTTTTATGATACCGGTATCCGTAATGCAGTATTGCAGAATTTTGCGCCACTTGCATTGCGTCAGGACGTTGGCGCACTGTGGGAAAATTATTTTATTGCCGAACGCATAAAAAGCAACAGCTATGCCAGGAAGTTTGTAAATAGTTATTTTTGGCGCACAACATCACAACAAGAAATTGATTACATAGAAGAAACAGATGGTCGATTTTCGATATTTGAATTAAAATGGAATCCAAAGAAACGAAATACAGCTTTCCCTGCTTCATTCATTGAAACATATAATTTGCAAAGTAGCGTTGTGATTACTCCTGATAATTATTTGGAATGGCTGTAAATATCCTCAATATGCGCTAATCCTAAAAATTGAACTAAATTTTGGATTACAATCCAAAAAATCGGCCTGATTTTTGGATTAGGGCATCGAAACTGAATAAAAAGGGGATATGCAACTCTGCGTGTGTGCGAGGCATATCCCCTGCGGGTTATTATAAATGAAAACGAGACTTCAGTGCGTGCGTCGGTTAATCGATTGCCGTCAATTCAAATACCCGACTTGAATATTCCTTGTCGAGAATCAACTTCAAGCCTTGCGACATCAGCAAGTGGCCCGATATGACGGTGCCTTCCATCGATTTCATGCCTTCATCGTTGACGTTAAGTTCGTGCAGGCGGTAATTCTTGTCGGGGTCGAGTCCGGCCATGCGAAACGGCGGCACTGTGTGCCCGGCAAA
Source organism: uncultured Bacteroidales bacterium (assembly GCA_949289215.1). Lineage (GTDB taxonomy): Bacteria > Bacteroidota > Bacteroidia > Bacteroidales > Muribaculaceae > Avimuribaculum. The sequence continues at coordinate 14,692 of CASENC010000017.1, read as the reverse complement.
GTGTTTCAGTTTATAACCATAGAATATGGCTTTTTGCTTGTCGGGAGAAACATACATCAGCGAAGCCACGTCGCCTTTCCCCTCGTAAGGAGAGCGCAGGCGGTAGAGGTCGCCTTGTTGTATGAGGGTGCGCAGGCGTTTGTAATCGGTCACTGCTTGCTTGGCAAAAGCGAGTTCTTCGGCGGTGAAGTCCGACGGTCTCATCTCTATGCCAAGGCGGCCTTGCATTGCCACGTCGAAACGGAACTTGAGCGGCACCACGCGCCCTGTCTGGTGGTTGGGTACGGTGCTCACGTGCGAAGCCATTGCAGCTGCCGGGTAGAACATCGACATACCCCACTGCATATAAATGCGCTGCAACGCATCGGTGTCGTCGCTCGTCCAAAACTCATCGAAGTAGGGCAACGTGCCATAGCCGGCGCGTGCACCGCCACTGGCGCAAGCCTGAAGTACCAAGTTGGGGTATTTGGCACGTATGCGTTCCACCACGTTACGCAGGCCCTTGTGGTATTCAATGTATATGTGCGACTGGCGATCCTTGGGCAAGTAAGGCGAACCGTAATTGATTATGCTTGCATTGGCATCCCATTTCATGTAAGCAATTTCGGGGTATTCTGTCATCAGGTTATCAACCACCGAGAACACGAAATCCTGTACTTCGGGGTTAGACAAGTCGAGTACCACTTGTGTACCACCACGGCCAAGCAACGGTTCGCGTCCGGGATATTGCAAAATCCAGTCGGGATGCTTGTCATACAGCTCGCTCGACTTCCAGTTGGCCATTTCAGGTTCAATCCATATACCGAACTTCAATCCCTTTGCCTTGGCGTGGTCGATGAGAGGCTGCAAGCCGTCGGGCAGTTTCTCGCGGTCAACCGTCCAATCGCCAAGCGCGGCATTGTCGCTTAGACGGCGGTATTTCTTGCTCGCAAACCAGCCATCGTCCATAACAAACAGTTCGCCTCCAAGCTCGGCAGCACCGTCTATCAGTTTTGTGATGCGTTCGGTATCTACGTCGAAGTACACGCCTTCCCAACTGTTAAGCAGCACATCGCGCGGGGCAGTGCCGTTATGCAGCTTGCCATCGAGGCGTGCCCAACGGTGGAAGTTTCGGCTCACGCCGCTCTTACCCTCGGTGCTGTAAGTGAAAGCCACCTCGGGTGTCACGAACGTCTCGCCGGCCTTCAGGAAATATTGCGATGCCGTCTCGTCGATACCGGCGATGAAGTGGTGCAGGAATTTTCCGTCGCGGTCGGTGTCGATGCGCAGTTTGTAGTTGCCCGAGTAGCACAGGGCGGCACCTATCACGCGGCCCGAAAGTTCGGCCGGGCGGCCGTCGAGCGACAACATCACCTCGGGTATATCGCTCATGCCGTTGCGCACCCCGTCGCGGTTCTTTATCACCATCATGCCTGCGGTGAGCGGCTCTTCAAACAGGTTTGCCTCGTTGGCCCAGCAGCCGTGCAGGTGTGACACCCACACTTGGTCGCCGTGAATGGGCATATAGGCCGATGCGAATTGCATAAGTTTCACTTCGCCTTTCTTCTCCTTGTGCGAGATTTCGCTCCACATTTCTATGATATCGGAATTTGTGTAGGAGCGGTAGCAATTCACCACCTCGAATGGATATACCTTGTCGCGCGACAATATGCGCACCTCTTCTCCTTTGTCGGTGGTTTTGCGAGTCACGTTTACCACGGCGAGGTCGAGCGATATGCTGCCGTCGGCGTGCTCCACTTCAAGTGCAGGCTCATCAAGCAAATTTGTGTTGAACGACGGATATGCCGCACGGTTGAATGCCAATCCCGACTGCCACACTTGTGCGATTTCGTCACGGTCGATGCGTGCGCCATAATAGGCTATCTTCAACGATTCTCCTTCATTGGCACGCAGCAACATCGATGTGTTATGTGTGGATATAAGCACATCCTCGGCAAATGCAAGCGAGCCTACGCTCCCCATAGCAAATGCCAACATAGTAGTAAACAATGCTTTTTTGATCATTTGATTTACAGTTTTATTAGGTTTATGTAAATTACATATTTATGTTGTCGCAAAATTATACAATCAAACCAAGTCAAAATAATACTTTTTTGTCTGATTTGTTGCATTATCATTCACTTGTACAAAACCACATATTTTAACATAGGAAATTTTGCGGAAACCGCGCGGTGTTTTATCTTTGTGTTTGACACATGTGTCAAACACATAAGTCAACAACTTTTCGGTTATGATAAAAATAGGGTTAGACATAGGTTCCACTACAGCAAAGTTCGTAATGCTCGACGAGCAGGGGCGAGTGGTGCATTCACATTATGCAAGGCATAATGCTCGGGCCGAGGAAGTGGTGGTGTCGATGCTTGAAGACGTAGCCACGATGTACAGCGGCAGCGATGTGTCGCTACGTGTGACTGGGTCGGTAGGTATGGGTTTTAGTGAACGCTATTCATTGCCATTTGTACAAGAGGTGGTAGCCGCCACCCATGCCATAAAGCGAGGTTATCCTGCCGCCAAGACTATGATCGATATCGGAGGTGAAGATGCCAAAGTGGTATTCTTCAGGAATGGAGAAGCTGCCGATTTGCGCATGAATGGCAATTGTGCCGGTGGTACGGGTGCATTTATCGACCAAATGGCACTGATTTTGGGTGTCGGCATCGACAGTCTCGGCACTCTTGCCTCACAGTCAACACGTGTATATCCCATAGCATCGCGTTGCGGGGTGTTCAGCAAGACCGATGTGCAAAACCTTATAGCCCGTAATGTGAGTCGTGCAGATGTGGCCGCCTCGATTTTTCATGCCGTAGCCGTGCAGACGGTTACTACTCTTGCACATGGTTGCGATATAGAGCCGTCGATACTCATGTGCGGCGGACCGTTGACTTTTATCCCTGCATTGCGCAAGGCTTTTACCGAATATTTGTCGTTAAGTGGCAATGATATAATTTTGCCCGATGACGGGGCTTTGCTTCCGGCGACAGGTGCGGCGTTGGCCGAAATAGATAATGAGAAACTTGAATCATTGGATTCCATAATTTCACGATTAAAAGGTGAACGTAAATCAGCCGGTCGCAAGGAAAACCGTCTATTGAAACCGATTTTTGATAGCCGAGAGGTTTATGACGAATGGAATAAGCGAATGCTGCACCATTCGGTGAGACGTGCCGACTTGCATCCCGGCCGGCAAGATGTGTTTGTGGGCATAGATTCGGGTTCGACGACAACCAAGATCGTTGTCACCAATGATAAAAAAGAAATAATTTATTCGTATTATAAAAACAATGGCGGTAATCCTATACAAGCTGTGTCCGACGGGTTGCGTCGTCTTGATGAACAGTGTCAGGCCGTGGGGGCTGTGCTTGACATAAAGGGCAGTTGTTCTACAGGTTATGGCGAGGACTTGATTAAGGCTGCATTTTCGCTCGAAGTGGGCATCATCGAAACCATAGCCCATTATATGGCAGCAAGCGACCTTGATTCGCAAGTGAGTTTCATCCTCGACATAGGTGGGCAAGACATGAAGGCGATATTTGTCAACAACGGTATTATCGATCGCATCGAACTTAACGAGGCTTGTTCGTCGGGGTGCGGGTCATTTATCGAGACATTTGCCCGCACGCTTGGTTACTCGCCTGCCGAATTTGCAGCATCGGCTTGTCGATCAACTTCTCCGTGCGACCTTGGTACGCGGTGTACCGTATTCATGAATTCTAAAGTGAAACAAGTGTTGCGCGAGGGCGCGACTGTCGATGATATTGCAGCCGGACTGGCTTACTCGGTAATAAAGAATTGCCTGTATAAGGTTTTGAAACTCAAGGATTCGTCGGTACTTGGCAATCATATTGTGGTGCAGGGCGGCACCATGCGCAATGATGCTATAGTGCGGGCATTGGAATTGCTCACCGGTGCCACGGTCACCCGTTGCGATTGTCCCGAGCTTATGGGGGCTTATGGTTGTGCCCTTTATGCGATGCGGCACCCGTGCAGTGAACCTGTACAATTGTGCAATATTTTGTCGCAGGCTGCTTATACGACCCAATCTACCAATTGCAAAGGTTGCGAAAATCAATGTTTGATAAGCATATACAGGTTTGCCAACGGGAAACGATATTTCTCGGGCAACCGTTGTGAAAAAATATTCAATAACGGTAACCGGTCGGTCTCGAAAGGAGAAAATGCGTATCGTATTAAAAACGACTTGCTGTTTTCGCGCAGCCACACTGGTTTGCCCGAAACGGCGATCGTTGTGGGCATACCGCGAGTGCTTAATACATATGAGGAATATCCTTTTTGGTACACTTTGTTTGTCGAGTGTGGCATAAATGTCAAGTTATCTGACGTGTCGGATTTCTCTCATTATGAACAATGTGCCCGTATGGTTATGTCCGACAACATATGTTTTCCTGCAAAATTGGTTCACAGTCACATCGAGAGTTTACAACGGCAAGGTGTAGATCGCATATTCATGCCGTTTGTCGTCCATGAACCGCTTAACCATGGGGAGCAGAACAGTTATAATTGCCCCATAGTATCGGGGTATTCGACTGTTGTCAAAAGTTCAGGGTCGTCGGCAATTCCCATCGATAGCCCCACTATCAGTTTCAAAGAGCGTGATTTGCTGTTAAAACAATGTATCGAATACCTTGTGGGAACATTCGGCGTGAATAAGAAAACTGCCGAAAAGGCTTTTAAGAAGGCTGAGGAAGCTCTTGAACAATTCAACAAAAGCATTACCGGTGCCGACAATAAAATATTTCAACAGTCGCAAAATCAAGGCCGGTTGTGTATAATGCTTGCTGGCAGGCCTTACCATGCCGACCCGTTGATACAGCATCGCGTATCGGAGTTGTTTGCCAATATGGGCATCGATGTCATAACCGATGATATTATCCGCCTCGATGCATCGGCAGATGCGGCCGGCGACGTGCATTATTTGTCGCAATGGGCTTATCCAAATCGCATATTGAAAGCTGCAAAGTGGTGTGCCGGGCAAGGCGATGGTGTTCAGTTTGTGCAAATGACATCGTTCGGTTGTGGCCCCGATGCATTTCTTGTGGACGAGGTTCGCGATTTGTTGTTAAGGTATCACAAGGCTCCCACGCTATTGAAACTTGATGACATAAACAATGTGGGCTCAATGAAGTTGCGCATACGCTCTATGGTAGAAAGCCTGCGTATCGCAAAAGAGAGACAATTTGCAGCTACTGCCCGCATCGAAGGGTATGTGACTACACCGGTATATGATAAAACATATCGCAGCCTTAAAATACTTGTGCCGTTTTTCACTTCATTTTTGTCGCCGCTTATTCCATCGGTTTTAAAGTTGTCGGGATATAATGTTGAAAACTTGCCGTTGAGCGACAGGGAATCGTGTGAATGGGGATTGAAGTATGCCAATAACGAAGTGTGCTATCCGGCAACACTTATTGTGGGAGACATAATAAAAGCATTTAAAAATGGAAATTACGACCCGTCGCAGTCGGCCGTGGCAATAACCCAGACCGGCGGACAGTGCCGAGCCTCGAATTATGTGCCGCTGATCAAGAAAGCCCTTGTCGATGCCGGATATCCCAATGTGCCGGTAGTTTCGTTGACTTTTGGCGGAGACATCGATAACGACCAGCCTGCATTTAAGATTAATTGGGCGCGGTTGTTGCCTGTGGCCCTTCGTGCTGTTTTGTATAGCGATTGTATAAGCAAGTTCTACCATGCCGCGGCAGTGAGGGAGATTGAACCGGGTAAAGCAAGGATGCTTGCACAATTGTATTTGCAACGAGGGGCTGAATTAATAGAGTGTCGTCATAGCAGCCGCCTTATTGATTGCATAGCCGAGGCATTTAATGGTATTTGTGCGACCGGCCGGCAAGCATATCCGCGAGTGGGAATAGTGGGGGAAATTTTCCTTAAATTTAATCCTTTTGCGCAGAAATATATAGTAGATTGGCTCATCGAACGTCACATCGAGGTGATGCCACCGCTGCTTACCGACTTTTTCATGCAAGCATTTGTCAACCGCAAGGCCAATGTCGAGTCGCACATCGAGCGTCGAGGCTTTGTCGATGCGGCCATGCCTTATGTGTTCAATCTCATACAATCGAAAATCGAGAAAGTGAATGCAGCGGCATCGACGTTCGAGCATTTTACGCCATTTGGCAACATATTTTCCGAAGCCGAGGATGCCAAAGAGGTTATCACGCTGAGCGCACAGTTTGGTGAAGGTTGGTTGCTACCTGCCGAAATTGTTTCTTTTGCGCGTCATGGCGTGAACAGTGTGATAAGCCTTCAACCGTTTGGCTGCATTGCCAATCATATAGTATCGAAAGGCATTGAAAAACGCATAAAGGCGTTGTTCCCCGATATCAACTTGCTTTCGCTTGATTTTGACAGCGGCGTGAGTGATGTGAATATAACCAATCGTCTGTTACTTTTCATCGATAAATTGAAACAACATGAGTACACCCAACGATAACAACGGCATCAGTACCGAGTCTCGCATCATTGATGCTGCGAAATCCCTTTTTATTGAGAAAGGGTATGCCGAAACCAGCATGAGCGATATTGCTGCACGAGCCGAAATCAATCGTCCGGCATTGCATTATTATTTCCGCACCAAGGACAAAATGTTCCATGCCGTTATCGGAGATATAGTTTCGGCCATAGTGCCACGGGTGTATGAGTTGCTTATGCAACGCGGTTTGCCAATTGCCGATCGCATTGAAGGTGTGATTGATGCTTATTTTGCTCTGTTTAAACAAAATCCGCGGTTGCCCATGTTTATTTTAAGGGAAATGAATCGCGACGCAGGTATGTTGATTGATACAATAACTCGCTTGCACTTAAAGGAGAAACTTGAAACTGTGATACTAAGCATTGAAAACGAAATGGAAAGTGGCAAGCTCAACAGGATTCCTGTGCGTTTCTTGTTTTTTAATTTTTATGGCATGCTGCTGACGCCATTTCTTGCTCAAGATCTTGTTTGCACGGCATTGCTTGAAGACGGGGAGACTTTTGACCAAATGCTTGCCAAATGGAAACCTTGCATAATGCAGCAAATGCTTAACTTATTGCAGCCAAGATGACCTGTATATTCCTGTAATTACCATCTTTCAATAAGGAAAGAGATGGATGTGAGAATGATTTTGAGCGTTGGATTTATGTATTGAAAAATATGGAGACACTCGACAGGATGCCATTTAAGGCACGTAAGGCCGTGTTCGACAGGCTTGAAAAATTATCGATTTGCGGTCGATGACCGCGTTGAGGAGCGTGAGAAATATGACGCCAGCATCAATGCCTATCGCACGCAGTTTGCAGTAATGAATAATGAACGTGAAGAAGGCCGGAAAGAAGGTCGCGAAGAGGGGTTCTCTGATGGAATGCGTCAGGCTGCCATAAGAATGAAGCAAATGGGTTTGCCCGATGCTGTTATCATAAATGTGACCGGACTTTTGAGTAAGGAAGTGAGTGAATTGCAATAATCCCGTTTGTTGTTAAAAGCGATATATTGTGCCATAGTTGTAAAGAATACCGACATTTTTGCATGGAATATTGTGCCATTGCGCCAAATAACAATTCAAGTAGCGATAATTCAATACCAAAGCAGGCAAGTGGGTAAAAGAACCGGCTCATGTTGCTTACTTTTAATTTTTGCGTATTTAACATTATCTATTGTCGGAATTGTTTTGTCTCGAATCTTAAATCATTAATCTCGTTTACGAATAGCAGCGACCGGTACAGTTTTATTTGTACCATTCTTTGTTGTATAACGATATGAACCAATTTGTTTTATACAATAATCCGATGACGGGGTTCGAATAATTTGCCCGTCATAATATGGTCCGTCTTCGACCAAGAATAGAGCCACTACTCCCATCGGATCCCAAAAATCTCGAGATTCTTTGGCTAAAGCATCACCTGATTCATAAACTTGAAATACCTTGAATGAGTTTTCGTTCATGCAAGGTCCCTCTGTCTCGAATAACATAATCACGTTGTCATCCGAGTTAATATTGTTAATTATAAATATGGTTGTGATTGTCAATATGATACCGATAACGATACCACAGATGAATAAAAATACTCTGTTCTGATTGAAGAAATTAGTAACAAACATCGCTTGATATTTTTTAATAGGGTATTATAAATTTAATTCTATGTAAATTTTTAAGTCCTTTCCCACAAAAATAGTGAAAAAGAACGACAATATCATATCCTTATATAAATAAAAAATGAAGATGCAGATTAAACATGCTAATGCAACTTTTAGTGCAAATATGTGCTTATGCTGCGGTTATTCCGTGGATTTTGCGTAAATTTGTGCGCATTTTTATCATGGGCGTATTGTATGTGTGCCTGTGAGGGTGTTGCGGTGTGCAATTGCCGCAGATGTAATGGATTATAAACTCACATTCACGATATGAATATTTCATATAATTGGCTTAAAGAGTATGTCGATATCGACCTTACTCCCCAAGAAACGGCTGATGCCCTGACTTCGCTCGGCCTTGAAACCGGTTCGGTAGAAAAAGCAGAGTCGATAAAAGGCGGCTTGCAAGGCCTTGTGATAGGCGAAGTGCTTACTTGCGAAGCACACCCCGATAGCGACCATTTGCACGTTACCACAGTAAACCTGGGCGACGGTGTACCGGTGCAAATAGTGTGCGGCGCACCCAATGTGGCCGCAGGACAGCATGTGATTGTCGCTACTCTCGGTACCAAGCTTTATGACGGAGACAAGGAATTTGTAATCAAGAAATCAAAGATACGCGGCGTGGAATCGTTTGGAATGATTTGCGCCGAAGATGAGATAGGTGTAGGCACCTCGCACGACGGTATCATCGTATTGCCTGCCGACACGGTTCCCGGAACTCCGGCCAGGGAATATTACAATATTACCGACGACTATGTGCTTGAAGTGGATCTCACTCCCAACCGTATAGATGCTGCATCACACTATGGTGTGGCTCGCGACTTGTCGGCATGGCTTGCATTGCACGGCAAAAACGGAAATTTGCGTATGCCCTCGACCGATGGTTACCATAGCGACCGCCCCGATGGCGCAATTGCGGTAACGGTGGAGAATACCGAGGCTTGCCCGCGTTACAGCGGCGTGACAATTCGTAATATAAAGGTGCAAGAAAGTCCCAAGTGGCTGAAAGATTACCTTACCACCGTCGGGCAGCGTCCTATAAACAACATCGTTGACATCACCAATTTCGTATTGCTTGCGTTTAACCAACCGCTCCACTGTTTCGACCTTGCAAAGGTGAAAGGTGGAAAAGTCGTGGTGAGAACCGTGGCCGAAGGTACGAAGTTCACCACTCTCGATGAGGTGGAACGTACCCTTACCGACCATGACTTGATGATATGCAATGCCGAGGAACCGATGTGCATAGGCGGAGTGTTCGGAGGCCTTGATTCGGGTGTGACCGACACGACTACCGACATTTTCCTTGAATCGGCTTACTTCAATCCCACTTGGGTTCGCAAGACGGCTCGCAGGCAGGGATTGAACACCGACTCGTCGTTCCGCTTTGAACGCGGCATCGACCCTAATACCACGGTAAAGTTCCTGAAGATTGCCGCCATGCTTGTCAAGGAACTTGCCGGCGGTGAGATTTGTGGTGACATCGTTGATATAAAGAGCCAAGAGTTCCCTGCATTCCCGGTGACGCTCGAATATGGCTATGTGGATAGCCTTATAGGCAAAGAGATAGGCAAAGAAACCATAAAAGGTATTTTGAAAAGCCTTGAAATTGAAATTACCTCGGAATCTGACACGGCACTTGAGTTGCTTGTGCCGACTTACCGTGTGGACGTGCAACGCCCGTGCGACGTGGTGGAAGACTTGTTGCGCGTATATGGCTATAATAACGTGGAATTTGGTGACACCGTACACAGCAGTTTGTCGTACAAGGGAGATATTGATGTGAAACAGCATCTGCAAACGTTGATTTCAGAACAGTTGACGGCTGCAGGTTTTAATGAAATACTGAATAATTCGCTTACAGCCGTTTCTTACTATGAAGGGTCGGCTGCTTATCCCATCGACAATTGTGTGAAGTTGCTCAATCCGCTTAGTAACGACCTTGGTGTGTTGCGGCAAACGTTGCTTTACGGCGGGCTTGAGAGCATTGCACACAATATCAACCACAAAGCCGCCAATTTGCGGTTCTATGAATTCGGTAACGTGTATCGCTTCGACCCGACTGTCGATGGCAGCGAAAAGTTGCTTGCTCCATATTCGGAACACACAAGCATGGGAATATGGATGAGTGGAAATAACCACGATGCAAACTGGAACGACAAGGAACGAAAATTCACGGTATATGACTTGAAAGCTGTTGTAGAGAACTTGTTTGCCCGTATCGGGTTGAGCGACAAGGAAATTGTTGCCGAACAGGTCTCCGATGAAATATATTCGGCTGCGCTTGTGTTGAAGCACAAGACAGGCAAACAGATAGGCGAATTAGGCATAATCAAGCCGGCAGTGCGCAGGAAATTCGACATTGACCAGGATGTATTTTTTGCACAACTCAACTGGGATGCATTGGTGAAGATGACAATGAAAAAGAGCGTGACATTCACCGATCTGCCCAAGACGCAACCTGTGAAACGAGACCTTGCCCTGCTTGTTGATAAGTCGGTTACATTTGCGCAAATCGAGCAGGTGGTACGTCAGTCCGAACGCAAGTTGCTGCGCAGTGTAACTCTGTTTGACGTGTATGAAGGCAAGAACCTTGAACCGGGCAAGAAGTCATACGCCATAAGCATGACGTTGCAGGACGATGAAAAAACATTGCAAGATAAGCAAATTGATGCGACAATGAATAAAATTATTGCTAACTTGCAGAAGCAACTTGATGCAAAACTAAGATAATAATCATTACATTATAAAAAATATATAGAATAATTTAAGTATATGGGAAGAGCGTTTGAATATCGCAAAGCGAGAAAATTAAAACGATGGGGAAATATGTCCCGCACATTCACCAAGATAGGCAAGGAAATTACAATAGCAGTGAAATCGGGCGGTCCCGACCCTACTTCCAACTCCCGTCTGAGGGCGTTGATGGCAAATGCCAAGGCCGCAAATATGCCAAAAGATACTGTTGAACGAGCTATCAAAAAAGCTACCGACAAGGATGCATCGGATTACAAGGAAGTGGTATTCGAGGGGTACGGCCCGTTTGGCATAGCAATTCTTGTGGAAACTGCCACCGACAATAATACTCGCACCGTTGCCAATGTGCGCAGTTATTTTAATAAATTTGGCGGCAACCTTGGAACATCGGGAAGCTTGTCGTTCCTTTTTGACCACAAGTGTGTGTTCCATATCAAGCCCAAAGATGGCGTTTCGCTCGAAGACCTTGAACTTGAACTTATCGACTATGGTGTAGATGAACTTGACGAGGATGAAGAGGGAATCACCCTTTATGGTGCATTTGAAGACAACGCCGGCATTCAAAAATACCTCGAAGACAACGGTTATGAAATCATCAGCTCGGAATTTGTCCGCATACCTAACGATGTGAAGGATGTGACTCCCGAACAACGTGAAACGGTTGAAAAATTGCTCGAAAAATTCGAGGATGATGATGACGTGCAAAACGTCTTCCACAATATGAAAGAAGACGACAGCGAAGAATAATATCGCCATACAGCAAATATTTACAAAGAGGGGGGTATTCATGCCCCCTTTTAATTATTAATACTATGGAATGTAACCATGATTGCCCGATACTTGAAAAGAAGGGGGTAAAGCCCACCTCAAATCGCATAATTGTGCTTAAAGCCCTGATTGCGGCTGCACGACCGGTGTCGCTTGCCGAACTGGATGAAATAATAGGCACGATGGACCGGTCAAGTATCTTTCGTGTGCTCACGTTATTTACGTCAAGCCATGTGGTGCACACAATTGAGGATGGCAGCGGAACGTTGCGATATGAAATGTGCGATGGTGAAGATGAGTGCACACTTGATGATATGCACACTCATTTTTATTGTGAGCGCTGTCATCGCACATATTGCTTTAAGTCGATACATATCCCTGCAATCGACTTGCCTGAGGGGTTTTCGATGAATTCGGTTAATTATATGGTAAAAGGCATTTGCCCGCGATGCGCAGGTTTGTTGCAAAAAGCGCAGGATAGATAATTATTATTTGTAAAAATTGACGTAATTTTGCACTCGTTATGCAACAAAACATTTAAAATATTTCACGCTATGCTTAACGATTTAAGACATATTTTGATGACGCTTGCCATCATGATGATGGCCGTTTCCGGTTCATTGGCACAAGATGACCCGGTAATTGATGACGGATTTCTCCCCAATCAGGCCGATACAATAGAAGTGCTTAGTACCAAAATGGGGCGAATGATTAAGAATACGGTGGTATTGCCTTCGCAATATTTTGATGAAGAATCGGCCGATGTGATATATCCGGTGGTATATTTGCTTAACGGACATGGCGGGGATTACGGCTCATGGGGGATAATTCGCCCCGATCTTGATTACCTTGCTTCGGAATGGGGGGTGATTTTTGTATGCCCCGATGGACAAAACAGTTGGTATTGGGATTCACCGGTAAACAGTAATTTGCAATTTGAGACTTATGTGGCCACAGAGCTTGTAGGATATATTGATGACAATTATCGTACGATTACCGACCCCCGAATGCGTGCCGTGTGCGGTTACAGCATGGGCGGACATGGCAGTTTGTGGCTTGGATTGCGCCATCCCGATGTCTTTGGCATTTGTTGCAGCATGAGTGGAGGTGTAGATATCACGCCATTCCCTGAAAATTGGAATATGAAAGACGCGCTTGGCGAATATTCATCGAATACCGAGAGGTGGAAAGAACATTCAGTGATATATTTGATAGAAAGCGGTATTCGTAACGAAGGGCAAAAGATATTGATAGATTGCGGCACTGAAGATTTCTTCCTTGAAGTAAACCGCAATTTGCATAAAGCAATGCTTGACAGGAAAATTCCGCATGATTATATAGAGCGTCCCGGTGTGCATAATGCCGAATATTGGAGCAATTCACTTGACTATCAATTGCTGTTCATCCAAAAGGCGTTTAACGAACTTGAAGACACTGCCGAATAATGCAAATTCGGAATCATAGTTAAAAAAACGAATAAAAATACATTTTTAGTACAAATATCGTAATCGATTGCAATTTTGTAATTAAATTTGCAATCGAAGAGGGAATTGTGTCAAAATCCGCACGTATGATAAAAAAATGACGTGTGAATTTTGACGCACTTTTCTACAAATCGGCATTTTTATGAAAAATAAACGCACAAGACTGCAACTCATAGTGGAGTTGATTAAAAAGAATTGCATAGGCAGCCAAGATGAATTGGCAAGACTGCTTGCTGCCCGTGGGCATGTAGTAACGCAAGCCACATTGTCGCGCGACTTAAAAATACTTAAAACCACAAAGGTCGCTACCGACATGGGAAATTATATGTATATCATTCCCGATGGCAACAATTTGCAAGATTCTATGTTGTCGCAAGGGCAGACATCTTTGCCTATGAGCCATTCTATTGGATTTGTGTCATTGAATTTTTCGGGGCATTGCGCAATTATTAAAACACGCAATGGATATGCCAGTGGATTGGCTTATGATATTGACATGAGTCATACTCCCGAGATACTGGGTACCATTTCTGGGGCAGATACCATTTTTGCAATGTTCCGGGAAGATGTGACGCACGAACAGGCAAAGCAAATTCTTGCGCGTTTTATCCCTATCGGACTTGATGAAAATATTACTGAATAAGATATTGTATTAATTCTCGTTTCACGTTTTTTATAATACAAAAAATGATTGATATTAATGACATCGAGATTGTTGTCGCTAATGCAGGCCATGTGAAATATGTTGACGAAGTGCTTGAGACAATAAACCATGCAGCCAAGGTGCGTGGTACCGGTATAGCCAAGCGTTCCCCCGAATATGTGAAACAGAAAATGATTGAGGGAAAGGCTGTGATGGCTTTGTATAAAGGTGAAGAGTTTGCCGGTTTCAGCTATATTGAAAGTTGGAGCAATAAAACCTTTGTGGCAAATTCCGGACTGATAGTAGCACCAAAATTCAGAGGCATAGGCCTTGCCAAGTTGATTAAACGACGAATTTTCGATCTCTCACGAGAAATGTTCCCAAATGCCAAAATCTTCAGTCTAACCACGGGCGAGGCCGTAATGAAAATGAATAACGAATTGGGATATCGTCCGGTAACGTTCCCGTCACTTACCGATGATGAGGCATTTTGGCGCGGTTGTGAAAGTTGTGTGAATTTTGATATTCTGCAACGTAATGGCCGGCGTATGTGCTTATGCACAGGTATGCTTTATGACCCGGCCGAACACACTGTTGAAAAATAAACGATGTAAGATTATGAAATATCCCATAGGCATACAGAGCTTTGAGAAAATAATCAGTGACGGTTATGTTTATGTTGACAAGACGGCGCTGATATATGATTTGGTTCATGACGGCACGATATATTTCCTGAGCCGTCCACGCCGGTTTGGCAAGAGCCTGCTTGTGTCCACGTTAAAGAATTATTTTCTTGGCCGCAAGGAATTGTTCCGTGGGCTTGCCATCGATTCGCTGGAGAAGGAATGGGTTGAATATCCGGTGTTCCATATTGACTTTAATGCCAGTGACTTC
>CASENC010000016.1 GCA_949289215.1 uncultured Bacteroidales bacterium | reverse complement strand
GAAACAATAAGCATAAGCAATAACGTAAGTTTTATTGCAAATACGTAAATTTTCAGCTATTATATCGGCTATTTAAGCACTTTTAGAGCTAAATTCCTTATTGCATAGTTCAATAAAAAGTTTTAGCGGACACCAATAATTTTATTTGATGATGCAAATGTAAAGTCAAAATAAATTCAAATAAGGGGCGGCGAAGCCGTCCAATTTGAGGTAACCGGCGGCGCAGCGACCGCCGATGGGTGGGTCGCAAGCCGTCGCAAGACTATACATCAACAAACTCGGCCTCAAAGAGGTCGAACACACAGTGAACCGTAATGCATTCGACCTCTTTGAGGCCGTTCCCTATATGATTGTTTCTTGCTCCGATGGTTCGGCTTCACCTCACACATCGGTTACCACAAATTGGACGGCTTTGCCGCCCAATCTGCAATTTGAATGTGCATCTTCACAACCACCATGCAATTTATGGCATCCTGTAGTGAGGGGTGTATTGTGATTTTGACGGAATCGATGAAAATATTGTGTGTATGTTGGGTGATTGAGAAGTTTAATTTCAGATTTTTAGCCACCTATGCCATGTTTTGGCAGAGGCTTTTGTTAGCTTTGCAATATATAAATATTTTGACTTATGGCAAAGGATTTGTTTGACAGGTATATTTGGCTTGTGGATACTATCTACAGGGCGGGGAAGATAACTTTCGAGGAGATTAACGAGCGGTGGCTGCGGTCGCGGCTGAGCGAGGGGCAGGACTTACCGCTGCGCACGTTCCACAATTGGCGCACGGCCATCGAGCAGCTGTTTGACATCAACATCGAGTGTAACCGCCGTGGCGGGTATTACTACTATATAGAGAATGCCGACGACATGAAGCGTGGCGGTGTGCGCAGCTGGCTGCTCAACACGTTTGCCGTGAACAACCTTATCAACGAGAGCCACCACTTGAAGCGCAGGATTCTGTTTGAGGAGATACCGTCGGGGCGGCAATACCTCACGCCCATAATCGAGGCCATGCGCGACAGCCTTGAGGTGGAACTGGTGCACCAAAGCTGCTGGCGCGACAGCGAGAGCGTATATACGGTGCAGCCTTATTGCATAAAGGTGTTCAAGCAACGGTGGTATGTGACCGGGTATTGCCGCGAGCGCGATGCGTTGCGCACGTTTTCGCTCGACCGCATACACCGCCTCACCACGCTTGCCTCGAAGTTCACTTATCCGCGCGGTTTCGACCCCGACACTTATTTTGCGTCGAGTTTCGGGATAATCGCCGGCGACGAGTGCGAGGTAGAGACTATAAGGCTGCGGGTGTATGGGATGCACAGGCAATACATAAGGGCGCTGCCGCTGCACCACACGCAGCGCGAAGTGGAAACGGGCGAGTGGGAGTCGGTATTCGAGTACCGCATGAAGCCCACCTTCGACCTAAAGCAAGAACTCCTCTCCCGCGGCGACGCCGTGGAAGTCCTTTCCCCCCAGTCGCTCCGAGACGAAATGCAGAAAGATATAATCAATATGTATAACCTGTACCGTTGCGGGGTATAATGCAAAAAAGCTTGGAATTTACGATTACAATTGATATATTTACCATATCTTTAAAAAACTATACCGATGGATAACGAAATACAATTGAAAAGCATATCGCAGTTGTCGGGAATGAAGTTTGTTATTCCCGATTACCAACGCGGTTACCGTTGGGATAAAACACAAGTAGAGCAATTGCTTGAAGACATAAATGATTTTTCTTCGGCCAGAAATAAAAAGGAAGCCGGTGAATTTTATTGTTTACAGCCGGTGGTAGTGCGCCGCAGGCCGTCTGGCGATTATGAATTAATAGACGGACAGCAAAGGCTTACTACAATTTTCATAATATTGAAGTCCTTTGCCGGTGCAATTGGTTTGCTTTATCCAAAATTCAAGCTGTATGAATTGGATTATGAGACACGGCCGGAGTCGAAAACATTCCTTGAGAATATGAATGAGACTATTGCTGACAGTAATATCGATTTTTATTTTATGCGGCAAGCGTATAATATTGTGAAGGAATGGCAAGAAGGCGGACGTATTGATGTTGGGAGTTTCCTTTCGGCATTGTTAAGTTCGGAAATCGTGACTGATGAAAACGGTGCAAACGAGGACCTTGCCAACAATGTGCGTGTAATATGGTATGAAACAGCCGATAACGATGCAGAGCCGATAGAATTGTTTACTCGCTTGAACATAGGGAAGATACCGCTTACTAATTCAGAACTTATAAAGGCATTGCTGCTTAGTCGCAAGAATTTTGATGAGCAGAATGCCGATTTGTTACGATTGCGGATAGCTACCGAATGGAATATGATAGAGCAACGTCTGCAGGACGATTCGTTTTGGTATTTCCTGTTCCGTTCTTCCAATAAGCAGATTTACGACAACCGCATTGAATATATACTCGACTTGATGCAACGGCGTGGTCGCGACAGCGAGTTTTACCACACGTTTAACGGTTTCAAAAGCGAATTTGACAAAACAGGCGGAGATGCCGAGGCCGTGTGGAAACAGGTGAAAGACTATTTTATGGCACTTGATGAGTGGTATGACGATAGGGAATTATATCACTACATAGGTTTCCTCATAGAGTATGACGAGGATATTAACGACTTGTGCGCTAAAAGCAAGCAATATAACAAAGATGACTTTCGCAAGTATATCGATGGCCGCATAAGGAATAAAGTGAAGGATTGCGACCTCGACGATCTCTCATTTAACGACAAAGCCAAGGCTCGCAAGGTATTGTTGCTGTTTAATATCTTGACCATTGTGGAGACAAGCAAGTCGGAAATGCGTTTCCCGTTTAACAGGTACAAAACTGATAATTGGGACATTGAACATATATGCTCGCAAACCGACAAGATGTTGCGTTCGAATAATGAAAGGCGGCGTTGGGC
Source organism: uncultured Bacteroidales bacterium (assembly GCA_949289215.1). Lineage (GTDB taxonomy): Bacteria > Bacteroidota > Bacteroidia > Bacteroidales > Muribaculaceae > Avimuribaculum. The sequence continues at coordinate 20,437 of CASENC010000016.1, read as the reverse complement.
TAAAGACTTGTTGCGCTTTTTCGGTAGCGATACAATAAAAGAATGGACTGATGTGGTGGAAAAATTAAAGAAGATGTCACAGCCTGACAGCGACATTAATGATGAAGAATTTGCAAAATTGCAGGAAGAGGTAATACGCAAGTATGGAAATTCTGATATAGAAGACCGTGACGACATTTCAAATCTTGCTCTACTCGATGCTGAAACCAATCGCAGTTACGGGAATGCGATATTTCCAGTCAAGCGGATGTATATCATTGACAATGACCGTTGTGGAAAATTCGTTCCAATAGCTACGAAAAATGTATTTCTGAAATATTACAGCATCAATATCGATGACATGATGCATTGGAAACAGTCGGATGCCGTTGCCTACCGTGAAGCAATGAAAGAAAAGTTGGGAAAATATTTGAATGTGAAGAAAAGATGAATGCCGAAATGATAACAAGAGAAGAAGGTGAACGATTGTCGTTCTATAAATTGTTTGCAACGCATCACTACCGTGTGGTAATTCCCATCATACAGCGGGAATATGCACAAGGACGCGCAGGCACTCAGGTTGCCGAAGTGCGCAATAGTTTCCTTGATGCTATTTATGGTTATCTTGATGCCGGCAGGCCGTTCCGGGATCTCGATTTTATTTACGGCAATCTTTGCGACGGGGAATTTGTTCCGCTTGACGGGCAACAGCGGCTTACGACGCTTTTCCTGCTCCACTATTACTTGATGGAGGCGAGCAGTGACGAGGATTTGAAACGCGAATATCGTGATAACCTTGTGCGCGATGGACGGTCGCAGTTTACCTACAAGACAAGGCAAAGCGCATCGGACTTCTGCGATGAATTGATGACAAACGACATAGAGCTTGGGAATTTGTTGGCTGATGAGTCTGGGCGGCAATCGTTGGCATTGACCATTCGCAATCAAAGTTGGTTTTTCCGCTCATGGAATCTTGATCCCACCATTAGCTCGATGCTCGTTATGCTCGATGCCATTCATGACAAATTCCACGGGCGAGGAGAATGGTTCGGGCGTTTGCTCGACATGGACAGACCGGTCATTACTTTCATGTTCATGGATTTGAAGAAGTACAGGCTTACCGACGAGCTGTATGTGAAAATGAACTCCCGCGGCAAGCAGCTCACTCCATTTGAGAACTTCAAGGCGCAATATGGGCAATATCTTGAAACGGTGCATATCGAAGGCCGCAATTTCAGTCTTACGTTCAACGGTCGGGAGATGCCAATGACATTAAAACAATATTTTTCGCACAGCATAGATACTCGCTGGACCGATTTGATGTGGGCTTACCGAAATATCGACGGCGAAAAGAATTATGAACGGTTTGACGATAAGATAGCCAATTTCATCCGCACGGTTTTCACGTTTTATTACGCCACGGCAGAATACGATAGCGAGTATTTCGAGACATTGCGTGAAGATAAATTATTGCCTACTTTTAGCCGCTACAAGGAACTCGGGGTGATTTCAAGTGAGTCGGCTTTGTTCCTCATAGATGCATTCGATGCCCTATGTGTGGTAATAGATGAGAACACCGGCAAATTAAAAAAACTGATGCCCGTAGGCCACCCGTATGACGAAAAAAAGGCTTTTGAAAATGCCCTGCGATATAAATTCGACAATTATGGCGAGCAAATGTGCCTGTATGCATATCTGCAATATTTGATAAAATTTGGCAGCGATACCGGGCTTGCCGACTGGATGCGTGTGATATTCAACCTCACACACCCAAATAACACACCGACTAACACGCAAGAGGATTTTGCCAAAGGGGTCTGCTCGATTAAAGCTATGCTATCAGAGGCCGACCATATCTTGGACTATCTTGCAGCCGATGGGAAAGTGGGGTATTTCCGGGCGTGGCAGATGGAAGAAGAAAAAATTAAAGCCTGCTTGCTGCTGCGCGGAGGTGAGTGGCGCAATGCAATCACTGCAACTGAAAAGCATGGCTATTTCACGGGGCAGATAGGTTTCATACTTGCCTTTGCTGGGATTGCCGACTATTACAAGTCGCGCCGCAATTGTGCTTGGAGCGATGAGGAAGATGACGAATACTTCCGCAGGTTTACCGATTATGCGGCAAAGGCAAGTGCAGTGTTTGCAAAGAGCTATGACAATCGTGTCAACGATAAGAATTATTGCTTTGAACGTGCAGTGCTTACTAAAGGTAAATATTTGCAACATGCCAATGGAAGTCGATGGAACTTGCTTTCATCTCAATTAAACAAAAATAACTTGCTCCGTGACTATTCTTGGCGGAGAGCATTGCGCCTTGGTGACAAGGACTTTGTGGAAGTGCAGTGGTGCGTGAAGACTGTGTTTGATGACATGCGATTTAAAGCTACGGATCCGATAGATACGTTGGAGTCTATTTGTGGCGATGGGTCGAGTGTAATGTGGCGCAATGTGCTCATACGCAATCCGCGTATGTTTGATTATTCTCGGCAAGGTTTCATTGTGTTCTATGATAATGATTCCATAATGTTACTCAAAGAATCACAAATGAACCACTATCATGTGGAACTGTACACCTACGACATGTGGCTTGACCGAATAGGGCAAGACCCTGACATACGATTTGAAAGACCTGATTACGGATATTATTCTGTAAGGTCGGCCGATGAGTGGCCGGGTATTTTATTATATTATACGTATGGCAGGGTGAACTATGAAATATTCATCACTTCAAGGGTTGAGAAGAAACATATCGAGGAAATTGGACTTGATGACTGTTTCTACTTGAAACATTTCGTGGTGGAATTTTACAAGTCACGAGGCAACAAGCGAAAAGATGATTATTCTCCAAGTGTAGTTACTGCGACTTGAGGATGCCGGTTTCGATTGGAGCGATTTAGATGGCGAATTTGTGACAGAAGTGCGCACCAAAGATGATGTGCAGTCGTTGCTGCACACACTTTCTCGCAAGCTCCCGTAACATAGGATTACAGGAGGTGGAGGGCGATGTGGGCGCAGGCTTCGGCATCGGCCAGGGCGTTGTGGTGCCGGTCGAGGTCGAAGCCGCAGTAGGCCGCGACGGTGGGCAGTCGGTGGTTGGGGAGCAGGCCGTGCAGTTTGCGTTGCGAGGCCCGCATGGTGCAGTAGAACGGGTAGTCGGGGTAATACAGGTCGTAGGCCCGGTGGGCGGCGATGAGGCAGCTGCGATCGAAGGCGGCGTTGTGTGCCACGAATGGCAGGTCGCGCACCAGTGGCTCGAATTGTTCCCACACTTCGTCGAAAGTGGGAGCATCTCGGGTGTCGTCGGGGGTGATGTGGTGTATTGTAATGTTGTCGGCGAGGTAGTAGTTGGGGTAGGGTTTGATGAGGCTGTACCGCTCATCCACTATCTGCCCGTTCCTCACGAATACTAGCCCCACGCTACACACGCTCGACCGCAGCCGGTTGGCCGTTTCAAAATCTATTGCTACGAAATCGTCCATTATGAAACTTGCAGTGATGTAATTGTGGTTAAAATCGAAATGGCCTCTTCCACGCTGTCAACATCGTCGATGAGCAGTGACCGCTTGCCCTTGATGTCGCGGATGTGGCACCGGCGGGGATTTTCCTGCAGGTAGGTGAGAATGCGGCCGAATGCCGGCGACTGGTAGTATGCCTTGTTTTCGTCGCCGACGAAGTATATGTACATTTTGCCCACTTTGAGTGCTATTTTCTCTATGCCGAGTGTGCGGGCTATGCGCCGCAGGGTGACTATGCGTATCAGCTCGGCTGCCTGCCGCGGAATTTTGCCGAAACGGTCTTCAAGGCGGCGGCGGAATTCCATTACGTCGCTTTCTCGTTCCATATTGTCGAGTTCCCGGTACAGGTTCACACGTTCGCTTTCCTGAGGCACATAGGTGGCAGGGAACAGCAGTTCCATGTCTGACTCGATGGTACAGTCGGTCACGTAGGCGGTTTCCTCTTCCCGATTGCGGTCTTCATCGTTGAATGTGTCGGAGAACTCCTCGGTGCGCAGTTCCATCACGGCCTCTTGCAGGATTTTTTGGTAGGTTTCATATCCCAGGTCGGCAATGAAACCGCTCTGCTCGGCCCCGAGCAGGTTGCCTGCGCCGCGAATGTCGAGGTCTTGCATGGCGATGTGTATGCCGCTGCCCAGGTCGGAAAAGCTCTCGATGGCTTGCAAGCGGCGGCGAGCTACCGGGGTGAGCGGCTTGCGCGGCGGCACCAGCAGGTAGCAGAATGCCTTGCGGGAACTGCGTCCCACACGGCCGCGCAACTGGTGCAGTTCGCTCAGGCCGAAGTCTTGGGCGTTGTTGATTATGATGGTGTTGACATTGGGCATATCGATGCCGCTCTCGATGATTGTCGTGGCCAGCAGCACGTCGTAGTCATGGTTGGCAAAGTCGATGATAGTCTGTTCCAGTTTCTCGGGGGGCATTTGCCCGTGGCCCACCACCACGCGGGCATCGGGCACCAGGCGGTTGACCATTTCTTTCAATGTTACAAGGTTTTCGATGCGGTTGCTCACAAAAAACACCTGCCCGTTGCGCGACAGTTCGAAGTTTACGGCTTCTTGCACAATGTCGTCGTTCAGCACGTTGACCGAAGTCATGATGGGGTAGCGGTTGGCCGGCGGGGTGGTGATGGCACTCAGGTCACGTGCCCCCATGAGCGAGAATTGCAGCGTGCGCGGAATGGGAGTGGCCGACATGGTGAGCGTGTCCACGTTCACCTTCAGCTGTTTCAACCGTTCTTTCACGGCAACGCCGAATTTCTGTTCCTCATCGATTACCAGCAATCCCAAGTCGTGGAACTTCACACCCTTGCCGATGAGCTTGTGTGTTCCTATTATGATGTCGATTTTCCCTGCGGCAAGGTCTTCCAGTATCTGTTTCACCTCTTTGGGCTTGCGCGCGCGGCTCAGGTAATCGATTTGTACCGGGAAATCTTTGAGCCGCTCGCTGAATGTGGTGAAATGCTGGAATGCAAGCACAGTGGTAGGCACCAGCACTGCGGTTTGCTTGCCGTCGGTGGCGGCTTTGAATGCGGCACGTATCGCCACTTCGGTTTTGCCGAAGCCCACATCGCCGCATATCAGGCGGTCCATCGGTTTGGGCTTTTCCATGTCGGCTTTCACCTCATTTGTGGCTTTCAACTGGTCGGGGGTATCTTCATATATGAACGATGCCTCAAGTTCCTGTTGCAGGTATCCGTCGGGCGAGAAGGCAAATCCCTTTTCCTCCTTCCGTGCGGCATACAGCTTGATGAGGTCGCGAGCAATGTCTTTCAGCTTGGTCTTGGTGCGCTCTTTCATGCGCTCCCATGCGCCGCTGCCCAGTTTGCTGATGCGTGGTTCCACACCTTCCTTGCCGCGGTATTTGGCCAACTTGTGCAGTGCGTGTATCGATACGAACACGGTATCGTTGTTCAGGTAGATGAGTTTTATCATTTCCCGCGTCTTGCCGTTTTCGGTGGTGCGTACCAGCCCGCCGAATTTCCCCACGCCGTGGTCCACGTGCACAATGTAGTCGCCCACCTCTATCTGGTTCAGTTCCTTGAGCGACAGTGCAAGTTTGCCCGATCGGGCACGGTCGCTCTTCAGATTGTACTTGTGGAAGCGGTCGAAAATCTGGTGGTCGGTGAACACGCACATCTTCAGTTCCTTATCGACAAATCCCTCATGGATGGTCTTCAGCACCGGCGTGAAACGAATGTCGTCGGCACGATCCTCGAAGATGGCTTTCAACCGCTCGATTTGTTTCTCGCTGTCCGAGAGTATGTATATCGTGTAGCCCTGTCGCAGGAAATCGTGGAACGAGTCGCTTATGATGTCGAAATTCTTGTGGTATATGGCTTGCGGCGACAGGTCGAGAGTGATGCGCGCGTCACATTCCCGGCTCGTGGAGCCGGCCCCGTAATTGAAATCGATGCGGCGCATGGCCGAGAAGCGAGTGGTGAAATCGATGAAATCGACCACCTTCTTCATTGCATCGCGGTCGCCTTCGTCGGCAATTACGGCACTCTCCGACATGGTTTCCTCGGATATGGCCTTGATGCGCCCCAGCAGCCAATCCTTGTCGCGGCACACGAGTGTCGCCTCTGAGCCGATATATTCGAGCAGCGATACACCGCCGGCACTTTCGGTGGCCGTGCCGTTGATTATCGAAACCGAGTCAACCGGAGCTTCAGACAATTGTGTTTCGACATTGAAAGTGCGTATGCTCTCGATTTCATCGCCGAAGAAGTCGATGCGGTAAGGCAGTTCGTTGGAGAAAGAATAAACATCAAGGATGGAACCGCGCACGGCAAATTGTCCCGGTTCATACACATAATCCTGTTCGCTGAAGCCGAATGTGCGCAATTGTTTCTCTATTTCCACAAGGTCGGCCGTGCCGCCGCGTGCAAGCGTTATGGTCGAGCCTTCCACCTTTTGCCGTTCCGATACACGTTCGGCCAGGGCTTCGGGATAAGTGACCACCCATTGCACGGCATTGTCGGTGTGCCACTTGTTAAGCACCTCGGTGCGCAGTATCTCCGACGGCGCGTCAATCTGTCCGTACTTGATGTCGCGCTTGTAGCCCGACGGGAATATGAGCGTGTGCTTCTCACCGGTTATTTGGCACAAGTCATAGTACAGGTAGCCTGCCTCGTCGAGGTCGTTGGCTATGATGAGGTATGGCGTTTCCTTTTTTGGCAAAGCCGAAAACAGCATGGCTGCCGCCGAGCCGGCAAGCCCGTCGATGCTGATGATGCGGTTGCGCTTTGTTGCCAACAGTTTCTTCAAAGCCAGGCATCGGGCTTGTGAGGCAACAAGGCGGCATAGTTCGCTCAGTTCCATTTATCGCTTTATGTTCAATATCTTGTAATATTCTTCGGGCGTGGCCACAAGTTGCATGGCCTTGTCGATGCACTCGTCGGTCTTCAACGAGTGTATGATGGGGCCGCGTTGGTAATACCGGCGTTTCAGGATTTCCATGGCCAGCACTTGTGCAATTTCGTCGCGGTGCGTGTCGAGGTCCTTGTAAAGGTCGTGTTTCAGCAGCCCTGCCATCACCTTGAATTGTGCGCGGGTGCTGTCGTTCATGTATCCTTCTATCTCGGCAAGTTTTTCGAGGTCGGCAAGGCGGTCTTCACACACTTTGTCATATTTGAACCGTGCCGGGTCGATGAACCGTTTGAACTCGGCATATATGCTGTCGGTGATTTCAAATTCTTCGGGTGCGGCGATTTCGTTGCCCGTGTTGACATATTTGGTGGCGAAATTGAAAGCCCAGTTGTCGCGCACTATGTTGTAATATAGGCGAGTCATCTCGGGATAGGTGACGGTGATGTCGGGAGTGATGCCGCCGCCGTCGCGCACTTCCCGGCCATGGGCGGTGCGGAACACGGTGGTAAGGCTGTCGGGGATGCGGTTCACCGACCCGTCGGTGTTGCGGTGCGAGTAATCGATGGCCTGTATCAGGCGGCCGCTCGGAATGTAATATTTGCCGGTGGTGACTTTGAGCAGACCGTTGTAGGGCATTTGCCGCGTGGACTGTACAAGCCCCTTCCCGAATGAGCGCGTACCTATGATCACGGCGCGGTCAAGGTCTTGCAGCGACCCGGCTGTGATTTCCGAAGCCGAAGCCGAGGCTCCGTCGATGAATACAAACAGCGGCATCTTTTCGGCTATGGGTTCCTGGGTGGTCTTGTAGGTCTTTTCGTCTTGTTTCTCCTTGCCGCGCTGTTGCAGCACCATTGTGCCTTTGGGCACGAAGTTACCCACTATCTGCACTGCGCTTTCAAGGAAACCGCCGCCGTTGCCGCGCAGGTCGAGCGCGATGGCTTTTACCCGCGGGTCATTTGTGAGGTCGAGCAGAGCGTTGCGCACCTGTTCGGCCGATATTTCCGAGAAAGCCGTCACGGCTATGTAGCCTATGCTGTCGCGCACCACGCCATAGTATGGCACTGCTGTTTCCTGTATCTTTTCGCGTGTTATGTCGAAATGGCGCAGTCCCACGTAAGGGCGGTCAACGGTTACGCTCAACCGTGTGTTGGCCTGCCCCCTCAGGTTTTGGCTCACTTTCTCGCTATTCCATCCGGCGGTGGTATCGCCGTTGATTTTCACTATTATGTCGCCGGGCATGAGTCCGGCACGTGCCGACGGGCTGCCCTCGTATGGCTCGTTTATCATCACCGAGTCGCCCACTTGCATTATGAGCGAACCTATCCCGCCATACCCCGTGGTTAGGCGCAATATGTAGTCTTGGTCGGAGGCGGGCATATATTCGGTGTAAGGGTCAAGGTCGCCAAGCATGGCGTCGATCGCCACTTTTATCGACTTTTCGGCATCGATGCTGTCAACGTAATATGTTACCAAATCCTTGAACAGGGTGTTGAAAGTATCGAGGTTGCGTGCAATGGCGGCTTCGTCGGTGCTGTTTGAGGCTGCACCGGTTGCAGGTACCGACAGCAATGCGGCCACTGCAATACCGGCAAGGGTAGATTTTATCTTCATATTTTCGTTGTTTTCAAATTTAACCGCTAAAATACTACTTACTATTGAATTATTAGGCTCACGTGGGCTTAAAATTGCATTGGCCGGATATTTTTTTGGAATTTTTCAGCAATGACTATTGCATATGTCAAAAATAGGTAGTACCTTTGCAACGCAATTCAGGAAAGCACCTGTGGTTGCAAACTTGCTTCAATAGCTCAGTCGGTTAGAGCACCTGACTGTTAATCAGGGGGTCGTTGGTTCAAGTCCATCTTGAAGCGCAAGTTAAATTTATGGTAATAATGCTTCAATAGCTCAGTCGGTTAGAGCACCTGACTGTTAATCAGGGGGTCGTTGGTTCAAGTCCATCTTGAAGCGCAAAAAACGGGAGATGCACAGTGATGCGTCTCCCCGTTTCTGTTTTGTAGCATAATTATTTGGCGGGGTGGCGGGCGGTGAGGCCGCCGGTGAGGCCGCCGCACGTCCGCTTCAGGGCGGTATCCCAAATAATGGATTTGCTTTTTTCGGACCGATCCTATAAGGTAGAGACGCGATTCATCGCGTCTGAAACTGCCACTTATGGAAATCAACTCATTATCATGGTCGCACATCAGACGCGATTAATCGCGTCTCTACTGGCTATACATTTATGGTGCATATTATTCCGTCAACGTGTTGCCCAGAACGAATGTATAAGTCAAGAAAAGTCTCCTAACCAACATAAATGCGATTCATCGCGTCTGAAACCGCCACCCATGGAAATCAACTCATTATCATGGTCGCACATCAGACGCGATTAATCGCGTCTCTACTGGCTATACATTTTATGGTGCATATTATTCCGTCAACGTGTTGCCCAAAACGAATGTATAAGTCAAGAAAAGTCTCCTAACCAACATAAATGCGATTTATCGCGTCTGAAACCGCCACCCATGGAAATCAACTCATTATCATGGTCGCACATCAGACGCGATTAATCGCGTCTCTACTTTGGCTATACATTTTATGGTGCATATTATTCCGCCGGGGTGGTGGTCCTGGCATTATGTGGGAAAAAATAATGAGGAGCAGGGGTGTAGGCCCCGTGCTCCTCATTCCTAATTCCACATTCGTTTCAAATACTGATTTTTAATTCCGGGCTATTTCTTTCACACTCTCGGTGGTGCCGTCGGTGTAGGTGGTTTTCTTTATCACTATGCCTGTGGCGGGCTTGTCTGTGAGGCGGCGACCCTGCAAGTCGTAATATTCTTCGGCGGCCACGGTGCGTGTTTTCTCGCCTGCCATTACTTCTTCGACCGAAGAAGTTGCATCGGGCGTGTAACTGAGTTCGAGGCGTTCAACCACTTCATACAGCATATTGCTGTCGATTAATATTTGGTTGGTGCTTGAATTATATGATGCAGCAAATATTGCCGACGGTACAAATGAAACTTTCTTGGTTCCGTTGTCGCCGTCGGTGATGTCGCCTGTGATGTCCATGTCATCGGCAAGCGACGGGTGGTAGGTGTCGGGGTCGATGTCAACGGCGACAAGCACTTTGTAGCTGTATTCAATTTCGGTAACCGATGCTATGGGTGCGGCATAAATGGTGAAGTTGCTGCCGGTTGCTTCAAAATTCACTTGAGTGCCGCGTCCGTATTTGTCGGTGTATAGCAGGTTGAGTATGGTGCCGGTGCTGAAGTCCACGTAGCATGGGCGGCTCTCCTCGCCATAGTCGTTGCGGTCTCCTGTGGAGTTGAAACTGTAGCTTTCGTTGGTCACGGTTCCGTTGGCGCGGATGAATGTAGTGTTGTAGGGGGCTTCATATACCGAACCCTCTTCGGTTACTGCTATGTACCCGTTGTGGCACCAACGGCCTGTTTCTTCGTCATAGGAGAATACAATGTCGCGTTCCGACAGTTCCCATGCGCCGCTGCTGGTGTTATATGTGTAGTTGTATATGTTGATTTCTTCCTGTCCGGTGACTACGATGTCGCCATTGTCGTCAAACCCGTATTGGTTGTCAACCCATACCACGGTTCCTGCCGGCATGGTTATGCGACCGGTAGTGGGGCTGTAGGTAGCCTCGATGGTGTGGCGTTCCCCATTGAGCGAACGCCAAAATCCCGAGATGGCGATACGGTCGTCCGAGCCTTCCACGCGTGATATTGTAAAGTCGTTGCAGGTGCTCCACATCACTTGTTCCACTCCGGTGGTTTCGTCCTGGTACACTGTGGAGTCGCTTTCAATGTAGGTGCCTGTGATTTGGTCGATTGTGGGAATGGCTGCCGAAGCACTTGCACAGCAGGCCGCGGCGATACAGATTGTAGATAAAAATTGTTTCATTTAGTGTTGTCGTTTTTGTTATGTGATATATGTATAATCGAGTTTAAATGAAATCCGATGCAAAAATAGTATTTTGTCAGAAATGTTAGGAATTTTTTCGCAAAAATCTAAAAAAAATATAGCAATTCAAATAAAATTTAATATCTTTGCCATGAGATAGGCTATAGCTTGGCATGGCATTCAAGCAAGCGTGATGTCCTGCGCTTCGTGTCGGTGTTGGGATTGTGCGTTTGTATAGGGTGTATCAAAATTCCAACATTGATATTGTAGAGACGCGATTAATCGCGTCTCTACGGGAGCCAAAAACGCATTTTGATGTGCCCTTGATGGCAGCAAAAATGCAGACCTCATCTTGATGACAGCTACAGCGCGGACGGCATACAGGTGTATTGTCACGCATCGTTTCGATGATTAGTGCAAATGTGGCGTTCCCGTATAGACAAGATTAATCGTGTCTTTATGGCAACATACAGGGTGACAACTGTTTAATCTATATATTTACAAAAAAAGAGTTTTTATGAAAAGAAGGTTTTACTCATTGTTATGTTGCACGGCATTGGCTGTCGCGGCGGTGAATGCTGCCGAGTCGGTGCCGTATGACATCACATTCGGGGCATCTTTGTTTAATTCTGACGGATGGAGTTACCAAGACAAAGATGGTTATCCTTATTGGACTGTTAATTCACAAGGGGCAAGTATAAATACCCCCAGTGATCGAGCTAATGATGATTACCTTGTGTCTCCTGAATTTACATTAGTGGCAGGAAAAACATACGAGGTGTCGGTTACTTGGCATTATTTTAATGACTACAATTCGGGCGAAAGAACGGTTGAAATTGTGTATGGCCAAGGCGAAGATGCCGCACAATTTATAAGCGCAGGCCCGATAGAAGTTGGGGCAGAAACAACTACATCGGTGCAGTTTACTGTTGATACCGATGGTGATTATAAGATTGCATTGCATGATATCTCTTCGGGGGCGTCTTGGGATTCTACTGCTGCTACAGCATTTGCTATTGCCGAAGTTGAAGGCACTGGCGGCGGCGACGAGCCGGCTGCCGAATTGCCATATTCAGTGAACTGGGTCGATGGCTCTGTTTCTGACTTGGCAGGCTGGAGCGCATATAGCGTGGCAGGCGAGACGGAGTTTGTTTATAACGCGATGCCAGAATATGAAGTATGGTTCGGTGCTGTTTGCGGCGGCACTTCGTGTGAGATCGATGACTACTTGATTTCGCCGATGTTGCCGTTCGAGGCAGGCAAGAACTACAAGGTAACTGTGACATTGAATTACAACCTGTGTCAAGACATCGATGTGATGACAGGCACGAGCCTCGATGACACCGGGTGGACTTCGATTGGCAAGCTGGAAGATTGTAATCAGGAGGCTGTGAATGAAGTGGTATTTACTGCTACAGGCGAATCGCGTATCGCCCTTCATGCCGTGAGTGCTGCCGCTGTGGGTGATTGCCAAATCGCGGCTGTAAGCATCGAGGAGACCGACGAGCAGCCCGGTGGCGGCGATGAGCCTGTTGAGGCTCTTGCAGTGCCGCAAGACTGGAGCTTTGCAGGCAGTGCCGAGGCTGGTTGGACGGTCGTCAATGGGTCGGAATATGCACAATCTTATTGGTATCCAAGCGACGAAGGCATGATGATCCAAGCTCAAGTGATGAGTAGCGTTGATTCTTACCTCGTATCTCCATATTTGGCTCTTGAGGCCGGGCAAAGTTATGAGGTTACGGTGGACTGGCATGAAAATTCCACCGGAACGCACACCATAAACTTGCTTTATGGCACAGGCGACGAGCTTGCCGATTTCGCCGATGCAGGCAGCGTGGATATGGTGGCCGGAGGTTCCGACAAAGTGACATTCACTGCAACCGAGGCCGGGAATTACAGGATTACATTGCACAGCAGCACATACACGCAATTTGACGGTGCCGGCCAGGCTTGGGTTTCGGCAATCCACATTGCCACAGCCCAAGGTGGTGGCGAACCCACTACAGGCTTGCCTATTCCGCAGGAATGGTCTTTCAGCAACACTCTTGCCGACTGGACGGTTGAGAATCTGGATGATAGCGGTTCTACTGGAGAATGGTCGGCAGGAGCAAACGGTGTGATGTGCAGCCAATATGATCACGGTACATATTTCACCTCGCCATACGTGGCACTTGAAGCTGGCAAGACTTATGAAGTGACGGCTGTTTGGCACAGTAATACTTATACTTATGAAGATACTCCACACGTGATAAACGCAGTGTATGGCTCGGGGACTGACTTTACCGCATACACGGAAGCCGGCAACATAGGCGTGGCAAATGGCGGTGGAGAATATTCTGTGAAAATCACCGTGAATGCTACTGGTGATTATAGGATTGCTTTGCACAATGAGTCGGTTGGCTATTATGGAACAGCTTATCTCCAGTCGATTTCGATAGCCGAAGCTACCGAGGGTGGCGGCGATGAGCCTGGCGGAGAAACCGAAGGCTTGCCTTACACCAAGAACTTCAAGGCCGACAACAACATGGACGGCTGGACTACTGTGGACGTAAATGGTGGTGGCACATGGACAGTTTACACAGATATGGGCGTTACTGCATACTATTGGAGCGGCCCCTACGACGACTGGCTTTTGTCGCCCGACTTGGAATTCAAGTCACCAGGTGATTATCAAATTACTGTTGGCGTAGATGGTATGACTATGGGCAGTGGACCCGATGTTATTGATGTCTATACTGGTAGCGGTAGTGACGTTTCCACTTATACCAAGCAGGGAACTTTGACATTGAAAGAAGAATCACAGACCGTGATAAGATTCAGCATCTCTGAAGCTGGTACTTACAAGGTGGCATTGCATGACCATTCAGCTGCGATGGCAATGTGGTATGTAACCAGTGTCACCGTTGACAGTTATACCGGCGGCGGTGATGAGCCGGAGCCTGGGGCTGCGTTGCTCGACAAGGATTTTGTGGAGGACGACGACCTTAGTGACTGGACTGTAATCAACACCAATGGCGGCAGCGAATGGAGTACCGGTGTTGCCGACGGTGTCGCTTTAACAATGTCGATGAACGGCGCACAAGACGACTGGCTTATTTCTCCTGCCATGACGCTTGAAGAGGGCAAGAGCTATGTGGTGTCGTATGCCATAAGCTCTACCGGCAGTATGGCTCCTGAGACCATGGTGACTGCATTCGGCACTGCCGCCACAGCCGAGGGAATGACCGAGATTGTGGGTGAAGAAAGTTTCATGGGTGACGAGGTGACTAAGTATTACCGCTTCACTCCGGCAGCTACGGGAACTTATTACTTCGGATTCCATGCTACCTCGGAGTCGTTTGGCGGCACTATCATTATCAGCCGTGTCAAGGTGGCCGAAAGCGCCGGCATCACGCCTGTTGCACCAACTGGGCTTGTGGCTTCGCCGAATATCCAGGCCGGCACGGTAGCATTGAACTGGGTGAACCCGACAATCGACACCGAGAATATCGCTCTCGCAGGGAACATGACGTTGCGCATCACCCGTAATGGCGAGCAGGTGGACGAAATAAGCGGCGAGCCGGGAGAGGAGATGTCATATACCGACCGTCCTGAACCGTTTGAAGGAGAGGCTACCTACCAGGTGCAGGCATACGTGACTGCCGACAAGGTGGGAGAGGCTGCCGAGGCCATAGCCAACCTCGATGACTTCCAAGGCGAGCGCAAGCTGCTGCGAGGCTGGGGCGCAACCCGCGACGAAAATTATGAGACTGTACCATACGACCCGTTCAACGAATGGACTGAGCAGCACACCGGTTCATATTCGTTCTCGAACCAAAGTTGGGATGCCGATGGCTGCTATCCATGGATGATTAGTTATTGTAACGGAGGAGGAGCATGGATTATTTCACCGGCAGTTGAATTGTCCGCCAATCGCCGTTATGAAATAACTGCCACATTCCAAGGTGGTTATAATGGCAGTGGCGCAGATTTTGAAATATATTATGGCACGGCCGCTCAAGTGTCGGCAATGACCAATATGCTGTATGAAACCGGCATGGTGTCGCTCGACCCATCATCTGGCTTGGATGCATGGCAAAATTTCACCACCGACCAGTTTGCAGTGGAAGAAGATGGTACATACTACTTTGCGATACAATGTACGAGTGCCAATACCACATCGTATGCCCGTGCATTCCTGCTCTATTATTACGAGAACACGGTGACTGGGCCTGTTGACGCTCCTTATACCAACGACTTTGCCTCGGGCAACCTTTCGGGCTGGAGCTTGCCGGCGGGAACCACGTTTGCCGTGGCCAATGAGGCTCTGACTTCGACTGCGGCAGGTGCCGAACGCAACGAAACGGTATATTCTCCGCTTGTCAACATGAAGGGCGGTTATACCTACGAGGTTGCGTTTGACTACGATTATAGCGGCACGGGCGACTTCACATTTGCCATGGCCACCGGCCAAAGCTCTACCGAGCTGCTCACCGACAGCATCACCGCGCTCACCGGCACGGGCAGGGTAAGCTACCTGTTCACGCCTGCCGAGGACGGCAGTTATTGCGCGGTATGGCAATTGGCCGCTCCGGCCGATGATGCAGCCGAGGCCACTATCGACAACCTTGCAATAGGTGCGAATGTGTATGCCGCATTGCCATATAGCGAAGACTTCGAGGGCTTGTCGATCAACTCTGTTCCGACTGGCTTTGAGGGCATGAACGTAGTTCAGGACGGCGACGGCAATCTTGCAGCCGAAATCAATGCGGCCGAGGGTGAAGGACTCTCGCCATGGTTCAACTACACCGAGCTGCGCGAAACCTATACCCTCACCATGAAGGTGAAGAGGCCTGGTTATTATGGTTGGGAAGTCAATGCCGTAAACAGCGAAGGAGAAAGCCTGCTGGTAGGTTCTATCGAGCCCACGACTGAAGACTGGACCGAGGTTTCATTCCAAATCCCTGTATTCGAGAGCGAAGAGCCTTACAGCTTCCGCCTTGAGTTCTCAAATATGATTGGCGAAGGCACGTTGCAAATCGACGACATTGCCATTACGAAGAACTACCGTGCAATAGTTCCTGCCGCACCGCTTAACTTCAGGGTTTATCCCGACGGCACCATAGCATTGAACTACCCGATTGATGATGCCGAAGGGTATGATTTGGAGATAGGCACGCCGATTACCGTCACCATATATGACGGCGACACGCAAGTGTATGTTGCCAATGGTGCTATCAGCGGTTTGGGCGGTGTAACAACTGTTCCCGGTGCCGGTACTGTTGTCGATGTGTATGAACAAATAGAGTTTAGCGACACTTGGACTAACGACGTGAAACTGTTCCGTGCCGTGCCGTCGATCGACGGTCACGAAGGGCAGGCTGCAACATGGGTGTTGCGCAGGCATGATAACGAGCGTTTTGAATATGACGGCAACACGCTCAAGGTGGCCGAATTCGATTTCACCGGCGACGATGACTGGACAATGGATGGCTGGACTGCTGCCGACGGCGTGGCTCGCGCCACCGGCGAAGGCACTGCCACTCTCACCTCGCCTGGCTTTGAGATGCAGGCAGGCATGGTTTACATGGTTCGCTACTACATAGCCACCGATGCAGACGAGGCTGCCGACTTCACCGTTAGCGTAGGCAACAATTCGCAATCGTTCACAAGTGCGCGCATAGGCTACAACACGTTTGATTGGAACGGATACCCCGAGCTGCGCGGCGACTTCTTCTATATCGACTTCTTATTGCCCGAGGCCGAGGCTGCCTCTACAGGTAACGTGACCATCACGGCAAGCAACATAGGCCGCGAAGTGGCCGTGGAGAGAGTGGAAGTGCGCGAAGTGCGTATCTATCCCGGCGAAGTGAGCGTTCCGTATGAAAACGATTTCGACGATCCGGCAGTTGAACCCGGCACGTTCGAGCCGAACTGGACCGTACCGTTCTATACAAACTACTGGCGCATCGACACTGTGGCTAATTATGGCGACGGACTGACTGCCGTGTCTGGCACCCGCGCCCTGATAGCCCCGCCGACCACCGAATTGGGTGTGTCGGGAATGCCCGAAGACTTCATCTACACCCCGTATGTGAGGGTTGAAGCCGGAAAAGCCTATATTGTGGAATTCGACTACTTGATGCCTTCGGCTTCTACTGGTCTGGCATTCCTCAATGCCGATGAACCAACTTACACCGAGGGCAAATTTGTCGCAGTAGAGTTGCCGCAAGCCACGCAGTGGAAGCACCAGACAATCGACCTCGGCACCTGCGAGTCAACCGGCACTACGGTATTCGGATTCTGGGCTTATGCGGCCGAAACACGCGACCAGTTGATTGCCATCGACAACTTCAGGATTGTGGAAACAGAGCCTGTGTCGGTTAGCGAACTCGAAGCAGGCGCCACCGTCCGCTACTTCGACGGCAAGTTGATGATACCTGCCGATGTGGCAAACACCACGGTTTACGACGCGCAGGGCCGCACTGTGATGGGTACGGCCGAGACCGGTACCGTAAGCCTTGACGGATTGACCGATGGCGTGTATGTGGTGAAAGCCGTTAAAACCGACGGAACGGTTGAAACTCTCAAAATAGTCAAGTAAAAACACCCCCTTCATCCTCCCCTTTCCCGTTTCTTCAATGGGAAGGGGAGGATTGAGGTGTTTACCATAGCATTGTTCCTCACTGTGTGACGGCTGTCCTGTTCACAGGGCGGTATCAAGCAGTGAGGGCATTTTTGAATACTAATTTTAAATATTTATAGATGAAAACGAGGACAATTTTATCGACATTATTGGTTGCTGCGGGCTTGCCGCTCGTGGCACAGACGATGCCGCAGCTTGCCGACGACGGGGTGGAATTGTATGCCAACATACAGTACATGACCTCATGGGACAATGCCGGCAGCTCAGAGTTTCCCGACAACTCGGCTGGCTTGTTCCGCATTCCGGCAGGCAGCAGCGAGGCGTTGCCTGTAAATGTTCCGATAGTGACAAACGGCCTGGCTTACTACAACGGCAAGGCATATATGAACGTGGGCGGCCAGTGGCAGATTCACGACCTTGCCACGGGAGAGGTCACTTCATCGCCTACAAGCGGCGGATCGACATCGGCTCTTTCATACGACGTTGTTAACGGCGTGATGTATGGTATCAGGGACACTGATGGGGGGTATGTGCTTGCCACCATCGACATGGAGACCGGCGAAATGACCGACCTTGGGGGGCTGAGCGAATATGTCAACGGTGAGCCTTCGGGCCAGCGGCTGTTGAGTTGCAATGCCATGGCCATAGACAATTACGGGCAGATATTCGTGGTGTATTCCCGCTATGTCGGCAACAACAATGTCATAAAGCTGGGGCGTATATTGCCGCAGCGTTATCCCGACCGCCTGATATACGTTGGCGACGTGGCGTTGGCCGACTCGCCGGCCACTATGTATAACTGGCCGTGGTATTCGTTGTTTTACAACCATAAAAGCGGCATAATGTATTACACATTTTGCGGGCAGGATGCCGCAGGGACCGGTTGCACGCCAATATTCGAGATGAACACCAACAACGGCGAGGCCACGACAGTTGGCTACCTGTCGGGCGACGGATATGCCATCCGTGGGGCATTTTTTGCTGAGCCGGAATTTTCTGCCCCCGACGGCGTTGATATGTTCGAATATAAGGCTGATGTCGATGCCGACCCAAATCTACTTACTGGCACGCTTTCCATAGAGCTGCCATCGGTGACATATGGCGGAGCTGAACTGACTGGAGAACTTACCGTGGTGGTGAATGACGGCGACGAAGAACTGTTCAGGCTTGCTGGTCGCCAGCCGGGCGAGACAGTGGTTACCGATCTGCACTCGTTTGGCTATGGCGAACACACCTTCAGCTGCTATGCCATAGCCGCAGACGGCAGCAAGGGCGTGGCACGCAACTTCGACGTATGGATTGGCTACGACATCCCGAGTGCCCCGCAAAACGCCACGTTTGTGGAACGCGATGGGAAGGTGGTGCTGTCGTGGGAAGCTCCCACCGAAGGCTTGCATGGCAATCCTGTGTCGGAAAACATATATTACCGCATCGAAGATGCCTTCGGGGAAATAATCAGGGATAATTATTGGGATACCACCTATGAGGTTCCTGTGTCGAGCGAGCTTACCCACCATGCATATTTTATCACGGCTTGTTTCGATGGTAATGACGGCGGTACGCTGCAAACTGCGTCGTTGTACACCGGCGATCCGCTCGATGCGCCTTACACTACCGACTTCACCGACATGATGGAGGTGTGGAACGGCTACAAGATAATCGATGCCAATGCTGATGGTTACACATGGATGTGGTACAATGTCGATAGGCCATACGTGATGTGCCTCTACGACCCCTATTGGGAACATGATGCCGACGACTGGATTTTCACGCCGCCGGTTAATTACAAGGCCGGGAAGACCTACCGTCTCACTTTCGTTGCACAGTCGAGTGCGGCTGAATATGCCGATGCCATGGAGAGCATGGAAATTACCTTTGGCAACGACAGGACTATTGAGGCTCAAACGGTGCTTGAGAACGGTGTTATCGAAGATATACTTGGCGACCCCGAAACATATAGTTTTGAGGTTACTCCCGAGGCCGACGGCGTTTATTACTTTGGGCTTCATGCCACTACTCCTGCTCGTCAAGGCGAATTCTTGATGCTCAGCTCGCTTGAGATCTACGATGTTGAAAATCCGCCATCGGGAATCGAAGCTGTCGAGTCCGGCGAGGGCGTGAAAGTGTTTGCAGGCGACGGCTCTGTTACCGTCATCAATCCCACCGGCGAGCAAGCCATGGTTTATGCCATGAGTGGAACATTGGCGGCTGCATCGGCCGATGCTTATTTCGCCGCTACGCTCCCTGCCGGGGCTTATGTGGTGAAGTGCGGCGGCACGGTGGTGAAAGTATTGGTGAAATAATCTATAATCGATAAATTGCAATGGGGGGCTGAAATTTGGTTTCATGTTCCCCATTGTTTTTTATGCCGAGATATTGTGAATTTAATCATGCTCTTATTATCTTTGCCCATTATCTTTCTGAGATTCTGTAATAATTGGGAAAAATGATTGTTATGAAGAAGTTCGCATTGTTTTTTGTCATTGGTTTAATGATGTCGCTGTCATCATGTTTTGCAAGTGAGGAACCGTTGGCTCTTTACGGCTTTTGGGGTGGATTGTGGCATGGTGTGATAATATTGGTTTCGTTGGTAGTCAAGTTGGTGTCGGTTATAGCCCATTCCGTTAATCCGGAATACGGAAATTGGAATATTAATATTTTTTCGTTTCAAAACGAAGGCCTCACATATTGGGTCGGGTTTATACTTGGCATATTTGCCAATTTAGGCATGTTTTCACGGTTAAGGCAAGTGCGCCGTAATCAATAAATCCTTTTTATGCTTTTTTAGAAACGGCGAATTTTGTGCTTTTATGGCAGCTGAGTGATTAATTCTTGAAAAATATTGATTTTCGAGTGTAAATTTATTTAAGTGATACACAGGGGAATATATTTTTAGTGCAAAATTTTTTTGAAAAAAGTTTGGGAAAAATTTGGTGGAATGGGGAAAATGGTAGTACCTTTGCAACCGCAAACGGGGAACGGCGGTTCCCGCCGCGAAAGGAAACCTGCCAATGGTTTTGCGGTATGGGAAAAAG
>CASENC010000015.1 GCA_949289215.1 uncultured Bacteroidales bacterium | reverse complement strand
TCAATGCCAAAGTCAAGGCCTTCAGAAGCCAGTTCAGGGGAGTAGTTGACATACCTTTCTTCTTGTTCAGGTTATCTAAGCTGTGCGCATAATACGGAAAAACGAAAGGCTGGAATACAACCGGGTTTTCGGACTGACCCACTATTTTTGCACAACATTGCACAAAAAAAATTGCAACACGCTTTTGCCGGAACCTGTGCCAACAATTGCCTACGAGGCGAGTGGTCGCAGCCTTTGACGGACATTTGGGCATTTTTTTGCAATTTTCTTGCAATCCGAACCACGTGGAAAAGAATTCATTCATTTTCCCTTTGCCGAGGTAGGAACGGACGGGCTTGTCGGCTTCGTTTTTTAGGGATTGCAGTTAAAAAAGCAGAGGCTGCCTCAGAACCTGAGACAGCCTCTCTTGTTTGGTGAGTGCCCGTTGATGGTTATCTGATTGCTACTTTGGCTATTTTGCCGCCGACTTTTACGATGTATATGCCGTTTTCTTCAATTGAAAATTCACGTTCGGATGTTTGCTTCACCAAACGCCCGCATAAGTCGAACACGTTTGCCATTGCGTCAGAGCCGTCAATTTTGACGACATGTCCATTGGATGTTATGTTTATGCCTTTGCCGGTAACGGCTTTAATGCCAGATGGTTTTTCCACGGTGAATGTGGTGGAAGTATCCCCATCGATGTCAAACAAACGGCCGTCATTGCCATAGAATGCAGCCAACCGGAATGTATATATGCCTTCCGTTTCATATACAAATTCATCGATATATTCGGTCAAGGTCATTACATATTTGCCGTTCTCGTCGAACTCCATCCCTTCGCTGCCATATTTCACGACATCGCCGTTCGGATTCACGATCTCCCAATCCAACGTGCCGGCATTGGCATTGTCCGATTTGTTGGTAATGGAAGCCGACAAGGTGATTTGCTTGTCGTAGTCGGGCGTGCCGTCGATCGTGATTGCATCTATGCTCACAGCATACGTCGGCGTGTAGAATACTGCCATGCCGTTGACGACTTGTACTGAAATCTTTTCGTTCGACACAAGGCGTTGCCAATCATCGCGACCCTCTTCTTTCGATACGGCACGTAGGCTGTAAGTGCCGTCTTCGAGGCCGGACAGCATCCCATTTATTGAAAATACGGGAACAGGATCGTCGATAATTTCGGATGCATATGGTGCCAATCCCTCGATTTTGTACGTGTCGTCCTCGTAAACAGAAATGATATTGTCGTTTTTGTCGAATAATGCCAACGCTATTTCTCCGTTGTATTCTACGCTATTGAAGCTGTAAATGCCATCACATGTCACGTCGAAGCTGCCGTCCAATGCTACTTCGTTTACATTGGTGCGATAACCGACGCGGTTGCCGTCGACTGAGTACAATTCATCGGCAAGCATCCACAGGTAGTGTTGAGTGCGGCACGACGGGGTGTCGTATGTATGGTCGATAGTCACGACGCTTTGATGGTAGCAGAAATTCATGGAATCGCCGATTCCTTCAACATCGGGACGCATGTAGTTGATATCATACCATCCATCGGCCATGCCGTTCCAACCCCAATTTATATGCACAAAATCATTGGAGTCGTAGCCGTCAACCACAAATTGGTGTCCGCCATAATTTGAATCGCCGCCGAACGACACCGGCCGCAATTCTGAGAGTTCCGAATAAAGCATCTTGCGGAAATCCTCGTCGCTCATGGCATCGCGGTAGTATAAGGCAGTATTAAAGCGGAAATGTTCGGCAATGGCTTGCGGTATGTCGTAATCGAATGCTCCGCTGTCGTCAACGCCATACATCATGTTTACTGAATAGCCGCAATCACGTATGAGTTTCGCCACTTCTTCTGCTTCTTCATCGGAATAGTCGTTCACCAATGAGCCGTCGCTTTCGTAATGGCTTGTATATTCGTTGAGCATGTCGGGCCAAAAATATGTCCGGCCATTGAACGAGAGTTCTCCATAATCGTCGTGGACGTATGTATGCGTGCCGACGCTGCTTGCCGGCCATTTCCATTTGTGGAATATTTGTGCCATCGACACTGCCACGCATCCGGCCGGAACGTGTTGTTGCGCCACTTTGTCAAATGGGCATAAATTATTGAATGGCTCCAATTGTCCCCATTTTGCTTCCACAAGCGGTTCGATTATGGCAGTTCTTTCAGACAGAGCTTTTTTATATGGCTTAGCCGATCCGTCGTGCACTTTCTTTACATATTCGGAATATGCGCCGAGCCATGCCATCATGCTTTCATTCTCGCTGTCGAAACTGCTTTCGTCGGAATAAGCCACAAGTTCGGTCATTTCGCTGTCGCCCGAAACGATGACAAACCCGCCGTTTTCAGTGTTGAACACATAATATTCGGATGTTGCCGGTTGAGCGTATTTCAAGGGATTGGATTCCGATTTTGCCAATGTGGCATATTTCGAAGCAACAGCTTCTGCCTCGTTGCGGCTAATTTGCCTTGCCGATGCGGTCGATGCCAAAATAATGGCGGTCGCGCACAATATTACTTTCTTAGTGTCCATGTTGTTTATTTGTTGTTTTTCGATGATGCTTCTATCGTGCCTGAGAATTTTTTAGGATCGTCCGATTGATGCTGGCGGAAATATTCTATCGCTTTGTCTTTCGGCACGGTCATTTTGGTGTAAGTAAAATGTGTTGCTCCTTGTATGGCGCCTTTTTCATTCAATGCGTATGTGGCTACTTGTGGCTGTACGATGGTGTACAACCCATCGGGCAATGCCGCTACTTTTTCTTCGTTGACGGCATAGCTGATAGTCGCTTCGTATTTCATTCCGTTCTCAACTTCGTCGACAAGATGGTAAAGTATGAAATCCTCGTCGGAACTGAAAGAATGTGCCGGCATAATAACCGGCAGATAGTAGTCGAGCAACTTGTAGTCTTCCATTCCAAACATGCTGTCGTCGGGGTCGCTGATGCTGTAAACGGTGGTTTTATCCGATACGGGGTTGTAAACGCTCAGTTCCACATCGACGATTTTCAACAAATCGGAAGGCATCCACATGTTATAGACAAGCGTGTATTTGTCGTTGGAGTCTTCATCTTTGTCTTTTCCGGGGTCATCGTCGTTGCCGCAACTTGTAAAATTCATAGCCATTGCAATGGCTGTGCATAATAGGAAAAATTTCTTCATTTTGATTTTTTTAATATTTCCCTGCAAAATTAAATTGTGAATGGATAGAATTGGAAAAATGGGAATGTGGAATTCTCTATTTTTGTCGCCGTATTCTCTATTTTTCAACTAAATCGTTGGTTGATAGGTTGCTGCGAAATGCCGATGGCGTTATTCCAAATTCCTTTTGGAACAATTTGTAGAATTGTGCGTTTGACAATCCCACTTCTTTTGCTATGGCTTCTATGGTGAATTGCGGATTGTTTTTAAGCAAATATGCGGCATGTTCCATCCGTTTGCCGTTCACATAGTCGGTAAACGACATGCCGGTATTCTCCTTGAACAATTGCGCGAATTTGTTTTTCGGTATGCGGGCCATGCGGATAATATCGTCTCTCGACAATTTAGGCTCGCGAAACAAGTTGTCGTCAATAAGCCGGCAGATGTGGGCGAAGTCGCTGCATTCGTCGGCAGTAGAGTTGCCGGCCGGATTTTCCTCGGGCAATGGCGGGTTTTTCTCTTTTTTCAATCTGGCTTTGCTTTCGAGCAATTCTTCGATGATGCGGGTTTGTATGCGGTTGTTCCTTTTTATGATGAGGTGGTGTCTCCATATTTGCCAAATGGTGAAAGCGAGTATCAGCACTATCGCCGACATGGTCCATAGCAATATGTTGCGCACTCGCAATTTTGCCGCATCTTTCTCAATTTGCATGTTCTTTCGGGATAAATCGTATGCGGTGGCGAGACTTATGGCTGCGCTTCGTTGCTCGCGTGCTTTCAGGCTGTCGCGCAGTTCTGCCAGCCGTGCGAATTGCAAAGCAGCTTCTTTGTAGTCGCCTTTTATGAAATGCGCCCTGCCGAGCGAATGGCGGATAGAGGTCATATAGTAGTTGATGGTATCTCCGGCTGCGGCATATTCTTTTTCTCTTTCGGCATTCAGTTTTATTACTTCGTCGTATCGTCCGCGCTTGAAAAGATAGGGGACTATTAGGTAGTTGTCCTTGCTGTCGCCGAACGAAAGGAATTTGCGATAGCATTTGTCGGCTTCTTCCGTGCGGTTCAATCGGGCTAAGGCCACAGCCCTGTTGGCATATAGCCTTTTCAATTCCTTTTCTTTCAATCCCGACATGTATGTTTCCTTTCCTGTTTCCGACAGGATGGTTGCTTCCAGTTTGTCGAGCGCATCGAGCGCCTCTGCCAGCCGTTCGTCCCAAAGCAGGTAGAGGACGATGGTGTTGTAATAGTAGCGCAAGTTGTCGTATTTCAGGTCGTAGTCTGTGTTTTCCATCATGGAGAGGGCTTCGTATAAGTATTTGTAGGCACGCTCGTTTTCTCCTTGGTAGTACATCATTTTTCCAAGTTCAAACAATGCTGTGGAGTGCATGGCGCGGTCGCCGCATTCTTTCGCCTTTTTTAATAATAGTTCCACGCGTTCCGACTTTTGTGCATCGAGTTTGAGGTAGCCGTAGCAGGATATCAGCCGGTGGAGCACTTTCATCTCATTGCGTGGGTTGAGCCGTGCGGAATCGCTGTCGAGTGCTTGGTTGTAGAATTTCAATGCCAAATGCGTATTCCCCGTGTTGTAGTAAAGGTCGCCCTCTGTCATGTCTAACGTGTAGGGGGAAAGGTTGCCGCGTTTGCGGAGTTCTTTCATGATGAGGCACGCTTTGTCGAAATCCGTGAAAGTATATTGATAGACGGCATCGTCGGTGATGAGATTGTCGGGGAGCTGCTCGTTTGCCTTTCCCTACAAGGGCAAGGCGGAGCAAAATGCGCCGAAGATTAAAAACAATATTATAAATTTGTCCCTCATATTTCTATGTCATGAATTTGCGACAAAAGGGGTCGGATTCCGATATAATGTTATTTATGTGTTATTTATGTTCCATGAAACGAATGCAAAATAAAGAAATTGGATTTAAAAAACAAAGGATTTGCATTGGAATTGATGCACAGCGGCGCTTTGCATTGTTGCAGCTTAAAAAGGAAGATGCCTTTCTCCGAATAGTTTCTTGATGGGAAAATGGGGGGGGGTGGGAAGAGATGCATATCTTTATGAAGTATGAACATGAGTCTGATGTGGCTAAGATAAACAATTATAAAGAAATAGTTTGTTCATAGTGCAGGTTCGTTGCTTCAAAAATATAAAATCAACTTTTTTGTGGATTTTTATAAAAAATACGTTTATACTTCTTAAGTCCGTTTACGAGTGGTTGTGCAACACCGCTTTCTGTTTTCCAGAGACCATTAGAGAAACCTTTTCTTTCGCTTTCGGTGGCACCCACAATCTCGAATTGTTCGGGATTGTATTTATCGAGGAATGTTATCGGTACACCCATAACTCCACCAAAATTATATGGTATATCGGCAGTTTTTCCCACTTCAATAGCATTATAATTGTCATATTGCGGATATAGTTTAGCCGAATATCTGCATACCAAATCCATCATTTTATGTCGTTTTGGAATCTCAAGATTAGTGAACCAACATATATTGCCCAAGCTTCTCCATTTCTGACCAGTTTCGTCTTGCCAATAGCGAGTTTTCTTAGGTTTGTAGTCATCAGGAACTTTAAATGCCATATCTCCCGATTTATAGCCCAACCATATTTTATTATTCATTAATAAAGGGAAAACCTCTTTATAAGTAATAACATTTTGATTGCCAATGATTAAAGATTTCTTTGCATATTGTGTTAATTGGCTTATATATTCTCTAAATAGCGAAAATGGTGGATTTGTTACAACAATATCGGCTTCTTTTAACAACTCGACACATTCTTTGGAGCGGAAATCACCTGTTGAAAGCGTTGAAAGAATATTTTTATTATTTTTCAACAAGTATTGTACATCGTCAAGATCAATTGCACCATCGTCATTTATATCAGGAACTTCTGTTATTTCAACTTTATAGGCAATTTTTTTAGTTTCTCCATTTCCATCAAATGAGAATACTAATTCGCTGCCTTGTACAGGAGAACCATCATAACATGTGCATATTAATTTTTTTAGTTTCAGATGATTGAAATGAAGGGCAAAATACTTGAAGAAATTACTTTCATATGGGTCATCGCAATTGCAAAGCACTATTTTGCCTTTGAAATGCGGCCAATAATGTTGTAATTCTTGCTCTATATCAGCTATTTGTGTATAGAACTCATCTTGCCGAGCAGTCTTTGCTGTGTTAAGGTTTTTGTTTGCCATAGCGATTGATATTTTTAGCACAAACTATCAATCGCCAATACGCAATAAAAAGGTGTGAGCCTTCTTATTGCGTTCTGCGAGGTAGCGTAGGAATGAAACCTCATCCTGTCAAATAAGGACTCACACCCTTATGGGTGGAGCATCGCTTATTAAAAGACAGGATAGAGTTCACCTACACAAAGTGAACGCTGTTCTATTATTTGGTGGTTCTATATCACTTAAAGTTTCCTACGCTTTTAGCAGAACGCAAAATAATAGTTGATGCTTGTTATAATATGTAGTTTAGTTGTTTATGTCTGTTTCGTATTAAGATTTATTTGTTTGATGTATGATGAATACAAAATTAGTGCATGTAGCCTGAAATTGCAAACATTTGCGCCGGAAGCTATAGCAGTACTTGTTTATACTGTGGCGGCAAGGCCGTCTAATTTGTGGTAACCGACGGTGCAGCGACCACCACGTGGTAGCAAACCGTCGGCAGGTCAATAGTATGTCTTATCGGCCTCAAAGAGGTCGAACACCCCGGATATTACCACATTCGACCTCTTTGAGGCCGTTATTTGTATGATTATCCTGTTCCGATGGCGAGGCTCAGCCTCACACGTCGGTTACCTCAGATTGGACGGCTTTGCCGCCCCAAACCGGTTAAATTCACATGCTTTCTACATGAAACTTAGGGCAATATGCAGGGTGGAGTAATTTTTTCGGGGATTGAAACACAATTGTTACAATAAATTGTTTACTTTGCATGAATAATTAAAACGTGCCAATAGTATGGTCAAGAAAAAAGAAAATATGCCCTATCTCGAAAGGGATGTGAGTTGGATGTACTTTAACCGCCGAATTTTGCAGGAAGCCACACGCAAGCATATACCGTTGCTTGAGCGGTTCTCGTTCCTGGGGATTTATTCCAACAACCTCGACGAGTTTTTCCGCGTGAGAGTTGCCACGCAGAGCCGTATAGCCGAGTGTCGCGACAAGTTGGCCTCGGAAGAAAGTGAAAAAGCCACCAAAATCATCAAGCAAATCAACAAGTTGAATTCGCAATACAGCCTGGAATACGAACACTCGGTGAAGATTGTTACCGAGGAGTTGCGGCAGGAAGGGATTTTCCTTGTCAAGGATAACGAAGTCACCGAAGAGCAATTGCAATTCATACGCCAATATTATCGTGACCATCTTAACGGATTTATAATGCCGGTGTGGTTGTCGGCCATAAAGATGCTTGACAACGAGACCGACGAAAGCATATACCTGGGCATTAAGTTCCATTACACCACCGGAGGGAAACGCACGGCTACCGAATATGCCTACCTTGAATTGCCGGTATCGGTGGTGGGGCGTTTCGTGTGCCTGCCCGACTGTGATGGCAAGAAATATGTGATGTACCTCGACGATGTGGTGCGTTGCTGCCTGCCACTGGTGTTTGAAGGTCTGGGGTTGCGCGACTTCGAGGCATATTCGTTTAAGTTTACGCGCGATGCCGAGATGGAAATCGACAACGACTTGCGCACCGGCACGTTGCAAAAGATATCGAAAGGTGTGAAAAGCCGCAAGCGCGGACAGCCGTTGCGTGTGCTTTATGATGCAAGTATGCCCAAGGACCTGCTTAAACGCATACTCAAGCGGCTCGACCTTGACCAGCTTGACACCGTGCTGGCCAGCGGACGCTATCACAACCACAAGGATTTCATGAAGTTCCCCGACTTCGGCCGCAAAGACTTGAAGTATCCGGCATGGTATCCTATATTGAAAAAGGAACTCGACGGCCCCGAGAGCATTCTCACCAAGATACAGCAACGCGACCGCTTTATTCATGTTCCTTACCACAGTTTCGATTCATTTATCCGCGTTTTGCAAGAGGCGGCAATGAGCCCGCTTGTGAAAAGCATAAAAATCACCCTTTATCGCCTGGCTAAGGAGTCGAAAGTGGTGAAGGCCCTGATAGGCGCGGCACGCAACGGCAAAAAGGTTACCGTGTCGATAGAATTGTTGGCTCGTTTCGACGAAGCGTCAAATATATATTGGTCAAAACGTATGCAGGAGGCCGGCATAAATGTGATTTTCGGTGTTGAAGGGCTTAAAGTTCACTCGAAAATCATGCATATAAGCATGACTAAGGGTCCGGATATAGCTTGCATAGGCACAGGCAACTTCCATGAAGGGAATGCCCGCACCTATACCGACTGTATGCTCATGACGGCATCGCGCCGCATAGTGAAGGATGTGGATGCTGTGTTTGGCTTCATCGAGCGTCCTTATAATCCTGTCACTTTCAAGGAACTACTTGTTTCGCCTAATGTGATGCGAAACCGTTTCGTGTCAATCATAAATGAGGTGATACGCAAGAGCCGCGAAGGCTTGCCTGCAAGCATCAAAATCAAAATCAACCATATCACCGACCGAATGATGGTGAAAAAACTATATGAGGCAGCCGAGGCCGGCGTGGAAATAGACCTGCTGGTGCGTGGGAACTGCTCGCTTGTGGTACGCGACAATCCGCGCATACGCATTACCGGAATCATCGACCGTTTCCTGGAACATTCGCGCATATTTATTTTCACCGTCGGCAACGAAGAGCGTGTGTTCATAGGTTCGGCCGACTGGATGACACGCAACCTCGACAACCGTGTGGAGGTGGTGACTCCTATTTACGACCCCGACATCAAGGCCGAAATGAAACGTATCGTGGAATATGGGTTACGCGATAATATGCAAGGCCGCATTGTAGATGGCATGGGAGAAAACAACTTCCGTTTCAAGGAAGGTGACACACCGTTCCGTTCCCAAGAAGAACTCTACAAGGAGTATTACAACGAGAACGAGTGTTATACTGCGCCCCAAGCCGGGCAAACCAATCCCGGCGAAGAAGGCACCGATGATGTATAAACCTTTGCTTGCTTCATCATTTTTGCGACGATACTGCCTGCTGTCGCACAACCACCGGTTGTCTGTTTCGGGCAATAAGGCCGTAAGCGGCAGTGACCAACAAATAACTTTATTAACCAACTCACACATTTTAAGATTTAACCATTTCCTATGGCAAACGACGAGAAAAAAATGAAAAGCATCACATACGCGGCCATCGACATAGGCTCGAATGCCGCGCGATTGCTTGTGAAGCGCATCAAGCGCGAAGAAGGCGAAGTGAAATTCAGCAAGGAAATAATGTTGCGCGTGCCGCTACGGCTCGGTTTCGACGTGTTCAAGCTGGGCAAGATTTCGGAAAAGCGCGAGAAGAACATGATGCGCCTCATGAAGGTTTACAACCTGCTGATGAAGATTTATGACGTTGCCGACTATCGTGCTTGCGCCACCTCGGCAATGCGCGATGCACAAAACGGCATCGACATCATCAAGAACATCAAGAAAAACATAGGGCTCGACATTGAAATCATCACAGGCCAGGAAGAAGCCAAAATGGTATATAACAACCACATAGAGTGCATGGAAGACCGCAATGGCAACTATATGTATGTCGATGTGGGTGGTGGCAGCACCGAAATCAACTTGCTATCGCAAGGACAACTTGTGTGCAGCCGTTCTTACAACATAGGTACCGTGCGCATCCTGAACGAGGCAGTGACCGACGGTGAATGGCAACGCCTGCGCACCGACATGGCACAAATTGCCGGCGACTATCCCGGCACCAACATAATAGGGTCGGGCGGTAACATCAACAAGCTGTACCGCTTGCTTAACGACAACGAGAAAGAGCCAGAACAGGGCCGTATGCCCATCGACTCGCTACGCAAGCTGCATGGCAGCCTGAAAGCATTGTCGGTCGAAGACCGAATGGCTAAGTTCAACCTTAAACCCGACCGTGCCGACGTAATCGTACCTGCCGGTGACATATTCCTGACCATTGCCGACATTATCAAAGCCCAGTATATATATGTGCCGGTAATTGGCTTGGCCGACGGTATCATCGATGGCCTGTATGCACGCAATAAGCCGGCTTTGTAACACATAGCGTGGGTGTGTGAGATGCAATTTCCAAGTGGGCGGCAAAGCCGCCTAAACTTGAGGTAACCGATGTGTGAGGCGAAGCCGAACCGTCGGAGCAAGAAGCACCATAATATTAGGAACGGCCGCAAAGAGGTCGAATGCATTAGGACCTTCCCGGTGTGTGTTCGACCTCTTTGCGGCCGAGCTTGTTGATACATTCACTTTCGACGGCTTGCGGCTCGCCCCTTGGCGGTCGCTGCGCCGCCGGTTACCGCAGATTGGACGGCTTTGCCGCCATCATGAATCTGCAATTTGACACACATTGCACTCGCCTTGCACTAACTTTTGATAAGTAAGGCTTCGGCTCGGCATAAAAAACAAATTATTGGTGTCCGCTAAAAATTGACTGTAAGTATATAAGTTGCTAAACAATAGGTGTTTACATGGATTTTTACATATAGGGGCTTACATTTCGTTAGAAACAATAAGCATAAGCAATAACGTAAGTTTTATTGCAAAT
>CASENC010000014.1 GCA_949289215.1 uncultured Bacteroidales bacterium | reverse complement strand
GAAGTCACTGGCATTAAAGTCAATATGGAACACCGGATATTCAACCCATTCCTTCTCCAGCGAATCGATGGCAAGCCCACGGAACAATTCCTTGCGGCCAAGAAAATAATTCTTTAACGTGGACACAAGCAGGCTCTTGCCGAACCGGCGTGGACGGCTCAGGAAATATATCTTTCCTTGTGTCACCAAGTCATATATCAGCGCCGTCTTGTCAACATAAACATAACCGTCACCGGTTATCTGCTCAAAGCTTTGTATGCCTATGGGATATTTCATATATCAAAGTGCATTATTTCCACAAAGATAAAATTTTTCATGAAAACAAACCAAAATGTGTTGATTATACCCATTACAGAAATGTTTAAATATTATAAACACAACAAATAAATTCCAAAAAACGCATACTGACATACATAGTATTATACCCTGATTTCCAATATTATAAACCACATTCCCATGCATTTCAACACCCTCATACATTTTGAATTATTAAATTCAGCCCAACATAATCGCATAATTTTTGCTATTTTTGCATAGGGAAAAATCAAATGATGAAGCGATTAACTAATAAAATATTGACAAAAGCAGCCATAGTGATTGCCGTGGTTGCCACATCCGCACCTTCATGGGGGCAGATGCTTGGCACACGCAAATATGGCACTGTGCTTGAGCAGTTGCAACAGTCCTCGCTATATCAACCCATTGATTCAGCAGTACTGGCTGCAACCGATTATGTGCAATTATATCGCAACACAGCTTGTTTTTGGAAAGACGGGCTCAAGGGCAGTTTTGAAAGCCGCGACAGCATAGCCGAGCACCGATTAATAACTAAATTGCTGAATTTTGCAGCATCATTCACCGGTACTCGATATCGCTATGGAGCCACAGGCCCCAAAGCATTCGATTGCTCCGGTTTCACAAGTTTTGTATTCGGTCAATTCGGATATGCGCTTAACCGCTCTTCACACCAACAAATAAACAACGGTGAACAAATAGAGCGGAACAATCTGCGGCCGGGAGACCTTGTATTCTTCAACGGACGTGCGGTGAACAGCAAGCGCATAGGCCATGTAGGCATTGTCACCGAAGTTGATAGCACGGGTGACGGTTTCAGTTTCATACACGCCAGCACATCGCAAGGTGTGTGTATAAGCAAATCGGACGATGCTTATTACAGCCGACGATATATTGGAGCCTGTCGCCCGATAAAGAAATAAATCACAGAAGTATTGCGTAACGAAAAGAATAATGCGAGTGAACCCGGCACAGTTTCACTCGCATTATTCTTTTATTTCCTACTTTTTACGACATGTCTGAATACCATCCTGATAACTATAAAGCACCCTCCCGGGTGCTTAAATCAAAACAGCAAGCTCACGCCACCAAGTATGCCTATGGGTTGTGTACCCATACCGTAATGGACATCCCAGCGTTTGTTAAGTATATTATCAAATTCCATAAAAAATCCGACAATATCATTTAAGCGATAATTGGCACCAAGCATCAGGTAATTGACATCTTGCAAATCCTGTTCAAGCCATTGTCCCAATCCGCCGGTATATATCAACGATCGGCCTGAACGATATTGATAACCCACGGTCACCGACAAATCCTTTATGGGACGCACCACCACCTTGGTATCGAGCACAAGTTCGGCACGATCATCACCCATGATACAACCTTTATCTTCCTTTTGTGGCGAATATGTAAGTGACAATGATGCATCTGCTACAGTTCGGAAAGAATATGCCAACTCAGCACCAACTCGCCAACCTTTCATATCAAATATTGCATATTGCGAAATACTGCGGTTAAACGTATTTTCTGCATATGCCGCATCATTCGGATTTGGAATATCATACAACGTCGGCATCATTGCATCCACAACTTTAGACCATCCTCCATAAACAGTAGCATTGAAGCCTCCAAACGGGCCAACTTTAAACCCACCAACCACATCAACCGGTATATAAGAATTAACCGGTATGGTGCGAGGCGATATATAACGATTGGTTGCAAACAGGCGGCTCAAGGTATTTATTTCCTTACCACCGGATGCCTCGGCATAAAACTGGAGTCCCCGCAACAAATCATATCGGAACTCGGCATGTGGGGCAAAGCGAAACACCGCACCGTCGTTAAAAGATACATCGAGGTTCACCCCGAGCTTAAAGCTCATGCGATTGCTACGATAGGCATAATACGGCATGACACTAAACACGCCCAGATTTTCATGCCCTACCGACGACGAATCGTTAATAGCGTGATAATGGTGGATATTATGATTTATAAAATCAAAGCCCAAGTCAACCCCCACATGGGAGACTTCACTGCTTGCATAATCACCGTTAAGAGTCAATTTCAGGCGATTCTCGCTGTTACCTTGCACCGGGTCGAAAACATCATTTGAAAAACCAAAGTAATTGTATATGGCGTGGAACGAATAGTTCAACCCTTCAGATTCCCTGAACGGACCGGTCCACCCGACATCAATACGAAATTCATTAATCGATTGAGTGGAATCGGTGGCAGGCCAATAATTGGTCATACGCCCGAAATAATTGAAATTATCATAATGATAAAATGCATTTACCGACAAATCCCCCTTGTTGAAACGATGCTTGAAATCGATGCCAAGCACATTGTCGTTCCAATGTTGGTCGATGGCATAAAGTGAATTAGCCGACTTGTTCTTTCCTGTCCATGTCGAATTATGCTGCAACCAGATGCTCATCTTGGTATCTTTAAAGTCTATGAGTCGGTAACCGGCACTACCTAACATATTAAGGCATGTACCTATCCCAAACTCGAAATATCCACGATTTGCCGAGAAATCGGCCGAATCGCCATATCCGTATGGCGACAATGTTACAGCCGTCGCAGGCACTTCGGCAGGCACAGCCCAATCGCTGTAACCTATTTTCCCGTTTTTTGAAATCGATTGCGGAGAATAAACCTCGGGCAATAAATTGGCTTTCGTGGCTTTTTGCTCCACCGGCACAAAATCACGGTCAACAGTTATCTCCTTATTCAACTCCTGCTCTTGCGCAACGGCCACGCCACACGCAAAAGCGGCAACTATCATCAATATGCAGTAACGTTTCATAAACATCGTGTGATTATCTCTATCTTATTTGGCTTTTCCCGATACATTCCATTCTTTAAGCCGGGTATCAATCATCTCGGTTATATCACTCTCCTTGCCAGGATAATTATCCTTTAAGCTTTTTAAATACTGCACGGCTTCAAATTCCTTACCCTCTTTATGATAAACATCGGCAAGCAATATAAAACCGCGAGCAAGCCAATAGCTGTGCGGCGAACCGGCTTCTATGAAGCGATTGAGCGCATCTTCGGCGGCCACATTGTCGCCTGAAGTATAATAATAATTGGCAAGGTCATATGCAGCCTGTGCGCCATATACATTACGCGGGTCGCGTGCAAGGGCTTCCAAATCGGCCACGGCGGCACTGCCGCTGCCAAGCTTCAAGTTTCCGGTAGCACGGCAATATCGGGCTTCTTTTTCTTCTTCGGCCGTTAATCCGCCCGATTTTATCAGTCGGTCGGCAGCATCACGCATATCCTGGAAACGGCTTAACATAAGCGATGCCCTCATCACACCCAAATTAGCATTAATCGAAGCCTCCTGTGTAGTAACCTTACGAGCCATCTCGTTATATGCGTCAAGTGCCTCAGCGGCGCGATTCTGTTTCATAAGCACTTCACCCTTTATGCGCAGCACATCGGCGGCAAACGATGCATCGGCACTCACTTCCAGTACCTCGTTGGCAAGCGTCAATGCTTCGTCATATTTTCCATCCTCATAGCAGGATATTGCCATATAATATTTGGCTTTCGATACATACGCGCCCTGTGGATACGACCTCACATAATCCTCAAGTTTATCCACACCCTTGCGCTCAAGGTATGCCTTTTCGGCTGCTTCGTAAGCCAGGCGGTCGATGTCATCTACATCCACCTGGGGCGCATTAGGCACGGTCTTTACAAATTCCAAATATTCATCAAGCTTGCCGGCATCGGCATAAATCAGCTTCAAGTCCTCGGCAGCCACTGCGGCTTCGTCGCTTGTGGGATAAAGCCTTATGGCATTCTTGTAAGCCTCGATAGCTCGTTCTACATTGCCGGTATTACGTTCTGTAATAGCCAGTTGCAATAAGCCTTTCCGTGCATCGACCGAACCCGGGTATTGTGAAATAAGTATCTTATAAGTATCTATTGCCGATGCATTGTTGCCTATGTTGACATAAGACTCGGCTTTCTGCAACAATGCCGACGGGCAAAGCTGCGACTTGGGATATTGCCTCAACAATTGGTCAAGCATATTAATCTTACCCTTATAATCGCGTTGCAACCCCAGCATCATGGCTTTCTGGTAAAGGGCATAGTCGCCCACTGTATTATCTCCTGTATAAGCCTGCTCGTAATAATCCTCGGCTGTTTCATAGTCTCGGGCATAATAGTAAGTGTCGCCCACGCGGTTCAACGCATCGGCTCGCAAGTTCCCAGGCAGCCGCTTGTCGGCAATTGCCACATTGAACGCCTTGCGAGCTTCGCTATATTTTCGCTGCTGGAAACGCGCATACCCAAGATTATAACGCGACAATGCCACATTACCACTGTCATCATTGTCCGTAGCCGATGCTATATATGCGTTAAGCGACCGCTCTGCCCCGCTGTAATTTCCTTGACGATACAGACATTCGGCTGCCCACAAGTTGCAATCATTTGCCACACGGGCATCATAATCACCCATGTCACGAGCTTGTTCAAAATAATCGAGAGCTGTTGCCACATCGTCATTCGAAAGCGATTGCACGCCCAGCTGGAACAGCACATTCTGCTTGGCTGCAAGCACCTTGCTCGACGGGCGGCTTATGCGTGCAATACTTTGCAACGCACGTTCATAATCATTGCCTGTCAGATAAGCATTTATCATGTAATCCTCCACATCGCTCGCATACCGCGACGACGGGAACCTGTTAAGGAACGTCTCGAATATGTCAATCGAACGGTTAAATGGCGTGCGCCCACCTTCATTTTGCGAAACTGCATAATTATAAAATGCCGTTTCTTGTATCGCAGGATTAAAATCCATGTTAAGGGATTTTTCAAAAGCTATGGCCGCACCATCCATGTTGCCAGTTTTAACATAACATTGCCCCAAATACAAGTATGCGCTCTGTGCAAGCTCATCCTCCTCGTCGGTCACACCGGCAAAACAATCAATTGCACTTTGCCATTCGGCATTACGGTAATACAAAACTCCCATTATATAAGATGACGAACGCACAGGCGAAGCATCCTCCCCCTCGATGTATCGCGACAAGTATTCACCTGCCATGTCATCGTCGCCGTTATGATAATAGCTTTCGCCCACTATACGGTTCATCTCGCCTTCATACTCTTCATTCCCTTCGGCGGCTTTCAACAATTGCCTGCCGGTTGATATCACTTCACTATAATCACTCGCCACAAAATCCATTTGGCACACATAATAGCCTGCAGCCCGGCCTAATTCGCTTGCCGGCGGTATTTGGGCAAATTTCTTCCGAGCCGAATCATAATTCTTATCGGCATAATCGATATACGCGTCATAAAACAAGCCGGCAAGCCGGTAGCGGGGCGTATATGACAATTTCTCAAACAACCGTTTCGCCCGGTCGCGATCGCCAGTCTTCAATCGGCTGTATGCGACACGGTATGTAAGGTCCTGCTTGTAGTCGTTGTTAAATGCCGACGGCTCTATGTTACCATAAGCCTCAAGTGCGGCATTATATTTCCCGTTGAAAAAATAGCAGTCGCCTATCTTTGCCCACGCATACGGGACCCGGATCGAAGCCGGATAAATCGCTATAAATTTCTTGAACATTTCAATGCAATTGTAATCTCCATGTTCATATGTGGCAAGGGCTATATAAAAGTCTGCCTCTTCGGTGTAACGCTTGCCTCCGTCCATCATGTAAAGATGCGACATTTGGTCGATTGCACCCATGTAATTGTTGTTGTCATGCATCAGAATTCCACGGTCACGGAAACCCTCGGGCGACGACGATTTCACCCCCCCGTAGTTGCCAGCAACCACCGGCAACGCAATTCCCAAGGCAAGTATAATTGCACTTATCTTCATATCACGCACAATTAGTATCTTTATAAAACATCATGCAAACTTAACTAAAAATCTGCGATTTCCGTGACTATTTCAACAAAAAGAACCCCCACCGGGCTTAAAAAACAACTTTCCCTGTAGTTGTTGACAACAAGCAAAAATGATTTTGATGGTAATTTTACCCCACACAATTTGCATTTCACCATAATTGATGGTATCTTTGCATCACAATTAATCGATACCAAAATATATATCATGAAAAACTCAATCACTCAAATGGCCGAAGAGCGCAAACGCCTCACGCGGCTACGCAACCGGGAGCTGCTGCGCGACTACCGCCGTGCACTTAAGGAAGCATTCAACAATAATGCCGAAATCAACCGCCGGGAACTCATCAGGAAAGTATTGCTCGATGGGAAACCGCTGTATTATGTAAATTTCGACCACGCATATAATGTGATTATGCACATCAATTGCCACAACGAAGTGTCGAAAAAGACCCAATTAAAACGTGCCATGTGGATGGAAATTTACCACAAGGTAAAAGCCGAACAAGAAAAACGCCCGTCGTTGTCGCTGAGCAGTGCACTGGCACGCGTGCTTGCCACGGAACGTGCATCGCGGTACTTTATATCCGAAGCCTATGCCTACAAGTATCTCTACTCGGTTTGTCGCGAAAGTCGCCCGATGGGTTTTGCCGGTTAACTGTCTGGCAATTGTAACTTCATGCCGTGCAACGAGCAGCACAGTTGATTATACAGCATCGGCACACACTGCCGACAGCATTGTGACGGCCATATCGGCCAAACGTGCCACCGATTCCTGCGATGATTTTCTGGCAAACATCGATGAATGGTATTTTTACCCTCGCGCAACCGACTCATGCAAGCCGCAATTGTGCCGACGCCGAGTCACAGTGACTCGTAACAGCCACACTAAAACATCGATTGATGATACTGTTCACATTGTGAAAAAAGCCCAATCAGCCACGACCGGAAAAAACAAAAAGGCCTCTCAAAACAGACCTCAATCCAACCGGCTGATATGGATTATTACAGCCATAATAACCTTATTGACAACTATAACCATTTTCAAAAAATGAATACCGACCGACATCATACATTAACCATAGGCATAGACTATGCCGAAATAGCCAAAGAAATATCGGCACAGCTTGCCATAGCCACAGCAGGACACCCCGATGCACCACAGCCGGGCAATTGCCGCCTCAAGGAATTGACTGTCCTAAAGGCCAAAAATGCCTGTATCTGGTTAAGCACTGCCCTCGCCGGATACACCACGGAATTCAATGTCACAAACGGCAATATGGCGACAATAGAGCTTGCCCTGCCCGTTGCGATGAAATCTTCCACGCAACGGCTCATAGCCTTGCATGCCAAAGACGTAATCGCACAAACGGTAATTTCCGACTTTCTGAGATCGATACCGCAATTTGCACCCGAGCTTAGGCTCAGCACATCGATACGTAACAAGGCTTTGTCTTCACTTCGGCAACTGCTGGCTCCGCGTTGAACCGGTTCACAGCAAAACCACAGCCATCAGTACCGTGAAAATGGACCCGTACAACACATATATGAATGTAGGGCTCATTTTCAGCGTCTCGACACCATTGATGCCATCTTTCATCTTGGGAAATCGCATGAAATAAACCAATACAATTCTCCACAACACAACCAACAACAGCAAAACGAGCAATACCATCTTTTCCATAACAACAATTAAAAAAAACATGAAACAATATCCGCTCATGGTATAATCAAGTCAAAATAATTTTCTGCGGCATATATGCCATCGAAAAACAATAATGTTAACCATTTATAGGTTGCAATTTTCATACTATTTGAGCGAAACCTCACAGCGAAGGCAACAATTTTAAATTAAAAGCCAAATAATCGCAACAGATTTAATCATTTTGTCGCATCTGTCGGATTTTTCTCAACACATATACCTCTAAACAAGCCATGGGGAAACACTCACCGCATTTCGTGAATGTTTCCCCATGACCGTAGTAATGATGCTATAATTGCCCGCTACATTGTGGCCGTGAGCAACGTGGCCCGGCCGGTGATGCGCAACGACGATGTCGCCGCAGGCACAAGTATTGTTTCGCCTCGGTGCATCTCAATGATATTCGAGAAATTGTCAACAATCTCCACGGCACCTTCAAGGCACATAATGATGCGGAACGAATCGCAATTGCTCGAATCTATATCCCACACGCAAGTCACATTGATTTTTCGCACATCGAAATATTGGCACTTGACCAATTCGGCTTCCCCCTCATCGACGTGCTTGTAATCCGACTTGTAATTGTCATACACGCGGTAATCTATGGCGTCTTTGGCAAGTTCGGTGTGTAATTCGCGAGGCTTGCCATCGGCATCAAGACGTCCGAAGTCATAAACCCGATAAGTTATGTCCGACGTTTGTTGTATCTCGGCAAGCAAATTTCCCGC
Source organism: uncultured Bacteroidales bacterium (assembly GCA_949289215.1). Lineage (GTDB taxonomy): Bacteria > Bacteroidota > Bacteroidia > Bacteroidales > Muribaculaceae > Avimuribaculum. The sequence goes on along the minus strand of CASENC010000014.1, from coordinate 77,483 downwards.
CCCTATGGCATGAATACGCCCGGCAGGCAGGAAAAACAGGTCTCCGGGGTGCGAGTCATGCCTGGCAACTGCTTCCATAATTGTATTGTCGGCCACCATGCGCTCATAATCCTCGGGGGTAATCTCCTTGGAAAGTCCAGCATAAATGGGTGCACCTTCCTCGGCATCGATTATATACCACATCTCGGTCTTGCCGAAACTGTTGTGGCGGCGTCGGGCAAGTTCGTCGTCGGGATGCACTTGAAGCGAAAGGTCGCGCTTTGCATCGATAATTTTCACGAGCAACGGGAACTTGTCGCCAAAACGTTCATACACCGCATCTCCCACAAGATTGCCGCGATACTTTCGTATCAATTCGGGCAACGTTAGGCCTTTGTCGCTACCTTCGGCAACCACCGATTCGTGTCCTTCCACCCCCGACACCTCCCAACTTTCGCCTATTTGATGCTGGTCGGTATCGATACCTTTATATGGTGCTATACGCTCTCCACCCCAAAGCACCGACTTCAGGTATGGAACAAATTTAAACGGTTTTATATTCTGCGTTCTATCCATTTTTTATTTATTCACCTAATACTGTATAAGTTTCCAAGCACATACGGCTGTTGTGATAGGGGCATTTCCAAAAACCGGCTTTGTCATCGTCACGGTTGATGCTTCCGTCGGCCTTTCGGCTCCAATACCATTCGCCGCCTTCACGGTCAACAAGGTTGCCCTTAATGTACTCCCACGTTTCCACTGCCATTCCGAGTGCCTTATCGTAACCGTGGAATTTATACAGGTAGGCAAGCCCTACTACCTGTTCGGCCTGAACCCACCAATGCTTGTCATTGTCATATGAGCCGTTGCCATGGCGTTCATACAGCATCGACCCGTCATGACACCTGCCCTGCAGGGCAGCTTCGGCAATATTCCAAGTGTGCGACAGGGCTTTTGCTATCAGGTCGTTGTCACCAAGTGCCTGTGTGGCTTCGAGCAAAAGCCACGATGCCTCGATGTCGTGGCCGAACGATTGCTCATGGTCGTGACGCACCCAGTTTTCATCGAAAAACAAGCCCAAATGGTGGTTATCACCATCTTCCATCACGTCGAAGAAGATGTGCAACAAGTCAACTATCGCATCACGCAACTCGGCATCGGGCCACACGCGGTAAAGGTTGGTATATGGCTCAATGATATGCAAGTGCGTATTCATCGTCTTTTTCTCGTTCTCGTCCTTATCGCTCAGGCGCATATCGGCAATCTCGTCCCACTCGCGTGTGCAAGCCTCTATGTAACCGCCGCGCTCACGGTCGCGGCTATGCTGCTCTATATCATGGAAAAGCCGCTTGGCATAATCAAGAGCTTCTTCGTCACCGCAGGCACGAACCAACTCGCTAAGCCCGTAAATAACAAACCCGATGGCATAAAACTGCTTCTTGGTGTCGAGCGGAGTGCCGTCGGCATTGAGCGACCAGTATATACCGCCATACTCACCGTCATAAAAATTGTCGATTATATATCGCTTGGCACGTTGTGCCATTTCAAGGTACTCGGGCTTCCGCGTCACACGGTAAGCAGCCGCAAACGACCACAAGATGCGCCCGTTGAGGATTGCCCCTTTGGGTGCATCGGCATCAAGGCGGTCATATCCGTCACGGCGGCCATAAAATCCGCCACGGGGATCCACCATTTTGCCAATCCAATAATTCAATATGTTGTTTTCAACGTTGTCGAGCAATTCGGCTCTGAAATGCTCTATGTCAACATTAATTGCTTCCATCGTTTCACTAAATGTGTTTTGCAAAATTATAACATTATTCCATGCTCTTGGCGCGTATTTGCTTCAATTGCTGCTCTATTTGCGCCATGTGTCGTGTATTTAACGGATAAAATACGGCTACAATTATGGCTATGCCCGCCACTATCGCCGGTATCCAGCTCATAAGCCACCACAGGCACGAAACAGCCTCGGCCGGCTGCACCTGCCCGGGGGCAAGGTTGGTGACGTAACCAAACATTCCCAATATCCACATCACCGCCGCACCGCCAAATGCGCTGCCAAACTTCTGCGCCATCGACGACGACGAGAAAATCAAGCCCGTCGATGCAGTATTATATTTAAGCTCAGCATAGTCCGACACATCGGCATACATACTCCATATCAACGGTGAAATTATACCCGTACATATCGATATTACAATCTGCAACAGCAACATCAGCCAAAATCCGGTTTGGGTCACCGGAACAAAAAAGAATGCTATGCTCAGCACCACAAGTGCAAAATTGGTCCAAATAAATGTGCCCTTCTTGCCCAGCACCTTGGTGATGGATACGGTAAGCGACACGCCTAACATATTAGCCACCTCGCCCACACTCAGGAACAATCCAGAGTAAAACAAAATCTGCATTCCGAATAGCAGCAAACTCACCTCTTCGCCACCGGGAGCAACCACATCGGCAAAGAAATAAGCCACAGTGGAACCGCGCACGGTATTAAACAAATTGGTACAGAGTGCCGCGCCTATCATCAGCCACCATGGGGAATTGGCAAGCAAAGCTTTCAAGTCGCTGCCGACCGATACGGTCGAAACGCTTTTTATTCGCTCCTTGGTAAGGGCAAAGCAACACAAGAACAGCAAAAAACACACCGAGGCAATACATATCATGGCCCACTGGCTGCCTGCTGCGGCATCGGGAGTCGCCGAGGTACCGAAAACCGAGGTGCTGAAGAAATTTGACAACGGTTCCCACGAAGCAAGGGCAATGAAACTGCCGCCATAGGCAAAAAACATACGGTATGACGACAACACAGTCTTTTGGTTGGAGTCATCAGTAATAACACCAAGCATTGCCCCATACGGCACATTGATACCTGTGTAAACAGTCATCATGAGTATGTAGGTGAAATATGCCCAAAACAGTTTTGCGCCATATTCCCATCCGGGAGTGGTAAACACAAGGACTCCGCAAATGGCAAACGGTGCTGCCACCCACAACAGGTAAGGACGATATTTGCCCCAACGCGTCTTGGTGCGGTCGGCAATGGTGCCCATCACAGGGTCGGACACGGCATCCCAAATGCGTGTCACAAGGAACAGCATCGCCGCATCGTTAAATTCCAGTCCAAATATGTTGGAATAAAAAAATGGCAGATAGTACGACAGTATCTTCCAAAACATCGAAGATGCCATGTCGCCAAATCCATATCCTATTTTCTCTTTTAATGGTATCATTTATATTGTATCAGCAGGTTTATGTAAATAAAATGTAGAGACGTGGGGCCGTGCCACGTCTCTACGTGCATTGTGGGATTAATGTCCCATTATCTTCAAATTCTTGTCGATAAGGCGGTTCAGTGTCTTCACCGACTCTCCTGTGCTAAGTCCGTCGGCCGGCGTGTTCATGCAATAGTCCACAAGGCGGTCGATGGTGGAAGTTGCCACGTGCATACGCGTGTCGCTCGATGCATAGTATATATACACAGTACCGTCCTCATCGGCAATCCAACCGTTGGTGAAAAGCACGTTCATCACGTCGCCCATGTATTCCTCGCCTACGGGAGCCATGAAATAACCGCCCGGAGTGGCTATCTCGCGCCAAGGCTCGTCGAGGGCTGTCATATACATATACAACACATATCGCAATCCCGACGCACAGCCGCGCACTCCGTGTGCGAGGTGCAACCACCCTTTCGGAGTCTTTATGGGGTGAGGACCTTCACCGTTTTTTACTTCCTTGATGGTATGGTAATAGCGGCGGTCGATTATGGTTTCTTCTTTGACCTCGGCATTGGTTATATCATCGATTAATGCCCAACCTATGCCGCCGCCACTGCCGGTATCGATGAAACCGTCTTGCGGACGTGTGTAAAGGGCATATTTGCCATCGACAAATTCGGGGTGCAGCACCACATTGCGTTGCTGGCTGCGGCTCTTCAAGTCGGGAAGGCGTTCCCAGTTCACAAGGTCCTTGGTACGGGCAATACCGCAAGCCGCAGTGGCCGCACTGAGGTCGTTGGGATATGCCGGGTCGTGTCGTTCCACACAAAACAGGCCGTAAACCCATCCGTCTTCATGTGCCGTGAGGCGCATATCATAAACGTTCACGGCAGGATCTTCGGTGTCGGGCATGGTGATGGGATGATCGTGGAAACGGAAGTTGTCGATGCCGTTAGGGCTTTCGGCCACCGCAAAAAACGACTTGCGGTCGGCTCCTTCCACACGTGCCACCAGCACATATTTGCCGTTCCACTTGATGGCTCCCGAATTAAGCACTGCGTTCACACCTATGCGCTCCATGAAATACGGATTGCTTTCAGGGTCGTAATCGTAACGCCAAAACGGGGGTGCCATGCGTGCCGTAAGCACAGGATTCTTGTAACGGCAATAAACGCCGTTGTCTTCTATTTTTTCATTAGGGCGACTCACTAATTCCTCGTATTCACGCTCTATCTTGCTTTTTCTTTCTTCAAAAACTGACATAACCATTAATATTTTTCGGGTGTGTAAGTATTGTGATTATTTGATTTTCTCTAAGTCTCGTGCGAATAATGTACGGTCGTCGTTATAAAATTCCATGAACGATGGCACCGATTTTTGTCCCGGATAGGGCGCATAAAAGTGCTTGGGATTATCGTGTGCGTTGCGCCACACCGAAACATAGCACACCGGATATTGCGCCACATTCTTCAGCAGCACCTCGGTCCACCAGTCGGCCATGGGCAACCCTTCGCTTCCGGTTTCGGTAAATGCCGCGAGTTTGCCACGTTCCTTGGCTACAGCGCAAGCCGAACCTATGACATTATGTATCCGTTCGATGTATGTGTCTTTTCCTTTTTCTCCGTCAAAGTGGTAAACGTCACCGCCCATAATGTCGATGATGCTGTCGCCCGGGTAACGTTCAAGGTAACTTGCCTCGTCGGTTACATAATCCTTGTCGGGTGAATATGCCCACAGCACATTGTCGATGCCTTTTTCTTTAAAGATGTCGTATGTGAGTTTCCACAGTGCCTTGTAATCATCTACCGAACAATGGTCGCGCCCCCACCAGAACCAGCTGCCGGTATGTTCATGCCACGGGCGGAACACTACGGCTATGCGACGGCCCTCGGCATCACGCAACGAACCTATGAAATCGGCCGCACGCCCTATCCACACCTTCAGCGTGTCGTTGAGCGGTTCACCCTCGGTTACACAACGATGCACCACCGAGTCGCCTTCGCAATTCCAGGAATCTCCTTTCGTCATCGGGTTACGTGCGTGCCAGCTGAATGTGTTTATGCCACCTCGCCGGTCTTGTTTCACTACTTCACGCCGTATCGTCTCAAACGGCACGCCGTCAAGTTCCTTGTCGCAATTCCACTCTATCAGGCCCAAATCCCAGTTCATCATACCGGGGTAATCGCCGCACACCGAGCACACGTCGCAACTGTCCTCAAGGCCCACCCAAGTGTGGCCGTAGGCAGTGGCATCATGCATTCCGAATGCAAAACCGTGCCGCGATATGCTGTCAAGGCGCACACGCAACTGCTCGGCGGGAGTGGGTTGCACATCGACGGCAGTCTCGGTGGTCTTGGCACCGCCGCAACTCACGAGTGCGGCCAAAACAGGTATATATAACAAAAACTTATTCATCTTACTTCTTAACATTAATTTTTATTTTCAACAAATCATTGTCACGGCTCGAAGAACCCACCATAACCACAAAGTCGCCCGGTTCTATCACCCAATGGTAATCGGCATCAAGCATAGCAAGCATTTCGGGCGTAAGCGTGAAATGCACACGCTTGCTCTCGCCTGCCTTCAACGCCACGCGCTTGAAGTCTTTCAATTCTTTCACCGGACGGGTGAATGTGCTATACACATCGCGAATGTACAACTGCACGATTTCTTCCCCGTCAACGCTGCCGGTATTGGCCACATCGACCGACACGTCGATACTTCCGGTTCCGCCGGCACATATCTCACCCTCGGCTGTAAGCTTGGAATAGGCATAAGTCGTGTATGACAACCCGTAACCAAACGGATAAAGCGGTTCGCTCGACGAGCAGGCATACGGGTGAAAATATTGCGATGGCTTGTGATCATAGTGGCAATGAATCTGCCCCACCGCCCGCGGTATGGTAATAGAGAGCTTTGCACTTGGATTTACCTTGCCAAACAGGATTTCGGCAACAGCCTGGCCGCCATACATTCCCGGTTCCCAAGCCTCGACTATAGCCGGCAAATTGCTTGCCGCCCAGTCCACTCCGAGCGGACGACCGTTGACCAATACAAGTATAGTGGGCTTGCCCGACTCGGCCACACGGCGTATAAGTTCATTTTGCAACCCCACGAGATCGATGTCGCTGCGGTCGGTATCCTCGCCGCAAGTGCGGTCGTTCCACCGCCACCGCATCATGTATTCTCCGGCAACCACTATGTTAAGGTCGGCCTCGCGTGCCACCTCGGCAGCACGTTCCACACGCTCGGGGCTCATGTTGCGCGGGTCCCACCCCTGGCTCACATACAGCACCTCGCAACCATCACCTACAAAACTGCTTATGCCTTCGAGTATCGTCACCACATTCTCGGGACGCTGGCTTGCCGACCAGTCACCCATGATATTTTCGTCCTGGGCATTTATCCCGGTGACGAGTATCTTGCGATAACGATTTGAATCAAGCGGCAAAAGTCCGTCGTTTTTCAACAAAACTATGCTCTGCCGTGCAGCTTCGAGCGCAGTGCAGCGATGCTCGTCACACAAGCGCATCTGCATGGTGGTTTCCGGGTCGGCATACGGGTGCTCGAACAATCCAAGGCGGAACTTCAGTTCAAGTATGCGGCGCACACTCTCGTCGATGCGCTGCTCGCTTATCACGCCTTCTTTCACAAGGCGGCACACGGCATCAACCCAATCGGGACCATGCATATGCATATCCATTCCGGCCATGATGCTTTGGCGGTATGCATCTTCAACAGTTTCGGCAGTGCCGTGCAAGTCGTACACGTGCTCTATGTCCATCCAGTCGCTCACCACAAATCCATTGAACCCCCATTCCTGGCGCAACACGTCGGTCATAAGCCAACGGCTGCTGTGGCACGGCGTTCCGTTAAGTTCGTTGTGCGACGGCATCACGGTTGCCACACCGGCATCCACCGCAGCCTTGAACGGTGGGAAGAATGTGGTGCGCAAGGTGCGCTCGCTCACATCGCAAGGGCTGCCGTTGGTACCGTTGTCGGGGCGGCTGCCGCCCACAAGGTGTTTGGCACAAGCAGCCACATCAGCCGTGCTGTCAAGGTTGCCCTGCAAGCCGCGCACAGTCTCCACACCCATGCGCTCCACAAGGCAACGGTCTTCACCATAAGTCTCGCCGCAACGCCCCCACCGGGCATCATGCGCCACTTCCACATTGGGATTGAACGTCCAGTGCATATTCATGGCACGCATCTCGGCAGCCGTCTGCCGTGCTATACGCCTTGCAAGACCGGTATTGAACGAACAGGCAAGCCCCAGGTTTCCCGGGTACACGGTATTGTCGGGGCAATTGGCGTTGCCGTGGATTGCATCTATGCCGAAAAGCAACGGCACGGACAGGCGGCTTTCCATCGCAATATGTTGCAAGCGATTGGCCTCTTCGAGTGTGATAACGTGCAAGAACGAACCCACAATACCCTGCCGCGTCCACACCTCAAGCTCTTCGGGCTTATGCCCTGGATATATGGCCTGCGCAGTGTTGCGGAACAAGTCGTCGGCAGTGAGCGATGCAAGGTTTTGGCGGAAATGTTCCACTCCCACCAATTGGTTGGTTTGCCCCACCTTTTCTTCGAGCGTCATGCGCCCAAGCAAGTCCTCCACCCTGTCGGCAATGGGTGCAGCCGGATTTTTGTAAGTTTCCATTCCTGTATGCGTGTGTCCAGCCCCCCTGCTGTAGAGACGCGATTAATCGCGTCTCTACAATACGCAATGGTGGCAAAATTTCAACTTTGTTTATTTCAAGTCGCCGGGCATCTCGTCGCGAGTGATTACATATTCGCTGTCCATCAGCTCGCTCCAATATTCGGCTGTATTAAGGCTATAGTTGGCATCTTCGGTGTTGAGCAATATGTTGCCATCCTCGTCGGTATTGTACCAAACCATAAACCACGACCAGGCCTCGCCGCTCATGAAGCAAGTTTCGGGATTGGGAACATTGCCGCATTCGCTCAGCGTCACCATCTTCTTACCGTCGGCAACAGCAGTGGCAAAGTCAAATTGCAACTTCTTCGAGTCGATGTTGTCGGCATAGATGTCAACACCTATAATATCAACATACTCGTCGCCGGGATATGCGGCTATGGCATCGTCAAGGTATTCTTCGGTGCGCTCGGTGGGCACTTGCACGGTCCACACCCAAATGAGGTTGTTAAGCCCATGCACATTTACCAATTGGTCATAAAGTAATTTCCACAGTTGCTTGGTTGCCTCGGGGCCTTTCTTTCCCCACCAGAACCACGCGCCGTCGGCCATGCTGCCGTAAAGGTCGTAATTTCCGGCTGCCTCATGGAGCGGACGCCAAATAACCGGGATACCTGCATCTTGCAGCAGTTTCAGGTAACCTGCCACCTCGGCAATGTCGGCCATGATGAAATCGTGCTGCCAAGTACCCTCGGTAAGAGCAGCCTCGATGTCGAAGTCGGAATTTGCATTATAAGTATCCACTGCGTCACCTTCGTTGCTTGGTGTGTTCCAATGCCACATATACGTTACAAGTCCGTTGTTGTTCCATTGCGTCTGAGCCGGAGTTATGTTGTTATAATCAACCCAGTCGCAAGGCGAGTAAGCAAGGTGGATGAAGTCATATCCTGTCAGTGCCGGATATTTGCCTGTGGTCGTGTTCACAAGGTCGGCAAATTCATTGTCGTTATCCACATTGGCCATCACACCCGAGAGTGTGCGAGTAGTGTATTGCTCAAGCAAGAAATTATACACATTCTTGGCCTGTTGCGTGGCATTGCCGTTAACAAGCGATGTTGTCACAAGGCTCTTGTCAAGACCGTTGACAGTCGAGAACTTTACGGTAAAAGCACCGGCAGTCATCGATGAATTATCGGCATTGTAAAATGCACCTGCCGGAACCGAAATAGTATATTCGGTACCTGCCTCAAGTTCCAAGGGTATCAATACATTCTTCACATCTGCCCCATCGATGGTGGGTGTAACTGCTGTACCGTTAACGGTAACACCGGCAGCCTCATTAACTGCCATGTGATAATTATACGAGAGTGTGAGTTGCGTAGTCATTCCGGCAAGCACCGATGCACCCTCGGCAATCGATTGCGAGCGCAGCGTGACGGGTGTTTGCGTCATCATGGTTTCATCATCGTCGCAAGCAACGAGCGCAACAGCCATGAGCAACACCGCCGGTATAGTTTTCAAGAATTTCATAATCTATGTCAAAAAATAATGAGAAAGTTACTGTTTTTTTTCTTTAAAAAAGCAAATGCCCGCCCCGTTTCACAAGAACGGGCACCTGCACACAGGTTGGTTGATTTATATATAGAACCTATTGAACTATTCTATTATCAATTGTTGGAGAGTGCTACACGAGTTATCGTAATGTTAGTGCCGGTCAATATCAATCCGCCTTCATTTACCAATTCGTTCACGTCATTTTCAGTCAGAGTGTAGGAATATGATGTCGCACCGGCTTCCAAATCCAATATGTCGCCACCGCCTATTGATGTACTCCAGTCGGCAAGAGCCGCCCATCCGTTACCCTTGGCAATACGGATTTGCCAATATGTTTGATCAGCGAGTTCGGTGAAATACACTATAAGCTTTTGTCCGGCCTTAACCGTACTGAAATCATACTTGCCCCACGAGAGATCTTCAAGTGCGTTCCAGCTCAAAGTAAACGAACCTTCCCAAATGGTGGTTTCAAGAGCCACGATATTGATTTCATATTCCATTTCACCATTATCTGAAATCAACTTCAAGGTGCAAGTTCCGCTTAAATCGGCAGGTATCTTTATCGACAACGTATTGGCAGTTTCGTCAAACCAGAATTGCGATTGTGCGTCGTTAATGGTAACATTGGTAAGATGACTACCGTTAATAATGTCGAGCACAACCGATGTTCCTTGCACAAAGCTTTCGGGAACACTCGGCAAGTATGCGCAATTGGGTGAGGTGATTGTTACTTCGGGAGCCTCAACACTCTCACCGTTGCCCATCACGAGTGTAACCACGCCGGTTTCAGCGCCTGCAGTAGGCACTGCAAGTGTGATTTGAGTTGCCGACTGTGCCACAAATGTGGAGTCACCAACCGATGCACCACCGGTAAATGTCACACTTGCCACAAGGTCGAGATTCTGACCGTTGATTATAAGGTTTTCGCCACCGCCCACGCTCGATGCCGCATAAGTGACATTTTCAGGCTTTGCTGTGGTAATGGCTACCACCACGCTCTTGCCGGCAGCAGTGTTGAGCATAAGGTCGCCCGACTGTGCTGCGGCAGGCATTGCCACCGTCAGTTCTGTTGCCGACTGCGAGGCCAATTCGGTTGCCTCGGTCATGCCGGGGAAAGTAACATTAGTCACCACGTCGAGGTTGGTACCTGTAATGGTAATCACGTCGCCCTCACGCAAACCGGTAGCCGGGTTTGCTGAAAGTTCGGTAGGCACAGCCATTGTGAGGTTGGCTGCAAGCACCTCCACACCCGATGCCGGGAGAATGCGCACCTGCCCGTCGATGGCATCCTGGCGCACGGTGATGGCAAGCGCACCGTCGGCGTAGGTGAACTGGGCGATGCTGTCGTTAGGCATCAATACTGTGGTAACAAGGTCAAGGTCGGTACCTGTGACAGTAATCACATCACCGGGCTTTACATTCTGCACGTCGAGCACCTGTGCCACTGCGGGCAGGGTCACGGTAAGCTCGCCAAGTTCCTCTACGTCGGCATAAATCTCGTTGGGAATATCCTCCACAGTGCCATCCTTTTGGATACCAAGGTCGGTAACGCCAATGCGGCCTGATTGAGCCTCGGCAGGAACAATAACCTTTATTTCATTGCGCGAATGGCTTACAAATTCGTCAACAACCACACCATCGGCAAAAATCACACCATGCATCAGGTTAAGATATTCACCGGTAATGGTAAGTTCGTCGCCGGCCTTCACGCTCTTGGGCGAGAAGTCATCGATTGAAACCGGTTCAAGGAAAGTAATCTCGGTAGTAGTCTCAATCTTCCCTTGCGAAGTGTTCAAGACCAACTTTCCCTCAACGGCCTCTTGCGGCACGGTAACGCGAATTTCCTCACTGCTCACACGGTTTATCTCGGAAACCTCCACATTCTCGGGAAACACTACCGACGACACCTGGTCCATGCCTGTACCGATGAAACGCAGTTCACCGCCGCGTGCCACAGGACATGGTCCCCACACGTTCAGCTTGACTCCACCTTCCTGGAACTGGTTGGTGTCGAGGTCGTCGTCGCAAGCGGTAAACATCATGCCGCTCACCGCCAGCAGGCATATCATTAAAAATGACGATATATTGAATTTTTTCATCTTAGTATCAAATTAAAAACGGATTTATGTTATCTGTTGGGAACGGCACGTATGTTGTCTATCTTGATGATTGGCGTACACGGTGTGCCGGTCATACCTCCCGACCAAACAAACAGTTGCAGGCTTGCAAAAGAGTCCTCGGTAAGTTGTTGCGTGGCAGTCACACCGTTGTCGTCATACACAAACGCCGTGGCTATAGGCAATGAAACGGTAATCCATTCACCGCCGGTGTCAAACGAGCCTTCGGCCTGCCACGGGGTGTAAAGTGCACGCGGGTAGCCCGGGTTCACCTCGTTGCCGCTGTCGTCAACCGAGCGGAAATAGGTGTTGTTGGGCACAGCGTTGCCGCTCTCGTTAAGCCCATTACCCTGGTTGTTACCACCACCGGTCACGAGGTCGGTTCCTGCAAATATCACTTGCAGCGAACCTGCGCTCCACGGGTTGCTTTCGGGTACATACATCTCAAATTTCACAACCATGTTCTCGAAGTCGGAGAAATCCACTATGTCGTTGAGGCGAGCAGTAGTGCCTTCAAACTTTTGCGGAACGCTCCAGTCGCCGCACCAGTATTCAAACGAGTAGGGGTCTTCATGCCAACCGCCATATTCTTCCATCTGGGTGGTTCCATCGCCAAGCAGCACGAAATTACCGGTAATAGAAGTCTCGTCGCTGGTGATTGTACGTGCGTGCCAACCGTTGTTGCCAAGGCCGGTCTGTCCGTCGAAGTCGAAAAGCATACCACGGGTGTCACGGTAGCGGAATTGCGACTGTGCCGTGCCATATACCGTTGTTGCCGAGAAATAATAGTCGTTCCCGGTAAGGCTTGCCGGCAGGGTAAACGATACCTGCATCTGCTGGAAATCGCTGAACTCGGTTATAGTCTCGCCGGTGGGATTGCCGTCGGCATCGGTCACCTCGATTGTGAATGGTACATTGGGGTCGTCAACGAAATAGTTGCCATATATGGTAACCTCGCTGCCAGGGGTGGCATATTCGCACGACATCGATGTCATCGACGGTCCCGGCACGATAACCTCAAAGGGATAATTAACAGTGCCGCCGGTGGCCACAAGGCGCATGGTGTTGTTCACTTCACCCGGTATGATGCTGGGAACCGACACAAGCAGCGTGTGCTCGGTGATATAGCTTGTGTTCAACACAGCCTGTTGGTCGTTGAACCAAATCTCGGTGATACTTTTCAGGTTGTCACCCACTATGCATATCAGGTTGTCGAGATATGCGCCGGTGATAAGCGAGTCACCCGATTCGGGGTTCGTCACCTTGATGTACTTGACGGTAGGCACACCGTCGGCAGGCTCATACTTGCCTTGGTCGTCGTTGCACGAAACAACCGACAATCCCATAACAACTGTCATGGCAAGCAAGGCCGACTTATATATATTTTTGAATTTCATAGTTGTCACATAGAATTAAACGGTGATATTAATCATAACTGTAAAGCGAGCGCACATCTTCGTGAACGGCAGGCGCGCTGTCCGACATATTGGGATTGAAACTTACGTCATCCACCGGTTTCGGCAGGGTGAAGTCGGCCTCGGTCACATTGGGTGCCATTGCATCGGGGTTGTAACGGGTCTCATCGGGATTTACCGTCCATTCGCCCGATTCATAATATTGTTCATATACCGTGCCAAGTCCGTAGTAAGCGTCGCGGCGTTGCGCACGTATTCTATCGATGGCACTTTGCGGGTTGTAATACGACAAGCGCACATAGTCATACCAGCGGTCACCCTCGTGGGCAAGTTCAAGCATGCGTTCGTTCCACACATCTTCCCAAGTAATGGAAGTAGGAGCCTGCGTCTCGCCCGGACGGCCACGGTGACGCACTTGCCAGTAAGCGTCGATGGCCGACGGGTCGCTTGTTGAAGTGCCTGTGCCTATCATTGCCTCGGCATAAACCAAGTAAACATCCGACAGACGGAGCAAGTGGGTGGCAAGGCCGTTGGCCTGCGACTCGGGCGAATAACCGAGTGCGTCTTCATGGTCGGCACGGTCGCCGTAAAGGTGTTTCACACAGTTGCTGCCGGTATTGCTCTGCAATTCGCCCGGACCGCCGACACCATAAGAAGTGTCATACATGAAACGCAGGTAATCAAATCCGCCCTTGTCGGTCCAGAAATATTCATACACGTCGCCCGGAAGCATCATAGTGGCCTTGCGGCGAGTATCGGGATCGACGCGTGTTGCAGGGTCTTGCAGCACGTTAACACCGAAAGCGTCTTGCAAGTTGACCGACGGTGCAGTCCAGCCGCCCCAGCAGTCGCCAAATTCATCAAAGCCTACCATGGCAAGCGAGCTTTGCAGGAAGTTTTGCGCCGTCCACACTTGGCGCGAGCCATACCAGCGGAGACCTATCAACGATTCCTCGCTGTTATTGTTCTGCAAGCGGAACACGTCGGAATAGTTGGTAAGCAAGTGGCGGCCCGAATTATCGATTACGTCCTTAGCATATTGCGCAGCCTTGGCCAAATCATCGGCATTAAGTGTACCGGTAACGCCCGCACGTGTCAAGTAAACCTTGGCAAGCAACCCCTCGGCGCAATACTTGTCGATTCGGCCGGGGTCGTTGGTCTCGGGAAGCAATTCCATCGCTTTTTCGAGCGTCATGATTATGTATTCATACACGTCGGCCTTCTGCACCTTGTGCTTGTTGTTATAGTTGCCGCTTTCAAGTTCGGCCTGGTTGTCGTGTACGATTGGCACATCGCCAAATGCGCGTACAAGGTAGAAATAAGCCATAGCTTTCCATGTAAGGCACTCGCCCATGCAGCGTGCACGGGTTGCATCCGAGCAAGTGGCAGTCTTTAAGTTGTTGTAAACCGTATTGGCATGAGCAATCACCTGCCACAGCGATTCATACATAAACACAAGGTCGTTATCCGAACCGTTAACCGAGAAATCGAGGTAAGGACTTTGGCTTTGGTATATATTGCCTACCATGGTCTCGGTCATTATTATGCCGCCGCGGGTAAAGTCGCTCCACGGTGAATTGTAAAGGTAGAACACGCCGGCATCGCACTGTTCGTCATTGGCATAATAGTTGTCAACATTGTATGAGTCTTCGGCCGGGCGATCGAGGAAGTCGTCGCAAGAGGTGGCTCCGAAGGCCGTCAATGCTGCAATTGCCATATATTTTATATTTGATATTTTCATTGTAAAGCGTTTTTTTATTTGTCAGAATGTGAGATTCAAACCAAATGAATAAGTGATAGGCGAAGGATAACGTCCGTTATCAAAACCATAAACGTTGTTGCCCGATGTATTGACACCGATTTCAGGGTCATAGCCGTCGTAACCAGTGATAGTGCATACATTCTGAATGTTGGCATAGAGGCGCAAGCTCTCAAGACCGGTCTTTTTGAGCAATTTCTTGTCGAATGTGTAACCGAGCGAAATGTTCTTCAAGCGCACATACGAGCCATCTTCTATGTATCGGTCGCTGATGCGGTCGTTATCGTTGGGGTCGTAGACCGTGGCACGCGGTAACTTGGCATCGAGGTTGGCCACACGCACGTTGCGGATGTCGGAGAACCCTATGTTGGGGTCGATGGCAACCAAGCGAGCGCGGTCGTTGATAGCAGTGGAGTAATTAGACCATGAAGACTTCATGTCGGTCAACTTTATGCTCAAGTAGTTCATCACATCATTACCTACCGAACCGGTGATGAATATCGAGAGGTCGAAGTTCTTCCAGTAGAATGTGTTGGTCCAGCCAAATGTGAAGTCGGGCCACGGGTCGCCGATGATAGTGCGGTCGGCATCGCTTATCCTGCCATCACCGTTCAAGTCCTTGAACTTCTGGTCACCCACCCACACGTTATTGACGCCAAATGTTTTGCCGTCGGCCGGATAAGTCTCGGCCTTTGGCGAGTTCTGTATGTCCTCGAAGTCTTGATAGATGCCGTCGGTAACATAACCATAGAACTGGTAGAGCGGCTTGCCTATCTCGGAAATGCTCACAAGATTGGTATTGCCGTAAAGGGCATAGCCATAAAGCTGCCCGGCGGCTGTTCCTTGCAGGCTCTTCAGTTCGTTCTTGTTGAACGAGATGTTAAGGTCGGAGTGCCATTCAAATTCGCCTATGATTGGCCTGGTGTTCAGCGTGAACTCGTAACCGTGGTTCAAGATATTGCCAAAGTTACCGTAAGGAGCTTGGAGTACCGACGAAGCATTGCCCGACGAACCCATATACATAGGCAGCTGCATCTGCATAAGCATATCCTTCGATTCCTTGCGGTACCAGTCAAACACGAAGTTGATGCGGTTGCTCAAGAAACTCAAGTCGAGACCCACGTTCCACTGCTCCTGCGATTCCCATTGCACATCTTCGTTGGCAATGTTGCTCGGCCTGTAGCTCATACCAAGACCCGTAGGCATACGAGTGATTGAAACGCCCCAACGATAGGCACCGATATTGGAGTTACCCGTCTGACCCCAACCAATGCGCAACTTACCACTATTGAGCCAGCCGTTCGACCACTTCATGAATTTCTCGTTCGAGAAACGCCAGGCTGCGGCAAACGAGTGGAAACCTGCCCAACGGCGACCGGGGCCGAAGTTCGATGAACCATCGTAACGATAAGTGTAGGTAGCAAGGTAACGGTCATCGAAATTATAGTTACCACGAGCGAAGAACGATGCCATCGACGAGCTGCCGAAGCCTGAGTTGATTGATGGTGTTGCAGTTCCAAGTGAAGGATTATGCACCTCATCGGACGGAAGCGACTGCCCCACTACCTGTGCGTAATCATAAGTAGATTCCCACATTTCCTGACCAAGCATAACGGTGAGGTCGTGTTTTTCGTTATAAGTGTCAGTGTAAGTCACATAGTTTTTCAGCGACCAATAGCTGTTGCTGTTCTTCTGCTGCGAGCTGTAATTTGAATCGCGTACCCATGTACCAAGATCAACCATAGGCTCATAGCGTTCGGCATCCGATGCACCTATGTCGTAACCAAGTTCGGCATGCCAAGTGAGCTTTTCCCACGGGGTAACGTCGAAGAAGATGTTACCATTAAGCTTGCGACGGTTAAGTGTGATTTCGTCCATCATGGCAAGCGCAATCGGGTTAGGATTGGGGTAACCCTCGCGGACGATTGTGGCATAGCTGCCGTCGATGTTGTAAATAGGTATGTCGGGGATAGATGTCAGCGTGTAGTAAACAAGACCCTCGTTACTGTCGGCCAGCTTGAGGTCTTCGGCAGTATTGGTGTAGCTTGCGCTCATGCCGAATTTCAGCCACGACTTCAATTGCGCATCGAGGTTCACACGGAACGAATAGCGCTCGAAATTAGAACCGATGATAGTACCTTCCTGATTCATATAGTTGGCCGAAGCATAATACTTGATTTTCTCGGTACCTCCCTGCACCGATACTTGGTGCGAGTGTTGTATGGCCGTTTGGAAAATTCCATTCTGCCAATTTGTACCCTCGCCAAGGAGCGACGGGTCGGCATACCAGTCGTTCTCGTCGGCTTGCCCTGTGGCGACAAGTTCGTTGTAGAACTCGGCATATTCGCGCAGGTTGAGCATATCAAGCCGCTTGTTTTGCTGGCTCACGGCAATCATACCGTCATACGAGAACTTCGGTTCGCCTGCCTGGCCGCGCTTGGTGGTGATGAGCACAACGCCGTTGGCACCTTGTGCACCATAGATGGCGGTTGCCGAGGCATCCTTCAGGATTTCCATCGACACGATGTCGGCAGGGTTCAAAGATGAAAGGGGCGATACGGTAGAAGCAGAACCGTTACCAAGGGCGTCGCCAAGACCGAGCGACGAGCCGCTTGTGCCGCCGTTTTGCCAAATCACACCATCCACCACATACAGAGGGTCGGCATTGGCATTGACAGTGGCAAGACCACGCACACGGATGGTAGCCGACGAACCCGGCGCACCCGAAGTGGCCGTGGCCTGCACACCGGCTGCACGTCCTTGCAGCGACTGGTCGAGGTTGGTGATAACAGAACCCTTCAGCGCGTCCTCATTAAGCGAGACCGACGCGCCCGCAAGGTCGCTCTTCTTCATAGTACCGTAACCGACCACCACCAATTCATCCAAGGCGACATCGGAATTCTTCAGTGTGATAGTAACATTGGTTTGCCCGTTCAATGGAACCTCCTGGGTCTCCATTCCAACGTAAGAAACCACCAAAGTTGTCTGGGCCGACGACACCTGCAACGAGAAGTTGCCGTCGATGTCGGTAGCCGTACCATTGGTCGTAGAACCTTTCTCCATGACGGTAGCACCGATTGCCGGTATCCCGTCAGGTTCAAGGACGACGCCCGTGATAGTAGTCTGGGCTGCCATACTTATTGACAGTGCGGCGAACAGCACCATCAGCACAGCCCTTAAATCCGGAAATTTATTCGTCATCATGAAACAATTTTAAGGTGTTTGTTATTATTTGAGTTAGTAAAAAGTCTTATTTTGACCGAAGCAAAATTACATCACGCCCATGGCAAAAAATGACACAATTTTAGCTTCATGTTACACTATTATTACATTTCTGTAATTTTTCGGAAAAATTCGCGCTGGCGGTTATCCCAATCGGGGTGGCGTGTGTCGTGCCCGCATTCGGGATAAATTACAAATTGCTTTTGCGACGAAATGAGGTTGTAACCGGCGAAATTGGTATGAGGGGGGCAGGTGGGATCTTGAAGGCCCACGCCCATAAGTATGGAACAAGTGATGCGCCGTGTGAAATTCTTCACGTCGAAATACGAAAGCATCTTATAAAGGTCGCCGGTGGCCAGGCCTATCTCTTGTTGTTTTTTCAAAATAACTTCAGCCGGCCAATGTTCTATCTTGAAATAATCGGGATAATCGCTAAGGAACGGAATCCACGGTGCGGCTGCACGTATGCGCTTATCCAAAGAGCAAGCCACGAGCGTAAATGCCCCGCCCTGGCTGCCGCCTTCGGCAAAAATGTACCGTTGATCCACTTCGGGCAAAGTGCATACGAAATCGATTGCACGAATAAGGTCCATGAATGCCCCGCGGTAATAAAAGCTGTCACGGTCGCCAAGGCCGTAAACCGCCCAGTCGCCATAAGTATTGGCAGGCTCGTTAAGTCCTTGGCCGCGAGTGCTTAATACAAATTCTATGCGATCCATACCCTCGTAAGGCTCGGCGTGCCACGGCTTACTGCCATATCCCATGTAATGCACAAGCACCGGCATGGGGTGTTTTTTGCTTGCGGCCGACGGCATGGTAAGGTAACCTTGCACCTCGACTCCACCCAACGATTTCATTTTAACCAGATACACTTTCCCGCCCTTTTTGCTCTTGTCTTTTTCTTCGGTCATGGAATATTCGGGCTCCACAGCGGCAAGTTCATCGATGGCTCGTTGCCAAAACTCGTCGAAATCGGGTTGTGCATCGGGGAGCGATACGATATTCTCAGGTTCAAAACCGATGTTGAATTTCTTAACCTCTTTTCCATCACCGGTTACCGTGCAACGGTAAAAACCGGGAACCACGTCAAACAGGAATTGCACGGCAGTGCTGTCGCCTGCCTGCAGCGTCACACACTGGCTCATCTCTGTCACCGGCACACGTTGGTCGGTTGCCACATTGAGCCACACTTCACATTTACGAGTCACATTATCGTTATTTACCACATTCACCGTGATTTGCGGACACTCGGGAGCTGTCCACCACCAATCATGGTTCATCGGCACGTTGTATTCAACATTGCCCGCCATCACGGCGGCGGGCAATGCCGATACAAACAGCACTAAAATAACAATAAACCTTCTACCAAAACTTAACATGAAAAACCTATTTAATTTATGAGAATTTCCAAAACGAATTATTAATCACTGATTGTCAATCGTTCAATGGTTGCAATTGTCGAACTGTCGCAAGCGAACACCGAGTTAAGTCCTTGTGCCTCCTGTGCCGGGTCTCCGGTATAATCATCGCCGCGCTGCCACATCTCGTGCGCCGGTTTTGCATATCCGCCCCACCCCCAAAAGTTGCAACCGGCAAGCATTCCGGTACTGTCTTGCACCATCGACAATACATAATTATAATATGTATCACGCCCATTGGTTGATGAACCGGGAGCAAAGGAAAATTCATCACGCGGATAACCAAACTCCTCAAGCACAAGCGGTTTGCCTGCCTGCTTGATGGCATTATAATGCTCGGCTATATAGTCACGAGTATTTTCACAAGCTATCTTCACCCCCAAAACAACTGTTTCTTCGTTCACCCATCCCCAATTATACGGCCAAATGTGAATATTGGCATAATCAACCTCAGGGAATGAATGGATACGCGCCCATAGTTCAATGTCGGTCTCGCAACCATGCCTGCCCTCACTGCCGGTCGATACAAGGTGATTAGGATCGATGCTCTTGATTAACCGTGCCGTATTTCTTATCCAAGCGGCAAGCGAGTCCTTGCCTTCATCGCTGAAAGCCCGAGGCTCATTGGCAATCTGCCACGACATTATGGCCGGCGACTCGGAGTATGGTTTGCCGGTGACACTGTTCACGCGACTCACTATATTGCGCACATGATTATACGACAACTGCTTGGCTCTGTCGTTTAGCACAAAATTCTTTACATAATTATTATAAGCATCCCAACCGTCGCGGCTCGGTATCGGAGCAGGACCATTCCCGGCCCATTCGAGATAGCAGCCATAACCACCGCTCCATTCCCAGGCATTGTTCAGGTAAAGCACAGCCTTCATTCCGCGCCGTTCAAGGCGGTCGAGCAGATAATCAAGGCCTTGCAATATGGTATCGTTATACACACCGGCTTGCGGCTGCAACGTAGGCTCAATGCGCGTGGGTACGCCATCGGGACCATCGCCACCCACGAGTATGCGCAAATTGTCAATACCCATTGCCTGCAACGTGTCGAGTTCGGCTTCAAGCCTGCCACGGTCTCCTCCACGGCCTTCCGAGGCCAGTATTGCTCCATACCAAAAATTCGCACCTATGTATTTATAAGGTTTACCGTCGATATAAAAACTTCCGTCTTTTACTGTCACGAATCCCGAAGGTTTCTCCTCTACAGATTGTTTATCGCCGGAATTGCCGCATGAAGTTGCGACAAATAGCAATGATGCAGCCACAGCTGCCAATATGGTAAATCGTTTAGACATTTTAGGTTGTACTTTTTAGGTTTATTACGGATGCAAAATTAAAATCTGTTTCCCATCAAAAATTACACTATAATATCAGCTTTTTGCACTATTTTGTCAGATTGAAAAAAGTACGCACAGTTATCTGCCAATATATGGAGAATTGCAAAAAATTTTGTTACTTTGTAGGAAAAGAAATATGTTATGATTGGCGACACTGTGAGGGAACGGTATATCAACCCTTATACCGACTTCGGCTTCAAGAAACTGTTTGGAACGGCGATGAACAAGGATTTGCTCATCAGTTTCCTCAATGCTCTGTTCTCGGGCAGAGAAGTGGTGCGCGATATAACATACCTGAACTCCGAACAACTCGGAAGCCTCGAATTAGACCGTAAGGCCGTATTCGACGTATATTGTGAAAACGAATGTGGTGAAAAATTCCTCGTGGAGATGCAAAAGGGTGAACAGGAATTTTTCAAAGACCGCAGCATTTACTACACTACATTCCCTATCCGGGAGCAAGCAAGGCGCGGAACTTGGGATTACGAGCTTAAAGCCGTATATACGGTGGGCATCCTTAATTTCACTTTCTCCGACTCGGGCAGAAGCGACTTCAAGCATGAAATAAAGTTGCTCGACACCGAAACCCACGAGGTTTTCTACGACAAGCTCACTTTTATTTACCTTGAAATGCCCAAGTTCAACAAACGGGAAGACCAGTTGGTGACAATGTTTGACAAGTGGCTGTTTGTATTAAAGAATCTGTCTTCACTCTTTGAGCGACCGGCCGCTTTGCAGGAGCGAATCTTCAACCGCCTTTTCGAGGCCGCCGAAATCGCACGGTTCTCCCCCTCGGAACTGAGCAATTATGAAGAGAGCTTGAAGAATTTCCGCGATATGTACAGCGTAATAACCACAGCCGAGAAGAAAGGTCATGCCGAAGGCCTCGCCGAGGGGTTGGAAAAAGGCTTGGCTGAAGGAGCCGCCAGGAAAGCCATGGAAATTGCTACAAGTCTTAAAGCAGCCGGACTTCCTGTATCGGAAATTGCTAAGCTGACAGGCCTTGCACCTGAACAATTACAATCACTGTGATTGTTTCACCGACATATAAACCTCACGTGAAATATTGGCTATCAATTGCTCAACGGCAGCAAAATCTTCACCCGCATTTCCAACAAACACCACGGAGCGAATAATTGCGACCATCGGGAAGAATGACATATGCCACATCGTTCACGGCAACCCACCGACCCGATGCATCGCAATCACTCGTACCAGTCTTATGTGCCACTTTCACATCGGCTGGCACTCCTGCCGGTATGCGCTGCAAACCGGTGCGGCAATCAAGCAATACCCACCTCACATATTGCAAATTATCCCCGCCATAACAACCATTATACAACCAATCGATAAATCGGGCGGCCTCAAGCGGGGTGGAATAATTAGAATGGCACAATTCCGCGTCGCGGTGCATGTCATCCTCGGTAGCCGATATGGCAAATTCAGCAAACCCAAGGCTGCGCACATATGCATCTACAGACGCAGGCCGGCCAAATCGGTCAAACAGCAAGTCACAAGCATTGTTGTCGCTGTGCTGCAAGGTATAGCATAGCAATTCACCCACAGTCAACGTTATGCCTCCATCGGGATAACGGTCACGCAACGGGCTGTAAGTATTCGGCTTCAAGTCTTCTTTATTCACACATATCTCATAACCCATGTCCAAGCCGAGAGAATCAAGGCAATGCGCAACATATACGGCCTGGTGCAATTTCATAACACTCATAAGCGGATAATACTCGTCATTATTCACCGTGACGGTATCTCCACGGTCTGTAATCAAGGCAATCCCCACCACGGCATTATACTTCGATACCAATTGTTGCAATCCCGCCCTCAATTTACCCGCATCGGCACAAACTGCCATCAAAGGCAGAAAAATACACGTCACAACCACCCAGACCCGGCGGCACGACGTGGAAATCGATTTTATGCTATTCACCATTAAATTCATATGCGATAGGCAGGTTATTGTGTGGCAAATATACGGTTTTAGTTTTTTATTTTGTAATTTTGCACGAAATAAGTAAAATCGATATATGGAAAAGAAATTTGCACGTACTCTCGTTACCACAGCGTTGCCATACGCCAACGGCCCCGTACACATAGGGCATCTTGCAGGAGTGTATGTTCCTGCCGACATCTACACTCGCTATCTGCGAATGAAGGGCGAGGACGTGATAATGATAGGCGGCAGCGACGAGCATGGTGTGCCAATCACACTGAAAGCCCGCGCCGAGGGTGTAAGCCCACAGGACATAGTTGACCGTTATCACAACATAATCAAGAAATCATTTGAACAGCTGGGAATCTCGTTCGACATTTATTCGCGTACCACGAGCAAGATACATTCTAAAACGGCAAGCGACTTCTTCCGCAACTTGTATGACAAAGGCGAGTTTATCGAAAAGACATCGATGCAATACTATGACGAAGAAGCAGGGCAATTCCTCGCCGACCGTTATATTGTGGGTACTTGCCCGCATTGCGGTTACGACCATGCCTATGGCGACCAGTGCGAAAAGTGCGGAACCTCGCTCAGTGCCAACGACCTCATCGAACCCCACTCGGCAATCACCGGCAGCAAGCCTGTGAAAAAGGAAACCAAGCACTGGTATCTGCCGCTCGACAAGTGGGAACCGACGTTGCGTAAATGGATACTTGAAGGCCACAAGGAATGGAAGCCTAACGTGTATGGGCAATGCAAATCGTGGCTCGATCTGGGCCTGCAACCGCGTGCCGTGAGCCGTGACCTCGACTGGGGCGTACCTGTGCCGGTTGAAGGAGCCGAAGGGAAGGTGCTGTATGTGTGGTTCGATGCCCCGATTGGTTACATTTCCAATACCAAGGAACTGCTCCCCGACCGTTGGGAAGAATACTGGAAGCGCGATGATACACGCATAATCAATTTCATCGGCAAAGACAACATCGTGTTCCACTGCATCGTGTTCCCGGCCATGCTGATGGCCGAAGGGTCATACCAATTGCCCGAGAATGTGCCGGCCAACGAGTTCCTGAACCTTGAAGGAGACAAAATTTCAACTTCTCGCAACTGGGCTGTGTGGCTGCATGAATACCTCGAAGAGTTCCCCGGCAAGCAAGACGTGCTGCGCTATGTGCTCACGGCAAATGCGCCCGAGACCAAAGACAACGACTTCACTTGGCGCGACTTCCAGGCCCGTAACAACAACGAGCTTGTGGCAATATTCGGCAACTTCGTGAACCGTTCAATCGTTCTCACACACAAGTATTTTGAAGGACGTGTACCGGAACGCGGTGAACTTACCGACTATGACCGCCAAACTCTTGAAGAATTTAAAGATGTAAAAGAAACGCTTGGCAGCAATATCGAGCATTTCCGTTTCCGCGACGCACTGCGTGATGCAATGAACCTTGCCCGCATCGGCAACAAATACCTTGCCGACACCGAGCCGTGGAAACTTGCAAAAACCGACATGAGCCGCGTGGCAACCATATTAAACATGGCCCTGCAAATCACTGCCAACCTTGCAATTGCATTTGAACCGTTCCTGCCCTTCTCGGCCGAGAAATTGCGCAAAATGATAAATATGCCCGAAGCCGACTGGAACAAACTTGGCAGCATCGACATACTTGCAACAGGCAGTGCAATCGAAAAACCCGAATTGCTCTTCGAGAAAATCGAAGATTCGGTTATCGATGCACAAATGCAAAAACTCGAACGCATCAAGCAGGAGAACATCATAAAGAACTTCCGCCCCGAGCCGGTGGCACAAGCCGTGCCGATTGATGACTTCGGCAAGCTCGACATTCGCGTCGGCAAGGTGCTCGATTGCCAGAAAGTGCCAAAGGCCGACAAGCTGCTGCAATTCAAAATCGACGACGGGCTGGGTGGCCGCACCATAGTGAGCGGCATTGCCAAGTACTATGCACCCGAAGACCTTATAGGCAAGGAGGTGTGCTTCATTGCCAACCTTGAACCGCGCAAGCTCAAAGGCATCATCTCGCAAGGCATGATATTGAGTGCCGAGGACGCGGGCGGCCGCTTGGTGGTGATAGGCCCCCACGGCGAAGTGAAACCGGGCTGCCAAGTAAAATAAAACAGCATGATATTTCCAAAACCATTAAGGCGCGGCGACAAGGTGGCAATCTTGTCGCCGTCGTCACATATAATCCCCGAACGGGTGGATGGCGCAGCCGCAGTGTTGCGTGAATGGGGTTACGAACCTATCATTTGCCCCCACTGCAAAGGCGTGTGCGGTACTTACAGCGGTACAGTCGAGGAACGTCTTGCCGACTTGCTGTGGGCAATTCGTGAACCGGCAGTGAGAGCCATCTTGTGCAGCCGCGGCGGTTATGGTGCAGTACAATTGTTGCCCTCATTGCCTGCCGAATTGCTGCGGCGCGATCCGAAGTGGCTTATCGGCTTCAGCGACATTTCGGCACTGCATGCTGCATGGTTGCAGGCAGGCGTGGCAAGCCTGCACAGTTCCATGGCAAAACTGCTTGCCGAGGGTGGAACCACCGACCCGTGTAGCCGCCTGATGCTCGATGTGCTGCAAGGCCGTTTCCCCAAATACAACGTTCCTGCACACCCGCTAAATCGCATCGGGAAAGCTTCGGGCATGATTGCAGGCGGCAACCTCGCAGTCCTGAGCGCACTTGTTTCCACGCCATACGACATATTAAAACCGGGCCGCATACTTTTCATCGAAGACATAAACGAGGAAATCTATAAAGTGGAGCGAATGTTATACACATTACGCCTCAACGGAACTCTTGCCCAGTTGCACGGTCTCATCGTGGGGCAATTCACCGGGCATCGCTCCCCCGACCGAAACGGAGACACCATGGAGCAAATGATAGCCCGCATGGTAGCCCCATACGACTATCCCGTAGCCATGGATTTCCCTATAGGCCACATCGATGGCAACCTGCCGATAGTGGAAGGTGCCCACGCCACATTAACAACCACCGGCTCCACCACTACCCTACATATCCACGGTAATAATACTAATGAAATTAAGTAACGACAAACGGCGGTAAACACGTCTCTATAAATGTTTACCGCCGCTTTTTTCTTATCTTTTAACAGTTCAGTCGATGATGTCGAAACCGGTGTAGCGGTGCAGGCACTTGGGGATGCGGATGCCCTCGGGGGTCTGGTTGTTTTCGAGCAGGGCGGCCATGATGCGCGGCAATGCAAGAGCCGACCCGTTGAGCGTGTGGCACAGGTGGGTCTTCTTGTCGTCGCCACGGTAGCGGCACTTCAGGCGGTTGGCCTGGTAGCTTTCGAAATTAGATACCGAGCTGACTTCGAGCCAACGCTTTTGAGCAGCCGAATACACCTCGAAATCGAATGTTATGGCTGAAGTGAAACTCATGTCACCGCCGCACAAGCGCAATATGTGCCACGGCAATTCAAGTTTTTCAAGCAGCCCCTGCACATGGTCCTTCATCAGTTCCAATGCGGCATAAGAGTTCTCGGGCTTTTCGATGCGCACAATCTCCACCTTGTCAAACTGGTGCAGGCGGTTAAGCCCGCGCACGTCCTTGCCATAAGAACCGGCCTCGCGGCGGAAACATGCCGAATAAGCGCAATTCATCTTCGGCAGCTCCTTTTGGTCGAGAATTACGTCGCGATAAAGGTTGGTCACCGGCACCTCGGCTGTAGGAATAAGATAAAGATTGTCGAGGTTGCAATGGTACATCTGCCCTTCCTTGTCGGGCAATTGACCTGTACCGTAACCCGAAGCCTCATTCACAACATAAGGCGGCTCAATCTCCAAGTAACCGGCCTTGCCGGCCTCGTCAAGGAAGAATTGTATCAACGCACGTTGCAAGCGCGCACCCTTGCCGATGTACACTGGGAAACCGGCACCGGTGATTTTAACACCGAGGTCAAAATCAATTATATTGTATTTTTTTGCAAGATCCCAGTGCGGAAGGGCATCTTCGGGGAGTTCAGGCATTGGGCCACCGGTCTTTTCCACCACATTATCGGCAGCAC
Organism: uncultured Bacteroidales bacterium; assembly: GCA_949289215.1. GTDB lineage: Bacteria > Bacteroidota > Bacteroidia > Bacteroidales > Muribaculaceae > Avimuribaculum. The sequence continues at coordinate 50,803 of CASENC010000014.1, read as the reverse complement.
CATTGCCTTCGGGCACCATCGGCGACGGCACATTAGGCACCGACAACAGTATTTCGGTGATTTCGGCCTCGGCCTTCTTCACACGTTCGTCTATCGCCTTGTTGTTCTCTTTAAGTTCGGCCACCTCGGCTTTCACCTGCTCGGCTTCCTCTTTCTTCCCTTGTTTCATCAATGCGCCTATCTCGGCAGCCAGTTTGTTAAGGCGGGCTGCCTGATTGTCGCGCGTGGTTTGCGCTTCGCGGCGTTCCTTGTCAAGTTCTATCACCCGCATTATGGGTCCGCGACCGTCGAAATGCTTCACGGCAAGACGTGCAATCACCTCTTCGGGATTTTCCTTGATTAAAGCTAATGTCAACATTTATAGTTACAATTTTTATTCCGGTTCTATATATCAAGCCAGCAATTCACGCACCTTAGCCGAGATTGCTTTGCCATCGGCACGTCCTGCAAGCCCCTTGGAAGCCACACCCATCACTTTACCCATTTCCTTGGCTGTAGTAGCACCCACACGGGCTATTATTTCTTTCAATGCAGCCACCAGCTCTTCCTCGGTAAGCGGCTTGGGCAAGTATTCTTCTATCACAGCAGCTTCGCCAAGCTCGCCCTGGGCAAGGTCTTCGCGATTTTGGCTGCGGTATATTTCGGCACTTTCACGACGCTGTTTCAGCATCTTTGCAAGAATTTTATTTGCCATTTCATCGGTAAGTTCACCATCGGCACCCTTTGCCGTCTTAGCCTCAAGGAATTCTTTCTTTATTCCGCGCAAGGCCTCAAGGCGAGCATGGTCGCGAGCAAGCATGGCTTTCTTGATATCGTTGTTTATAGTGTCAAATAAGCTCATAATAAAACCTCCTCTTTGATATTAATTACAAATTTTGCGGTACGCCCAACACATAGCGCACCGCAAAATTACTATAAATTCGGCTATTTGTGCAGTTATCTGCACAAAAATATCATGCGTGTCAGAACATTATCTTCACCCCGCTACCCTTGCCCGAAGTGTCGGGTTCGGTTTTCGACGGCTCTTCGGGCATCATTGTGTGCATCACCTTCGGGTCGCGCTTAAATGTAGGCTTGCCGAAAGCCGCTATAACATTGTCGTCATCCATTTCTTCGGGTTTCAGCACCATATATCTGTTCTTGGTGGAAATCTGCGTAGTCTCGGCTACCTTGTCCTTGCCATATGCCTCCTCTATCACTTTCTTGTTAGCCTTGACATCTTCGGTAGCTGTCTTGTTATTGCTGCTGTTCGACTTTGTAACAGCATCCGCGCCGATAGTCGTCTCAAATCCGGCCGCCAATATGGTCACCTTCACAGTTGCCCCCAGCGTGTCGTCGTATGCTGCACCCCATATTACATCCACCACCGAGCTGTCGAAATTGGCCATAAACTGGCGCACTTCATCCATCTCGCTTATGGCCAATGGATTTTCCTTTTCTTCTCGCGAAAAATAAAGATTTAGCAATATGCGTGTGGCGCGATACACGTCGCGGTCTTTCAACAACGGCGAATGCAATGCGTCGTTAATAGCCTTGGTGACACGATGGTCTCCTTCACCATATCCGGTGCTTATTATCGCCACACCGCTATCGTGCAAGGTAGTCTTCACATCATTCATGTCGATATTGATGTAACCATCGGTAGTAGTTACCATCTCCGAGATACTGCGGGCGGCCGTGGTCAACGTGTCATCGGCCTTGCACATGGCATTCATGAAACTAAAGTCCTCATATATCTCGGTAAGGCGCTCGTTATTTATAATCATCAAGGCATCGACATATTGCTTCATCTCTTCGGCGCCCTGCAACGCTTTCAATATCTTTCTCTCGCCTTCAAACAGGAATGGTATTGTGACAATGCCCACCGTGAGCACATCTTTCTCCTTGGCAATTCGTGCCACCACCGGCGCGGCACCGGTACCCGTTCCGCCGCCCATACCGGCGGTAATGAAAACCATCTCGGTCTGCGGGTCAAACAAGCCTGCAATTTCGTTGCTGCTCTCCTCGGCGGCTGCACGTGCCACATCAGGCTTGTTGCCTGCACCCAGGCCGTGGGTGGTTTCAGGACCTATCAGCAATTTCTTGGGCACAGGTGACTTTTTCAGAGCCTGATTATCGGTATTAAGCACCACATACGATACGCCCTCGATGTTTTGCCTGAACATGTTGTTGACGGCATTTCCGCCACCACCGCCGACACCTATTATTTTTATCCTTGCCATGGTGTTGCTTTCATCAACAAGGAAATTAGGGTCGTTATCTTCTATATTGTTGGATCCTTCAAACATAATTCCGAATTATTTAACTTATAACAAAATCTTTTTTGTCTATCCCTTTAACTCACACAGCAGGTTCAACCATTATTCCGATTCTCTTCTTCGGCAAAATCATCATCCGATTCCTTGAAAACATCGGTAACCTTGGTTTTCAGCCAATGCCATTTTTGTATCAGCGATTTGCCACCATGTTGCCGGTCATCTTCTTGTTCATCATCGCCATCGGCAAAACCGGCATTATTGGTCTCATCGTTTCTTTTCTTCTTTTCAGTTGGAAGTTGTATAGGTTTTTCTTCTGCCGGCTCATTGACAGGCTCATTATCGGTTTCAGCCTCAACGGCATCTTCTTGTTTCACCTCTTCTTCAGGAACAGGCTCTTGCACACAATTGTCGCCGGGTTTCATCATAGCCGCAGCCTGCGCCACAATCGAAATCACTTGCAGGTATTCTATGCCACGGGCAGCACGGTCATGCAATACCACACTTGCCGGAATGCTGCCAAACCTCACCTTCAGCTTGGTCATCTCTTCCACCAGGCGGTTAAACCCGTTAAGTTGCGAGCCACCACCCACAAGCACAATTCCGGCGGCAATCTTGTCGCGTGACAATCCCGAATAGGCTATCTGCTCGTTTATATTGGCCACAATCTCCTCACAACGCGCCACCACGTAATTCTGCACATCGGTCGATTGCACACCATCGACAAGAATGCTGCGCCCCGAATCCGACGGTATGGCATTGCCCGAAGTCTTCTTTATTTCCTCGGCGGCATCTTCCAGCACATTCAGGCTGGTGAGGTCTCGCGTAATCAAGTGGCTGCCCATGGGCAACGTGGCAAGATATTGCAACACACCCCTGCGGAAAATCGACACAGTGGTAATCTCGGCACCGAAATCCACAAGCATGCATCCAAGCTGGCGTTCCTCGTTGGTAAGGATATGTTCACCCATTGCCAGGGCTGTAACCACATACCCCTTTATCTCGTATTGCGAATCGCGGGCACGGTCGATGTTCATCTTCAGTGTTTTCTTTGCCACCACACCGTTAAATTGCACCTTGATACTCGTGCCATACGCTCCTATGGGATTTCCAATCTCGTTGTTATCGACAAAATACTGGCATGGTATCACTTCAAGTATGTCGCCGCCTTGCACCTCGGCTTCACTGTAATACCGGTCTTTGAGCGCATCCACCACACCCTCGGTAATCATTCTTTCATCGCTGAACGCTGTGGATATACTCATGAAATAGTTGTGCAACGACCGTCCGCTCACACCCACATACACACCGGTTATTTTCTTGGGAGCTATACGCTCCTCAAGCCGTGAAATTACTCGGTTTACACGCACCTTGGTCTCTTCAACGTTCTGTATGCACCCCCATCTCACACAATTCAACGAGCGTTCGGCTTCGATGTCGAGTATATCAACACCGCCGTCAGGCCTCGGCTCGCCAAGCACGCCCACAATTTTCGAGCTGCTTATCTCCAATGCTACTACATACTGCTTGCTTTCCATCATATCCTATTGTCTGTGTAATTTTATTAGCGTTTTGAAAATGCCTTTTTCACCACGGCATCGGTCTGCCTGCTGTCATTCTGCTCCTTATCCCGAGGCTCGTTGCCCACCACCACCGACTCAAGCGGCGGAGCCTGCTCGTCTTCTTCGGGATTATATGAAGCAAAATACGGCTGCTTTTTACTGCGTAAAGTTCCCACAACCTGGTAATCCCACTTAAGCGACACTTCGGTATAGGCATCCCATCCCTTATGCGGCATAACCTTGTTGTAAAACAATTTCAGCTTTCTGAACTTTGATTCTATATTATCGAGGCTGCCAAGGTTCACTATATGTCCGCAAATCGTGGGTACGAAACACACATTGTTGGAATCACGCACCGTGTACATCGACACAAGCCCCACAAGCGAAGTGTCGCTTTCCACGTAATTTATCAACGGCAACAGACGCAACGGCTTGAAACTGCCGGTAAAATCGCCTTCAACCACCGGCACATCGATGTGGTATCTTCCATCGACCTCCATCTGTTTCCCTTTACGGTTTACATAATACACCCTGCCGTCACCGCGGTCATACACCCTCATCACCGGCATAAACTGGCGCACTGCCACCACAAGGCGATTGATATTCGACACATAGCACTCGGCACTTTCAAGATAGTCGCAACGGTCAAGCACTCGCTCCATGCTATCGGTGTCGAGGCTTGTCACAAGCTTACCCTCGGGATATATGTTATTGATTTCAAATTCCCTGACAATACCTTCGGGCGTGACAAAAGTTACCGAATCATCGTTAAGTATCACCACATCGACGCTCTTGCACGGCTCAAGTTGCGAGCAATAATCGGCCCATAGGGCGGCACTCGCAAGCAGAACCGCCATTACCACCAGCACTATATATTGAACCACCCGTTTCATATCTCACCTTTTATTGCTTTACATATTTCGGGCAGGTAATTGCATATATCGCCCGCACCTGCAGTCAACAACACATCAAGCTCACCGTCATGCCGGCGCGATGCAAGCAAGTCGGCCAGGTCGGTCACGCTGCACCTTATCTTGGTCTTGACTTTCGATGCGTCGGTTTTCCTTATTTCATCGAAAATAAGGTCGGCAGTCACTCCCGGCAACGGTTCCTCGCGGGCAGGATAAATATCCAGCACGATAGCCTCGTCGGCCATCGACAACGCCTCGGCAAACTGCCGGTAGAAATCACGTGTGCGGCTGTACAAGTGCGGCTGAAATGCCACAGTCAACTTGCGCCCCGGATACAACCGGCGCACCGACCCGATGCTCGCCTTCAGCTCGTCGGGGTGATGGGCATAGTCATCGATAACCACATTGCCATGCTCACCGGGTTCTTTCATCCAGAACTCAAAACGCCGCTTGGTACCCTTATAAGTGGCAATGCCATTGCGCAGCTCATCATCTTTGGCACCCACAAGGTAGCACACAGCCATTGCGGCAATGGCATTCTCGATATTTATATCCACCGGTACACCAAGGCTTATATCACATATTTTCCTGCCCGACGGCAGCACCAGGTCAAATATTATTTCTCCGTTCCCGCAACGCACATCGGCGGCATGGAAATCTCCTTCCGAGCGGGAATAAGTGTAAACACGCACACCCGGTGCCGGGCGCGGTGTGAACTTCAAGCCGGTGTGAAGCAGCAAAATTCCTTCAGGGTCGATAAGCTCGGTAAACCGCGAAAAACTCTCCAAATATGCCTCTTCGGTACCATAAATGTCAAGATGGTCGGGGTCGGTCGCCGTCACCACGGCAACATAAGGATGCAACCAATGAAACGAACGGTCATATTCGTCGGCCTCGATTACCGTATATTCGCTTCCTGCGTCGGAAATGAAATTACTGCCGTAATTGCGCATTATGCCGCCAAGGAAAGCACTGCACCCTATGGTGGAATTATGCAATATGTGTGCTGCCATGCTCGACGTGGTAGTCTTGCCATGAGTTCCCGAAAAGCACAGCCCTCGCGAATTGCGAGTGATAAGCCCCAATACCTGCGCGCGCTTCATAACATCGAAACCGTTGGCACGGAAGTATTGCAACCCTTTGTGACTGCCGGGAACGGCCGGAGTGTAAACCACAAGCGTCTTCTGCGGATCGCGGCAATACTCGGGAATAAGTTCAGCCGATTCGTCATAGCACATTTCCACACCCTCCCGGGCAAGAGCGTCGGTAAGGTCGGTGCGAGTGCGGTCATAACCTGCCACACGGTATCCCTTGGCAAGGAAATAACGTTCAAGAGCCGCCATTCCTATGCCGCCTGCTCCCACGAAATATAATGAATTGTATTTGAAATCACCTTCCATAGTTATCTCAACGTTTATCTATTATTTTTTCCACCTGGTCAACAATACGGCTATCGGCATCGCGCAATGCCATCTTGCTCACGTTAGACGAAATATGGGAAAGAAGTCTATAATCGATAACCGTTTTCACCATGAGCGGCACAAGCGACTTCACCGCACCGGCATCAGGCAACATTATTGCGGCTTCTTTTGCCGCAAGTGCAAGCGCATTCTTGGTTTGGTGATCCTCGGCTACATTGGGCGATGGTACCAGTATCGATGGCTTGCCAAGCAACTGCAGCTCGGAAATCGAACTTGCACCGGCACGGCTCACCACAAGGTCGGCGGCACGATAAGCAGCCTCCATGTCGGCAATAAACGGCATTCGTAACACATTTCCCGCACCCGAACGTTCAAGCGCACGGCGCGTTTCCTCATCGTAATATTTACCCGTCTGCCAAATTACCTGCAAATTGGCCTCATGCGACTTCAACAGTTCAAGTCCGGCAATCATGCTCTCGTTGATGGTGCGCGCTCCCAGGCTTCCTCCCACCACAAGAATAGTCTTGCGGCGAGCATCAAGCCCCAACTTTGCCGCAGCCTCTTCACGCGACAGTTTGCAATCCACCAGGTTGCGGCGCACCGGGTTACCGGTCATCACAATCTTGTCGGCCGGGAAAAATTTGTCCATTCCGTCATATGCCACACATATTGCATCGGCACGCGCAGCAAGCAACTTGTTGGTTACGCCGGCATATGAATTCTGCTCCTGTATCAATGTGGGAATATGGCATTTCTGTGCAGCCTTGAGCATGGGCCCGCTGGCATAGCCCCCCACGCCTATGGCAATATCAGGCTTGAAGTCGCGTAATATGGCACGGGCACGGCGCATACTCTTGAACAATTTCACCAATACCGCTACATTACGCCACAACCGCTTGCGATCGAAGCCGCACACCGGCAAGCCCACTATTTCATATCCGGCAGCAGGCACTCGCTCCATCTCCATGCGATTTTCTGCTCCTACAAAAAGCAATCGAGCATCGGGATAACGACGCTTTATCTCGTTGGCAATGGCAATGGCCGGGAAGATGTGACCTCCCGTACCGCCGCCACTTATCAATATTCTTAATTCTTTATCCATATAAGCATTTAATTTACCTGAGTAAGATTTTTGGCTTGCAGCACTCTCGACCGATCGTCGCCGCCGCTGCCGACGAGTTCGATACGGCCATTGTCACCACGCTGTGTGGCATACTTGCTCACGCCTATCATCACTCCAAAGGCTATATTGATAACCACTATCGACGAGCCTCCTGCCGAAATAAGCGGCAAAGGCTGCCCAGACACCGGCACCATGCCGCAATTAATGGCAATATGCGACAATGCCTGAATGGTAATCATCACGGCCATGCCCAGCACAAGCAACGCCGGGAATGCCCGTGTGCAACGCCGCGCTATCCGCCCGGCACGAGCAAGCAGGGCAAGGTAAAATGCGAGCAACGCAATGCCGCCGAAAAGGCCCATTTCCTCGATAATAATCGAATAGATATAATCGGAAAAAGCAAGTGGCAAACGACTGCTTTCACGTGAATTACCGGGAAACACGCCCCAAAAGCCGCCATGCGCACGTGCCATATAGGCATACTGCTCCTGCTTATACATATCGGTCAACGGGTGTTCGAGACAAGTATCCTCGTTCCAGTCGAAACGTGCTATGCGGTTTTCACGAGTGGTGCTGCGGCTTATAACTTTCTCATCTACATTCTCGGCAACCACGTCATCGCCGCTCCCGCTGTCGTCACCGCCTTTGCTCCAAGACATATAACCGGCGGCGACAACGCCATACACAAGCAACACCACCACAAACTTCTTGACCTGGACCCCGCCTATAAGCATCATCGAGAGACTGATGCTCATGAGAATGGCCGTATTGGTAAATCCTTGTTTATACGTTAATCCGCCAAATAGCAACACAACAAAAGCACTTAGCACCACCCCGATATTGCGCACACCGCCGGGCTCCTGGTAACGCGACATGATAAACGCCACAAGCAACACGGTGGCAAGCTTGGCAAGCTCGGCCGGTTGCACCGAAAAGCCGAAAAACGACAGCGAACGCATGGCCCCGTTGATTACCTGCCCATGCTCCATCACATATACAAGAGCCACAAGCGTAATCACTGCGAAACCTATAATACTCCACGTGAACACCTTGCGCTTAAATGAAACAAGTTGAGTCACAAATAGCGCAGCCACACCTATCAGCAACGTTATTATATGCTTGCTTATAGGCCCGTACAGGCCGGCTGTACCCACCTGCTGTATCGACGCGCTGAACGCCTCGACTACCGACACAAGGCATAATGTGCAATAAACGCCCCATATCCACGGGTCGCCGTAACGGTTATGCGCCTTTACTTTATCGGTATTGCCGCTCCTTGTTTCCATAATGCTATTTTTTCTCTTTCAAACTGTTCACACAAGCCTTGAATTGACGGCCGCGGTCTTCGTAACTTTTAAACAAATCGAAACTTGCACAACAAGGCGACAACAACACTGTATCACCTTCACGGGCAAGAGCCCTGCATTTTTCGACAGCCTCTTCCATGCTTCCGGCATCTTCCACCACAGGCACTTTGCCATCGAAAAACGAGTGCAGCTTGCGGTTATCTACGCCAAGGCACACTATTGCATGAACTTTGTCTTTCACAAATTTCTCAATCTCACTATAATCGTTCCCCTTGTCTTTGCCGCCAAGTATCAGCACGACCGGTGTCGTCATGCTTTCAAGCGCATACCAGCATGAATTGACGTTGGTCGCCTTTGAATCATTTACGTAACGCACGCCATCCACCGTCCGCACATATTCCAAACGATGCTCCACGGCTTCAAAATCTTCGAGCGCACGCCGTATCACATCCTTCTTTATATCAAGTATCGATGCCGACAACCCGGCTGCCATGGAATTGAACACATTGTGCAATCCTTTCAGGGCAAGGTCGTTCTTGTCGATTACAAGGTTATCATCATCTCCGCGCAATACCATTTCACCATAGGGGTCGATATAAGCAGCGGCCTCGGGGTCGTATTGCTCCGAGAACGGGTACATCCGGGCTTCCACTTTCAATCGTTTCAATTGTGCGGCAATAATGGGGTCGTTCTCCCAGAATATGAAAGAATCATCGCCAGTTTGGTTTTGCAAAATGCGGAATTTCGCAGCCACATAATTTTCCATCTTATGGTCGTAACGGTCAAGATGGTCGGGAGTTATATTTAGCAGCACGGCAATATTTGCCTTGAACTCATACATATTGTCAAGTTGGAAACTGCTCAATTCTATCACATACACATCGTGATGCTCGGTGGCCACTTGCAAAGCAAGGCTGCGCCCCACATTACCGGCAAGGCCCACATCAAGCCCGGCCTCCTTCAGTATGTGATATGTGAGCAATGTCGTGGTAGTCTTGCCATTGCTGCCTGTTATGCACACCATCTTGGCATCGGTAAAACGCCCGGCAAATTCTATTTCCGAAATGACAGGAACATTCTTACTGCGCAATTTCACTATTACCGGTGCATCATTGGGTATGCCGGGGCTTTTCACCACCTCGTCGGCACACAATATGCGCGACTCGGTGTGCCCGCCGTCCTCCCATTCCACACCATGCTCATCGAGCATGGCCGCATACTTGGGAGCGACCTTTCCCGAATCAGACAGGAATGTATCGTAACCTTTCACCTTGGCAAGCACCGCGGCACCCACGCCGCTTTCTCCGCCACCAAGCACAACAATACGTTTTTTCATACCGTTTTTTATCATCATCTTATCTTCAACGTTACAAAAGTCAATGCTGCCAGGAATATGGCAACTATACAAAAGCGCATCACTATCTTAGGCTCGGGCACGGCATTCACCGGACGTTTTATCAAGGCCTGCGAACTGCCTTGCACCTGGAAATGGTGATGCAACGGCGTCATCTTGAATATGCGCCGCCCCGTGCCAGTCTTCTTTTTAGTGTATTTGAAATATGCCACCTGCACCATCACCGACAAGTCTTCAACCAGGAATATGGCGCACATGATGGGGATTAGCAATTCCTTGCGTATGAGTATGGCAAACACCGCAATCAGTCCGCCAAGCGTCAAGCTGCCTGTGTCGCCCATAAACACCTGCGCGGGATAGGAATTATACCACAGAAAGCCTATGGTGGCACCGATAAACGCCGCCGCAAACACCACCAGCTCGGAACTCTCGGGTATATACATGATGTTCAAGTATGACGAATATATCACATTGCCGCCAAGGTAACACATTATGGCAAGTGCCACGCCTATTATCGCCGATGTGCCGGTGGCAAGCCCGTCGAGCCCGTCGGTAAGGTTTGCTCCATTGCTCACTGCAGCCACCACGAATATGGTAACAAGGATAAACACAATCCAGCCGCCGGTCTCGGCATTGTCTCCGAGCCATTTGGTAAGGCTGGCATAATCGAAATTATTATTCTTGACAAATGGTATGGTGGTTTGCGCAGCCTTTATATCCTCGCTTTTGTGGCTTACCACTATCTCGTGGTCGGCCACACGGGTCTCCACATTCTCGCGCATTACAATATCGGGGCTAAGGTACATCGTCAATCCCACTATAAGGCCAAGCCCCACTTGGCCCACAATTTTAAACTTCCCCTTCAGCCCGTCCTTGTCGTGGTGGGCAACCTTTATGTAGTCATCGGCAAAACCAAGTGCCCCCAACCACACTGTGGAAACAAGCATCAGTATCATATATACGTTGTCGAGCCGGGCAACAAGCAGGCAAGGCACAAGAATCGAAATTATTATGATTATGCCACCCATCGTGGGAGTGCCCTTTTTGCTCATTTGCCCCTCAAGGCCCAAATCGCGCACTATCTCGCCCACCTGCATAAGTTGCAGGCGGTCGATGATGCGGCGGCCTATGACAGTGGCAATGAACAACGACAACAGCAATGCCACCCCCGAGCGGAAAGTGAGGTAATTCATAAGTCCCGCCCCGGGAAAGTCGATTTGCTCTAAATATTGAAATAAATAATACAGCATCGTTATCTATCTACGAATTAACCTTTTTTCTCCTCTTCAAATATCGCTTCTATCACCTCCTTGTCGTCGAAATGGTGCTTCACGCCTTTCACCTCCTGGTAATCTTCATGGCCCTTGCCTGCCACAAGCACCACATCGCCGGGCTCGGCAAAACAGGTTGCAGCCTTGATGGCCTCGCGGCGGTCGGTAATCTTGAGCGTGTGGCGGCGAGCCTCGTCGTCAAGCCCGGCCTCCATGTCGCGCAATATATCCTCCGGTTCCTCGAAACGCGGATTATCGCTGGTGAGTATCAAGCGGTCGCTGCGCATCGCTGCCTCCTTGGCCATAATGGGACGCTTGCCCTTGTCACGGTTGCCGCCGGCACCCACCACGGTGATAATGTGCCTTGTGGTACCTATAACCTCGCGAATGGCATTAAGCACATTCACCAACGCGTCGGGCGTGTGGGCATAATCGACAATTGCCGTGTAACCGCGCGGAGACATAAGCGTCTGGAAACGTCCGGCCACAGGCACAAGCATGCTCATCTTCACTGCCACCTCATCTTCGGGGAATCCGAGCAGGAGCGATGCCCCATACACCGATGTAAGGTTATAGGCGTTGAAACGCCCTGTAAAGAGCACCTCTATCTCCTTACCGTTGATATTCAACAATGTGCCGTTAAGTCGGCTTTCGATTATCTTGCCCTTGAAATCGGCCATCGAACGCAACGAATATGTGTATTTGCGGGCACGGCTGTTCTGCACCATCACCGTGCCCACCTTGTCGTCGATATTAACCAGTGCAAATGCATCGGCAGGCAGCGCATCGAAGAAGCTTTTCTTTGCATTGATATAATTTTCAACCGTCTTATGATAATCAAGGTGATCGCGAGTGAGATTAGTGAAAATGCCTCCGCTGAATTTCAGCCCGTCGATGCGATGCTGCACACAAGCATGGGAACTTACCTCCATGAAAGCATAACGGCAACCGGCATCAACCATCTGCCTAAGCAGGCGGTTAAGTGTCAACGGGTCGGGGGTCGTCTGGTCGGCATGAACCACAGTCTTGTCGATGATATTGCGCACCGTCGATATCAATCCGGCCTTAAAACCCAGCAATTGGGCCATCTCATAAAGCAGCGTGGCCGTCGTGGTCTTGCCATTGGTACCGGTCACGCCCACCAGGCTGAGTTTTTCCGATGGATTGCCGTTCCACTCTGACGCAAGCAACGCAAGTGCAACAGTGCTGTTTTCGACAACTATGTAGCACACGTCGGGCGATAATTCATCGGGCAACTGCTCACATACCACGGCAGCCGCACCGGCAGCCGCCACTTGCGGCACAAACTTGTGGGCATCTACTGCAACACCCCTGACAGCCACAAACATTGCCCCCGGCACCATGTGCCGTGAGTCACACACCAGGTCGGTTATCTCAACACCGTCGGTAGAGCGGCCTGCAAACGAAGTCACCTTCAACGGCTTCAACAATTCGGTCAATAACATAATATATATGAATAATTTCTAAACAGTCACATTTTTTAATTACGAAGTACCAATTGTATCTCGGCACCTTTTATCAATTTCGACCCCGGCAGAAGGCTTTGACGATACACATATCCCGTTCCCGAGAACTTCACAATCAGCCCGGCTCTCTCAAGGGCATCGATGGCATCGCGTATGCCCAAGCCTATTACGTCGGGAACCTCATCGGCAGCCATTTTACCGGGACGACGCAATTGTCCGAGAGTGGCTGCGGCCTCGCCGTCAACAAACGAGCGCGCCGTGTGTCTTCCCGCCGTGGAAGTAGCATATATCATTCCATGCTTACCGCCAAGCGAATCAACCTCGGCAGTATATTCCTTGCTGTTGTCGAGCATACCGCGGGCGTGCATCTTCATGGCTATTCCCCTGAAGACCCTGCCGCTGCTGCGAGCCGCGCCATACTTGCCGCGCTCAAACACCACTATGCACGAATACTTGGGCTTGTCATACGGGAAAAATCCGCAAAACGAATACCGCTTCATGCCCGTGTAACGTCCGTTTATGGTAACGTATGCAGTTCCGGTCTTGCCGCCGAAATCTATCACACTGTTACGCAAACTTTTTCCCGTGCCATGCGGGTCGTGCACAACGGCGTGCATCATTTCTCGCAACTTGCGGGCATTCTCCTCGCTGCAAATGCGCTCCCTCACATAGCTCACACTAATCACCGAATCGGGCACGCCGTCGTGCATAAGCTGCTTGACAAGCCTCGGGCGCACAAACTTGCCCCCGCCGGCAATGGCATTGTAAATTGCAAGCGTGTAAATGGGCGGGGTTGACATTGCATAACCATAAGCCATGCGCGAAAGTGTTATACGGTCGGAATTAGCATGGCCGTCAAACCACACGGCAGGCGTGTGTGCACCGGCTATACCGGTATTAAGAGGTTCAAAAAAGCCAATTTCCTTCAACCTGTTCTTAAAAGCAATGGGATTGGCCCCGTATTTCGAAGTTATGATTTTTGCTATGCCAATGTTTGACGACTGGGCTATGACATCGGTTATGCTCATGTCGGTATTGGCATGGGCGTCGGTTATGGGGCGGCCACCACTGTAAGCCCATGAGCGACCGGTGGTAATACGTTCGTTCACGTTATCGACAATTCCGTCTTCAAGAGCCACAAGCATCGAAATCACTTTCATCACCGAACCGGTTTCATATCGCAAAAAAGCATGGTTGGTCACTTCGACATAACCTTTCGACACATCAAATGTATCACGCCGCTCAAAGTTCGACACCGCTTTTATCTCTCCCGTCTCCACGTCCATTACCACTGCCGAGCACCACATAGGTTCGGCTTCGAGGCACATATCATACAGTTCCTGCTCAACAATGTCCTGTATGCCTATGTTTATCGAGGTCATTATGTCATACCCGTTGACGGCAGGCACATGTTCCCAGCGCAGGGTGCGCACGGTTGACTGTATCGACTGCATCTCACCGTCATGGCCGTAAAGCAGCGAATCGAGCGACATTTCAAGTCCCGAAACACCATGCATCACCACCTGCTCGTCGTGACGGTTGTTGCCCAAAGCAAGTTTGTCGGCATGAACCGAACCGATGCTTCGCGAGGCAATCGACCCATAAGGCTTGCAACGCCGCAACTGCTCGGTAAACACCAATCCCGATGCTGCACGCCCCTTGTTGAAAAACGGGAAACTGCGCAAACGGTCGCGACGGCTCTGAGACAAGTTCGACGCAAGCGAATAATTACGCAAGCCGCGAGCTTTGGGATTATTGATGGCTTCATATTTGCTCTTAAGCTCCCGCTGCCACTGCTTGGCAGTCATCCTACCGGGGAAGAATGTGGCAAGGCTGTCGCACAATGCCGGCAGATACTTATAGAATGTATCACGCTTTATGGCTTCGCTTTTCCAGTCGATTTTAGCATCATAAAACACTACATTCGCGGCAAGTATCGAACCATCATCGGCAAGTATTTTCCCTCGCTCGGGTATCGACGGCACCACATCACCAAACGACTCCATGGCTTTCTCGTTCCATTGGTCGGCTTTGAAGATTGTCGTTTGGGCCAAACGATAAACGGCAACTGCCGAGACTATGGTTACAGCCAGGGTGATAAGAAAATAACGCCACAGTATGTGTTCCTTGTTTTTCCTATGTTTTTTTTCACTCATCGTCGTCTTTCAATATGTAAGGAGGCTGTTGTGGTACGTCAAGGTCGAGTTTCAAGGTATCCACAAGTTGCTTCATAGTCCTCTCGCGTATTTTCGAGAAATAATCGGCACTCGACAATATGTATTCCGATTGCATTGCTTTCAAGTCACCTTCAAGGTTGTCGATGCGGCGCATTTCGAGCATCCCCGAAAAACGGTTGGCTATAAAGCCAAACATGACAAACAGCACCAAGGCCACCTTGGCAAAATGCCGCCGCAGGAAATCGACGGTAACCAACTTACCGCCAAGCAAATTCCATATCCACCCGAATAAGACTCCAAAGCAGGTTGTTATAGCTTTCTTCACCATAAAAAACGTAATTTATCGACCTTACTCTTATATTTTTTCGGCTATACGCAACTTGGCACTGCGCGAACGCGGATTTCGCTCCACCTCATCTTCGCCCGGTTGTATAACCTTGTTATTTACCGCTTTGAACGGTGCGCTTACTCTGCCATAAAAATCTTTTTCGATTTTGCCTTCCACGTTACCGCTCTTGATGAAATTCTTAACCAAGCGGTCTTCGAGGGAATGGTAAGTTATCACCACCAGCCGTCCACCAGGGCGTAACACTTGCAATGCCCCTGCCAGCATCGAACGCAATGCGCCAAGCTCGTCGTTAACGGCAATGCGCAACGCCTGGAACACCTGGGCAAGTTCTTTTTTCTCTTGCGAAGGTTTTATGTAGGGCTTCACAATATCAAGCAAGCGGCCGACGGTACCGACCGGCACACCTGCCGCGCGCGACTTCACTATTGCACCTGCCATGCGGCGTGCCTGTTTCAGTTCACCGTAATTGAACAGCCAATCGGCTATCTGCTCCTCGGTGGCATCGGCAAGTAAATCGGCCGCGCTGCGACCACCCTCGCGGTTCATGCGCATATCAAGCGGCGCATCGGCCCGGAACGAGAAACCACGAGAAGCATCATCGAAATGATGGAACGACACCCCCAAGTCGGCAATTATGCCATCCGCCTCCTCAACGCCATAATAGCGCAAGAAATTCTTCAAATACGCAAAATTACCATGCACAAACGTAAAACGGGGGTCATCGATACGATTGGCATAAGCGTCCATGTCTTGGTCAAAACCATACAACCGCCCACCCTTCCCAAGGTGCGACATGACGGCGCGAGAATGTCCGCCGCCACCGAATGTCACATCTACGTATGTACCATCGGGAACAATATTCAACCCTGCGATGCTTTCTTCGAGCAAAGCCGGTATATGATAAACTATCGATTGGTCACTCATCGCTACGCTTAATAAGTTAATCCTCAAACCATTGGAAAGAATTTCAATCAACACCTATGCAGCATTAAAGCTTATATGTGAGCACGTACCTTTCCGCTTGTAAAGTTAGCAATTAATCCATATAATTTACAAACTTAAATTCGCATTTTTTCCCCCTTTAACACACAAAGTTATCAACAAGCAAAAATCCATGCCGCACAACATATACAACCCTCCGACATGGCATTTTTTTAACAAATCTGCGACTTTGGCGTTTGCATTTGTAAATCCGCGCCTGTGCATCATGATTTTTTCGCCAAATAATACACATTTTTCAACACATAGTAATGCTCCATGGCAATTTATTAAAATACACATTTTCACCCGATTTAATTTTTAAACTTCTTCTTCTATGTTACAAGAATTATTCATATTTTTGCATCAACTTGCCCTATGTCTCACGACAAAACGGCAATGATGTCTGACAATGATTTAACACCTTAAAACTTGAAAGGAACTATTATATGAGATGCAAAAATTGTGGATGGATCAACGAGCCTAATGCAACTCGTTGCATCAAGTGCAATGCTCCGCTTGAGGGGTCGATGATTGAGAATGTTTCAAATCACGACAACCTTGAGCAATTGAAATCTACCATACGCGAGCCGGGCGGTTTCCCCAACGACCCGACACCGCCGAATCCAAATCCACAGCCGGGACAATGCCCGCGATGTGGTTACCCGATAACTCCAAGCATGAACTTCTGTCCACGATGCCAAAACGCGCTAAAACAGGCCCAACCGCAGCCACAGCCGCAACCTCAACCTCGCAGGCAGGGCAACAATGTGGGAGGCACAATCAATCCGTGGAGCACACCTCAAAACGAAGGTTTTTGCTCATTGCGCCGCATTCCGTGGCAAACCGAGCAGGCCACTTACGAACCGGTAAGCTACTCGGGCGACGAAATCACGCTGAACCGTGCCAACACCGACAGCAACAACAATTCAATAACATCGAAAGTACAAGCCGTTATCACACGCGAAGGCGATGAATGGTACATCGAAAACCGTAGCGAGATGCAAACCACGCTGATACGCGTTGACAGGAAAATGCGCCTGCAAGACGGCGATGTGATTGTATTGGGCAACCGTATGTTTGAATTCAAGAAAGGGTAACACACATGAACCACCAGGGAACTTGCGTCGCCGAACGCTGCCACTTCACTCCGGGCGATTACATCGACCAAAAGTGGAAAGTGAAATCGTTCTTGGGCGAAGGAACCTTCGGGCAAGTGTTCTGCGTGACCGACAGCATGGGCAAGCCCTATGCGCTGAAATTGCTGAAACTGTGGGAGGTGATTGCCTCGGAACGGCCAAACCTGCTCAAGCGCTTCGAGCGGGAATATGAAACCGGGCAAATTCCCAGCGACTACCTCGTACACTCGGTGGCGAAAGGCATGGTAAGGGGGAATTCCTATATCGTGATGGAATATTGCCCTTGCGGCGACCTCAACAGCGCACTCAAACAGACGCGCGTAAACCTGCCACTGATGGCACGCCAAGTGCTACTGGGGCTGAGAGACCTACACGCCAACGGCAAAGTCCACCGCGACCTGAAACCCGAAAACGTACTGCTACGCGACAGTTCACACGCCGTGCTCACCGACTTCGGCATTTCGGGCGACCAAAACAACCGCCTCACACAACGAGGCTGGACAGGTGTGCCGCAACAGCGTTTCGGCACCATTGCATATATGCCACCCGAACAAGTAAACCCAAAGCGCGGCAATGCTACAGTGCTGCCTACGACCGACATATTCTCGTTTGGAGTGATGATGTACCAGTTGCTCACGGGAAGCCTGCCTTTCGGCCGACTTGAATCGGAAGCCGACGTGCCACGATACGTCAATAACGTCCAACGCGGCAATTGGGACCGTTCACGACTGTCGGGACCCGATGGCGCGACATGGCTGCCAGTTATCGAAGGGTGCCTTGTTCCCGACTTCAAGCAACGGCTGCAAACCATCGACGATGTGCTGAAACTGATGCCCAATCCCGGCGCATCGATACCCGACCCTGTGCCCGATGCCACGCGGTTTAATCGCGACACGTCGGCCGGACTGATGTTGCGCGTGATGCAAGGCGAGGAACTTGGACGCACCTACGTGCTCAACAGCCTGTTTACCGACGGGAACACCATAATCACAATAGGACGGGCTTCGGCCGACACGTGGAACTCAATAAGCATCGAGGAAACCGAAACCTGCTTCATTTCCCGGCAGCACTGCACCATCGAAAAAGACCCCGGTAACAATGTGTGGGTGCTGCGCGACGGCCAGTTCAGGTGCAACTGCGAATACGGGCTGCGGCAGCATAGGCTGTTCCCCTGCGACAGGTGCAACATCCACTGCAGCCACCGGAACGCCATGCAATGGAAAAATTCGCTTAACGGCACATTTGTCAATTCACAGGAAGTGGGCACATACGGCGCAGTCATAAAACCGGGCGACATAATTTCAATAGGCGATGTGAAACTGCGCGTAGAGGGCGCTTGACGCAAATCTTATATGGCACGACAGGAAATCAACATATTCGGCACGTCGTTCCTCGACCTGCTTTCTGGAGCATTGGCGGCAGTAATCATCTTGTTCATAATCATTCCGAAAATGACAAAAGAAGATGTGGAACTGCTTGAAAAGGTGAAAGAAATACAGGAAATCACCACAAGCCTCGACGATGCCATAGAAAAAATCAAGAACAGTGTGCCGCAAGAGGTGTTTGAACAATTGAACGATGAGCTTAACGGGCTGAAAGAGAACATTAACCGCCTCAACGACCGCATCGCGGAACTCGAAAGCGGCATTCGAGAGGCGGCCGACGAAAACCGGCGGTTGCGCGAAGAGCTGGAGAACGCCAACTCGGCCTCGGAAAAGATGAAACAGGAAGTGGCCGAACTGCGCCAACAGCTTGAAGAAGCCAACGAGCGCAGCAAGGTGGCAAACACCATAGAGAAGACTATGGGTGTATTCGCACGTTTCGGAATACTGTGCCGGTGGACCGAAACAGATGCCGACGTTGACCTTGGAGTACAACGTTTTGAACCCGACCCCGAACAATGCTGGCGTATGTACCCGTCGAAGAAATGGGGCATACTGGGCGAGGACGTGAGGGAACGACGTGCAGGCGACGAGGAACGCTTCGAGCTGTTCTACGTTCCCGAAATATACCCCGGCGAATATACCGCTTGGGTCAACATTTACGAATCATCGGTAGCCCGATCGGCCACAGTGTCGTGCGTGCTTATTTTCCACCCGGGCAAACCCGACGAGCGAAGGGTCGAACTCGACCCGTTCACCATCACCAAGGGGCCCAACAAGTGCTTCGTCACTTTCCGCCTGTCTGACTCGGGCTTCAACATAACTTCACACCGCGAACCTTTATGGGGCTCGGGACGTGTAATAAAATAAATAAATAAGAACCAATGGCAAGCAACAGATACATAAGGATACTGCTGAGCATAATATTCGCTTCCGCGCTGATGGTGGTGATAGTCTTGGCCAACGATGACGAAAATCCATCACGACTGCTGACTATGCTCGGTGGCACCATGCCCGAAGGGCTTATACAAGGGGCAACTTATTTCTTCTTTTTCTTCGGAATGCTTGAAATAGCCCATGCCAACAGCAAAATCACCCACGAATACGACTCATTCGAGGCTCACTTGCTGCCCGAGAAAGAGAATTGGGTACTCAGCCCCGATGACGTGAACCAGCTAAAACTGAATATGCAGCAACTTGAGCACACCAACAAATTCCTGCTCACCGACCTGATAAAAAAAGCCTGCACGAAATACCGCCTGAGCAAGTCGTCGTCGGAAGTGCTGGGATTGGTTGAAGCTCAAGTCAAGATATATGCCTCCGACATGGAGAGCGAACAGGAATTCATACGCTACTGCGCTTGGGCTATACCATCGGTGGGTTTCATAGGCACAGTGATAGGCATCGCCGCATCGCTCGGATATGCCAACGAGGCCGGCACTACCGAGGGCATAAACAAGATGACAAGTATGCTCGCCGTGGCATTCGACACCACGCTAGTGGCACTGTTCCTGAGCATTTTCCTCATGCTGGGCATCCATTACACTCACAAGCGGCAAGACCACCTGTTTGCCCAAATGAGCAACTACATGATAGACAATTTAATAAATCGTTTTTACAAATAACACATAACGTAACACTTTTCAATATGGCACAACAGACCACGAACCAATATCGCAGATCGCTTGCAGGATCAATCGGAGCCGGCATGAAATCGGTCATGGGAGCCGGAGGCCGCAGGTATTATGTGCTGGAACACAAAGTTTCATCAAAATACCACAAAGCCGGAGAGAATCAAATCATCATAGTTGACCAAATAGAACTTGGACGAGCCCCGAGTTGCCAAGTACGTTTCGACGAGTCGTTTACCACGGTGAGCCGACGCCATGCCGCCATTGTCAAGGACGGCGACAACTGGAAACTGGTGCAGCTGTCAAAAACCAACTCGACCTACCTCAACGGGCACCGCGTGGAAACCGAATGGTACTTGCAAAACGGCGATGAAATACAACTTTCCACCAACGGGCCTCGCATGGGCTTCATAGTTCCAGAAGGCAACAAGGGATTGGTAAAGAGCATAGGACTCACGTCGCGCCTCAACCTGTTCCGCAAGCAGGCACTGCGCCCCTACAAGACAGCCATCACTACACTGGCATGCGTATTGGTGTTGTGTGTTGCCGGTGCTACCTGGAAAATATCGACACTCGACAACCAGTTGCAACAAAAGACACAAGAAATAGCCGGATTGATAGAACAAAATTCCACCAACCAACAGAAAGCCGAACAACTGACACAGGAATTGATTGCCACAAACAAGAAAATCGAAGGCTACGAGGAGCGCCTTTCTCAAATGGCACAAGAGACTCGCGAGGCCAAGGAACAAGCCCGCAGAGCACGTGAAGAGGCTTCAAGAGCAAAGGTTGGCGGTGGCGGCGGAAGTGTTCCGAGCGGAGCATTGAAAGAACAGTGTTTCCCTTACACCTACGCAATATACCAACTAAAGACGGTAATCACCCAACCAAACGGGGAAGTACAAGTTGACGACGAACCGAGCGGACCGGTAGGTACCGGATTCCTGCTATCAAACGGCAAATTCGTAACGGCACGCCACGTCACCGAAACCTGGTACTATTATTATGCCAACTGGGGCGACGAGCGTATCAGCAACTTCCTGATGATGGAAAATGCCATTGTGCATAACGGCGGAGACATCGAAGTCACATTCCTTGCAATATCCAATTCGGGCGACCAAATACAGTTCACCAACAAGCAATGCAATGCCGACCGCAGTGGCGACGCAGCTGCAACCGCAACACTTGAAAACGGCATGACGGTTGCTCTCAAAAAGTCGGAGGTGGATGCTGCCGACTGGGTAACGGTGAACACATCGAAAAGCGGCTTGCCTTTTGATGCCGATTTATCAACCAAGCTTCCCATCGGCACCAACTTGCAAATATTGGGCTTCCCTTACGGGCGAGGCGGAGAAGACCCTTCGGCACCGTCGCCGATTTCGTCACACGCCGAAGTCGCACGTGACGGACTGGATGTGAATGGTACAATCATGACCTCAAACGACGACACCCAAAGCGGCAACTCGGGCGGACCGGTATTCGTGTGGGAAAATGACACTTACACGGTTGTCGGCATACTTTCGGGCAGCACACTTGAGAAAGGTCGCGTAGTTCCTATTAGCGTTATTCGATAATTCAAAGCTTATGAAAAAGATAGCATTATTATTCACATTAATTCCTATGAGCATTTTTGCTCAATTCGACATAGGAATGTTTTCAAGCAATAACCAGCAATTGGTAGAAGACGCCATCACCGGCGGAATGGTAATAGTGGAACAAGCCTACCAACTTGAAGACACGGTGTCGCACCAACTCTTCGGACGGTATGGGAACAATGAATTCGGGCAAAGCTACTCGGTGGCAGTGAAAGTTCCCGGCGGACTGCTCGTGCAAGACTGTGCCATACGCCCGTGGGAATATGACGAAAACTTCGACCGTTACCGCGAAAGCCACCGACCGGCTCTCTATACCACCCGTTATCGTGAATTCACCGACTCGGCATTGACAACACTTGCCGGCGACATTCACGATGCAAAACCGGCTGCACAGGGCTTGTATATGGTTCCCGACAGCACCACATTCGGCGGCAACGGCTTCATGCCCGACACTGCCACCTGCGGCGAGTGCGATGGTTGGCTGGCATGGATAACATCGCCGCAACCCATCGACAGTTGCAATACACAATCGGCACAGCCATTGGTTACCCACACCATATACCGCCACAAGCTGGCTCTTTCGCCCGACTCGGCAGAATATGCCGTCAAGGCTCCACAAGTGAAAGGCTCGATATGGGGCGGCATATACATTGTGCCGCGCCAAACCGGCATTGGGCAAATAACTTTCACCCTGTGTGGTGTAATGGTGCCGGGTGAAGAGGGAACGTGGAAAATAGCCATCCCGAAACGCCGGAATGAAGAGGTGAAAGAAGCTCCGAAAGGAGACGAACTCACCCCCACAGGTTCAAGCAAGGACGACAAAAAAGAGAAAAACAAAAAGAAAAACAAGAAATAACTCATGAGCAGCAAAAATATAACTTTCCGCATTGTCGCTTATTCCGATGCCGCAGGCAAATTCAACCCCGCGGCACCGCTCAATGGCAACGAAGACAACTTCTACTTCGACGATGACCTTAGCGACGACGCACCTATACGATGCCAGGCCGACACCGAATTATTGCTGTCGGATTGCGGATGCCTGATGGCCGTAGCCGACGGAATGGGTGGAATGAACGCAGGCGAAGTGGCCTCGGCAATAGCCGTGGAAACGGTTAAAGAGGCTTTCGCCCCGGGTAAAATCACTCCACGAATGGCCGCCGATGCCACCAAACGCCGCCAATACCTTGAACAGACCATCAAGGAGGCCGACCGGCGCATAAAAGAAGATGCAAAATCATGCCCCGAACACGATGGCATGGGCTCGACCATAATCCTTGCTTGGATAGTGGACGGGCACATGACACTGAGCTGGTGCGGCGACAGCCGTGCCTACCGCTACAACCCGCTCAACGGCATCGAACCACTGTCATGCGACCACTCATATGTACAGGAACTTGCCAACCAGGGGGTTATTCGTTACGAAGATACATTCGAGCACCCGCAGGGGAACATAGTCACACGCAGCCTGGGCGACCCCAACGGCTCGGCACGGCCCGAGTCTCGCGAGTTTGACGTGTGTGACGGCGACATAATACTGCTGTGCAGCGACGGCCTGAGCGGTGTTCTGCGCGATCGCAAAACTCTCGATGAAAACGGCAACTATTACCCCGGTGACACCATCGAAGATATAATCGCCGCCAATTGCGACACTCTGACAAATTGCCGCGAGGCACTGATGCGCGCCGCCGAACGTGCCGACTGGTATGACAACGTGACCGTCATACTGTGCCAGATAATGAACGGCGCAGGCCGTGCAACAAAGAAACCGCGCACCGTGGCACGCGTCACCTCAAATATCGACAACAATAACAGCAATAACGGGAACAATGATAACGGAGGCACCCCCCAACCGACACAACCCGACAATAAAAAAAAGTGGCTCATTTGGGGGATAGCAGCACTGTGCGTTGTGGCAGCCATAGCGGGTGCATACTGGGCAGGCACACGCAGTGGCGGAGACCAACCCGATGGCATAACCCAAACCAATGACACTATCGGGAAAAAAGACTCTACCACCATAGTTGCAGGAACCGACATCACTCCCGAGGCGAAACCTGAAACTGAAAAAACAGTCGGAAACGAAACCGGCTCCAAGCCGGATAAGGTGACCGAAACTCCTGTCAAGGAGGAAAAAACCACAAGCAGCCTTGATGAATGGAAAGCCGAGCAACAAAAAGCCGTGGCCGCCGTTGCAGCCGTGCTGAAAGGTAACTCAGGCCTTAACTGGCTTATCAACGATGTCACAGGGAAAATAGAAAGGTGCAAAGACCAGAAGGATATGGCATTCACGACCACCTGGGTAAAGCAACTACAACGCAGGGCACACTTCATCATTCGGCTTAATGATGTGTCATCACGCGTTTCAGGCAAAGACAAAGAACTGGTTGCAAGAATATACAAAAAAATAGTTGACGAGAGAAATCTCATCAATGAGGGCACTTTCAAATCATTCGACCAAATGCTCAACAACTTGGGGAAACGAATCCTCCAGAATAAGGAAGAAATAACCTCAACCGAGCTGACTACCGTATCAGACGAAACCGGGTCGGCCGGCGAACAGAAATCCGACAAAGAGGTTACCCCTGCTGAAGATGAAGAAGACAAGAGAGAAGAACTTGAAATTAAAACCGACGAAAATAAAACACCAGATAAATAATAACACACAATGGAACTGAATGAAGGAACAGTAATCGATGGCCGATATGTACTCAAGGAGTTCAAGGGAAGCGGAAGCTTCGGCGAAGTATGGCTTGCCGAAGACACTACCATCGGCATCGACATTGCCATAAAATTATATATCTCACTCGACCGGCAAGGACAAGACGAGTTCAGGGACGAATACAAGGTGGCATTCGGGCTGAATCACGAGAACCTGCTCACGGCACAATACTACAGCGTGTGGGACCACCGCCCGTACCTCACCATGAAGTATTGCTCGCGCGGCTCAGCTGCGAAATTGGCAGGGTCGGCCACCGAAGACGATATATGGCGTTTCATCCACGACGTGGCTGCCGGACTGAAATACTTGCACAGCAACGAAATCATACACCAGGACATCAAACCCGAAAATATACTTATCGACGACTTGGGCACATTCCTCATTACCGACTTCGGCATAAGCAAGAAAATGCGCTCAACGCTGCGCAAGCAGTCGAAACGTGCCGTGGGTTCAGGGGCTATAGCCTACATGGGCCCCGAGCGTTTTCTAAAAGACCCGCTCACGGTAAAGGCAAGCGACATATGGTCGCTCGGGGTGTCGATCTACGAACTTGCCACCGGCGACCTGCCGTTCATGGGACAGGGCGGCGGCATGCTTAACGCAGGTGCCGAAATCCCCGGGCTCGGAAGCAACTTCAGCGAACGCCTGAGCCTGCTCATGCAAGCCTGCCTTGCAAAGGAAACATGGGACCGTCCCACCGCCGAGCAACTGGTGGAATACACACGTGACGTGATGAAAGGCGATACCCGCACCTTCGAGCAATGGAAAAACGGTGAAACCGAAGGCGGAGGCAACGGCGGAGCCACACTCCCCGTCACCACACGCAAGAAATGGCCGTTGATGGTGGCCATGGTGGCAGCAGTGGCCATAGTGGTAGTGCTCGTGAAAGTATTGGGCGGAGGCGAGAACAAGGAGGAGCAAGCCATAAAAGGACAATACTACAGGCTGACAACACTATACAACAACAATGTGGAAATGGGCAGCCCCGAAAATTATGCATCGCTCCTAAAGGCCAAGGAACTGCTTGACTCGCTGGAGTATTTCAACGACACTTACACTTTCATAAGCGAAATGCAGGTATCCCCCATCTCACAAAGTGTACTCGATGACAAGCTCCACTCAGCCTACAATGCATGGATGCGCTCGGCTCGTGGACAATATGAAGTGGCCGAAGATGTGGGTACAGCTATCTCTTACTACCATATTGCAGCCGCACTGACCCTTACCGATGAAGTAAAGAATGCTCTCATCAACATCGCCAACAGCCACGACTGCCCGGGTGCATATATGAATGTGACCTCAACCCAAATCGACAACGGGCAATTATATATAAGTTACAACGGATTATGCACCACCGACACCCATGCCGTGATACGTTATGAAATAGCCACAAGCCCCGGCGACACAAGCAATGCCGTCACCGGCCAGGCCGAAATAACCATACAACCCGGCAACAGCCAATCGGTAATAATAAGCCTCAACGACACCCCGGGGCAAGCACAACGTTATATCACATTAAGTTGCAACGGCATGACTTTCTATCGTCAACAATCAGAATAACAATGATATGAAGCAACGCATTACCTCATTCCTGCTTATAATGGTGCTATGCACCATCGAGTGCCTTGCAGGTATCAACAAAACCCTGAACGAGGCCCAAGCCATGTACCAACAGGCTTCGACCGTGGCACAATACCAGGCTGCCAAGAAGAAGTTCCAGTCGGCCAAGTTTGACGTGGGTTATGTGGAGGCCGAGCACCTGGCCGCCATCAACGAGGGTGTACGCAAGTGCGACAACCGCATCAACGAATTGTCGCCACGCCTCACCGTCAACGGCAACAGCAGCTCCACTTCAATCAGCTTCCCCGGCTCGGGCGGTACTCGCACCTTGTCGATATCTACCAATCAAGGCACCCCAACTGCCACGGCACTGCCATCATGGATTACGGTGAGGAGTATTTCATCATCGTCGATAACCATCGTGTGTGATGCCAATGGTTACTCGTCGGGACGCGACGACTGGTTCAACGTCAACGCAGGCGGCCACACAGTGCGCGTCAACGTCTCGCAGGCGGCCGGTCGCCAAGCCCGGCTTGAAATCACCGGCATCGAGTTTGCCAACACCAATTATGACGGTGATTACCTTAACAGCTATGGCTCCACCCTCTACTCTGCCGACATGAGATACCTGTCGGCAAAAATAACCTACAACGGCCCGGCATCGGAAGTAGAGAAAACGGTGAAAATCAAAATTTACAAACCCGACGGAACATTAGACACCGGCAGCAGTTCGCCTTCGGGCTACACTCGCCAGCGCGATGTAACCTTCAAACCGGGCTCCGGCAACACGGCCTACTTGGGAGGATGGGGCAACAACGACCAAAGCCTTTATCCGGCCGGCACCTACACCTATGAAATTTGGATTGATGGCAGCAAGGCATATTCAGGATATGCCTATATATATTCTCGCGGTGCCACCTACCTGCGAGTGGACGGGTATTCATCGTCGGTTGACGTCTCATTCGATTCTGATGGCGGTTCGCGCACATTCACCATCTCGACCGATGGTGACGACGTGGACACCTGGGGAGTGCCTTCATTCTGCACCGTAACAAGCATATCCAACACATCGTTCACCCTGTATTGCGAACCAAATACATCGTCATCGTCACGCAGCGACTGGATGAAAATCACTTGCGGCGACGAGGAAGTGCGCATCAATATAGAGCAAGATGGCGGTGGCCCCGCTGCCGAAATCCAGAGCATCACTGTTGACCACAACGTGTTTGTAGGCTACCAAAAAGGTATGAAAATACACCTGAAATTCCAGGTTGACAATATGCTCAGCCGCAAGGTGACGGCAACCGCATGGTTCTACTATGCCGACAATGTGACCCAGCTCAACAACGGCTATGGCGGACAGGTACACGTGAGCGAAGACGATTATATGTCGTATGAATCGAGCATCTGCACATGGACGCTATTCCTGCCGTACACGTCACTCAACATGGCGCCGGGTTTCAACGGCACACTCTCGTTCGACGTGGTAATTTATGACGACAACGACAACCAGCTCACCCGAAACAATAACAACACATTCACGTTCACTTCGGGCTGGTAATTGCCACATACATTTTATCCCCACCATAAACAAAATGGGCAGTCTCCGAAAAAAATTCCGGGAACTGCCCATTTAATTGTTCTGCCTTTTTATATCTTACTTCTTGAAGTAACGGTTGTAAAGGCCTTCAAAGCCCTTGCCGTGGCGAGCCTCATCCTTGGCCATTTCGTGAACTGTGTCGTGGATGGCATCAAGGTTGAGTTCCTTTGCACGCTTTGCAATGCGGAACTTGTCGGCATTGGCACCGGCCTCGGCAAGCATACGCTTGTAAACGTTGGTCTTGGTATCCCATACCACGTCGCCGAGCAATTCGGCAAACTTGGCAGCGTGTTCAGCCTCTTCCCAAGCATAACGCTTGAAAGCCTCGGCAATTTCGGGATAACCTTCGCGGTCGGCCTGGCGCGACATTGCAAGGTACATACCAACTTCGGTACATTCACCGTTGAAGTGAGCATTAAGGTCCTTAATCATCTCTTCGTCGCAACCCTTGGCTACGCCGATTACGTGCTCTTGAACGAAGGTTACTTCTTCGCTTTCGTCAACTTCCTTGAACTTGCTTGCAGGAACGCCGCATTGCGGGCATTTAGCCGGAGCTTCTTCACCTTCATAAACATAACCGCAAACTGTGCAGATAAATTTCTTTGCCATAGTAGTGTAATTTTTTAAATTGTAAACTTATATCTTTAACTATCTCGTTTTCAGTTCTCATCGGCCCTACACCTGTCACAAAGCCCATCGTAATACAAGTGTGTATGCTCGACCTTGAAGCCTGCCGGTGTTGCCGGTACTTCATCGGCACTGCCTTGCGGCATGGGCACATCAAATATTTGCTTGCACCGGCGGCAAAGGAAATGTGCGTGAGGCCGTGTATCACCATCGTAATGGATATTGCGACTGTCGATTGTCAATACCGAGAGCGCATCGCGTTCTTCAAGCAGCGACAAGGTGTTGTAAACCGTTGTCCTCGACAGCGTGGGCATCTGTGATTGCAGGTCGCAATATATGGCATCAACCGTGGGGTGCGTACAGTGCTCCATAAGGTAACGCATTATTGCCACACGTTGCACCGACGGCTTGATACCATGCTTTTTCAGATGCTCTAGTACAAAATCCATATTCAAAATTATTATAAATTTGAAATCGTTACAAAATTACAACAATTTTATTTCCCACCAAAATTTCAAGCAAAATTTTTCAGAAAAAATTATCCCTTTTATTAGTCTAATTGGACCAATTAGACTAATTGGGACAATATAATTGCGTTAGAAATCACCATTCACAGCCCTCAGGTAGCGATCCATCACGGCAAGCAAGATAAGGTGCTCGCGCCTGCGGTCGCGGAACTGCGCCACCCACTCATGGGCATGGCCGATGATGGCCTGCGCCTTGTCGGGATTGGCAATGTAATATGCCACACGCTCCTCCACATCGCTGTAATCGGGCTTAACGGCCACATAATGGTAGTCGGGTATGAGCCTCCCTTCCATGAACCACGACTCGCACGTGGGCGGCGTCATCACCGCAAGCGAATTTGACGACATCACCCACTTCAGGTTGCTCGCCACGTCGTTCCCTTCAAGTGCCATTATGAACTTGTAATCGAGATGCTGCGATATTGTCATTTTTTCGGTTTCCCATTCGGGATTGTAGTCGCGCCCGCGAATTTCCCCGAGATCGAACAACGGGTTGCCCCAAAACTTCGTCATGAACTCGTAACGGCGGGCTTTGCGGTTGTCGCGCCCGCCTATCTTTCCACGGAACACCACGCGGTCTTGCTTCTCGGCAAATGACTTGCGGTCGTTGACAAAGATGAAATGCCTCACCTTGTCCATCTTGAACAGCACCGACATTCGCACATCGCCAGCCAACGGACGGCTTTTCACTATCGACGGCACTTGCGGCACATATGTGATGTCGCCGGGCAGCAAGTGCCATAAAAGCCGCTTGGGAAAGTACCGGCGGTATTCGAGCGTGTCGAAACGGTACACCTTGTTGCACTTGGGGCACTCGCCCAATGGGTATAATTCCTTGTGCCACGGTTCCGTTCCCGTGAAATCGCCCGGCTTGATGCCGCAATAATAGTCCACACGGCTCATTATGTAATCATGATCAGAACGTCGGGCTATGCTTTCGAGTTCATCACGTAACCTGTGCCGGCACACTGCGTCGGGGAAAAAATATTTGCGGCAATAAGCCCTTGCATAATACATGAACTTATTGTTTTTGCCGCTATTGAATGTGTATAGCAACTTGTCTAACATACAATTCAGGTCGGCACAGGTTACTCCATTTGCAGCACTATATATTTCCACTGCAAGTCGGCAAGTTCGCATGGATAATGCTTGTTTACCACTTTGCCATCGGCATCATACCCTATCACAGCAACAAGCGTGTAGGCATAATACTTTCCGCTGTCGTTATTGGAATTATCTATCACATAACCCACGCCGTTGCTGTTAAAACCCATATTTCTATCGGTTGGCAAATACGCATCGGTCACCACTTGCTCGTTATATGCACATGGTATATACTTTGTCACACGCTTGAAATTAAGCAGATAAGTGTCGCCCGAGACAAGCCCGTAACGTGCGCACCAACTGCCAAGGCGCACTTGTTGCCACACCTCATCGTTTATCAAAAACGGCTCTTCGTCATATCCGGCGACAATCTTGCGCTCGGCATTCACATCGGTATTTTCACCGCTGCGCGTGGGTAAGGTCATTTCTCCGGCCTGTTGTTTAAGCATATTAATGAAGTCACCCTCATCGGCATATTGCTGCACGGCAGTGGTGACGGTTATAGTACGCCCATCGGCAGCCCTTAATTGATATGTAGTTGGAGCAGGAGTATCTTCATCGTTGCTACACGACACGGCCATCATGGCCACAATGGCAATCATTGGCAATAATTTCAACAGTTTCATCTCTTTTATCCTTTATATGTGCACTTTTACATCTCCCCCATATAGGGAGCACTGAATTACAAAGATAATGCACACCCGGTTCAATACAAAACATTTCACCTGTTTTTACCACATTTTACCCATTTTGCACCGATGCGAATTTGCAATACTGTTGCATGCGCAAAATTGTTATCTTTGCATATCGAGAAATCAAAAAAATGGGGAAAAACGAGATTACACGACAAAATTTCCCGGTTACAGGCATGAGTTGTGCAGCTTGCGCCACACGTGTCGAGAAGACCATAGCACGACAACCGGGAGTTGCCGCCGCGGCTGTGAACTTTGCCGCAGCAACAATATCGGTTGAATATAATCCTGCACAAATAAGCCCCGAGGCCATGAAACAGGCTCTCGAAGCCGAAGGATATGGCTTGATAACCGAAACGGGCAAACTAATGGAAGATGAGGCCGAAAAAGCACACAACAAGCATATGGCACGGCTCAAATTCCGCGCCACATGGGCCATAGTGCTGGCACTGCCTGTAGCTGTGATAGGAATGACAGTGATGCACGAGCCGTGGGCCGGATGGGTAAGCTGGATACTTGCCACACCGGTTGTGTTTTGGCTCGGCAGCGACTTTTTCGTAAACGCGTGGAAACAATTGCGGCACCGTTCGGCCAACATGGACACACTTGTGGCAAACAGCACCGGCATTGCCTACCTGTTCAGCGTGTTCAACCTGCTGTTCCCCGAATTTTGGACGCGACACGGCATCGAGCCTCACGTCTATTTCGAGGCTTCGAGTGTTATCATTGCCTTTATCCTGCTCGGACGGTTGCTTGAAGAACGTGCCAAGGGGCAAACTTCAACGGCGATAAAGAAATTGATGGGATTACGTCCAAACACTGTAACACGAATAGCTCCCGACGGAAACGCAGAAACAGTTGACATAGAAAGCATTGCAATTGGCGACATAATAATGGTAAAACCGGGAGAACGCATTGCCGTTGACGGCATTGTCACCGATGGAGAATCGAATGTTGACGAAAGTATGCTCAGCGGTGAACCTATACCGGTAGCTAAAAAACCGGGGGCACACGTATATGCCGGGACAATCAACCAGCGTGGCAGTTTCCGTTTTTCGGCACAGAAAGTGGGAGAAGGCACGGTGCTGGCACAAATCATACGCATGGTGCAAGATGCACAAGGGAGCAAGGCTCCGGTGCAGAAACTGGTCGATCGCATTGCCGCTGTCTTTGTTCCAGTGGTAATGTCGATAGCCGTCATTACATTCCTGCTGTGGCTATTCCTTGACCCGGCCGATGGCTTCTCACACGGATTGCTTGCTCTCGTCACAGTGCTTATTATTGCATGCCCGTGCGCACTGGGCCTTGCCACCCCCACGGCAATAATGGTGGGGATAGGCAAAGGTGCGGAAAACGGCATACTTATAAAGGATGCCGAAAGCCTTGAAATTGCCGGAAAAATCAATACCGTGCTGCTCGACAAGACAGGAACTATCACCGAAGGATGCCCCCGAGTTACCGATTCTGCGTGGCTGCACGACGACAATTCGGCAACACCTATACTGCACGCAATTGAGCAAATGTCGGAACATCCGCTCGCCGATGCGATAACGGCACATTTTAGTTGCCCATTGACTGTGCCGGCTATCTGCGACTTCAAAAGCATTACCGGGAAAGGCGTGACCGGACGGTGCGATGGAAAAGCTTATTTTGCCGGAAACAGACAAATGATAATCGAAAACGGCATTAACTGTGACTCTGCCCTAATGGCTGATGCAGATAAATGGAACGGTGAAGCCAAAACAGTGATATACTTCGCCGATGAAAAACATTTGCTTGCCGTTATAGCCATCACCGACCGCATAAAGCCATCTTCAACCGAGGCCGTCAAAGCACTGCAAAATGCAGGGATTGAGGTATATATGCTCACCGGCGACAATGACGCGACTGCACAATATATAGCCCGGCAGGCAGGTATAAGGCATTACAAGGCCGAGGTGCGCCCCAGCGGGAAAGCCGATTTCGTAAAGCAGTTACAACAGGCCGGACACCGCGTGGCAATGGTGGGTGACGGGATAAACGACAGTGCGGCATTGGCACAAGCCGATTTGAGTATCGCAATGGGGCAAGGTAGCGACATCGCAATGGACGTGGCACACATAACCATCCTGTCGTCCGACTTGCTGAAAATACCTGAAACCATCACGCTATCAAAACTCACGGTTCGCACCATACGCCAAAATTTGTTTTGGGCATTCATCTATAATACCATAGGCATACCTGTCGCTGCCGGGGTGCTTTACCCGGTGTGCGGCTTCCTGCTCAATCCCATGATAGCCGGACTGGCAATGGCCATGAGCAGCGTGAGCGTGGTTTCAAACAGCCTGCGACTTAAAGCCAAGAATATTATCAATCATACAACAACAAAAACCAACAAAACAATGGAGAAAGAATACAAAATCGAAGGAATGATGTGCAACCACTGCCGTATGCACGCCGAAAAGGCCTTGAACGCCATTCCCGGCGTAGAAGCCACGGTAACCCTTGAACCGCCGGTAGCTCACGTGAAATTTACCGATGGCGAAGTCCCGTTCGACACCCTGCGCAAAGCCATAGAAGAAGCCGGTTACAAGCTTCTCAACGACTAAAAAACAGTAAGACAGGAGTTAGGAATTAAGAAATTATTTCTAACTCCTGATTATTTTGAACCCTAATCGGGTGATTAACTTCAGTGTGCTTAGGGCGGTGTTGCGGTCGTAATCTTTTTCTTCTTCAGGAAGTTCGTCATAGGGAACAAGGCAGGGGTGCGTCTTCAACTCATCGTTGCGTTGCGAGCCATAAGTCCAACCTTGACTCATGCGCGAGGCAGCCCACACTTCATGCACGTTGCGAGCCATGAGTTCGGCAAGCGAAGCAATCTCCTGAGGCAACTGCACATCCCCAGTATCCATGGGATGGGGAACATATTTGTCATTTTTCATAATCTTCTAACGCTTTTTTAAAACTTAGTTCAACGGTACCCTGGTCGTATATGAAAGTCCCTTTGGTGTCTTCCTTGCGAATTAAATCATTGCACGATACCAGGCAATGGTGCAATTTGCGCCTGAAATCTTTTCCATCACCATAAACAAATCCCAGCAGCTCCATCTTCGAGTTCCACCTGAAATGTTCGCAATAGCATAAATTATTGAACAATCGCTTATCGGTTCCATGTAAAGCATTGGCATATACATTCCGGGGGTCGCGTGTCGTTATCCCTACAAGATGTTCCAACCGGCCCGGTTGCACACGACCTTGCCCGTCATAAACGCCTGCCAGCGCCAACTTGGTATATATGTGGCTCACATTCGAGCGATCCTGATCCTCCTGATATTCGATTTTAACAGCATTCTCTATCGCCCCGTCGGCTTTTGCCCTGCGGCTGCGCCACAGCCCTTCGGGTTGCAATTGCATCAACCGCCCTGTTTCAATCCTGCGGGCATCGGCATCCATGCTCCCGGCTATGCCCACGGTAGTCAGGCTGTATTGGTAGAAAAAATCCTTGGCTTGGGCTTCTGCCGCAACGGCCGAGATATTTTCATATGAAAAAATATCACCATTAGTTCCGAACACTTCCAATACGCGCCGCCCACCGACAGTGAACCTATCCATACCATCGACAAGTAATTTATCGTCGGTATTATGCAACCTCACATAAATTTTAAACTTGTCCATATCGCAACGATACCGATAAGCGAAATCAAACATACGTATGCCAATCGACAATGCCTCATCATCGTTGTCAACCGATATTACTACATAATTCAATGCATCAATAATATCTTTCAGTTTATTCCAGAACTCAGGTGTGCGTGTAGTCTCGTCAAGCCATTCTACCGAACTGCTACCCGTTAATGCCGGTGCTTTCTCAAGGAATTCGGCACGCAACGTATCAAGATTGATATCCGACACATATATTTTTCGTTCCTGCTCTTCTACGTCATCAAAGCCGTCACTGCCGGTTACCGATGATTTGATAAACGAACTGAATTCATACAGGAACTTAAACACGTCGCTGCCTGTTTCGCCGAAACCAATCACCAATGCCGTAAACACCGATGAAACTGTTGCGGTATCAGTTTCGACATCAACAAAATTCACCGGGTGGTTACAACCACGTTCATCGGTGCTTCGTCCACCCTCTTTCAATTGCAATGCCGCCAATGAAGAAGAGTCAATTAAATGCGTCTTATATTCAAGTCCTTGACAACCATTCAAATTCTCATTAAACCTGTTACGGCGGGCATGGCAATATGCCTTGAAATCTTCGGGAATCTGCTTGTCGCCACCGGCAGAAGCATATTTTTTCAAAGCACCGAGTGCCTCGATATTGTTCCGTTCGCCATTGGAAAGGAAGAAAAATTCAACCGACTCGTAACGCGACATCACCTTTTCCAATCGCCTTAGTCCAAGCCGGCGGAAGAATTCCAGTGCCTTGACATCATCTTCGACCATATCGGGTTTACCTTTTGCAGCCAAGATTATGGCACCAAGAGCCTCGATGCGCCCGACGTATTGCTCGACGCCGTCATCGGCCGTATGAAAAAAGTGGCTGAATGTGAACCGTGAAGAATGATGCTCGTGATGCCGCCCATAAGGAACATTTACAAACACGATAAGGTCGCCCGGCTTGCGCTCGATACTTTCGGCAACAGCCAACGAATTATCATCGATATCCCAAAAGACAAACAACCGGCCTCCGTGTCTTATTTTGGTAAACAACCTCAACATCGACAACAATCGCAACCCAAATACACGCAATATCACTATGGCACTGACAAACACAGCCGAGAAATGAGTAATTGCGAAAATGGTCATATATGTGTGGTCGTTTTTCAGGTGGTGTTCCACTTCAAGCAAATCGGTCTCGGAAACAAACATCTCGATCGACGACACAGTAGCTCGCAACAACAGTGCCAGCACATTGCCCGTGCTGCCTTCATGATTAAACCCCATAAAATAAAGGACAATACCCGCAACAAACACCGTGGCGGCAATCCACTTCAAATGCTTGAAAATAGCCCGGCGCAACTTGGTTACAAACACGCACAATGCAAAAAACAACACGAAAACCAGCGCAAGTGGAGCAGTGAACAACCATTCACTCAACACATCGTTAACTGTTCCTGCAGCACCGTGTGTCTCAGTGGCTATCAGGCAGGCTATGTTATTTAATATTCCCATTATTTCATCTATTTGAACAAGAGACGACTAACACAGTAAAGTTACGATTATACCGTCATACTTGCAATTGTGTAATCAATTACGTGTAAATTATCGGCACCACAAACACGGTCACGGCACTTTCACGACAGGCGGATAAGCGAGTCACGATGGAAGTCGGCAACGGCATGAGTACCTATAACACTATCCCACAGCATTGGAGAGATACCGTTTCCCGGACGTTTAACGGTAATATTCTGCTCGGTGAGCAAGTCGCCCTTCTTAATATCGGTGGCTGCCACTATGCTTTTGCGTGCAACCTCCATATTGGGACGTTCACTTTCCGAAACGTGCTTATGCCCGTCGCCAAGGGCTTGTTCTATGTTGCGTATCGCGGCAACCATCGCGGCCAGTTCATCAGGTTCCAACGAAGCCTTGTGGTCGGGGCCCGGCAGGTTCCGGTCGAGCGTGAAATGCTTCTCTATAACCGTTGCACCAAGTGCCACGGCGGCTATGGGAACTTCAATGCCCACGGTGTGGTCGCTGTAGCCCACCTTTACACCGAAGCGGTCGGCCAATTCGTTCATGGCACGCAAGTTCACGTCGGCCATAGGCGTAGGGTATTGCGTGTTACAGTGCAACAGCGTTATATCGTCAAGTTGCAATCCTCCACCTGTGAGCACACCTATGGCAGCACCTATCTCGTCGAGTTCGCACATACCGGTTGACATTATCACACGCCTCCCTTTCGATGCTATTTTGCGCAAATAAGGCAGGTTGGTGATTTCTCCCGACGGAATTTTGTAATAATCCATGCCGAGCGGCTCAAGCGTGTTGATCGAAACCAAGTCGAAAGGCGTACTCATGAAACCTATCCCCTCATCGTCACACACCTGTTTAAGCGGCGCATATGCCGACAACGGCAAATGTATGGCACGACACATTTCAAGCTGGCTCTGCTCGTTGCCGGTGGTTTCTTTCTGGTACTCGGCTTTCGGCGCAATCGACGAAATCACCAGTTCGGGCACCGCCGTTTGGAATTTCACATAATCGGCACCGGCTTTTCGGGCCTCACGCACCATTTTCACGGCAAGGTCATAATTGCCGTTATGATTTACGCCTGCTTCGGCTATTATAATAACATGGTTATTGTTCATAACATTTTACCGTTGGAAAATACAACTTCTTTCATATACCTTGTCATGAGCACACCTTCGTGCCATATTTTTGCCGGAATGGCATTGAAGCCTATACACTCCTCAAGTATCATCTTGGCAATGTTTGCCCCTGCATATATCGAGCATATAACACCGCCGCCCAGCCGCGGGTTTACTTCCATGAGCAAGAAATGCCCTGTATCAAGGTCTCGAATAAACTGTAACGTAACCGCTCCCTGTAACTTCACCATCTTCAACACACGCCACGCCATCTCTTCAAGCAAAGGCAGGTGCCTGGTTTCGGTCTTCGTCACTTCACCGCCCGCAGTGGCTATACGCAAGCGCGGCACGGCACATTTCACTTCGCCGTCTTGCATACCCACGTAACAATCCACCGTGTATTCTTCACGATCGGCCACATATCGCTGTATGAGATAATCATCGGTATTCCACCCGGCACGCCGCAAATCGGCCTCATTCTCGGCAATGATTATACCTTGCGATGCCGAACCGCAACGCGGCTTCAAGATGGCAGGGAATTTCATGTTATCGGGAGTGTAGGTCTCGGGCACGGGTATTCCAAGGCTTTCAAACAACCGCGCCGCCAGCACTTTGTCAAACATATCGTGTGCCACAACGGCATCAGACACCGGAACAAACACATCGGCATGGCGCGTTTTGCATCGGGCAGCAACCTCTATGGCAGGGTCGATGAACGGCAAAACCACATTAATATCGTTATCTTCGATAATCTTATCCAGTTCGGCATCTATCCCGGGTGAAGAATACTTGTTGCCGATTATAATCTTGCCCACCGACGCGATAGGCTCGCAATCGTCGAGTTCATGGCTGAAAATCGAAACCTCGATACCATATTCTTTGCCGGCCTTTATCAGTTGTTCGGCAAGTGCCACCCGTTTCGCCCCACCCAGGAACAAAACATTTATATTGCGTCGGCGATGGAAATATTCACTCATTTATCCTCTTCTTCTCTACTTGTTTTCTTACTGATTATAAATACCCGATTTATATTTTGCCAAATTCTCACGGCATGTGAACCATGCTATGGTTTCCCGCAACCCGTCTTCGAGCTTGTATTGCGGACTCCAGCCGGTGAGGCTTGTAATCTTGTTGTTGTCGCCAAGCAGGCGGAACACCTCGCTCTTGCGTGGGCGCATACGCTGCTCGTCCTGCACCCATTTCACATCGGCATCCATCAATCGGGCAATCATCTGCAATGTGTCGGCCATGGTTATTTCGGTTCCGGTGCAGATGTTTATTTCTTCACCCTCGATTCCCTCGGCAGTGGCCAGTGCAAGGAAACCGCGGCAAGTATCTTTCACATAATTGAAATCGCGAGTCGGCGTCAAGTCGCCCACCTTTATTTCCCTTGCCCCGTCGGCAATCTGCGTGATGATGGTAGGAATTATGGCACGGGCACTCTGCCGCGGCCCGTAGGTGTTGAACGGACGGGCAATCACCACCGGCAACCCGAATGCGTTGTAAAAACTCTTGGCAATAGCATCGGCCCCAATCTTAGTGGCCGAATATGGCGATTGCGGCTGCCGCGGGTGCTTCTCGTCGATAGGCACATATTGCGCCGTACCATACACCTCGCTCGTCGATGTCACCACAATTCTCCGCACCCCGCAATCACGTGCCGCCTGGCACATATTGAGAGTGCCGCGGATATTGGTATCGACATAACTGTCGGGTGCGACGTAGCTGTAAGGTATGGCTATGAGAGCCGCCAGATGCAATACCGTGTCGCAGCCGCGTGTAATGTGCCGGCAAAAATCACCATCGCGCACATCGCCGCACACGACCTCAAGCCTCGGATGGCTCACATCATCGAGCCACCCCCAGTAATTAAACGAATTATACTGGCTTAACGCCCTCACTTCATAGCCCTCGGCAAGCAACAAATCCACCAAGTGGGAACCGATAAACCCATCGGCTCCCGTCACAAGAACTTTCTCCATAAATTGCCTTCTTTTTCTATATGGCAAAGATAGTGCAAGTCGAGCGCAATGGCAAAAAAACAGCTTGCTGATTTTTTGACATGGCCGAGACGAAGCCTATCTTATCGAAAGATAGTGCAAGTCGAGCGCAATGTCAAAAAACAGCTTGCTGATTTTTTGACATGGCCGAGACGAAGTCTGTCTTATGCAAAGATATTGCAAGTCGAGCGTAATGGCAAAATATTATCCATTTCTTCCAATTGCGGCCATAATCTATCAATGCAATATGTCAAATCAGAAAAACGCACCTTTTTGACCTCGTTTTTTATAGGAAAACGCACCTTTCTTGACCCTTTATTCACAAGAAAACGCACCAATTACAAAAACAACTATTATCTTTGCACTTATAAAACAGGAGCTTATGCTATACCGAAAAATTACACAGTTGATAACCGACCATCTTAAATCCAACTCCAACCGTTTATTAGTTATAGACGGAGCAAGACAAATAGGCAAATCATACATCATACGTTGGATAGGACAACAAATGTTTCCGAACTACATCGAGATAAACATGGAAGAAGACAAATTGGGTGATCGCATTTTTGCCAATGCCAAAAATGTAAAAGACTTCTACCTTGCATTAAGTGTGATTGCCGGGGACAGAATAAAAGATAAGGCATCAACTTTAGTATTTATCGATGAAATACAGGCATATGACCATTTGTTGACTCTTGCTAAATTCTTAATGGCCGATAACCGATTTACATATATTGCCAGTGGTTCACAACTGGGGGTTGCTTTAAAAAGCACCCAATCAATTCCTATAGGAAGCATACGCATTGAGCATATGTATCCAATGGACTTTGAAGAATTTCTTATCGCAAACGGAGTGGGAAAGCCTGCACTCGATTCAATGCGCAACAGTTTTCACAACAATGAAGCACTACCCACATCGTTGCACGAAAAAATGCTCGATTTCTTCAAAAAATATTTACTCGTAGGTGGTATGCCCGATGCCGTCAACAAATATCTTGAAAGCCGAAACATCGTAGAATTCAGGCGTATTCAAAATGAAGTCCACAGCCTGTATGGAGCAGATGCCGCAAAATATGAAAACGAGTATAACAAGAAATTGAAAATCAGACGAATTTTCAACATGATACCATCAAACCTTGAGAATAAGAAAAAACGCATCGTAATAAAAGATATCGAAAACAAGAGTTGGAAACGCACCTCTGATTACATCGATGAATTTGAATACCTGATTTCAGCAGGGATAGTCCTTGAGGTGAGAGCAATAAGCAAGCCGTCATATCCATTAATTGAAAACAGCGGCAAAAACTTGCTTAAATTGTATCTTAATGATGTGGGGATATTGTCGGGAATATTTTACCGCAACAACATCAAAGCCATCATGTCCGACATCAACAGCATCAACCTTGGCTCGGTATATGAAACTGTTGTTGCACAGGAACTACGAGCTCACGGTTATGACCTATATTACTATGACAACAAAAAAAACGGTGAAGTTGACTTCTTGATTGACGACCCTGACAACCTGTCAAACATACCTATTGAAGTAAAATCGGGAAAAGATTATACCATA
Organism: uncultured Bacteroidales bacterium; assembly: GCA_949289215.1. Lineage (GTDB taxonomy): Bacteria > Bacteroidota > Bacteroidia > Bacteroidales > Muribaculaceae > Avimuribaculum. The sequence continues at coordinate 10,163 of CASENC010000014.1, read as the reverse complement.
CACAGCGCATTAAGCAAATTTATATCGATTGAGGAATATAACATAAGGCGAGCATATGTATTATCCAATGAACAACAAGTATTTACACGAAACGGCATTATATATATGCCGATATATTATATAATGTTTTTTGAAAACTCGTCACAAATAATCGAAACTTTATGACAACATATACTATTGTCACCGGGGCGACTGGAGGTATCGGGGGAGCCATCTGCCGCCAGATTGTAGCCCGGGGCGGCAGCGTGATTGCCACGTGCCGCAACCGCGAGCGAGGCGAGGCTCTTGCCAATGAATTGCGACAAGCGGCTACCGACGGTGCCGATGTGATATGCGAATTGTTGCGGCTCGACAACCCCGATTCGATATGCGACTTTGCCCGGCGCATCAACGGACTTCACATCATCTCGCTCATCAACAATGCCGGAGTGATGTGCCGCCACTATTCTCTCACAGCTCAAGGCTTGGAGCAAACCATGGCAGTCAATTACTTTGGCACCATATTGCTCACCCGGCTTATTGCACCGCGCATCGAACAGGGAGGCTGCGTGGTTTTTACCACATCGATTACCCGCCGCCTGCACCGTCTTACCGAAAGCATATTAACCCCGACCAAAAACAATTTTTCCCAACTCGGCACCTACGGACGCAGCAAACTCGCCCTGACGCACTATGCCATGCACCTTTCCCGTCAATGGCAAGGGCGGTTGCGAGTGAATTGTGCCGACCCGGGAGTGGTAAATTCAGGAATGATAACCATGCACCGATGGTTTGACCCGCTTGCCAACCTGCTGTTCCGCCCCTTCATCAGCACTCCGCTGCGTGGAGCAGAATCGGCACTGCAAGCCTGCCGTTCTCCCCTAACCGGCATGATATTCCACCATGCCCACAGCCACCCCATCGCTAATGAATTGCGCCCCGATGCAGCCCACCACCGCCTCATCGCCCAAACCGAAAAGTGGCTGCATCAATACTGATTTACAAATCAATTATATACTACACCAAACCGAAAAAACGATAAAATGTATGGCAAGTAGAGACGCGATTCATCGCGTCTAATGTGCGGCTATGATAATAAGTTACCATTGGATGCGGTTTCAGACGCGATGAATCGCGTCTCTACATTTTCAGGGTGATACGTTGACGAAGTCAGGAAAAAATTACCACACAAAAAAACGCTCAAACTGCTTTCCTCTATCGGAAAAGTTTGAGCGTTATTTAAAATCTTATTTAGAATGTTATCAGGCTTCGGGGTTCCAGAAGATTTCTTCGATTTGGTTGTGGATGTTGTTGTAGCGGGCGAAGACGAAGAAGAAGTCGCTCAGGCGATTGAGGTATTTCAAAACCACTGGATCGACATACGACTCGTCGGCGAGTTCAAACACACGGCGTTCGCAACGGCGTGTTACCACACGACACACTTGTGACGATGCCGAAAGCTGGCTGCCACCCGGCAGAATGAAATGCTTGATGGGAGGCAGTTCACCGTCGAGCGTGTCGATGATGCGCTCCACCTCGTTCACGTCATCGATGGTGAGGTTGGGGCACGGCGTGCGCTGCGAGCTGCTGTTGTCGCTGGCAAGGTACGCGCCAATGTTGAACAATTTGTTTTGTATCTTGCGCAGGAAACCATACATCTCGGGGTATTCAAGTTTGCAATTGATGGCAAGTTTGCCAAGGAATGCATTAAGTTCATCTACCGTGCCATAAGCCTCGATGCGGATGTCGGTCTTTTTCACCCTTTTTCCGCCAACGAGCGAAGTTGTCCCATTGTCGCCCGTTTCGGTGTAAATGTTACTTTTCATTGTCATAATTTGTTATTGTGTTTAATAGATTAATCATTTCTTCAATACCTGTAACCACCGCGCAATGTCCGGTCACAGGCGTTCCGCCACGCGCAAACGGCGAAGCGGCTGTTGCGGCAATCTGAGCCAGCATATTGTCGAAAACACCACCTATGTTTACCACCACGATGCGGGTACACGAGTCTCCCGACACCACAAGATGCGTGAGCGTGGAAATCCATTCATCGATGGTACCTATGCCGCCGGGCAGCACCACAAACAGGTCGGCAAGAGCTATCATGCGTGCTTTGCGCTCGGCAAGGTCGGCAGTCGGGATAAGCGTATCGACAAGCCTGTCGGCACGATGCGCAAAACATTGCGGCACCACACCCGTTATGTGCGCCCCCGCATCATGAGCCGCCTCGGCAAGGGTGTGCATGGTTCCTGCATCGGAGCCACCATACACAAGGCCATGCCCGTTGCGGCCCATCCATTCGCCAAGGGCTGCCGCCGCGCCCACATAACACTCGTCGAGATTACTGCGCGATGAACAATATACTGCTACATTCATCTGTTATCAATAATTCTAATCCTCCCCACGTCTCAACATTCGACGTAGCAAATGAAAAAGTTATAAAATTTTTTGCAAAGATATGTTACATAATTTTGCCAAGCAACAGATACAAGCATCGTTATACATAATTAACGAAAAATTTCCGTAATTACAGAAACGGCAAACCGTGCCGCGCAATAGGTTAATTTAACTAATCGACGATGGAATTAAAATATTTTGGAACACCCGACTTGTGATTTTTAACTACTTTTGCTCAAGGTTTATAATAGTCTTCAATACCAATACAAAATGTTTAACCATGGATAATTTATTATTTTGGATAGTGCCGGCATCATCACTGCTTGCACTTGTGTTTGCTTACTACTTCTACCGCCAAATGCTTAAAGAAAGCGAAGGAACCGACCGCATGGCGCACATCGCAGCCGCCGTGCGCAGCGGGGCCATGTCTTACCTGAAGCAGCAATATAAGATTGTTGGCTTGGTATTCATAGTACTTGTGGCATTCTTCTCGCTGATGGCCTATGGCCTGCACGTGCAGAATGCATGGGTGCCGGTTGCATTCCTCACAGGCGGTTTCTTCTCGGGCCTTGCCGGTTTCCTTGGCATGAAAACGGCGACCTACGCTTCGGTACGCACGGCCAATGCCGCAAGGCGCTCGCTTAACGGAGGCCTGCGCATCGCCTTCCGCAGCGGAGCCGTAATGGGCCTTGTAGTCGTCGGACTCGGCTTGCTCGACATCTCTTTTTGGTATATTATTCTTAACGCGGCCATACCCGAAGAGGCCCTGTCGCCCACAGCCAAGTTATGCACCATTACCACCACGATGCTAACATTCGGCATGGGCGCAAGCACCCAGGCACTGTTTGCCCGTGTGGGCGGCGGTATCTACACCAAAGCCGCCGACGTGGGTGCAGACCTTGTGGGCAAGGTTGAAGCAGGCATTCCCGAAGATGACCCTCGCAACCCGGCAACCATAGCCGACAACGTGGGCGACAACGTGGGCGACGTGGCAGGCATGGGTGCCGACCTGTATGAATCGTATTGCGGATCGATACTTTCGACTGCCGCACTCGGCGCAGCTGCCTACATACACTCGGGCGACGTGGCCATGCAATACAAGGCAGTCATTGCCCCCATGCTTGTGGCCGCAGTGGGCATATTGCTCTCGATAGTGGGCATTTTTGCCGTCCGCACCAAGGAAAATGCCACAATGAAAAACCTGCTCGGCTCGCTTGCCGTGGGGACCAACCTGAGTTCAGGACTTATCGTGGTGTTCACTTTCCTGATTTTGTGGCTTTTAGGTATCGACAATTGGTTCAACATAGGTTGTTCGGTAATCATCGGCCTGCTGGTAGGCGTAGTGATAGGCCGTGCCACCGAATATTACACTTCTCAATCTTACCGGCCCACGCAACGGCTTAGCGAAAGCGGCAAGACCGGACCGGCCACGGTAATCATCTCGGGCATCGGCTTGGGTATGTGCTCGACTGCCATACCGGTATTGTCGGTAGTGGTGGGAGTGATACTTTCTTACCTGTTTGCAGCCGACTTTGTTCCCGGCGATGTCAATATGGGTTTGTACGGGATAGGGTTCGCAGCCGTGGGAATGTTATCTACTCTCGGCATCACACTGGCCACCGACGCTTACGGCCCTATAGCCGACAATGCCGGAGGCAATGCCGAAATGTCGGGGCTTGGCAAGGAAGTGCGCCAACGTACCGACCAACTCGACTCGCTTGGCAACACCACCGCAGCCACAGGCAAGGGTTTCGCTATCGGGTCGGCAGCACTCACTGGGCTTGCACTGCTTGCATCTTACATCGAAGAAGTGCGCATAGGGCTTGAACGCGTCGGCAATTCAATTCTGACCATGCCCGACGGCTCGAAGATAGAAACCGCACAAGCCACATTCACCGACTTCATGGAATACTACAACGTCACACTCATGAATCCCAATGTGCTTGCCGGAATGTTCATAGGCAGTATGCTTGCATTTGTGTTCTGCGGATTGACAATCAATGCCGTGGGTCGTGCCGCGCAAAAAATGGTGGAAGAAGTGCGCCGCCAGTTCCGTGAAATAAAAGGCATACTCACAAGTGAGGCAGAACCCGACTATGCCCGTTGCGTGCAGATTTCCACAAAGGGAGCCCAGCGTGAAATGGTGGTACCATCGTTGTTGGCGATTGTTGCTCCATTGCTCACCGGCCTTATTTTCGGCGTACCGGGAATACTGGGCCTGCTCACAGGCGGACTAAGTTGCGGATTTGTACTTGCCATATTCATGGCCAATGCCGGTGGCGCATGGGATAATGCCAAGAAATATGTCGAAGAGGGCAATTTCGGCGGCAAAGGTGGCGATGTACATAAAGCTACCGTAGTGGGCGACACCGTCGGCGACCCGTTCAAGGATACATCGGGCCCCAGCCTCAACATACTTATCAAGCTAATGAGCATGGTAGCCATAGTAATGGCAGGCCTCACAGTCTCATGGAGCCTGCTGTGATCCGGCTTATACAAAACATACACAAACAACCGCCCTTGCATCATTGCGCAAGGGCGGTTGTTTGTTAATCGTATATTCAGGTTTGTGTTATTTTGAGGCTTTCAACCCCTCGATGACGGCAGTGGTGAAGCCACTGCGCTCCATGGCATTCAACCCACGTATAGTTATTCCGCCTGCCGTGGTAACACGGTCGATGGCCGTCTCGGGATGCTCCCCACTATTGACAAGCATTGCCACTGCACCGCTAATTGTTTGCAACACTATTTCAAGCGAACGGTCGGCAGTGAAGCCCAGTTCTATACCGCCCTCCATTGCCGCGCGAATATAACGCATGGCATATGCGATGCCGCATGAGGCGAGTGCCGTACCCGCATCCATCAACCGCTCTTCAACTATTTGCACTTTACCCATGCTGCCAAATATGCCGCTGATGACATTCAATTGCGACTCGGTAGCATTTTTTGCAGCAATGAACGTCATGCTTTGGCCGTATGCTATGGCGATATTTGGAATTATACGGAACACAGCAGGAGAGCTTTCATTCCCTGCATAACTTGCAAGGTGGTCTAAATCGACACCGGCAACCACCGATGCAAGCATTTGACAATCGAAATCGATTACCTGTTTCAATTCATCCATTACTTGGTCGATGAGCCATGGCTTGACGGCGATGATAGTAATATCGGCTCCCTTGACAGCATCGGTATTGTCGGTCGATACCGAAATTGCCGGATATTGTGATTTTAGTGCATCAAGTTCTCCGCGATGGTTAGGACTGCTGACAACAACCGTGTGGCACGCAGCCTGCGCAATGCCGCGGGCAATTGCGCCACCCATGTTTCCTGCACCTATGATTCCTATTCTCATGATTACACGATAATAAAAATTTATTTCCCGTAATTTTCAAGGCACAACTTGAAACGGCGCAAAAATTCATCGGCCTGTTCCATTGTCAGGACAAGCGGCGGCAACAGGCGGATTACATTGGTACCGCTCACGCCCGTAAACACATGTTGTTCCATAAGCAACCGAGTGCGCAATTCTTTCACCGGCTGCTCCATTTCAATGCCTATCATCAACCCACGGCCGCGCACCTCCTTGATTTGAGGTATCCCGGCAAGTTCTTCAAGCAAATGGTCGCCCACACGACGTGCGTTTTCCACAAGGCCTTCTTGCTCGAAAATGTCAAGCACGGCAATAGCCGCCGCACAAGCAAGATGATTGCCGCCGAATGTAGTTCCCAACATTCCATACACGGGCTTGAACTTAGGACTTATCAAAACGGCTCCCATAGGGAATCCGTTGGCAATACCCTTAGCCACAGTAATAATATCCGGGCGTATGCCTGCCCACTGGTGCGCAAAGAATCTTCCGGAGCGGCCATATCCCGACTGTATCTCATCAAGGATAAGCACAGTGCCGTGTTTGTCACATTCTTCACGCAATTGTTGAAGGAATTCAGCCGTGGGAATTTGTATGCCACCCACACCCTGTATGCCCTCGATGATCACTGCACACACATCTCCCTTGCTTAATTCTGCCCTGACGGCATATATGTCATTCAACGGCAGGAATGTGACATTGCCGTTATCGTTGACCGGAGAAACAATGCGCGGATTATCGGTGGCCTCCACAGCAAGCGACGTGCGCCCATGGAAAGCCTTGGAAAATGAGACAACACGACGACGTGCCGTGTGAAACGATGCGAGTTTCAATGCGTTCTCGTTAGCTTCGGCTCCCGAGTTGATAAGAAACAATTGATAATCATCATACCCCGAAACACGACCAAGTTTGTCAGCAAGCCGCTGCTGCAGGCTGTTGACAACCGAATTGGAATAAAACACGAGCCGCTCGGCCTGTTCTTTGATAGCCTGAACATAATGCGGATGTGAATGTCCCACCGAAATCACCGCATGCCCCCCGTAAAGATCAAGATATTCGGTACCATGACTATCGTAGGTATAGCACCCGCGACCACGCACGATTTCAATATCAAAAAGCGGATATACGTCAAAAAGTTTCATTTTTTGTAAATTTTAAAAAGCCGATGCCTTGAGATTTAACCCCACTCGCTCATGCAGGCCGAACAATAAGTTCATATTGTGCACGGCAGTACCCGACGCTCCTTTCAGCAGGTTGTCGATTACCGACACAATAAGCAATTTGTTACCTTCTTTCACCAAATGCAACAGGCATTTATTAGTATTAACCACATCTTTCAAATCGGGCATACGGTCGATGACAAATGTGAAATTATGGTCATCATAATATTTCTCGTACAACTCGCGAATTACATCAAGCTCGGTGGCACAATCCATATAAACCGATGCCATAATACCGCGCGAGAAACACCCTCGCACCGGTATGAAATTAATCTCGGCCGAAAAACTACGCTGAAGTTGCGACAGCGATTGCCTTATTTCGGCAAGATGCTGATGCTTGAACGGTTTATATATCGACACATTGTCGTTACGCCACGAATAATGCGATGTAGCCGATGGTTTCACACCCGCACCCGTGCTGCCGGTTATTGCCGTTACATGTATATCGCTGTTAAGCAACAGGTTCTTGGCAAGCGGCAACAATGCCAACTGTATGCAGGTGGCAAAGCATCCGGGATTGGCAACGTGGCGTGTCGCCTCGTTCACGATTACGCGCCGATTGAGTTCCGGCAATCCATAAACAAAGTCATGAGAGCCGTCTTGATGGCGATAATCGGTGGACAAGTCGATAATGCGCAATTCGGCAGGTATTTCATGCGACTCGATGAACTTGCGGCTTTCACCATGCGGTGTGCAGCAAAACAGCACGTCAATACCCTCAAGAGGAGTATCGGCTATGAATTTCATGTCAAGTTCACCTACCAACCCCTGGTGCACCGAACTTATGTAATTACCGGCATTGCTACTGCTGTTCACCCATTGCAGTTCCACATCGGGGTGGTTGATAAGCAATCTTATCAATTCGCCGGCGGTATATCCCGCACCACCTATTATGCCTGCCTTAATCATAACGATTTTCCGTTTCGGGCTTGAACGTTATAGAAAATCTTCATTTGGTTGCCAAGTATGCGTGTAAAGCCTTTCACATCTTCGGCAGTCCAGCCCTTGCTAATCTCCCCATATTCACCGAAATCGGTTTTCATCAAGTCGAATGAACTGTTCACACCTACCAGAATATAACGATATGGTTTGAGGTCGATTATCACATCACCGGTCACATTTTCTTGTGATGACAACAAGAATGCTTCTATGTCACGCATCACGGGTTCAAGGTATTGGGCTTCATGCAAAAACATACCATACCACGTACCCAACTGGTCTTTCCAATATTGCTGCCACTTGGTGAGAGTGTGCTTTTCAAGCATCTTGTGCGCAGCGATGATGAGCATAGGCGCAGCGGCTTCAAATCCCACGCGGCCCTTAATTCCGATTATTGTATCGCCGATGTGCATATCACGCCCTATGGCATAGGGGCCTACAAGTTGTTCCAAATCCTGTATGGCAGCCACTTTATCATCATAATGCTTGCCATTGATTGCCGATATTTCACCTTTCTCAAAACTCAAGATAAGGCGGCTGTCGGCAGTAGCTGTCATTTGAGTAGGATATGCTTCTTCGGGCAACGTTTGGTCGCTATGCAACGTCTCTTTTCCACCTATGCTCGTACCCCAAAGCCCCTTATTAATAGAGTACTCCATTTTCTTGAAATCGGCCTCATAACCATGTTGTTTCAAGTAATTTATTTCAAATTCTCGCGTAAGGTTCATGTCACGCGTCGGCGTGAGGATTTTTATCTCGGGAGCAAGAATTTGAAAAGTGAGGTCGAAACGCACTTGGTCATTCCCTGCACTTGTGCTTCCGTGTGCAACATATTGTGCCCCTATCTGCTTGGCATACTCAATTATGGCAATGGCTTGGAAAATGCGTTCCGAACTTACCGATATTGGATAAGTACCGTTACGCAACACATTGCCCATAATCATGTACCTTATGCTTTTATTATAATATTCTTGTGTAATATCAAGCGATGCGTGTTTGACTGCACCAAGTGCAAGCGCACGTTCTTCAATTCGTTTCAGGTCTTCGGTAGAGAAACCGCCGGTATTGGCAATCGCCGTATATACATCATAACCGCATTCTTCGCTCAGATATTTGACACAATATGACGTGTCAAGTCCTCCGCTGAATGCCAAAACTACTTTTTCTTTTTCCATTGTATTCATAATTTTATTTTTTATTCTTTTACTTTCCAGTCACTTATGGTGCCGGTTTGCGAGGAGAATACGGCTCCCACCTTGTAGAGCCTGCGGCTGTCGGCCTCATACGGGCGGGAATAACCCTTTTCTTCTATCTGTTGCAATGCCTCGTCCGCCGAGCCGTCGAGCTTAAATTCAAATATATACACATAATCAGGTGTCTCGACTATGCAGTCAACCCTACCCTCACTCTGCTGCTTCTCGCTGTAAACCGTGTAAACACTCACCAAGCGGAATATCAGGTAAAACGTGTAGTGGAAATATCGCTCACGTTCACGCTCATTCTCCTTGCGCCGCATCGTGTAAGGGATATCTGCCAAGAACGAGGTCAGATGTTTGCGCAATTGCTCGGTATCTCCTGCCCGCATCGACTTGACCATTTCTCGGACCGGACCGCCAGGCTCATATTTCGACTTGAAGTAATCAGACGCTACCAACGACACAAAGCCTTTCTTTACCTCGTTGTTAGGAAAATCAAGCAAAAAAGTGCCGAAATCACGGTCATAGTCCTTGATGGTCAGGTAACCACTCTGGTAAATCATCGGCAGCGGCTTCTCGACGGTTGCCTTGTAATCGACAAACTCACGCGGGTCGTAATATCGGCCCGTCAACTCATCAAGGTTCTCGTCGGTATGCGACAACAACCTCACCAGGTAAGACGGCGTACCGCTACGGAACCAGTAATCCTGTATGTCCTGAGACGCAAAAGCATTCAACAGACTGAACGGGTTGTAAACATCAACCATTTTCTTCCCGAAATGGTAACCGTCATACTGCCGCTTAAGCGCCGTTTTTATTTCATCGGCCGTAACTCCCTGGCCGGAGGCCATCTCGTTTATCAGCTCCGAAAAATAATGCTCCAATTCTCCCTGCGTGATGCCGCACAAAGCCTCGTAACGGGGGTCCATGCTGATGTCGGCAGGCTGGTTGAAACCGCTGAACACGCTTACCTGTGAAAACTTCGTCACTCCGGTCAACAGCACAAACTGCAAGTCGCTGTCGGCTGCCTTGAACACCGAATAAAATCCCTTCAATATCTCCCGG
>CASENC010000013.1 GCA_949289215.1 uncultured Bacteroidales bacterium | reverse complement strand
TCAATGCCAAAGTCAAGGCCTTCAGAAGCCAGTTCAGGGGAGTAGTTGACATACCTTTCTTCTTGTTCAGGTTATCTAAGCTGTGCGCATAATACGGAAAAACGAAAGGCTGGAATACAACCGGGTTTTCGGACTGACCCAGAAAAACTCCGAAATATTTGATTATTAAGTACTTCGGAGTTTCTTCTGTGGTGCCACCAGGAATCGAACTGGGGACACAAGGATTTTCAGTAATTAACTGATATATCTTCTATTGCTTGATAATCAATTAAATAGCTATACTTCCTTACTCTATGGTTAAAACTCTGGATAAAACAGAGAGTGCTTTCTGAGTTAATACTAATAGCTGTCTGATTTGAATTATGTACTCACTTTCCTATATTGAAATAAGTAAAGTGAGTATGATTGAAATACTTAAATCACCCTTTTAGGGTAAAGTTTCATATTTTTTATTTATCATAGAATATACAGTCCGAAGGTAATGTCTTTTACATTTATAAATCATTACTTCTTTTGCTTTTCTTTTTTGCAATCCTATTGACTAATGGATAATCTTTGTACGTAATTTCCACATTACACTGTGCATCATCTTCTGCAAAAGCACTACGCCAAACTTCTATATTACCTTTAGATGTAATCCAAATGTATTGGGCATCACCTTTAAATTGCACGTTTATACTTCGCTGATGCTTTCCATATTTTGTATTTAAAGTGGAAATTAACTTTTGGTATGTCTGGTGGTTTGCTCTTGCCATGACTAAAACGGAAGAAACTCCTTTATCTATATATGGTGCTTTAACCAGAATGTTATCAGTACTATCAAAATACCAAAAAGGACCTGATAATGTAACCCAGTCCTCATCTTCTTCATTACCAAATAAATGGCTTCCACTATTATAAATAGTCAATCCTTGTTCAATAAGTTTCTCAGTAAATGTATTTATATTTTGTCCTATAGGTACTCCCATAAAAGTCAAATGTTTTTGAGCATACATACTAAAAGAGACAGAGGACAATATTATTAATGCTATAATTCTTATGTTATACATAAAATTACTAATTTATCAAAGTCTATAATCCACTTGTTTTCCATCAGGAAGTCAGTCCCAAGCAGCCCATGTACCTGTATTCCATTTTCAATTTCAATGTCCTTAAAGGCTTCAAGAAGTGGCTTCACACAGAATTTAGGGCTATATGACTGACCCTCAAAAGAGAAAGGCAATGTAACCACATCAACCTTGCGCTTGGTTCCATCTATTCCACTGATGTTATAATCCCCTACTGGAGTTACAATATCCTTGAAATATTCAACCACATTACTGTCTATCAGACTGCAAGTGCTTCCCGTATGTATGATAAAACAAAGGTGCTTTCCTTTTCTTTCAACTAAAATGATTGATATCACCCTTTTGATAATTTTAGCATATTCAATTTTACAATCTCATCATTGTTAAAATCAAAGTTATAAGGAACTCCGTATGAACGTAAGCTTTCTAATAAATTATTACGGGAAATATGTTTGGGCTTAACCCATTCATCATAAAATCCCTTGGTCAGATGTTGCGCTTCAACCAAGCATTTCTCAGAAAGACAGAAAGTGGGGTGCAATCTAATTAAATCTTTAATGTACCCAGAGTCTTTCTGCAAAACCTCAAAGACTGTTTGTCCTTTATATTTCCAATTGCCATTCAATGGAAATCTATCATTTATATCATATATGTCCATAACTTTTGAATTTTATTCTAATAAAACCCCTTTAAAACTTTGTTTCCACGAATTACCTCTCATTTGAAACATTAACATTCTTGCCATCCAGTTTTCATAATAAGAGTAATAGCTCTTAATAAAAAGTTCATTATATGACAAGGCATCCAACGACTTATTTACTAGAATTGTAAAATATGTATAAAGAGCTATTGCGACAGAAACACTTTCAGGATTCAAAGAACGCGATTGTATCTCCTCTTCTATCTCATATATATTTTCACAATCCTTTAACTGCGCATGCATTGCAAGCATACTGATTTGCTGAACCAATATGCTCAAATCTGTAGTTTCATACAAATCTTTTATGAATGTATTCTTCTTATTTGATTCATTAGACCTATATTTCTCCATATAGGCTTTCATCATTAGTGTGAATTTTCCTTCTGGAGAAACTTGAGAAACATAGTGAGAACACAAAAAACCTTTTGTTCGCAAGCTCCACATTGAACCTTGAATTTGTAGTGCTGCAATATCGGAATTCTCGCTACACTTTTGATTGAAGGTTTTTCCACTTCCTTCAAGCATAGACTCAACGGTATATTGCCCCATCAATGAACTATCTAATTCTTTGATTGTCATAATTTTATATTAATATTGCTGATATACAGATGTTAAATAACTGATAATTTTGTCTATGCATACCTTGCCTTTCTGGGCACTACACTTGTTTGTACGCCGTACCAATTCATATAATTCTCCTATTTTTTCAGGATAATTATTTTGACCTACCTTCAAAAAATCATGATATGCAATGTCATAATAATATTGATTTGTTTTAACAATTAGTGGCACCCTTTGGAAGAATGATTCACTGTCAGATATTCTCATAGCATTAGCTATAGTATAGTAGAAATCTTTATGAAAATATGCAAGAACTGATAAGCGTTTTATATAAATAGCCTTGCTTTGCTCTTTTTCTATAGCTCTTGACAAACAATAGAAAGCATTATCTGCGATAACCCGACGAGCATTTTCATTATTCATAAATAAGGGATATGACCCCATTAAACAATAGGCACTTCCTACTATATTATAATCAGATATTGTTAACAACTGGCTTGAAGCTTCTTGAATTTTGTTATACAACATAATCAAAACCTCAAGCTCTTTTTGGGAATTGCTAGATTGTGCATTGGTTACTGCAATTCCCGCCAACATTTCCGGGAGAGATATTTTATCTCTTAATCTACTTATTTTCATTATACAAATCTTTTTGCAGCCATACCACAAAAAGAAGGTGTGAGCCAAACCTTGATTGCTATTCTGAGGTATCGCCAAACACCTATAACCATACAAACAAGGGAAGCCCACACCTTATGGTGCAAGCATTCACTTTCATGCTGTGATGGTTATATTCCTCTAATTGGCGATTTTCAGAATACATCAAGCAAGAAGCAAACACTTCTTTTTCCAATATGTCTTGTTAAACTTTTATTTCATTAGCTATTCATTTAATGTTTCATGTCGCAAAGATACTACATTTCAGCAAGAAACAACTATAGAACCGCCACTTTTTCAAAGCAAACTCCTACATATCAGATACCATAGATGTGGGCTGTGCCTTAACTACATACAAAGGTACTCTTATTCCCTGTTCCAGTCACACATAAATGCAAGTTATGTGACTATTGTAAAATTGCATTACCAAATGACCAAATACACACCTAACTTATGATTGTCCCTTTGGGGAATCGGGGGGGGTGGGGGAATATATAAAAGAAGCTGTCTTGTTTCACAACATGACAGCTCCAGCAGAAGTTATACAAAGTTATGTTAAATGTATTTCGTCGTTAGTTATATAAAGCTTTGTTAGTTATTTTATGAATCGCAAACTCCTGGTTGCTGTTTTCACAAAATATATGCCTTTTTCGAGGCCTGCTACTGAAATTTGTTGTCCTTCGGTAGCCATGACTTTTTGCCCTGCAGCATTGTAAATGATGGCAAATGTGCTTTGCGGCAAAGTCACTGTGGCTGTTGCCCGATCGTAGGTGATAGCTTCGGCAGACATTTCTGCGTTGCTCATGCTTGCCATTCCTTCGGTTTTTACCATCAACTTGTCGAGGCAGAACATTGCCGTCGTGTTCATCCCCCATTCGCCTGCGTCGGTACTGCTCATTGTAAAATATATCGATTCCACTGCACCGAGCGATGACAAGTCAACATATTTCCAGCTTCTGATTGCTTGAAACATATCGCCGTCATATTTGACAAGGTCAACCTCTACCGTTTTTTCGGTTTGGTCGGCAGCCACACCATGAATTGTGAGCGTGAACTTGTCGCCATTGACAAACGGGCTGGTATATCCGTTACCGTATAAGCAGTTATAGAACGCTGTGGGGAAATTAGTGACATATACGCCTACAACCTCATGCTGCAATCCATCGTTGAAAAATATTTGGCACGATGGCAAGTCGGTTCCCATTGTGTTGTAATATCCCACAAGATATGGAACTGTTGCATCAATGCCGACATTCCCGTTATCGTCGGTTGTCACATCTCCGCTGTCATCAAGGGCAATGCCTCCCCCGGCCATGCAACCAACAACGTATGAAGCGTTGTCGGTCATAACTGTGCTTTTACACGGTGCAAATCCGTCCCATACAGTGCCACCATAACTTGCCATATGGCTCATAATGAAGATTTGTGCTTCAAAGTATTCTTGTACGCCATCTTCACCTTTATATACTCCATCCCAAGCTCCGTCTTCATCGAAGTTAAGTTGCTCGGGATTAAGCGGCTTTGTCAAGTCGAGGGTAGTGATACCTTCGGCTGCCTCTGCATTGTTGCCTGCAATGAGCAGTGATGCCGCCAACAGTAAGTAGTTAAAATGTTTCATAAGCAGTTTTGATTTATTTATGTATTGTTGAAAAAGACGCTAAATAAGTCATGTTGCTGCTATTATTCTAATTCTCGTGTGCAAAGATAGTGCAAGGTGAGCGTAGAACAAAACAAAAGTGGTCGTTTTTTCGTGCTGAATGTCGTATTTGTTATGATAAATGGCGAAAAACTGCCGGTGTCCGTACATAATAAAAACGAGGTTGCCATATATTCATTATTTTATTAACTTTGCGTCGCATTGCAAATTACATGAGAAGGGAATAAACACACACAATTGTTTAAGCTAATGCGGCAATGGGTTAAGTGCCGCTTTGGCGTATAAGCAAAAGAAATAACTTTACAATTTTATAATGGAACAAAAAAAGCATTACACAGGACTCACCGATGCCGAGGTGCTTGAAAGCCGCAGCCGACATGGCGTGAATATCCTCACTCCACCCGAGAAAGATTCGTTGTGGAAGAAATTCTTAGAGAAACTCGTCGGCCCGTTCGGTCGTTTTATTCCCGGGTGGGAAAACGGAGATCCACTGATTTTTATTCTTGAAATTGCAGCGTTGTTGTCGATAGCCATCGCGTGCAGCGAATATTATGGCTGGTTTGGGCTTCATCCCGAGGGGGCTTCGGTGTTCCTTGAACCGGTGGGCATATTGCTTGCCATATTCCTTGCCACCGGTGTGGCTTTTTATTTTGAAGTGAGGGCCGACAAGGCTTTTGCCATACTTAACCAGGTGAACGACGAGGAGCCTGTGAAAGTGATACGCAACGGCAATACCATCGAAGTACCTAAAAAAGATGTGGTGGTGGGTGACATCGTAATTCTTAATACCGGCGACGAAGTGCCGGCCGATGCCGAATTGCTCGAAGCCGTGACATTGCGCCTTGATGAATCGACGCTTACCGGAGAACCTGTGTGTGACAAGACTGTCGATCCGGCAGAGTTTGACAAGGATGCCACTTTCCCGTCGAACCACGTGATGAAAGGTACCAAGGTGATGGAAGGACACGGCATATGCCAAGTGTTTGCCGTGGGCGACAAAACCGAAAACGGCAAAGTATTCGTTGCCGCACAAATCGACAATAGCGTAAAAACGCCGCTCAACGAGCAGCTCGACCGCCTCAGCCACCTTATCACATGGGGCAGCTACATAATTGCCACGCTTATCATTGTGGGGCGCATAATAATGTTCTTTACAAGCGTGCAGGGCGCTTTTTCTTGGCCCGATTTCCTTGCTTATTTGTTGCAGACGGCCATGATTGCCGTAACGCTCATTGTGGTGTCGGTTCCCGAAGGCCTGCCGATGGCCGTGACACTAAGCCTTGCCTACAGTATGCGCCGTATGCTCAAGACCAACAATCTTGTGCGTAAGATGCACGCTTGCGAGACGATGGGTGCAACCACTGTGATTTGTACAGATAAAACTGGTACGCTCACACAAAACCAGATGCGCGTGCACCGTACCAATTTCTACGGGCTTGCCGATGACCAGAAACTCGGCAATGATGAAATGAGCAGGCTCATTACCGAGGGAATAGCTGTAAATTCAACTGCTTCGCTCAATCTTTCACACCCCGAGAAGCCGCAAGTGCTGGGAAATCCCACCGAGGGTGCATTGCTGTTGTGGTTGCACGGCAACGGCATAGATTACCAGGCATTGAAAGACAGTGCACCTGCCATTGAAGAATTGCCGTTTTCGACCGAACGCAAATATATGGCTACCGTGGTGAAATCGGCAACCGGCAAAACCATACTTTACGTGAAGGGTGCTCCCGAGATTGTTTACTCGATATGTTCACAGGCTTGTGGCAATGTCACTAAGGAAGCCATCGACCGCCAGTTGCTTGAATATCAAAATCAGGCCATGCGCACGCTGGGATTTGCATATAAAGTGCTTGAAAATGATGGAGAACAAGTGATTGCCGACGGTCGTGTGGTGGCAAAGGGGCTTACTTTCCTGGGAATAGTTGCGATTGCCGACCCTGTCCGAGCCGATGTTCCCGCTGCTGTGCGTGAATGTCTGAATGCAGGCATTGCAGTAAAGATAGTAACAGGCGACACACCGGGAACGGCCAAGGAGATAGGCCGCCAAATAGGTTTGTGGAACGAAAATGACACCGACCGCAACATAATCACCGGTCCTGAATTTGCTGCGCTAAGCGATGAGGAATTAAAGGAACGGATACTTGACTTGAAGATAATTTCCCGTGCCCGCCCCATGGATAAGAAGCGGCTTGTGGAAACACTGCAAGAGAAAGGCCAGGTAGTGGCTGTCACCGGTGACGGTACCAACGATGCTCCGGCACTGAAAGCCGCACAAGTGGGTTTATCGATGGGCGATGGGACATCGGTTGCCAAGGAAGCCAGCGACATCACCATCATCGACAACTCGTTTGCCAGCATAGGCCGTGCCGTGATGTGGGGACGTTCGCTTTATCAGAACATACAGCGTTTTATCCTTTTCCAAATGACTGTGAACGTGGCTGCCTGCCTTATAGTGCTTGCCGGTGCGTTCATGGGTACCGAGTCGCCGATAACTGTTACGCAAATGCTTTGGGTCAACCTTATAATGGACACCTTTGCTGCAATGGCACTTGCCTCGCTGCCGCCGTCGGAATCGGTCATGAAAGACAAGCCGCGTGACCGCCGGGCATTCATTATCGATAAGATAATGGGGTGGGGTATAATTGGCACGGGTGCGATATTCTTCGCACTGTTGCTTGTGCTGTTATACATATTCCAGCACGCCGACATTACAAGCCTCACCGACTTGTTGCATTTGTCGCTTAACGTTAATGTTAAGCATCTCACCCCTTATGAATTGAGTATGTTCTTTACCATATTCGTGATGCTGCAATTTTGGAATATGTTCAATGCACGTGCGTTCAAAACCGGTCGTTCGGCATTCCATTTCAAGGGCTGTAACGGTTTCGGGCTGATAGCGGTTATCATACTTGTAGGACAGGTGTTTATAGTCACAGTCGGTGGAAGAATGTTTAATGTAACACCCATCAAGCCGCTTGACTGGGCAATCATCATAGCCGGGACTTCGATGGTGCTGTGGATAGGCGAACTGTTACGCCTTCTCATGCGCCGCAGATAATTACAAAAGAAATATGTAAAACACAATAAAGGCGCAAAATCGCGCCTTTATTGTGTTTTATTGATGTTGTATGCTAATGTTCATTCGCTGTTGCGGGCGAGCAGTTCCCTGTAGTGCTTGGGCGACATACCAAGGTGCTTGCGAACATATTTGCCGAAGAACGAGATGCTTGAAAAATTAAGCGTATTGGTAATTTCTTTTATGCTCATTTTGTTGAATTTAAGCAGGCGTTCTATTTCTTTCATTACATAAGTGCTGATGATTGCCGATGCCGTGTTTCCGCTTACTTCCTTGCACACGGTCGAGAGGTACTTAGGCGTTACAAACAGACGTTCGGCATAGAACGATACTTCACGTTCTTGTGGGGCATTGGCCGACAGAAGTTCTAAAAATTTTGAGAACAGCATATTCGATGAAGTGTATTTCACCGGTTCTATTTTTACTATTGCAGAAAAGGCATCCCGAATTTCATAGATTATGGCTTGCGTCAGTGAATCGACGATTGCATTCCGTGTGATGCTCGGACGGCTCAGCAACTTTGCGCGCAGCAGGTTGTAATATTGCATGAATGTGTTTATCCCTCCTTTTCCCAGACGCACGATAGGGGAATTTTCAATGTGCAATATTATATCCCATATATTCCGAGGCATTGTGGCTAAATGTTTCACATATTCCCGTGACAGGCATATACCACGGATTTCGAGGTCGTCGCTATGCTCGTTGCCCATAAGAATTACATTGGGGTGATGGACAAACAGGTCTCCGGCTTCTATGTGTAACTTGTTTCCATTTAAGTAACAGGTGGCATTCCCTTTCAAGCAAAGCACCCCTAAAACCATATCGATGCGGACAGGCAAATTGTTGGTTTCATGATTAAGGCTCTCGATAAGAGCTATTCGGTTGTCGCCATATATCACTGTTCCGTTACCTTTCAGTTCCGACGGGTCCTTGATTATGATTTCGTCATTCATATAGAAACTGTTCAAAATTTCAGATTGCAAAATAAACCAATATCCCGGCACTTGCAGTGTTACAAATTTCCCGACATTTGTCTCAAAACAAAACAACGGCTATGTGTGGCGGTGTTTCTATTGATTTTGTCATGCTATATTAAATTGCTATATTTGTATTGTAATAAAGAAAACAACGGCTATGTTGAAGTACCCGATAGGCATACAAAGCTTTGAAAAGCTGCGGGAGGAGGGTTATGTATATGTCGATAAGACTGCACTTATATATAATTTAGTGCACAACGGCACTATATATTTCTTGAGCCGCCCGAGGCGATTTGGCAAGAGCCTGCTTGTGTCAACACTGAAGAATTATTTTATGGGGCGCAAGGAGCTGTTTCGAGGGCTTGCCATTGACTCGCTTGAGACGGAATGGGCCGAACACCCTGTGTTTCACATCGATTTTAATGGAGAAAATTTCACAGTTCCGGGTACGCTTGAGAGGTTGATCGAGGATACGGTAGCCTCGTGGGAAGAAATTTACGGACGTTCATCGTTTTCCACCATAGGTAAGCGGTTTGCCCATGTGCTTGCGCAGGCACATAGGCAGTATGGTCGCAGGTGTGTGGTGCTGATTGACGAATATGACAAGCCCATACTTGATGTGTTGGATTCGGGTGCTACAAGCACGGTGGGCGAGGCTCAAATGCAACTTGAAGATGCCCATCGTGAGATATTGAAAGGTTTCTATTCAGTGTTTAAGGCTGCCGACAGCGACTTGCAATTTGTTTTGTTGACAGGTGTGACAAAATTCTCGCAGGTGAGCGTGTTCAGTGGCTTCAACCAGCCTGCCGACATCAGCATGGATCCGCGCTATGAGGCATTGTGTGGTATAACCCGGGAAGAACTCGAACATTGTTTTGCTGAGTCGATTAATGAAATGGCAACCACTATGGGCATAACCGTAAGTGAACTGAAAGAAGCCTTGAAACGCCAATACGATGGTTACCATTTCAGCGAAAAAATGACAGATGTTTATAATCCGTTCAGCTTGTTAAATGCTTTAGCCACAGGAACAATACGCGATTATTGGTTTCGCAGTGGTACACCGTCATATTTGATAAGGCTGTTGTCGCATACCGATGAAAATCTTGACGAACTGACAGGACGCTATTACGACCCACGAGAATTTGTCGATTACAAGGCGACTGTCGAGAAGCCATTGCCGATGATATATCAAAGCGGTTACCTGACAATCAAGGACTACAAGCCGCGTCGCAGGACTTTCCTTCTTGATTTTCCCAACAATGAAGTAAAAAACGGTTTCCTGTCGTTGGTGGCTTCTGATTATTTCAAACCACGAACCGAGAATGTTGACAGTTGGATACAAGATTTGTTGGATGCACTGGAAGAAGGTAAGGTCGAGCAGATGCGCAAGTTGTTTACCTCATTTCTTGCCGATATACCTTACACGATGCGCCGCAAGGAAGATGAACGGGAACGCGAACGGTATTTCCATTACACATTTTACTTGATTTTCCGCTTGGTGAGTGTTTATGCCGTTTACACCGAGAAACAGCAGAGTGAGGGCAGGGTTGACTGCATAGTGGAGACTCCCGGCTATGTTTACATTTTTGAGTTTAAACTTGACGGCACAGCCGATGAAGCTTTGTCTCAGATAGAGGAGAAGGGATATGCCCGCCCTTATGTTGCCGATGGCCGCAAACTTTATCGCATCGGCGTGGTCTTTTCTTCCCAAACCGGCACTATCGCCGACTGGAAAGTTCAGTAAGCAGATACCAAACTTCTATGATTAAAACCGGCATATGCCTAACAGATTGAAACTGCAAATGAAATGAACATAGCCTAAACAAGGGATATTCCCTGCTTGGTAAAACATTTATCGGAATACCCCTCGTTTTGCTTATTACTTGTGGAACATGGCTGCGGCGCGTGCTACGGCAGCAACGAAGCGGTTAACTTCGTCCATGGAGTTATAGGCGGCGAATGAGGCACGCACGGTGCCTTCTATGCCGAGCGCGGTCATCAGCGGCTGTGCACAGTGGTGGCCGGTGCGCACGGCAACGCCCATCTTGTCGAGCAGCATTCCCATGTCGTAGTGATGTATTCCATCTACGAGAAACGAGATTACACCTTCCTTGCCGGGTGCATTGCCGAAAATCTTCATGC
This sequence comes from uncultured Bacteroidales bacterium, assembly GCA_949289215.1. Classification (GTDB taxonomy): domain Bacteria; phylum Bacteroidota; class Bacteroidia; order Bacteroidales; family Muribaculaceae; genus Avimuribaculum. The sequence goes on along the minus strand of CASENC010000013.1, from coordinate 39,639 downwards.
CCGGGATTTCCATCAGTCCGGCAGTCGCCGCTGCGAGCAGTTCTTGTTCATGGGCTGCGATGTTGTCGATGCCAAGGCCGGTGATATAGTCGATTGCTGCTGTCATGGCAGCCATTCCCACATAGTCGGGTGTTCCTGCCTCGAACTTGAACGGGAGGTCGGCAAATGAGGTTTTTTCAAACGACACGTGGCCTATCATCTCGCCACCACCCTGGTATGGTGGCAGGGCTTCAAGGAAACGACGTTTGCCATACAGTATGCCAACACCAACGGGGCCATACATTTTATGAGCCGAAAAGGCATAGAAGTCGGCATCGAGATCAACGACATCGACCCGGCGGTGAGCCACTGCCTGCGCCCCGTCAACCAGTACCGGCACACCGTGGCGGTGTGCAATGGCTATCATTTCCTTTACAGGATTGACGGTGCCAAGCACATTCGACACATGAGTAAGGGCCACCAAGCGGGTGTTGTCGGAGAAAAGGTCTTCATATGCATCAAGCATCAAGCTGCCGTCGGCATTTATCGGTACCACTCGCAGCACCACGCGGCAATTGCGTTGCAGCAGTTGCCAAGGCACTATGTTGGAGTGGTGTTCCATCACCGTAATGATGATTTCGTCGCCGTTGCACAGCGAGTCGCCAAACGATGATGCCACCAAGTTGATACCTTCGGTGGTGCCACGGGTGAAGATTATTTCTTCGGTCGAACCGGCATTAATAAACTCTTTCACCTTAGTACGAGCTTCTTCCACGCGGTCGGTGGCTTCTTGCGACAGAGTGTGCACACCGCGGTGCACATTGGCCTTATGCTCGTAATACATTTGGCATATGTTATCGACCACGCAGCGCGGCGTTTGCGATGTGGCTGCATTGTCGAGGTAAACAAGCCTATTGCCCTCGACAGTGCGGTTGAGGATGGGGAAATCTTCCCTTATTTTGTCAATATCAAGTGGCATATATATTTGTAGTATTTATTTTTTGATTTTCGCATGGCAGGCTTGTGCGGCCGAGCAACTGCGGCATTGGGCGAGGGTGCCGGCGAAACGCTTTTCGACGAGGTGGCGCAGGCGGTCGCGCAAGGCTTCGAGGCGCACGCTGTCGATTACGTCGCTCATAAAGGCCTGCATGAGCAGTGTGCGGGCTTCGTGGCACGATATGCCGCGCGTCTGCATATAGAACATGGCTTCCTCGTCAAGTTGGCCCACTGTGGCACCGTGGCCGCATTTCACATCGTCGGTGTATATTTCAAGTTGCGGCTTGGTGTACATTCGTGCACGGTCGCTTGCGCAGATGTTGCGATTGCTTTGGTATGCCTCGGTACGCGGCGAGCCGGGAGTGACAAGTATTTTGCCGGTAAACGCTCCCACGGCATCGTCGTCAAGCACATACTTGAATAATTCGTTGCTGTGGCAGTATCCCACGTTATGGCCTATGTAGGTGTGGTTGTCTATATGCTGCGAGCCGCTGCCTATGGCCATGCCCAGGAGTTGAGTCTCGGAGTGCTCACCGTTTATATCGATATGGTAATCGTTCCGGGTGGTACCGTTCATAAGCGTTATCCCGTTGACGAGCAGGTTGCTTCCTGCCTCTTGGCGAGCCCAAAGCGAAGACACGCGATGTGTGTGTCCGCTTGCCTCTTCAAGGTCGTAATAGTCGAATGTGGCACCCTCCCCGACGTATATTTCCACCACTTGCGTGTTAAGGAAATCGACATCGGCGGTTTGTGTGTGGTCACACACAAGCATCTTGGCTTGCGCACCGGCCTCCACCACCACAAGGATGCGGCGGTTGGTCATCAGTGGTTCTGAGGCTCGTAGCAGGTTTACAAGCTGGATGGGCTTTTCAACGACAGTGCGTGCAGGCACATACACCAATATCCCGTCTTGGGCAAACAGTGTATTGAGTGCCACTTGTGGGTCGTCGATATGCGCAATCGAACCATAATATTTGCCTATAATCTTAGAAGCGGCCTCATCGGCATTGCGTAACGATGCCACCATCACGCCTTCGGGCAAAGTTCCACTTGTGAAACCGCTCCCGTGGTACATATCATTGAATATATAATAAAGGCTTGTGCTCAAGTTTGGGACATCGCAACTGAACGGCTCGTCGGTGTCGGCTGCAACGTCAAGGCGGTCGATATTCAAGCCGTAATCGGGAGCGTATAAGGCTTCAATGTCGCTTACTTCGTAATTTTCATCCCCTTTGGCAGGCAACCGCTTCCCGTCAAGAGCGGTAAGAGCCGCCTGACGCAAAGCATTGAGAACCGGTGACGAAGCTGCATCGATGCGCCTGCCGAATTGCTGGTAAAGGTCGGTATATTGATTGATTGCAGACATAGTGTTATTCGCCTTTCGTTCCGTCAAATTCCTGTTTAATCCAGTCGTAACCTTTTTCTTCGAGCACCAGTGCCAGTTCGGGGCCGCCAGTCTTGACGATGCGACCCTTGTAAAGCACGTGCACAAGGTCGGGTTTTATATAATCGAGCAACCGCTGGTAATGTGTTATTACAATAGTGGCATTATTGTCGGTCTTCAACTTGTTCACGCCACCGGCCACGGTGCGCAGTGCATCTATGTCAAGGCCGCTGTCGGTCTCGTCAAGAATTGAAAGGCGTGGTTCAAGCATTGCCATCTGGAAAATCTCGTTTCGCTTCTTTTCGCCGCCCGAGAACCCTTCGTTGACCGAGCGCGAGGCAAGTTTGTTATCAAGTTCCACAATTGCACGCTTTTCGCGCATCAACTTCAAGAAGTCGCTTGCGCTGAGCGGCTCTTGGTGGAAATATTTACGTTTTTCGTTGACGGCGGCACGCATGAAGTTTACCATTGATACACCGGGGATTTCCACCGGATACTGGAAACTCAGGAAAAGCCCCTCGTGCGAACGGTCCTCGGGAGAAAGCGAGAGCAGGTCTTTGCCATTGAAAGTGACACTGCCGCCGGTGACTGTGAATGCCGGGTTGCCGGCAAGCACCGATGCAAGTGTACTTTTCCCCGAGCCGTTGGGGCCCATGATGGCGTGTACCTCTCCTGCCTTTACCGTCAGGTTGATACCTTTCAATATCTCTTTGCCCTCCACTTGGGCATGCAAATCTTTTATTTCGAGCATAGCAGTCATATTTTGCTAATTTTTTATTCGTGATTAAAATAGTGGGGGATTATCCGATGCTGCCTTCGAGAGAGACTTGGAGCAGTTTCTGCGCTTCGACGGCAAACTCCATGGGAAGCTTGGTGAGTACTTCCTTGGCATATCCGTTCACGATGAGACCTATTGCGTCCTCGGTGGAAATGCCGCGCTGGTTGCAGTAGAAAATCTGTTCTTCGTTGATTTTCGACGTTGTGGCTTCATGCTCAACCACCGAACTATCGTTCCGCACGTCGATGTAAGGGAACGTATGCGCTCCGCTGGTGTCGCTCAGCAGCAGGCTGTCACATTGTGTGTAATTGCGGCTGTTGACAGCTTTCGGAGCCACTCGCACCAGTCCGCGATAACTGTTCTGGCTGTGTCCGGCCGAAATACCTTTCGAGACAATTGTACTGCGGGTGTTTTTGCCAAGGTGTATCATCTTGGTACCGGTGTCGGCCTGTTGGAAATTGTTGGTTAACGCTACCGAATAGAATTCGCCCACCGAATTGTCGCCGGCAAGCACGCAACTTGGGTATTTCCATGTGATTGCCGAGCCTGTCTCGACCTGCGTCCACGACAATTTTGAGAAATCGCCGCGGCACAACCCACGCTTTGTCACGAAGTTGTAAATGCCGCCCTTGCCATCCTTGTCGCCGGGATACCAGTTTTGCACTGTAGAGTATTTTACCATTGCGCGGTCTTCAACCACTATTTCCACAATAGCTGCGTGCAGCTGGTTTTCATCGCGCATAGGAGCCGTACAACCTTCAAGGTATGAAACATATGCGTCATCGTCGGCCACGATGAGTGTGCGCTCGAATTGTCCCGTGTCGGCCGCATTGATGCGGAAATATGTCGATAGTTCCATAGGACAACGAACACCCTTGGGAATATAAACAAACGAGCCGTCGGAGAACACGGCCGAATTAAGCGCAGCATAGAAATTGTCGGTGTAAGGCACCACCGTGCCCAGATATTTCTTCACCAGGTCGGGGTAGTCGCGTACAGCCTCGCTTATCGAGCAGAATATCACACCCAATTCGGCAAGCCGTTCCTTGTAGGTGGTTTTGACGCTCACGCTGTCCATCACGGCATCGACAGCAATGCCAGACAGTCGCATTTGTTCTTCGAGCGATATGCCCAGCTTGTCAAACGTTTTGCGCAGTTCCGGGTCAACGTCATCCATGCTTTTCGGTCCCTCTTTCTTCTTGGGAGCTGCATAATAGCTTATTGCGTTGAAGTCGATTGGCGGGATGCCGAGGTGTGCCCAGTGAGGCATTTCCATTTTCTGCCAATGGCGATAAGCCTTCAGGCGGAAGTCGAGCAGCCATTCGGGTTCACCCTTGATGCTTGAAATATAACGTACCACATCCTCGTCAAGGCCTTTGGGGATGACGTGTGTGTCGATGTCGGTCACAAATCCATATTTGTATTCACCGCCGGTGGCTTCGTCAAGTATGTTTTTACTGTCTTGTTCTTTATCCATTGTTATTTTTGTTTTCTTCGAGGGAACTGTTCAGGTTGTTGAGCATATGTGGAAGGGTATCCACGCCAAGCAGTGCCGGGGCAATATTCATGGTGATGCGTTGCGGCAGGCTGGCCGAAGTGCTTAGCCTGTTGCCGGGAACTATCACATATGCAATATTAAGTATTATGCTCGTTACCAACAGGTATTTGAATACGCATAGCAGTGAGCCTGCCAGGCTGTCGATTACGCCCAGGTGCAGTTTGGTCAATACCGATTTGAACATCGAACCGGCCAATTTTATTCCCAGAAATATAAACAGGAACAATATAATGTTGGCGACAATTGCGGTGGTGTATTCCGGTGAAGGCCAACTTGCCGATTCGGGGACTATTTCCACGAGAACCCGTGCGGCCCAGTCACCCCACAAGTGGCAGGCAATGATGCCTAATGCCAAGCCGCAGATTGTTGATATTTGCCTCACAAACCCCTTGGTATAACCAAGCACCAATCCTGCAACCGCGATGATGAGTATTATAATGTCTAACAGTCCCATTGTAGTTATTTGTATCCTTGCATATTGTAACTTGCAAAGATACAACTTTTCCATGATTTTCAATAGCGGCTTGTGTGTGATGTCATTCACATTTTATAGTTTCGGGAAAATCAAGCCACCGGGGTATTGATTAAAATTGTTCTGTTGCTGCATTTAGCATCAGAGGTTTTCTGTCGGTTTTGTTTTTCCGGTGTTTAAGTTGTTGTAATACAGGTCGTTCTATGGGGTGATGCATTTTTTTTGCATCAAAAAAACAGCAAATGCACACATTTTTATGCACATATTTTGCTTGTAAAGTACACAAATCTGCATATAAAATGATGGCTGTAGCACATTTTTTTGCATCACTGCTGTCAGGCTTTGGTGCGGGTGCGATATGATTTGGGGCTTACTCCCATGATTTTGGAAAACAGGCGAGAGAAGTAATATTGGTCATCGATGCCTAATTTCAGGCTGATTTGGTTGAGTTTCATCTTAGTGTTGTCGAGCAGTTCGCAGGCGCGGCGTATTTTCATGAAGTTGAAGTAATTCAATGGGCTGTGGCCTGTGCGCTCCTTGAATACCGAAGAAAGCCGAGATGGCGACAATCCTGAAAATTCGGCAATCTCCTTCAGTGACAGGCGATGTTCAAGGTTTTCGTTGAAAAAGTGAATAATCACGTTCACGATGTCGTTTTCATCGTTTTGTGATTTAGGGTCGGCATTGCGGTACTGCTGTATGTATCTCAGCGAAGCCAGGTAATGGTGCAATGTTGCCATTGCGTAACGGATATTCTCGATTGCAAAAGACGATTTCAGGGTGTTGTATATTTCCTCAAACAGGTTGATACGGGTGTTTATGCGTGATACCATGCTCGGGCTGACATCCACCGGACAAGTGTAACCTGTGGCATAATATCGTGCGAGTGCTCCGCGAAAGTGTATCCAATATATGGTCCAAGGGGTGGTTGCGTCGGCGGCATAAGTGTGTGGCACTCCTGCCGGAAGGATGAAATATTGGTTTTCTTTTACATCATAGTGGTGGTCGTTGACTTCAAACCATCCTTTTCCGTCCACACAATATATAAATACATACTGGTCGATAGGTTCTTGCCGGCTGCGATAGTGGTGTTGAGCCTTGGGGTAATAGCCTATGTCGGTGACAAACAGCGATGAAGCAAGTGGGTCGTCTTCAATCATGTCTATGATAGCTTTGGGCAGCACTATCGACTGCTCACCTTTAAATCCGTCTTTTATCTTCATTTCAGTTATTCATTGGTGCGGCGAATATATAGAAAAAAATTGGAATAAATTATTTTGTCAGAAACAAAAGTAATATAATCCATTGTTTTTGTGATTTTATGTAATTATGAAATACATTTTAAATATTTTTGAGCCTGTTAGAGGTACTGAATAATATTATGATAAGTGCAAAATTAGTTTGATTAAGTCAGATATTTGTAAATATGCGGCAAAATATCGATTATAGTTATTTGTTAGTTAAAAAATGTAATAGAACAAGCCTTGTGTGCTTGAAACAGGCTTGCGGTAAGATTGTCCATTATTTTTTGCGATTTTGTCATTTTTTAGGGTTGGAGCCAGATGTAATTTTGCGACATGAAAAGATAACAGATGTTTATCGGAATATAACCAATTTAATTAACATAAACCAATGGATTTCAATAAAACATTCATTTATTTCATTTGCATTGTCTCGGCCATGGGCGGACTGCTGTTTGGCTATGACTGGGTGGTGATAGGCGGGGCAAAACCGTTCTATGAAGTGTATTTCGGCATTGCCGATTCACCCTCGCAACAGGGCCTTGCCATGAGTATAGCCCTTGCCGGCTGCCTTGTTGGAGCAATGGTGTCGGGAGCATTGGCCGACCGCCTCGGGCGCAAGCCGTTGCTGATTATCTCGGCATTTATCTTCCTTGTGTCGGCCTACGGTACCGGCGCATTCAACGCTTTCGAGGCGTTCCTTGTGGTTCGCTTCATAGGTGGCATCGCCATAGGTATAGCGTCGGGATTGTCGCCGATGTATATTGCCGAGGTTGCTCCGAGCCACATTCGTGGCAAACTTGTTTCGCTTAACCAGTTGACAATAGTATTAGGTATTCTGGGTGCGCAAGTCGTAAACTTCCTGATTGCCGAACCTATGCCCGAAGGCACGACCTTGCCGGCTGCCGACTCGTGGAATGTGCTCATGGGGTGGCGATGGATGTTCTGGAGTGCAGCTTTCCCAGCCGCCGTGTTTTTGCTGTTTGCCTGCTTCATTCCCGAAAGTCCTCGTTGGTTGGCCATGAAGGAGCGTACCAACCGTGCAATTAAAGTGCTTTCAAATATAGGGGGCGAGAACTACGCCCGTGCCGAACTTGCCGCCGTGAAGGAAGGCCATGAAAAGGCCGAAAAGCAAGGCGGGTTGCAAATGTTGTTCAGCCGCCCGTTCCGCATGGTGCTGTTGCTTGGCGTGGTTATAGCCGTGTTCCAGCAGTGGTGCGGAACCAATGTGATATTTAATTATGCACAGGAGATTTTCTCGAATGCTGGTTATGACCTTGGCGATATGCTATTTAACATAGTGCTTACGGGCATAACCAATGTGATATTCACATTTGTCGCAATCTATACAGTCGATCGCCTTGGCCGTAAAAAGCTGATGCTGATGGGTGCAGGCGGATTGGCAATCATATATGCCATACTTGGCACTTGCTACAAGATGCAGGTTACCGGTTTCTTTATGATAATCCTTGTGGTGGCAGCCATTGCCTGCTATGCAATGACGCTGGGGCCTGTCACCTGGGTGCTGATTGCCGAGATTTTCCCCAACCGTGTGCGTGCCATAGCTGTTGCAACCTGCACATTTGCCCTGTGGGTGGGTTCATTTACGCTCACCTATTTCTTCCCGTTGCTCAACACATCGCTTGGCAGCTATGGCACATTCTGGATATATGCCGCTATTTGTGCGATGGGCTTCGTATTCTTTGCCTGCCGGTTGCCCGAGACAAAGGGGAAGAGCCTTGAAGAACTTGAGAAAGAGTTAATTAAATAATATTATTCCTAAAAACATAAATAAGACAATGGTAAAAGCTTGGAGAGAAACAGTGGTTATTCCCACATATGAAGTTGGAAAACCCGAAAAGAACCCTATATTCCTCGAAAAACGTGTATATCAAGGCTCAAGCGGTGTGGTTTACCCTTATCCCGTAATCGAGTCGATTGCCAACGAGAAGCATGACCGTGAGTGGCACGCTATCTATATCGAGAATGAATATATAAAAGTGATGGTACTGCCCGAATTGGGTGGACGTGTGCAAATGGCATACGACAAAATCCGCAATCGCCACTTTGTGTATTACAACCATGTCATCAAACCCGCACTTGTGGGCCTTGCCGGACCGTGGATTTCGGGCGGTATAGAATTTAACTGGCCGCAACATCACCGCCCATCGACCTATATGCCTGTCGATAGCACCATCGAGGAGCATGAAGACGGCTCGGTGACTGTGTGGGTGAGCGAAATGGAGCGAATGTTCCACCAAAAAGGGATGGCCGGTTTCACTTTGCGTCCCGGTTGCGCCTACCTTGAAATAAAAGGGGTGCTCTACAACCGCACCGACGTGCCGCAAACGTTCTTGTGGTGGGCCAATCCGGCTGTGGCTGTCAATGACTATTACCGCTCGGTGTTCCCGCCCGACATCAATGCCGTGTTTGATCATGGCAAACGTGCCGTAAGTTCGTTCCCTATTGCCACCGGAACATATTACAAGATGGATTATTCATCGGGCGTTGACATCGCCAATTATAAAAACATATTTGTGCCTACTTCGTATATGGGTGTCAATTCCAAATACGACTTTGAAGGAGGATATGAATTCGATTCAGAGGCCGGTATGCTGCACGTTGCATCTCACCATGTGTCGCCGGGCAAGAAACAGTGGACTTGGGGCAATGGTGATTTCGGCCGTGCATGGGACCGTTGCCTTACCGATGATGACGGTCCGTATATCGAGCTTATGGCCGGCGTTTACACTGAGAATCAGCCTGATTTTACATGGCTCATGCCATACGAGGAAAAGGAATTCACGCAATATTTCCTTCCGTATCGCGAACTTGGCGTAGTGAAGAATGCCAATAAAGACTTGTTGATGAACATCGATCCGATAGATGGCGGAAAGGTGCGATTGAAAGTGTTTGCCACTTCGCGCCAAAACGTAATCATTCGTCTTGCGGGGGATGATGGCCGTGAGTATATGAACCGTGAAGTGGAGATTACTCCTGAAAGGATTTTTGAAGAAACCATTGATGTGCAAGGCACTCCGTTCAGCTCGTTGACACTTGATTTCGTCAAGGATGGCCGCACGGTGCTCACTTGGCACACCGAGCCTGATGAAATTCGTCCTATACCCGATGCCGCCGAAGCAGCCTTGTTGCCCGACCAAATCAAGACCGTGGAACAATTGTATCTCACCGGCTTGCATTTGGAGCAGTACCGCCATGCAACTTATAATCCCACCGATTATTATCTTGAAGGCTTGCGCCGCGATCCCAACGATGTGCGTTGCAACAATGCCATGGGCTTGTGGTACATTCGCAAAGGACGTTTCGACCTTGCCGAGGAATACCTTGCAAAGGCCGTAAAATTGATACAAAAGCGCAATCCCAACCCGTATGACGGCGAACCAATCTACAACCTTGGCCTTGCCCTGAAGTACCAAGGCCGTTACGATGAGGCTTACAACCGTTTTTACAAGTCAACTTGGAACGGAGCTTGGCAGGATGCCGGATACTTTGCCTGCTCCCAGATTTCGTGTATGCAAGGCCGTTATGCCGATGCTCTTTACGAAGCCGACCGTTCGCTGTTACGAAACTGGCATAGTGCAAAAGCGCGCGCACTGAAGGCTGCAATATTGCACCGCATGGGGCGTGACGAGGAGGCCGTGGCTCTGTGCCGTGAGTCGCTCAAGTTCGACAAGTTTAATTATGGTTGCCTGTATGTGGAATATCTAATCGAGCAAGATGGTGCCTTACTCGACGAATTGGTTTCTTTGATGCGCGGCAGTGCACATAATTATGATGAAATCGCAATTGATTTCTGCTCGGCAGGGTTGTGGAGCGAGGCCGAATCGTTGTGGCAGGTAGCCATAGACAATGATGCCATTACACCGATGACTTATTATTACCTGGGTTGGTGCATGCAACAGGCAGGTGATGCCGATGCAGCAAAGAAGGCATGGGACAATGGTGCCGCCATGTCGCCCGACTTTGTGTTCCCCAACCGCCTGGAAGCAATACTTGCACTGCGTGCCGCACTTGAAGTTAATCAGGACGATGCCAATGCCAATCATTACCTTGGCAACTTGTTCTATGACAAGCGTCAATATGACCTTGCCCAAAACTATTGGGAACGTGCGGCCGAGCTTAACCCCAAGTTCCCGACCACTTGGCGCAACCTTGCACTTGTTTACTATAACAAGCGCAACGACTCGAAAAAAGCCCTTGAGTGCATGGAACGTGCTTTCTTCCTTGATGAAACTGATTCACGTGTGCTGATGGAACTCGACCAACTTTACAAGAAATTGCAACGTCCGCACGCCGAGCGGTTGGCGTTCCTACAAAATTATCCCGAACTGATAGGGCAGCGCGACGACCTTGTGCTTGAAGAGATAACACTTCTAAACCAAACCGGGAACTATGCCGAGGCACGTCGCAAACTTGATGCGCACCAGTTCCACCCATGGGAGGGCGGCGAAGGCAAAGTGCCCATGCAGTACCAGACTGCCCGTGTGGAACTTGCAAAGCTCGCAATTGCCGACGGGCGTTATGATGAGGCTATAGGTTTGCTCGACGAGTGCCTTGTATATCCGCATAACCTTGGCGAAGGCAAGCTCTATGGCGCACAGGAAAATGATTTCTACTTCCTGCTCGGCATTTGCTACAAGGCAAAGGGTGCCGAGGATCGCGCTCGCTATTGCTTCGAGCAAGCAACGCTTGGTCCCACCGAGCCTGCCGCAGCAATGTATTACAACGATGCCAAACCCGATAAAATTTATTATGCCGGCCTTGCATTCCGTGCACTTGGTGATGAGAAGAAGGCACGCGCCTATTTTAACCGACTTGTCAATTATGGTAAGCAACACTTGTATGAGAAAGTAGTTATGGATTACTTTGCAGTATCGCTCCCCGATTTGCAAATTTGGGATGGCAGCCTCGACGAGGCCAATCGCATACACTGCCTGTATATGCTCGCACTGGGGTATGCGGGGCTTGGCGACAAAGCTCATTCCGACCGTTACCGTGACGAAGCCGAAAAAATGAACATAAACCATCAAGGAATACAATCTTTTAAATCTTTAACCAATGTTACGAATAACGAAATCTTTAACAGTCTCGTTGGCACTGCTGTCAATGTTTAACTTGGCATCGTGCAACGACGATGAAGTGTACCAGGCACCTCCGGTAGTCAATACCCGAGTAGTGCCGATAGATGACGCACAAGGTTCCGCGTCAACCGGGTGGACGGTGACAGGTTTGGAACCGGGAACTTATGACTTGGAATTTTATACACGTTCGGCTCAAACCGATGCTATGCCTTATGTTTCGGCATCGGGCAAGATGACAGCCGTCAAGCCTTCGGCGACATGGAGCAAAAACGTGGTCAAAGGCATTCAAGTGACCGACGGAACTTGCCAAATCACTCTTGACAATGGTGCAGAAGTGGAAATCAGCAACCTGCAATTGCTCAGTTCCACGCAACAGTCGTTTAATCTCATAAAAGGTGGCGATGTGTCGTTGCTCAACTATGTGGAAGATAACGGCGGAGTATATTACAACACCGAAGGCCAAGCCGATGATTGCCTTGAAATACTCAAGCAAAACGGTGTCAACCTTGTGCGCCTGCGCCTTTACAACGACCCGGGCAACAAGGATTACTATCCGTCGAATACTCTCCCGGCAGGCTACCAGGACGAGGCCGACATTCTCGACCTTGCCCGCCGGGCCAAGGAGAAAGGGATGCAGATATTGCTTACGTTCCATTATTCCGATTATTGGACCAATGGTGCGGATCAATACAAGCCGCACGAATGGGACAGCCTTGACTTCGAGGGATTGAAGGATGCCGTGCATGACTATACTGTCGATTTCCTCAAGCAGATGATTGCCCAAGGCACCACGCCCGAATATGTGGCCATCGGCAACGAGATACAGGCCGGTTTGCTTTATCCCGACGGGGCGGTTGCCAATATCCAAGCCACGTGCGACTTGCTTAATGCCGGGGCAAGAGCCGTGAGAGAAGTTGCACCACAGGCCCGTATAGTGATACACTCGGCAAGCAGCGAGGGTACACAGGCCGAAACCGACCTTCGTTGGTTCTTCGGCGAAATGCAGGACTACTCGGTTGACTATGACATCATGGGCATATCGCAATATCCATTCTATACTCAAATGTATGCGTCAGACTTTTGCTCGATGTGCGACCGCCTGATAACCGATTTCGGCAAGGATGTGCTTTTCATGGAGACTGCTTATGCGTGGAACGCCACGCTTCCCGACGGCTATCCCGGGCAGATTGCCAACAACGGTCCTTACGGGGAATTTTCAAAGCTTGGCCAACGTGATTTCATCGCCGACCTTAGCAACTCAATCAAGCAGGCGAAGTCGGGTCGCATACTTGGCTACATCTATTGGGATCCCATCTACATCGAGGTTCCCGGACTTGGGTGGATACTTGGCGGGAAAAATTATGTAAGCAACACCACGCTCTTCGGGTTTGATGGAGAGGCTTTGCCGGTGCTCGATGCAATTAAGTATAACAATTGAAAAAAATTGAGTCATGAAAAAATTCAATATAGCTATAACCTCGGTCGTGCTTGCTGTCGCCTCGTTGACACTGCCAAGTTGCAACGACGAGTATGACGATGTGGCTCCTGGCAATTATGTCGAGACCGAGCGCATTGAAACATTCCCCGGCGATACGGTGCTTGTAACCGGACAGGTGTCAAACGGGTCGCGTATCGAACAGGTTTCACTTGTGTGTGAGGCATGGAATATCAATCAGGTGTATGACCGCCGCGGGTATGACGATTATGTGTTCAATTATAATTACCGCCTTGCAGTGCCCGAGGATGCCACATTCAACCAGGTGCTTACTGTAATGGCACAGTGCGAGAACGGCATGAGCACTGTTCGCGAGATTCCTATCACGTTCTTGCCCGATACACAGGCTCCGACAGTGACTTCGACCCTGAATTCTCAGGTTTCGGTTGATTTTGATACCGAGACAGGGAAAGCTACCTGGAATTTGCAGATGACGGTTGCCGACGACCGTGAACTTAAGTCGGCAGTTATCGCCATTCCGTCGGTGTCGTATAACGAGACTGTAGAACTTTCGGGTAAGACGGGCGAGGTAGAACGCATAGTGGAGTTTTCATCGATAGGCAATGTGCCTGTGTCGATAACTCTTGAAGATGCGGCAGGCAACAAGGCTGTTTACAATGTGGAACTTGTGGTGATGTTTGCCGAGGAGGAAGACCCCATACAGAATTATCCTGGAATGTATGTGGTAGATGCCAACGAAAATCCGTCAGATTACGTTGATGGCTACTATCGCTGGATGGATCCTGTAGCCGACACCCAGTACCAGTACCAAGGCAAGTTCTATGCAGCAACCGACAATGCCAAGATACTGTTTACACCCGAACGCAGCCTCGACGGAGACCTTTACGGTGTGTCGCCATATGTTTCGTCGAAGCTTATGAACAAGAACGGTTACGTTGTGCCTGTGACTATCGAGAAGGCCGGTTATTACGGCGTGTTTATTGACTTGCAAGCTCACACTTACAGTATTTGGGAACTTGAAGTACCCGAAGGGTCTTATAACGGCGATTTGTATTTGAGTGGTACAGGCTTCTCATTTGGTGCCGACTGGGCACTTACTCCCGAACCGATGACCAAGGTTGCCGATTACCGTTATGAATATTCTACTGCCATCAATGAAAGTTCGGCCAGTGGGTACCAGTATTACTTTACTAATTCCGACTGGACCCGTGTGTTCCGTGGCGATGCCGAGGGCAAATGGTGGTTCGAATCGGCCAGCGGCGCGTGCGTCATGTTCACACCCGATTATTTCGGCAACGTGGTGGTAACTTGCGATACTGCGCACCCGTGGGGAACAATCAAGAAAGCAAACTAACACCTTAACATTTTAGAATAATGAAAACCAATATATTAAATCGAGTAATGGCCACTATGGCAGCGGTAGCCCTGACGGCACTGTCTGCGCTTGCCCAAATTACGGTTTCGGGCGTGGTCACCGATGAACAAGGGGAGCCGCTTATAGGTGCTTCGGTAGCCGAAGTGGGAACTCAACATGCCAATGCTACCGACCTTGACGGTAAATTTACCTTGAAAAATGTAGCCGAAGGGGCTACCATACGTGTGAGCTACGTGGGCTACACGGCTCAAGAGCAAACCGCAGCCACACAGATGACTTTTGTGCTGAAAGCCAGTGCCGCCGTGATGGACGAAGTGGTGGTAGTGGGTTACGGCTCTATGAAGAAGAGCAACCTTTCTGGTGCCGTATCATCGGTAAAGGCCGATGAATTGCCCACTGCCGGTAGTGCATCGGTGGGTGAAATGTTGCGCGGTCGTGCCGCAGGTATGAACATCACATCATCGTCGGCAACACCGGGTGGCGCACTCAATATTGCCATTCGTGGCGGCCTGTCGGGGCAAAAGCCGCTTGTGGTTATCGATGGTGTGCCGCAAGCACCGGCATCTAATATGTCGTCGGGTACTATCTATGGCGGTGCTGCTAAGGATAATTCGGGACTTATCAATCTTAACCCGAACGACATCGAGAGCATCGATGTGCTTAAAGATGCCTCGGCTGCCGCAATTTATGGTTCCGATGCATCGGGTGGTGTAATTCTTATTACCACCAAGCGCGGTAAAGAGGGAAAACCTGAAGTTACTTATAGCGGGTCGGTTGCTTTCTCGCGTATCAAGGATGCACCCGAGTTTATGAATGCCCGTGATTTCATGATTACCCAAAATCAGGTGTTTGATGAACTTGGTCGTAGCAGCGAAAAACGCTGGACACAAGCTCAAATCGATAATTTCGTGGGTGAAGGTACCGACTGGATGGACGAAGTTACACGCACCGGCGTAGTCAACGAACACAATCTTTCGGTTACCGCAGGAGGCAAGTACACACGCTCACTGTTCTCGGTAAGCTATTACAACCACGAAGGCTTGGTTAAGAATAACTCGATGAACCGCTTGACAGGCCGACTAAATGTTGACCATGAGTTCAGCAAGAAGGTGAAAGCCGGTGTGAACTCGTCGTTTACTCAATTGAAATATAATGATGTGCCTATGGGTGATGCCCGCCAGCAAAATTCGGCTGTGATATATTCGGCAATGACATTTATTCCCACGGTACCGGTATATGATGAAAATGGCGACTATTCGACCAATCCGTTCCGTAACTTGTATCCCAATCCGGTGTCGTTGCTTGAAATCACCGACCAAACTACGTCACGAAGCTTGTATGTGAGCGGTTACCTCGAATATAAACCTTGGGATTTCCTGAGCATACGCGCAACCGGCGGTGTTGACATCAATTGGACGCAGGCCGACCAGTACTCGCCGCGTACCACTTTGCATGGTGCCACGCTTAATGGTGAGGCGTCGAAGCAGAATGCCAACGCGCAGATGAACCTTGTGAACATCATTGCCAATTTCAACAAGACTTTTGCCGACATTCATGACTTGAGCGTGATGGCCGGTTGGGAATATAAGAAGTCGAGTTGGAACGGAATGGGTATTGTTGCCAATGATTTCCCATTCGACAATGCCTTGATGAACAATATGGGTGCATCGCAACAGGAGAAACCTAATATCAGTTCTTACCGTGGCACCAACGAGATGGCATCGTGGATAGGACGTGTGAATTATGTGTTGATGGACAAGTATATACTCACTGCCAATGTCCGTGTCGATGGCTCGTCGAATTTCTCGCCCGAGCATCAGTGGGGTGTGTTCCCCGGCGTATCGGCTGCATGGAAGATTAATGAAGAAGAGTGGTTGCGTGACAAGCAGTGGCTTTCTACCTTGAAATTGCGTGCCGGTTGGGGGCAGACGGGTAATGCAGGTAACCTCACAGGTATCAATACTTACTACAGTGTGATGAGCAGCCCCGCATGGGCTCCGGGCGGCCATGCCACCAATGGTGTGTCAATGGCCAAATTGGGCAACCCTAACTTGAAGTGGGAAACTCTCACCGATATAAACATCGGTATCGATGCCGGATTCTTCCAAAATCGCTTGCAATTTAATATCGATGCTTACCAGCGCACGCGGTCGGACGTTATCCTATCGAAGGAACTTATGAGTTATCAGGAGATTACGTCGATTGACTATAACTCGCAAGAGAAATATCGCAGCCGTGGTATCGATATAGGTATTCATTCGGTGAACATTTCTAACCGTGATTTCGAGTGGAGTACCGACCTCAATGTGTCGTTCTACAAGAATGAGACAATCACACGTGACCCCGATTTTATTCCGGCACCTTACCAACCCATGCAACAAGACTGGGGTGCTGTATATGGCTGGAAAACCGACGGACTGGTGCAGCAAGGACAGTCGTATGCCCACCTTCCAAGCTCGGGAGCCGGTGCAATCAAATATCTTGATGTAAACGGTTATGTGCTTGACGCAAACGGTGAACGCATGCGCGACAGTGACGGACGCTATATGCTTTCGGGGGAACCTGATGGATTGCTTGATGAGGCCGATATGGTGGAATTGTTCAACAACACTCCTATACCATTCTCTATCAACAACACTTTCCGTTGGAAAAACTGGGATGCCAACATCTATATCTATGGGTCGTTGCGTGGCCGCAAGATCAACGATGTGAAACTGCAAAGCGTGTATGGCGTGCAAGATATCACATATGGTATAAACGTGCTTACCGATGTTGCCAACCGTTGGCGTCCGGGCAACCCTTATGGCGATATGCCGGGTGTGGCCGAGGCAAGCAGCGGGTTCAACCCGAACCAAAGCGACTTCTTCTATGAGAATGCGTGGTATTTGCGCCTTGATAATGTTTCGATAGGTTATACTTTCCCGTCGAAGTTGTTCAAAGACAAAATCAAGAGCTTGCGCCTGTATGCCGCAGCTCGCAACATTGCCGTGTTCACCCCTTATAATGGAATGGACCCCGAAACGGGCAACGGTATTGGTGCATATCCTAATAATTTCAGCGTGGCCGTCGGCCTTGACTTAAAATTCTAACTTTAAAATCGATGAAAACAATGAAACCTTATAAAATAGCTCTATTGGGCTTGATGCTTACAATGCTAGCGGCCTGTGACCTTGAGCGTGAAGATTTCACGGAGATTTATGAGGATAATTTCTTCCAAACCGAGACCGACCTGAAACTTGCGGTTGATGGGCTGTATTATGATTTCAACACCGGCGACTGGTATGGAACCGACGCGTTGGGCGGAGTGTTCTGTGCCGACTATAATGGCTACCAGGTGATGTCGGACTTGACCACCGATGTGATGTGGTGCAACTGGGGTTGGGAAAGCGACGAGATGTACTTCCACCAGTGGACTGCCACAACAGGTACCATTCAAAAGCAATTTTGGAATATGTTCGCGCACTACAACTATATGTCGAAAGCCCGCAACACCATACGCCGCATCGAGGCAAGCCCGGTGGAGCAGTCGGTGAAGGACAAGTACCTTGGCGA
Organism: uncultured Bacteroidales bacterium; assembly: GCA_949289215.1. Lineage (GTDB taxonomy): Bacteria > Bacteroidota > Bacteroidia > Bacteroidales > Muribaculaceae > Avimuribaculum. The sequence continues at coordinate 21,746 of CASENC010000013.1, read as the reverse complement.
GGCTCATGCGCTGCGTGGATGGATGGGTTTGTTCCTGTATGATATGTTCGGCCCGGTACCTATTGCTCCCGATGATGTGCTCGACAATCCCGAGACATTTGTTTACCTGCCGCGACTCACCGATGAGGAGTATGACGAGATGATGGAGGAGGATTTGCTCGCTGCAATCAGCCTGCTCCCCGATATGCCCGAGGAACGTGGTCGCATGGCCAAGGGGCCGGCCCGCATGATATTGCTGAAGTATTACATGATACGCGGCCAGTTTGAAAAGGCCGAGAAGATTGCGCGTGACTTGTATGCAATGCAAGGGCAATACGACTTGTTCGCAGGGGAGTATGCCGACATATTCTCGGTAGCGAATGCAGGCAACAACGAGGTGATTTTGTGCCGTCCCATCAATATCGATGTTTCAAATGCCGTGAATTATTTCACTGCCGAATGTATGCCCGAAGATATGCCCGGTGCGCCTAATGGCGAAGGTTGGGGCGGATATGTGATGGCCTGGGATTTCTATGACACGTTTGAGGCCGGTGACAAGCGTCTTGCCAATGTATATGCTTCATATACCAACAACACCGGAGAAACCGTTTCGCGTCAAGACATGACTTATGGCGCGGTGGCACTGAAGTATGGCATCGACCCGCAAATGCAAGGCGGCATGAGCCATAACGACATTGTGGTGTACCGCTACAGCGACGTGCTGCTGTCGCTTGCCGAGCTGATAGTGCGCAACGGCGGTCCTGTATCCGGCGAGGCTACCGACCTTGTGAACCGTGTGCGTGCCCGTGCCGGGCTTGGCAACCTTGATGCCACTGCAACGGCAAGCCCCGAGGCATTCTTAGACGCCATATTGCTCGAACGCGGGCATGAATTTTGGTTCGAGGGCTTGCGCCGTCAAGACTTGATACGTTATGGCAAATATGTGGAGTATGCCAATGACCGCATAGACAAGATCAATGCTTCGGAAGGTCGCGGATACTTCAATGTCGATGACAGCCACAACCGTATGCCAATCCCTGCCGATTTTATCAACGAGTCGAAGTCGGCAATAAAGCAAAATCCGTTATATTAACCAATTGACAAAACCGTATCGGAACACACAGCCCGAGTGTGTTTAAGGAACAAAGCATGAGCTGTGTGTTCCGATTTATTAAACTTAAACAAGAAAAATGAAAACAGCAATAATAACATCGTTGCTTGGTGCGGCGGCATTGGTGGCCTCGGCCAAGACTTACGAACTTACTGCTCCCACATCATGGGAACCTATACGCAGCGAGCATCTGCAAATGGGGGGCACAGCTCCTGATGGCGGCACCATTGATGTAAATAACTATTATATAATTCGCGACGGGAAGCCCGTGGTACCGGTGATGGGTGAGTTCCACTATTCGCGCTATCCGGCCGAACAGTGGGAACAAGAAATCATTAAAATGAAGGCCGGCGGTGTGAACATTATCCCCACCTACATATTTTGGTCGATGCATGAGCCTCGGGAAGGACAATTCTGTTGGGAAGGGAATCTTAATTTGCGGCATTTCATCGAACTGTGTGGCAAGCACGGGGTGGACGTAATTGTGCGCATAGGCCCGTTCGGGCATGGTGAAATACGCTCGGGCGGCATTCCCGACTGGATTTTTGCCAAGAATCTCGACATTCGCAGTAACGACCCAAAGTATCTTGAATATACCCGTAAATTGTATAACGAGATTGCCAAGCAGCTCACGGGGCTTTATTACAAGGATGGCGGTCCCATCATCGGCTGCCAACTCGAAAACGAGCATCAGCACTCGGCTGCGCCGTGGGCCATCAATTACCCCGGTGAGAAAGTGCTTGATTTCACTGCCGCAAGCTATGATAAGGGCATAACGAAGCTTGGCGTGTCGGTGCAAGAGAGTGCAATCAACACTGCCGACCTTGGCAATGAACATATGGCTACCTTGCAACGTATGGCCGAGGAAGCCGGTATTGTTACCCCGTTCTACACGGCAACCGGCTGGGGCAATGCCGCTGTAATTCCTGGCAAGGCGATACCTGTGACTGCCGGATACACTTATCCCACATGGTTCCCCGATCAGCGCAAGAGTGACTTCTGTATGTTTAAGAATCTGTGGGCAAACCCCGACTACAGCCCAGTGCGTTACAACCCGCTCGACTATCCGTCGGCATCGGCCGAGATGGGTGCCGGCATTCAGATGGTGTATGACAAGCGGCCCATTTGTACCCCCGAGGCTGCCGAGGCACTGATGCTGCGTTGCCTTGCCGGTGGTTCAAACATAATCGGCTATTACATGTACCATGGCGGTTCCACACCGCGCATGGATGGCGGATATGGCGAGTTCTTTAGCGACCAACCGATGGGGTTACCCAAGATTAGCTACGACTTCCAGGCTCCGCTCGGTGAATTTGGCCTTGAGGCTCCCAGTTTCCGCCCGTTGCGCGTCATTCACAATTTCCTTGGCGACTTCCAGCATCTGCTTGCTCCCATGCAGCCGGTGATGCCCGATAATGTCAAGATTATGACACCCGACAACCGTGATGACTTGCGTTATGCTGCCCGTATGTCGGCCGATGGCAGAGGTTTCTTGTTTTTGGTTAATACCCAAGACCACGATCTCGGTCGCCACGACCAAACCGACTTGCAGGTAAAAATCAATCTGCCCGGTGAGACGATTTCCATTCCCGAGAAGGGCGGTTTCACGTTGCCCAAGAATGTTTCTACCATATTCCCGTTTAACTTGGATATGGGCGGAGCATTGCTCAAGTATGCCACTGCTCAGCCGTTGATGATAATCGACGATAACGGAACGACCCATTATTTCTTCTCGGTTCACGACGGCATAGTTCCCGAATTTGTTTTCGACAAAGAAACGGTTAAAGGCAAGTCGGAATTCAAGAACATTGTTCCCGGTTTCAAGAGTACGTTTAAGGTATCGCCACGCGGCAAGAAAGCCATAAAGGTGACTGTGTTGCCATATGCCGATGCGCTGAATGCCACTAAGGTAAACGGTAAATTGCTTATTACCCGTGCAACGGTGATGCCTACCGATGAGGGTGTGAAGCTGCTAAGCCTTGGCGAGCCTGACATAGATTACATAGTGTATCCGTCGAAGCAGGGATTCAAGACGCAAACCGCGAGCGTTGAGCCTGTCTCCCCGAAAGCCATAGTTGATAAGTCGGTTCCTTGGCGCATGGAAGTGACATTTACCGACCGAGCAGCCGATATGCCGCAAGTAAACGAGTATTTCATTTCGGTGCCTTACACGGGCGACGTGGCAATGGCATTCCTTGACAATGCGATGGTACTTGACCACTTTTGGCAAGGCGAGCCGTGGCGCATAGGGCTGAATCGCTTTGCGAGCAAGATGAGTACAGGCAAGCCGCTCGGATTCTACTTCCGTCCGTTGCGACCCGAAGCACAATTCCTGCCTGACATTCCTGCCGACCGTGTTCCCGACCTTACCGGAGGCCCGGTGCTTGAAATCGGCGACCCTGTGATTATTCCCGAATATGTGACTACAATAAAGTTATGACAGTGCGATTGAGAGTTGTTTGCCTTGTGTTGCTCGCAGTGTTTTCACTGCGAGCAGCCGACAAGGCCAAGCCGGTGGTGTCGATACTTGGTGACTCATATTCCACTTTTGAAAATTATATTCCGTCGGGGAATGCATCGTGGTATGCTCCGGTGCCATGGGAAGGGCGTACCGATGTTACAGACGTGCGCCAAACATGGTGGTGGCAACTTATCGACGAGGGTGGATACAAACTCGGAGTGAACGATAGTTACAGCGGTGCCACCATATCCTATACGGGTTATAACGGGGAAGATTACAGCGACCGTTCATTCCTGACGCGCCTGCCGCGACTCGGTTCGCCCGACCTGTTGTTGATATTCGGCGCGACCAATGACAGTTGGACCGGCGGCCCACTTGGGGAGTTTGTTTACGATGGGTTTACTCGTGGGCATTTGTATGAGTTTCGCCCGGCTTTGGCACGGTTACTCACTGAGGCTCGTAACCGTTATCCCGGCACTCGCATAGTATTTATTGTCAACACCGAATTGAAAGACGAAATAACAGAGTCGATAGTGGAAATATGCACTCACCTTGATGTGGAATATGTGATGTTGCGCGACATCGACAAGCTCGCCGGACATCCGTCAATAAAAGGAATGGAACAAATTAAAAACCAAATTTTGCAATACTTGAAAAAATGAAACGACACGCAATATTGTTTATGTGCCTGCTGCTTGCTGCGGCCGGATTGCAAGGAAAGGAACTTGTGTACCAGGACCGTGAAGGCGTGATACGCTGGAGTGGTGACGACAGCCGGGTGGCTCTGTATGGGGCGAATTATTGCCTTCCCTCGGCTTGCGACTACCGTGCCGCCGGATATGTGGGCGGTGACCGCGATGCCATGATTGCCGAGGACCTTGACCACTTCAAGCGTATGGGGTGGAACGGCTTGCGGCTGAGCTTTTGGGGAGACTGGCAGAATACCGATGCCCGCGGCAACCTTATCGACAACGACCACTTGCGCCTGCTCGAACGGCTGATTGACGAGGCAACCAAACGTGGTATTTATATGTTGCTTTCACCTATAGTGACATATAATTCGCAATGGCCCGAGATGACCGACACGACCAACACCGGTTTTATGAATACATTTTCAAAAGCCGACCTCATCCTCGATCCTGTGGCTAAGCAGGCGCAGAAGAATTACGTTGTGCAATTGCTCAACCATACCAACCGCTACACCGGTCGCAAAATAAAGGATGAGCCGAATATATTGTTCATAGAGGTGATTAACGAACCTGCGCAATTCCATGACAAGCCTGAAGAGATGACCGATTATATCAACGGCATGGTTGATGCCATTCGTTCTACGGGTTGTGAGAAACTGACATTCTATAACGTCAGCCAAAACTTCAAGGTGGCCCCGATAGTAGCGGCATCGAAGGTGGATGGCGGCACCTACGCCTGGTATCCCAATGCTCTTAACAATCATAGGGAAATTAAAGGCAACCAATTGCTGTGTGTCGATCGTTATGAACAATTGCTCGACCCAGTGATGAAGGGGAAATCGCGCATAGTGTATGAATTTGACGCAACCGACCGTGTCGATGGTATTCAAGTTCCGGCGATGGTGCGTGAATTTGTGCAGGGCGGGTGCCAATTTATGGCTATGTTTTCGTATGATATGTTGCGCACGGCACCGCAAAACCTTGGCTGGGAAACACATTTTGTAAATATGGTTTATACTCCTCGCAAGGCCGTGGCTTCGATGATTGCGGCAGAAATAGCCCGCCGCATTGCCCCGGGTGAACCAAATCCTTATTATCCGGAAAATTGCCGTTTCGGGGATTTCCGTGTGAGCTATGAAGAGAATCTTGCAATGCTTAACAGTAGCGACATGTATTACCACACCGGGAACACTGTCGATACTCCAAAGGATTTGTCGCAGTTGTGTCATATTGCCGGAGTAGGCTCGTCGCCTATGGTGGAATATGGTGGCAACGGCATATATTTCATCGACCGTGAAAATGATGGCTCGTGGACGCTCGACCTGTATCCCGATATTATTGCGGTGGGAGATGCTTTTGACAATCCTTCGCCATATAAGCAGCTCGTTATATCTGATTGTCGCGAACGCGACATTGCTGTTTCTCTGCCTGGATTGACCAAGTCGGGGAAGGTATATCCCGGGAAGTATCGCATAGACGACAACGGCATAACCCGCATTGCCGATCACCCGCAACAGGAGTTCTACGCACAATACAAGGGATGGCCGTCGCAGGGGGCGGTGCAGTCTAAGCCCGACCGTTGGAATTCCAAGGATTGGTACACTACGATACAGCCCACCGACGACATGGCTGATTACACCGTCATACTCGATGCCGCCGAAGGAATGGGTAGCATACTTTATTCCCGCAATTTCGAGAGTCCTGAATGCTTGGTGCGCTTAGTAAAGACGGCTCCGGGGATGAACAACGGTTATGAATTGTCGGTAAAGGATCTTACCCTTAACCCATCGTGGCGCACCGCCGATGATGTGACACTGTCGCACTACTTCGGTGACTGCCTGTGGAACCGCAAAGGCGTAGCACCACGAACCATCAAGATTTGGGCAAAGGGATTGAATGGTACTGACCGGGCGATAGTGAACTTTGTCGATAAGGATGGGCGCGCATTTGGCGTGGCATTCCCATTGACTGCCGATGTGGAAGAGATTGAGGTGCCGGTTTCTTCGCTCAAGCCGATGCCTGCTGTGGTGTTGCCGCAAGACTGGCCGGGTGTGTGCGATTATTATTACCCGCAATCGACAACTACCGTCGCTGTGCAACCCGATTGGGATGGCATGGAACGCGTGCAAGTGTCGTTGCGTGGCGAACTTTATGACGAAGGTAATAAGACCAACCGCGGCATTGTGGTGGAAAAGATAGTTTTAGGTTATTAATAATGTGTTTTAGGTTGTATAGGTTTGTTTTGTAATTTTGTTCAGACAGCCTCCTTGGGGCATCGTTTGTAATTTGTTCCGGGAGGCTGTTTTAATTCCCTATGTTATGAAAAAAATAATATTTGTCATATCAATGTTTATCGTAATATCGGCCGGGGCGCAGACAGTGAATGTTGCCAGGTATCTTGGTGACAGGCAATGTGCCGTGAGCTTAACTTTCGATGATGGGATGCAGGAACATTACACCCTTGTGGCTCCACATCTCGACCGTTATGGACTTAAAGGTACATTTGGTATCAATGGGAAATATATAGGAGATATTGATGATCACTATTCGCCACGTATGACGTGGGAAGAATGCCGTTCACTTGCTGCCGGTGGACATGAAACATGCAGCCACACATGGAGCCACCCGAATTTATATTATACAGGCATGGATTCGGTGATTATGGAAATCGAAAAAAACGATTCGGCGATCATAAAGGAAATCGGTATAAAGCCGATGAGTTTCTTATATCCGTTTAACGCATATACTGCTGCCGTTAAAACGGCTTGTGAAAAAGGCCGTACGGGGTCGCGTACCTATCAGTTTGCTCTCGGACAACGTAATTCCGGTTGTACATTGCAGTCGGTACGAAAATGGCTTCGCGATGTAATCGACAATCGCGAGTGGGGGGTAGCAATGACGCATGGAATTTATACCGGTTGGGATCAATGGGATGAGCCGTGGATTTTGTGGCAATTCTTTTGTGAACTTGCCGAACAACAAGATAGTGTGTGGGTAGATACGTTTTCTCATGTGCAAGCTTATGTTAAAGAACGAGATGCCGTGCATCTTGATGTTAACATAGTTGGGGAAAATATCGAGATATCGCCTTCGTTAGGGCTTGACAGCACGGTATTTAATATGCCTCTGACGTTGAATATTTCAGGGCTTAATAAGGGGAGCAACATCAAGGTGGTACAAGGTAGGCAAGTGCTTATGGCGGTTTCCCGTGGTGATTACTTTACGGTCGATATTGACCCATACGGGGAGAAGGTAATAATAAGTTATTGTTTGGGCGAGGAAAACAATTTTTTTGATTAATTTATACTATGCACAATAGTGCTGTAAATAGCATGGTTTTGTTTCTGTAATTCATGTTTTAGGTAAGTTTTTTGAGTTTTAGGTTTGTAGTGGTTCGGTGGTTTATTCCACCGGTGTAAACGATCTCCCGGCATAGAGGCCCATTATGCCGGGAGATTTTATTGTATGAAAGTGAGTTGCGGTATTGTCGTTGATTTTGGGCTTTTGTCCGTTTTGCAGCCCGGTTAGGTATTGTGCCGGGCTGCAAAAAGTTTTTCAGTATGCACTTTTGGCAAGTTCAGAGGAAAATATCGATATTCCTACCGCCTCGTTGGCGATATGTTCCTCTATCAAACGGGAGAAGCCGAAGTAGGTTGCGGCTATCAATGCCGTTATTCCCAAAATAAGCCCTATGGCTTTTAATTTTCTTTTCATAGTTTTTTCATTAATCACACTGTGGTCACACTCTTTATATTGTATAACGCATGTATATTGTTTTTATTGTGTTACAATCGGGCTACAGGCAATGGCTCAATCTTTTTACCGATAATGTGCCATTTATGTGCAAAAATGCATCAAAAAAATACCGATAATGTGCAAGATTCTTACATTTATGTTGAAGCGTTTTTTGCGAGAAAAAGCATAATTACAGGTTTTTTGCATTTTTTTGAGCAAAAATGGTTACTTTTGTTGCCGATTATGTGCTTGAATGTAAACTTTATAATAAAATAAGATGCAAAACGACAAAGAAAACAAGCAGGAACTCCACACGGAGGCAGGCGGTATTCCCGAAAATGCCTTCCGAGAACTTAAGGAGGGAGAAAAGTATGTGCCCGTGCTGCATCCCGACCGCAGTTATCCCGAGGTAACGCCTTACAGTGTATCGCTCGGGTTGATATTGGCTGTGATATTCAGTGCGGCAGCGGCATACCTTGGGTTGAGAATCGGGCAAGTGTTTGAGGCGGCAATCCCCATCGCCATTATTGCAGTGGGGCTGTCGTCGGCAATGAAGCGCAAAAACGCGCTTGGCGAAAATGTCATTATCCAGTCGATAGGCGCGTCGTCGGGTATAGTGGTGGCAGGTGCCATTTTCACGCTGCCTGCGCTTTACATTCTGAAGGCCAAGTATCCCGAGATTGCAGTCAGTTTCCTTGAAGTGTTCTTGAGTTCGATGCTTGGCGGCGTGCTCGGTATATTGTTCTTTATCCCGTTCCGCAAGTATTTCTGTTCCGATATGCATGGTAAATTCCCGTTCCCCGAGGCTACTGCCACCACGCAGGTGCTTATTTCGGGCGAAAAAGGCGGCAACCAGGCCCGTCCGCTTGTATTTGCCGGCCTCATAGGCGGAGTTTATGATTTTGTGCTCTCGACATTCGGTTGGTGGACCGACACTCTCACCACCAAGATTCTACCATGGGGCAGCGAACTGGCTGCCAATGCCAAGATGGTGTTTAAAATCAACACTCAGGCAGCAGTGCTTGGGCTTGGTTACATTGTCGGCCTGAAGTATAGCTTTATTATCTTTGCAGGGTCGGCATTTATATGGTTTGTGATAATCCCGTTGCTTGGCATGAGCACTGAGTTTGCTTCGATGGCTCCCGAGCAGATATTTTCGGACCAGGCTCGATACATAGGTATCGGCGGTATAGCCATGTCGGGAATCATAGGCATTATAAAATCGTGGCCTATCATCAAGAATGCCGTGGGGCTTGCAGGCAAGGAATTCAAGGGCAAGAATGTGAGCGCGAAAGATATTGTGCGCACGCAGAAGGATATTGCCATGAACGTTGTGATTTTCGCCCTTGTTGCCGCATTGCTGGTTACGGCTGTGTTCTTTTACTTTGGTGTCATACATAACCTGTTTCAAACCGTCATTGCATTTATAGTGGTAACTGTGATAGCATTCCTGTTCACCACTGTTGCCGCCAATGCCATTGCTATTGTGGGTACAAACCCGGTATCGGGCATGACGCTTATGACGCTGATTATTGCCTCGGGTATCTTTGTGGCAATAGGCCTTGAAGGCCCGGCAGGCATCGTGGCTTCGATGGTAATCGGCGGCGTGGTGTGCACGGCATTGTCGATGGCCGGCGGCATGGTCACCGATATGAAGATAGGTTACTGGATAGGTACCACTCCGGCCAAGCAGCAGTCGTGGAAATTCCTGGGCACATTTGTTTCGGCAGCCACCGTTGGCGGTGTGATGCTGTTGCTCAACGAGGTGTATGGCTTTGTGGGTGAAGATGCACTTGTGGCACCGCAGGCCAATGCAATGGCTGCCGTTATCGACCCGTTGATGATGGGTGGTGAAACACCGTGGATGCTTTATATCGTGGGTGCGATATTTGCAGTATTGCTTAATTGGCTTGGTGTTCCGGCTCTTGCTTTCTCGTTGGGTATGTTTATCCCCATCGAACTTAATACGCCGCTGCTTGTGGGTGGAGCCATCAGTTGGTTTGTAAGCACACGGTCGAAAGACAAGGCCGTCAACAAGGCTCGCCTTGACCGCGGCACATTGCTCGCCTCGGGCTTCATTGCCGGCGGTGCACTTATGGGCGTGGTGAGTGCCGGCGTGAAGTTTGCCGGGTTTGAATACAGCCACACGTTAGGCGAGGGCACATTGCAGGCACTTGGCTTGGTGCTTTATGCATTGCTTATTATATGGCTTGCATGGAGCTGCTTCCGTGCCAAACCAGAAGAATAAGCATAGGTTTACTGGTTGCGACAAATAATAAAGCAGTGCCACGATAACCATGTGGCACTGCTTATTCTTTTTGCAGAGTGCCGGTTTTCACCGGCGTTTATATGATATTATGATATATGCGATGGTTGTCAGCATGAGCAGTGCAACGGTTGCAAATACCAGTGGCAATGCCCAATCGTGGAATATCACCAGGGTGGCTGATGCCATGCAAAGGCCGAGTGCGACATTAGTGACGCGAATGAAGCGAATAGCCATTGCATATTGTGCGGCGATATTATCGGCGGTGGGGCGGACAGGGAAATTTATGAGTCGCACGGGTGCATAAGCGCATAATGCCGTTATTATGAAGCAGAAAGTGGCACATCCGCCCAAAATGCACGTTGTTGTGAATGTTTCGGCATCGGCAGTGTTGCGCATATAAAAGATATATACCCAATTGGCTATAATTATAAGTAATGCGGCAGCTTCCAGTATGCGGTCGGCAAGTCCGGGGTGGTAGTGTACGTCGGGCAGGATGCCGGGTTGGCGTTTCGATTTGTCGAGTGTTTCCATATAGTTGTTATTCTGTTTTTGGTTGTGGTTGTTCTTCGGTTTTCGGTGCGGCGTCGAGAGGCTTTTTTTGCCGCCCGTTTCGTCGCAGGGCATCGGCAATTATCCATTGCAGTTGTCCGTTGATGCTGCGAAACTCGTCGGCTGCCCATTTTTCCAGGGCATCCATTGTAGCAGCGTCCACGCGCAAGACGAAACTCTTGGTAGTTGTTTCCTTTTTAGCCACGGTTTTGCATACTTTAATTATACAATGTGCCGGTGTTGACTACCGGTTGGGCCTGTTCATCGGCGCATAGCACCACAAGCAGATTGCTCACCATGGCGGCTTTCTTTTCTTCGTCGAGGTCCACTACACCGTCGTTTTTAAGTTTATCGAGTGCCATGTGTACCATCGACACGGCTCCCTCTACAATCTTTTCCCGGGCACCAATGATGGCCGAGGCTTGCTGGCGGCGCAGCATCACGGCTGCAATTTCGGGGGCATATGCAAGGTAATTTATCCGGGCTTCTACAACTTCGAGGCCGGCCATTACGAGCCGCTCGTTGAGCCGCTGCTCCAGTTGCTCGTTGATTTCATTGCCGCCCGAGCGCAATGTGAGTTGGTTTGTATCTTCCTCGTTGTCGTCATAGGCATATTGTCCGGCCACTTGGCGCAATGCCGCGTCGCTTTGAATTTTCACGAAATTCTCGAAGGCATTCATTCGTCCTGCCACGCCGCTGCCAATATTGATATTGGTGCCTATGGGGGTGTTAGCCTCGGCCATTGTTTGTGAGTCGATTTCAAACATTGCCTTGTAAGTGTCATTAAGCCGCCACACCAGCACCAGGCCTATGAGAATGGGGTTACCCACTTTGTCGTTGACTTTTATGGGTTCCACATTGAGGTTGCGTGCGCGCAGCGATAGTTTCTTTTTGTTGTAAAACGGATTTACCCAAAAGAATCCCGTGTCCTTGAAAGTGCCGCGGTATTCCCCGAAAAACACCATGGCACGGGCTTCATTGGGTTCGAGTTGCATATATCCGGCAATCATTATGAACCACAGTATCATGAGTGCCACGCCTATGATGTTGGACCAAAAGTAAATTGACCAGAAGCACAAGATAATTATTGCCGTGAGTACCACCAGGTGGATAAACAGCATCATAAACCCGTTCATTTGGGTACCGTTGAAGTTAAATTCTTTTGTTTCCATAATATTTGATTTTAAGATGATATTATTTTGATATCGCGAATATATATCAAGATTTGTGTAAAAACAAATTTTTATGGAAAAAAATCATTGGATTCTTCACTATATTGCCTTGGACTTAGTGGGGCAGGGATGGATGTGGTAAAAAGGAAATCATGCTGCGGTAAGTGTGTAAGAAGTCAATTAAAATGTGTTGTGGTCGGGTGTCGTTGTTTTAGGGAGTTTTTGCGATTTGAATGGGTGTAATGTATTTAATTACAGGTATTAGTTTAAGGTTCCGGGCTTGCCTGGTAAAAAAATAATATGCCGTTAACTACAAGGTAACGGCACGTTGAATAAACCGGTTTTAGTTCATTTGACTGTATATAAAAAACATACATTTTTTCATTTTTAATATTTAAAGTTTTTGGTATTATGATTAAAAAGTTTTTAAGTGCAACCCTGTTCGGATTCCTCGCTTTGGGATTCGCAGGGACGTTTGTAGCTTGTGACGACTACGACGACTCTGATCTTAGGATGCGCGTTGAGGCTGTGGAAGGCACACTTGCCGACTTGCAGGTGCAGATTAAGAGCGGTGCCATTATCAAGTCGGTTACACAAGGCGAAGATGGTAGCGTTATTATCACTACCGACTCTGAGACTTTCACCATTCGTCCCGGAAAAGACGGAGCCAACGGAACAAACGGTGCCGATGGCAAGCCCGGTTCGGTGGTATCGATGGGTGAAGATGGATATTGGTATATCGACGGAGTAAAGACCGAAAACCAGTGGAAAGGTCAACCGGGCGAACCGGGTAAGGACGGCGTTCCCGGTAAGGATGCCGAGACCCCGAAATTTGAAATCAAAGACGGGCACTTGTATTGCAACGGCGAAGACCTTGGCCAAGTAACAGGTGAGGCCGGCGCTCAGGGTGAACAAGGCCCTGCCGGTCAGGATGGCCAAGACGGTGAAGATGGTGCTCCGGGCAAGGATGCCGACACTGTTTATTACTATCCGGGCGATGACGGTTATTGGCACAAGGTTACAATCCACGCCGATGGCAGCGAAACGACGATAGAAATATGCGAAGACTTGGAAATGTGGCGTCCTGAAACTGCCGACAATATCGTAACCGCCGTTTACGACACACTCAGCCAAGTTCTTACTCTCTACAACGTAGAAGGTGGCGAAGGTGAAGAAGGCAAGGTCGAAATCAACCTCACCGAGTCACTTGTGGGCTTGCAATTCGTTCCCGACGTGATGATGGACGGCATGGGAGTGGTTTACAAATACCGCTTATTCTTCAACGCCGAAAAGGAAATTGCCGAATACAGCGACGAAGACGTGCTGGTTGAAAGCAACGACATTGAGATGGTTTACCGCCTCAACCCGGGCAATGCTTACACCGATGGCATCGAGTGGTCGTTCATCGGCCGCAAAGTGGGTATCGCAACAAGGGCCGAAAACGATGATCCTAACTTGCTTACGGTTGTCGGCGAACCTGTTGCTGCCAACGGCGAACTCACATTGACTGCCAACGTTAACAAGTTGCCTGAATATGATTCAAATAACGAAGGCTTGATATTTGCATTGAAGGCCGAAGGCAATGGCCGTACAATCATTTCGGACAATGCCACACTCATTGCCGAAGATTTGAAGGCTTATGCAATTTATGACAAGTCGGCCGAAACTCCCGACCAGTTCACTTTCGTTGTTAACGAAGGTACTGTTGTAGATCAAAGCACTTCGGTTGATTTCCAAGTAGTTCGCGGTAAGGGTATCGACCTTGATACTATTGCCCAATTGCGTGGCGCAATGAGCATAGGTGCCGAGTATGTAGCAATTGAAGAAAAAGGATTTGATGTTACTTACAAATATAGCAAAACCGGCATCAAGGATGCTACCGGCACAGTTCAAGACAGCTTCATCACACTTGATGAAAACGGCAAGATCACTGTTAACGAAGGTGCTTCGGCAATCGGCCGCAAGCCTGTAATCAAGGTTGAAGCAAGCGTAAACGAAACTGTTGTAGCTACTGCTTATGTAGTACTGGAAATTGCTCCTACCGATCTTGAAAAGATTACTGTTACAGCTAATCCTATCGCACTCGAATACACCGAATTGACTGCACAAGCCGAAGCCGAAGTACATAGCAACATATTCGGCTGGGAACAAATCAACAGCCAGATATATGACGTGCTTGACTTGACTGCTGCTCAATTTGCCGAGGCTTATAATGCTGTACCGACGGTTACCGGTGCTACCTATGTCAACTCTACTGCCATTACCGGCGATGCACGTGTAAGCGGTATTGTTGTAACAGCAAATGATCCAACTGCTACTGCCGACTTCATCGGTATCAAGTTCACCAACACCATCCCTGTAAGCGATACCGAAGACCTTGCTAACTATGGTAAGATTACTATCACTTACACGCCGAACAATGCAAATGCTTATCCTGCAGTTGTTCTTGAAGTTCCTTACACTGTAACCGACAATTGCGCAGCTACTCCGGAACACAGCTCTTGGATTAAGAATGGCAAATTTGAAATCGTAGGTTATGCTACCACCGACCCTGCCGGCTACAACTTTGCAACAGTACTTGTTACCGGTTACAAAGATGGTGCAGAAATGAAAGTACCCAACAACCATACTTACAAGTTCCGTTTTGCCAACGAAGAAGATGCCAAGAAGCAAGCTACATTGAGCGATGCTACATTTGATGCACAAGAAATCGACTTCACAAGCGAAATCGGTGCAAAAGATGTAACCACTTCTTACGCAATAGAACTCGTTTCTACTCGCGCCAACGGTGAAGAGGATCGTGTGGTTGATGCATTCACTGTAGAATTTGTTAACCCGCTGGATATGACAATCAATAAAAACAAACTTACTACAAAGTATGCTGATGGTGTAGTTGCTCCTGTAAATGTCAAGAGCGCAATCAGCATCAAAGATACCGAACGCGGTGTTGAGATTGTTAAAGACGGCGCTGTTGTAGCTGCTAACAAATATGGCGTTCAAGATGCGGATGTAACTTACACATTCTCTATCGAAGACAATTACGGTGGTACGGCCTCGATTGATGAAGATGGTATATTCACATTCAACGGTTCGGGTTGGAATGGAACATATCCTGCAACTGTATCTGTTAACGTAACCGTCAAGGTTGCCGGTATAGCCACTTGGGCTGAAACAGCTACAGTAACCGTAAATAAGGCTAACTGATTACGAAAGCAATGAGTTAAACCGGATATGGAGGATTAAATTACGACTATATAGGTACAATGGAGAATATATAGTTTAATAGAAGTCCTTAATAATGGCAGTGGAGGGGACCGTGAGGTTCTCTCCATTGTTTTTTTGTGCTTGATTTTAGAGATTGTTTCGGAGTTGCGATAGGGGGAGCCGATTTGTTTCGGTGGTGCAGCAATTGTTGCATTTTTTGGCGTTTTTGTATTGGAGAGTTGGGCGTTCAGGTTGTACTTTTGCAATAGTTAATATCTTAACATTACTTATATCACATTATGAATATCGAAAGACAAGAAAAAATAGGGTGGATCGACCTGTTGCGCGTATTGGCGTGTTTCCTTGTAGTGTTTTCCCACAGTTGCGATGCATTTGTGGCGCAATTCGATGCCGACCGTGCATCGTTTCTTACAGGTGTGTCATTTGGCAGCCTTGTGCGAGCCAGTGTCCCGCTGTTTGTGATGATGACAGGCGTATTGCTGTTGCCTGTTGCACCCGGCTATAACCTTGTCTCGTTTTACCGCAAGCGCGTGGGGCGCGTGTTGCCTCCGCTTGTTTTTTGGTCGCTGGTGCTGCCGGTGCTTATGTACTTGTATTTCAATTTTGTCAATCCGGCAACACATAATCCGCAAATCGCTGTTGACAGTTATAATGGAACCACGCTTGTGCAGCGGTTATACACGTTTATATTCAATTTTAATTTCGACACCACTCCGTTGTGGTACCTGTATATGCTCATAGGGCTTTATTTGCTCATGCCCATACTCAATTGCTGGCTTGTGCAGGCTTCGCGCCATGAGCTGAAAGTGGTGCTGGGCGTGTGGGGCGTGTCGCTGCTGCTGCCATATGTGAAAATGCTTGCGCCGGTGCTTGGCTACCAAGGCAATTTCGGGAATATGGAACTGCTAGGTATGTGTGACTGGAACATTTACGGCACTTTCTACTATTTCTCGGGTTTCATAGGTTACCTTATATTGGCCTATTATCTGAAAACCTATCCGTTGCAATGGAGTTGGAACAAGACATTGGCAATAATGGTGCCGATGTTCCTTGTGGGGTATGCCATAACTACAGGCGGATATATACTCACGCAAGAGCATTTCCCGGGCAATTATGCCTACCTTGAAATAGTGTGGTATTTTACTGGTATCAACGTGTTTATGATGACGTTGCCGGTTTTCGTAATAGTGCAAAAGATAGGGCTGCGCCCGCGCCGATGGCTGTCAAAGCTTGCTTCGCTCACATTCGGCATATACTTGTGCCACTTTGTGTTCATATTTGCAAATTACGACTTGTATGACATTACCGTGCTGCCTTATTGGTTGCGTATAATTTGTATAGCCGTTACCACATTTGCCATAAGCACGGCTGTCACATGGCTTATGTCGCGCAGCCGCCTCACAGCCCGGTTGGTGAAGTAACATAATATGTAAATGAAGGTGTGTGAGGCGAAGCCGAACCATCGGAATAGAAACCACCATATTGGGAACGTCCTCAAAGAGATCGAATGTATTATACGGTTCAATGTGTTCGACCTCTTTGAGGCCAGGCTTGTTGATGCTTAGTCTAACCGATGGCTTGCAACCCACCCTCGGCGGTCGCTGCGCCGCCGGTTACTGCAGATTGGACGGCTTTGCCGCCCCCTTTGAATTTGCATTTCACCCCCCCTGCAGGCTGGCAGGTTGATGGTATTTTACATTGCAGCCTTGAAGTTGAACACAGGTTTCACGATGTTGATGATTTCAACCGTGTCCTTTATGTTGGCAATGATTTCGTCTTTTGGCTTATATACCATCGGCGACTCGTCAAGAGTATCTTCGGTAACTGTTTCGCTGTATATGCCTTCCATCGAATGCTTGAAATCGTCCATATTGATTTGGCGGAATGCTTCACCGCGGCTTAATATGCGTCCGGCACCGTGCGGAGCCGAGTAGTTCCAGTCTTCGTTTCCACGGCCTACGCAGATAAGTGCGCCATCTCGCATATTCAATGGTATGATGCACCGTTCTCCTGCACGGGCCGAAATAGCTCCCTTGCGGATTATGTTGTCGTCGCCTATGTAATTGTGCACGCTCTCGAATTGTGTGTATTCGGTGCCACCGGCAGGAATTTCTATGCTGCCTTGCCGTAAAAGGTATTCGCTGATGAGGTCAACAATTATGCTGCGGTTGATGCGTGCCCACTGCTGGCACAGGCGCATATCGTACAGGTAATCCTCGCGTGCATCGCCCCATAGGTAACAAAGGTCGGGGGCGATGGGCGGTTTGCGCATCTTAAACGAATTGTGCAGTTGTCTTATGGCATCTTGCAACTCGGCTTTGCGGCCGGCCTCTTTGTAGGCTTTGATCATTGCGTTTTGCTCGGCCATTATTTCGCCCCACCCCGATTGCAGTTTTACAGCCAATCGTTGGTATATTTCGGCCACCTGTTTGCCCAAGTTGCGGCTGCCGGTGTGGACGGCTATGTAGCCCCGCCCCCGGTCGTCGCGGTCAATTTCGATATAATGGTTGCCGCCGCCAAGTGTGCCTATGGCCTTGTAAAGGCGTTTCTGGTCTTTCAATTCCCGGTAACACCGCAATTGCATAGCCAATTGCTTGGCAGCCTGGTATCGCTCGATGTATGGTTGTGGCAGCAATGTCTCACCTTCACGCACATTCCTGCCCGAAGGGATATTGGCGACAATAAATTCATTAAGCGCGTGGAAGTCGATGTCACCGACAAAACGGAAGGGTCTTACCAATATCCCACACCCGATGTCAACGCCCACGATGTTTGGGATTACCTTGTCGCCAAGGTCACCCGTAAAACCTATCACACATCCGGCACCGGCGTGCACATCGGGCATGATGCGTATTTTGCAGTTGCCAAATACGTCGATTGCAAGTAATTGATTTATTTGCTCGATTGCACCGGCTTCAATGTTGTCGGTGAATATTTTCACATTATGTCCGTCTATAATTTTCATAATTAAAACAATTATAATGCAAAATTAAAATCACCATGTGCCAAATTGCGGCAGATGCTACCGGAGAAATTTAATTGTATCAATTTGTGACAATATATCCGCCTGACGACATTGCCGTGACATTGTAGCGGCGCAGGCTGTAATTGCTTTGGGCTGCCGGGCCTGCCGTGGGAGTGCCGGCACCCTCGCACACATCATAGCGCGACCCGCAATTGGGGCAATATGCGTCTAATTTCTCGTTGTCGAACGACAGTAATTTCTTGCGGTCGGCTTCGACGGGGCAGGCAAGGTCGTATGCCATGGGCATATTGTAATCGCCCGACTCGAAATCATATCCCGAGACAAGCAGCACGCCGCCCCATCCGGTGAGGGCATCGCCATCGTAATTGTAATATCCCGGCGGAAGGCCGCGGCTGCGGTCGAAGATTCGATGCTCGCCATATGTATGCACTCCGTATAATTCCCACACCTGTGTATTGAATTCCATGCGCACGGGATAGGCCGGTATGCGGTCGTCATTGGTCTGCTTGCAACTGATTTGTATGGCAGCCATTGTTGCGAGAATTGTTATAAGAAATATTCGCATCATTGCATTGAAAGAATTCGGTCTATTTCAATTATTTCGTCTTCCGAGAAACAGGTGTCGTGCAGGGATTGCAGGTTGTCGGCAAGCTGTTCTACCGTGCGGGGCCCTACTATTACCGAGGTCATGTGTTGTTGCGACAGCAACCATGCCACTGCCATTTGTGCAAGAGATTGCCCGCGTTGTGCCGCCACGCAGTTTAATGCTTTTATACGGGCAAGCAACTGCGGTGTGATTGCACTCGGCTTCAAGTGGTGGCCGAGTGCGGCACGGGAACCGTCGGGGCAGTTGCCGCCAATGTATTTGTCGGTAAGCAGCCCTTCGGCAAGCGGGGAAAATGCCGTCAGGCCTATGCCAGACTTGGCGAGCAGGTCGATGTGTTTCTCCTCGATGTCGCGCACGAGCATATTGTATTTCCCCTGGTAAATAAGCGGGTGTACATCGCGAGCCGACAGATATTCGGCGGCTTCGGCCAATTTGTCGGCAGGGTAGTTCGACAGGCCCACATACAGAGCCTTGCCGCTGCGCACTATGTCAACGAGAGCCTGCATTGTTTCCTCGATGGGAGTGAAGCCGTCGTAACGGTGGGAATAAAATATGTCAACGTAATCAAGCCCCATGCGGTGCAGCGACTCGTCGATGCTTGTCATCAACATTTTGCGCGACGAACCTATGCCGTAAGGTCCTGGCCACATATCATATCCGGCCTTGGTGGTTACAATCATCTCGTGGCGGTGGCTGCGTAAATTCTCACCGTATATTTTCCCGAATGTTTCTTCGGCCGAACCATATGGAGGCCCGTAATTATTGGCAAGGTCGAAGCAGGTGATGCCGTGGTCGAAGGCATACAAAACCTTTTCGCGTGCCTCGCCATATACATTTATTTCACCATAGTGCCACCAGAACCCAAGTGAGATTTCTGGCAGGCGTATGCCCGATGTGCCGCACCGGCGGTAATTCATCACCCCCTCGGCATAGCGGTCGGGATTTGCCGTATATACAGGTTTGCAGTTCATTGTTTTCTCCCAAGTAATTTATCGAAAGCGTTGTGGTATGTGTCGAAGTCGAACCGGTCGAGTTCGCATCGGTAAAGAGTCTCTATTTCGCGGTTGCACAAGTTGCCTATCGACCCGATGTGGGTGTGTGCCACCTGTTTCACCGGTTTGAACTGTCCGGCCTCGATGTCGAGCCCCACCTTTTTGTAAGCATCGCGGAAAGGCATCCCGCCTTGTGTGAGGCGGTTTACTTCTTCAACCGAGAACATCAGGTCGTAACGGTTGTCGTCAAGTATGTTTTCATTCACCGTTATTTGTCCTATCATTGCATCCACCATGGCAAGTATGTCGATTATTTCATCAAATGCGGGCAGGAAACTTTCTTTTATGAGTTGTAAATCCCTGAAGTATCCCGATGGAAGATTGTTGGTTATCAGTGTGATTTCTCCCGGCAATGCTTGCAGACGGTTGCATTTGGCCCGGGTGAGTTCAAACACGTCGGGATTCTTCTTGTGCGGCATAATCGACGACCCTGTGGTAAATTTGTCGGCAAGGCGTAGGAAGCCGAAGTTTTGCGAATTGAACAGGCAGGCATCGAAAGCAAGCTTGGAGATTGTAGCCGCAACACCGGCTATGGCTTGTGCGACAATGCGCTCGGTCTTGCCGCGCCCCATCTGTGCATATACCACATTATAGTCGGGCGATGCAAACCCCAGCAGGCGTGTGGTCATTTCCCTGTCGAGGGGGAACGACGAACCGTAACCGGCGGCTGAGCCGAGCGGATTGCGGTTGGCGATGTCATATGCGGCACGCATCACAGTGAGGTCGTCGGCAAGCGACTCGGCATAAGCCCCGAACCACAGCCCGAACGAAGAAGGCATGGCCACCTGCAAATGTGTGTAACCCGGCATAAGCACCTGGCTGTAGCGCTCGGATTGTGCTTGCAACGTCTTGAAAAGCCTCGTCATGGCAACCACCACCTCTTCGATTTTGCTGCGTATGAACAGGCGCAAGTCAACCAGCACCTGGTCGTTGCGCGAACGTCCCGAATGTATTTTTTTGCCCATGTCGCCAAGGCGGCGTGTCAACATCAGTTCCACTTGCGAGTGCACATCTTCCACGCCCTCTTCTATGGTGAAGCGGCCGTGTTCTATTTCATCGTATATGTTACGCAATTCGGCTGTCAGCGTGTCGAGCTCTTCGGCTGTCAGCAGTCCTATGCTTTGCAGCATAGTGATGTGTGCCATTGAGCCAAGCACATCATATGGAGCCAGGTATAAATCCATCTCCCGGTCGCGCCCCACGGTGTAACGTTCTACATCGTGGTCAACTTGCACATTTTTTTCCCAAAGTTTCGATGCCATCGTATAATGATTTATTATTTGCAAATTTAGTCAGGCTCATTGTTTTACGCAAATCATGACATGACCCGACAATAAATAAGCAAATTTAATGACAATATTTGACAAAAGTTCGCTTCTGTTCGGCATTTATATTTGCCTCATGCCAAATTCAAAACAGTCTCATATAAAACACGTTGTGATTTGCTTTCAAATTTGTATTTTTGTATTGGGTGATACACCGATTTGGGAGAAGTCCCATAAACAAATCTTGTTGTGATTTGCTTTCAAATTTGTATTTTTGTATTGGGTGATACACCCAGCGCGGCAGATGTAAATAAATTACCTACGTTGTGATTTGCTTTCAAATTTGTATTTTTGTATTGGGTGATACACCATGGGTTTGATGCCTAGTCAGCAATATGGTGTTGTGATTTGCTTTCAAATTTGTATTTTTGTATTGGGTGATACACCCCAGTTTGCATAATGCAAATCAAAAAGTGTGTTGTGATTTGCTTTCAAATTTGTATTTTTGTATTGGGTGATACACCCTCCAAGTAGTTGGCGAGTGTCGTGGTTGAGTTGTGATTTGCTTTCAAATTTGTATTTTTGTATTGGGTGATACACCTGCAGCAGGTGCATTGTATGCATTTAGCGCGTTGTGATTTGCTTT
>CASENC010000012.1 GCA_949289215.1 uncultured Bacteroidales bacterium | reverse complement strand
TCAACATAATCGGTAAACTCGAAATTCTCCGTAATTACTTCCGGAAATACTGTTCGTAATACTTGCCATTGTTTCATGCCACAAAGATACGTCTTTTACAAGATACGAGCATGAACCCCAACCGGGTTTTCGGACTGACCCGAAAACAGTAGGAATTACAGTATTACTCTCAATAATAGCCTTACCACCTTTGATAGCAAGGAATGCCAACCCAACGCCGGGCAGGAACGTGCAACCTAAGCCAACACCCAAGCCGATGGCGAGACCTTTTTTATCTTCACCACTCTCGCTTACACTGCCTTCAAGTATTATATTTTGCCCATCCACTGCCAAAGTTGATACACATTTTACCGTTACGTATCCGGCCCTTCCACATCCACGTGCCTTTTTATTCTCCACTTTTAACATCACGGGGGTGCCACGTTTAATCAGCACCCTGCCATCTCGGTCTTTTACATCATTGTCAACAATAGCCGAAGGTGAACCAACGTCATTGCTCGATATCTGAGAGGTTATCCTCACCGACATTGCCTTCCCCCTTTCCAACGTAGAAGAAGCAAACGCACTCAAATTCATCATCAAGATTGCAAGTGCAACAGAAACACATTTTTTTAACATAGAATATTAATTTTATGTCCTTCAATCTCCAAACAGAACGGTTTATAATTACAGAAAAGGTGTGGAGACTGTATATTTTTAT
Source organism: uncultured Bacteroidales bacterium (assembly GCA_949289215.1). Classification (GTDB taxonomy): domain Bacteria; phylum Bacteroidota; class Bacteroidia; order Bacteroidales; family Muribaculaceae; genus Avimuribaculum. Next base: position 3,513 of record CASENC010000012.1, on the reverse strand, counting down.
CTAAACTGACAGGCTTCTCGCAATTGCCCACTACAATAGATAAAAACAACAGCTCCACACCTAAAATGTTATAACTCACACAAGAGCAATTATAAACAAACAGGTGTGGATGCTATTGCCAATCACCTTCTTGTAGTTCAAATTTTGCGAGAATTTGTCAGTTGAAGATAATTTCAATAACACCTTAATATTTACAATACACTGTCGGCTGCCCAACTCTTTGAGCCTGCATGTGTAACGTTGGCAAAAATAGCACAATATACTTTTAAATCCAAAGCACATCAAATATTTTTTAACTCCAATATTATCATATTTAAAGCTCTGCAAATAAGCCACAATATGATGGGAATTTTATAACTTTGTAATGGATAAATTTTAATGGAATATGGCAAAGGTTAACGATATAGTGCGCTTCCTTAATTCAACAGGCGGAGGGCGCATTTCTCGCATAGAGGGAAATATGGCTTATGTGGAAGATGAAGACGGGTTTGAACAGCCGGTGATGCTGCGCGAGTGTGTGGTAGTTGACGAGGCCAAGGCTAAAAAGACGGCATACGACCGCCCGGTGGTACCGGCTCCGAGCAAAGAAGAGCCCAAACCGGCCCCAAAAGCCCCGGTGGTGGAAGAAACCGAAGGCGGAGAGAAACTGAACCTGACGCTCGCCTACGAGCCTAAAGAAATAAAGCACTTGAACACTACCACGTTCTATGCCTACCTTGTCAACGACAGCAACTATTTCCTATATTATACCTATATGACCCGCGGCGACGCCGACGGTGAATGGACCGTGTGGAGCCACGGCATCGTGGAGCCAAACATACAGGTGCTGCTCGAAGAATTTGATGCGGCAAGGCTCACGTCGATGTCGCGCATTGCCGTGCAATATGTGGCGTTCAAGGACGGGAAAACTTTCAAGTTGAAAAACCCGGCACTTGTGGAACACCGCCTTGATACCACCAAATTCTACAAGCTGCATTGTTTCCACGACAATGAATATTTCGACACACCTGTGATAGCACTCGATATTGTGCGCAACGACGTGCCTGCACGAATGACTGTGATTGACAGTGCCGACCTCGAACGCGCCATGCAGGAGAAACGCCGTGCCGACCGCCCCGCTCGCAAACCGGTCCAAAAGCATGAAAAAGAAAAAAACGGCATAATAGAATGTGACTTGCATATAAATGAATTGCTCGATTCCACCGCGGGATTGTCAAACCGTGATATGCTTGAAGTGCAACTCGACAAGTTTCGCGAAGTGATGGATGCCAATATAGGCCGCCCGGGGGCACGAGTGGTGTTTATCCACGGCAAAGGCGAAGGTGTGTTGCGCAAGGCATTGCTCGACGAGCTTAAACGCCGCTATCCCCGGTGCGAAGCACAAGATGCCAGCTTCCGCGAATATGGTTTCGGCGCAACACTTATAAAACTCCATAAATAACTGTCGGCCCATGATATACTGGTTCTCGGGAACAGGAAACAGCCGATGGGTGGCCGAAGAACTTGCCAAGCGGCTCGGAGACCGCCTTATGGATATTGCCGATTGCATTGTCAAAGGTGATTTCAGGCACGCCTTGTCTCGGGGCGAGAGCATAGGGTGGGTGTTCCCCACATATTCGTGGGGACCGCCGCCGGTGGTGCTCGACTTTATAAGCCGATGGCATATCGACGGATATGAAAAAAGCTTGACGTATTGCTATATGGTAACAACTTGCGGCGACGATGTGGGGCTAACGGCCGATATATTTGCCGATGCTCTCGGATATATCGACTGCGTCGCCGCGTTTTCGGTGCAAATGCCTAATAATTACATATTGCTGCCCGGATTTGATACCGACCCGCCTGCGCTTGCACAAGGCAAAAAAGAACGAGCCGTTGCGCGTGTGGCAAGGATTGCCGAAATGATAGCCGCCCGCAAGCAGACCACCGATGTGGTTACCGGGCAGTACAAGTGGGTTAAGTCGCGTGTGATACGCCCGTTTTTCATAAAACACTTGATGAGCGACAGCAAATTTGCAGCCGACCGCTCGCAATGCAATTCATGTGGAGCGTGCGTTGCAGTCTGCCCCATGCACAACATCTCACTTGCCGACGATGGATTGCCCCGGTGGCACGGAAACTGTGCCATGTGCCTGGGTTGCATACATCGATGTCCGCGCCATGCCATCCAATACAGCAAAATCACGCGCAACAAAGGCCGCTACCACTATTAACCATCACCATGTCATTTGGCGACAAGCAACACATCGTCGGCTCCGCATGGTGCATAGATTGTGCTATCAAGCAATGGAGAAGACGCAGTCACGGTATATGATGTTTTTTGTTTCACAAGAGGTATCGAGAATGAAACCCGGCCATCTGCATCTGATATCGCAGTATAACCATCTATTGCCACTTTGCAGCCGCTTACAGTCTGTTCGGTATCCGGGTTCCACAATCTGAAGCGAATGTCGCCATACACACGAGCGTCGCGATATATGCCGAATTTCATTTCGGTGTCCAGTGCCACGGTAGTGTCAATGGGAATGAAGTCGGGACAGGTTATCGACAAGTGCACATCTTTACCGATAAATCGGTGCGGCACATTCATAAATTCGGCAATACCGTTAACGTTGGCAATAGTGTCCGACTTGGTTTCATTGTCAAGTGTCAATGTTATGACCGCATCATGCAATGGAGGAAGATTGGGATTGCTTGCCGATGCTTCGTCCAACACCACACCTACATCTACAGGCCTGTTAACCGCCCACACCGAAATTAAGGCGGCCACTACCGCAATCGCTGCGGCCACCCAGGCGACGACGCGCCCAATGAGCATACGCTTGTGACGTTGCCACACCGCATCGAATTCCACACCGAGCAATTTGGTGACAAGTTGCACATATGCCCGCTCACGGTTCAGCCACGACCAACGGAACACCTTCTCGTGGATATTGGCACCAAGTATTTCGGGCAACCCCAATTCGTCAATCACCGGATTAAAACATTCGGTTGCCGCATCACCGCTATGCGGGATACCGTCGATAATGAAAAAATGAATATTATCGGCACGCCCAAGGCTGTGGAAGAATGTAATCTCCTGTCCTACCCACTTCGACCGGGCCGAATTAGGCGAACATACCACAATCAAGTGCCGGGAGGCTCTTAACCGCTCCTGCAACTCGGCTGTCAATCCACCAGGCTGTATATCGGTCGGAGCAAAGAACACCGGCTTCATGGGCTTGCGCTGCCACCCATGCTCGCTGCACAGCGTTGCAGGCATACTGTAATTTTCCAGTTTCCGCTGTAATCGTTTGCCCCACTTGGTATCGTGTGAATTATAGCTTATGAAAGCATAATATTTATAACTGTCGGCCATCTCCTTGCAATTTATTTTTATTGGTGTCCGGTAAAACTTTTTATGTCCAATAAAAATTAGGGCAGGCTTCCTCGCTTGGAAGTCTGCCCTTTTCGTTACCTTTGTTTCTACCACAAAACTATAATAACGATGAGCAAAGGTACACATTTTCTCGG
>CASENC010000011.1 GCA_949289215.1 uncultured Bacteroidales bacterium | reverse complement strand
CCTCGGCAGAATCGTTCAACGCTAAAATCAAGGCTCTCCGCACACACTTCAGGGGCGTGGGTGACATAAGCTTCTTCATGTTCAGGCTTGCAAAGCTATATTCCTGAAATCCCCGTTCCACCAACCGGGAAAATCCGCTGATCCCAAAAGTACAGGTTTGCCCGATAAAAAATATTGAAATTTGGTAAAATAGTGCAAATAATATGGAGCCGAGATTAAAAAATTTTTCATGCCACATACAAAGTGAGCCGTTTTGTTTTTAGAAACAAGGTGGAATTTGTAAATTCGCAAAATAAAACAAACATTTCGCTCCACAAATAAATAATTCATATAATGAAGCCGATAACCAACATATTGCTTATCATATACATAATAGTTTATACATTTTTGCCACTGTTTGACGTGTCGCTTATGGGTGGGCAGACGGGATTTGATTATACGGCACACACCATCACTTCGGGCGTGGAACTTACAAAACAATTGTTTTCGTTACTGCCTTTCATTGTGGCATTTGTTGCAATCAGCCTCAATTGCATGAAAAATCGTTTTTGGGGCATTGGTGTGGCTGCTGTCATTTGTTTCGGCTTGTGTTTCTATGCCGATGCCAAAGACCTTGTAATGATACAGCAACCCGAGTTTTTCAAAATCGAATCGCTTGGTGCAGGTTTTTACATAGGTTATGCCACACTGATATTGTCGCTTATTTCGGCCATATTATCGGTTATGCCATTTAAATTTAACAAGTTGCACGCGCGTGAGTCGCTTTTTTCTCGTAAAAAGCCAGCAGAAGGGAAACAAGAAAAATGAGCAGCCTGTCTGATACAACCGGTGATATAAAAATCGATAAAACGCATTTGTGGACGTTGTCGTTGTTTATCGATGAAGGCAGCATATCCATTATGTTGCACAACGACAAAGTTGCCGATTCGCTTGTGTGCCGCCGTATAGGTCTTCCCAAATATTCTTCGCCTGAAGAATACTTGCGAGCATTGGAGAATGCAATTTACGACAATCCGGTGCTGCTTAGCGACTTCAAGCGAGTGAATGTGTGTGTAGATTCCCGCAAATTCATATTTCTTCCACCGGGATATGGTACCGACGAAGAGGCGCGCAGGGCATTTGATGTGGCCTTTCCCGATGCCGATGGTGACTTTGTGGTTTCTCGTGGGTATAATTGCCGCACCGATGTGGCTTTTATGCTTCCGCGCGGCGTTTACAGGTTCTTGATGCGTACATTTAGCAATGTACCTGTGAGACTGCACCTTGAAGTGCTGTGTTCTTACTTCCGCGGGCAAACCAATATTTCGACAATCAACAAGGAGGCCGTGTATATACGCGACGGCGGCAATGTGATAGATGTGTGTACATTCAGGCAAGGAAGGCTGCAGATGGCCAATACATTTGTGTGCCGCTCGTCCGATGATGTGATTTTTTATATCCTTGCGATATGGAACAATATGGGTTTCGATGTTTACAGTGATGAAATACAAATTACCGGAGACCGGCAGGTGCGTGCTACCGTAATACCGCGCTTGCGCGAATATGTGACTTATGTGGTTCCGGTGATGATGCCTTCGGCTGCCATGCGTATTGCGTCTGACGCAGCCAAGGCTCCGTTTAATCTAATTGCATTGGCGATATGAGAATAATAAGAGGGAAATACGGGCGGCGGCGATTTGACGTGCCGCGCAACATAACCGCTCGTCCTACCACCGATTTTGCGCGTGAAAATATTTTTAATGTAATTGAAAATCTTATCGACCTCGACGGTGCGGCGGCACTCGACTTGTTTGCCGGTACCGGAGCAGTGAGTTTCGAGTTTGCCTCACGTGGGTGCAGGCTGGTGACAAGTGTGGAAAAAGCCGCCACCCAATATCGCTTTATCGACCAAGTCAAGCAACAATTGCAGGCCGAGGAGGTGCAACCGGTGCGTGGTGACGTGTTTAAATTTATCGAGACTTGCCGGCTGCAATACGATATAATCTTTGCCGACCCTCCATATGACTTGCCTCGTCTTCCCGAAGTTCCCCGGTTAGTGTTGTCATCGGCAATGATAAAGCCGGGAACCATATTCATAATGGAACATTCGCGCAATAATGATTTTTCGGGATTGCCATATTTTGAACAGCACCGGGCATACGGCAGTGTCAATTTCTCAATTTTCAGAATACCCGAGATTCTATAATCCGGAAAAGAATGGAAAGAGCGATTAAGTCGGCTCGGCAGCTCGGCAGTATTGGTGTGGTTGCCGGGCTGCTCGGAGCCATATGCTTCGGTTTTATTCCTGTGTTTAGCAAGCCTGCGTTGGCATTAGGCCTGTCGCCTATGTGCATACTCGCTTATCGTTTCACTCTTGCTGCCATTGCATTAGGCATATTGCTTAAATTCAGGCGCGTGAAGTTGGGTTTGCCTATGCGAGAGGTGCCCGAGATGGTGCTGCTTGCATTTTACTATTGTGTGTCGGGCGGTTGCCTGATGATGGGATACGAATATATGTCGGGCGGTGTGGCCGGAGTGATACATTTTTCATACCCGGTGTTTGTGGTCCTGATAATGTTGTTGTTTTTCCATGAGCGCATAAGGTTATCGTCGGCTGTGGCAATAGTTGCAGCCATTGCCGGAATTTATTGCCTGGGGGCGCTTGGTGGCGATGCAGCATTTCTCCCCGGAGCCAATCGCATTGAAGGGGTGTTGATAGTGGTACTGTCGGGCATAGGATATGCTTCTTACCTTGTCGGCGTGGGAAAAGGGCGTGCCCGCAATTACGATTCGTTGTATCTCACATTTTGGATACTTGTATTCACGGCTGCATTTTTTATTGCCGTGGCGGCACTGAAAGGCGAACTTGTGATGGTCACCGATACGGCCACGTTACTCAATTTCACCGGTCTTGCACTGGTTGCCACCGTTGTTGCCAATGTGCTTGTGGTATATGCCGTAAAAATTGTGGGGTCAACGCTTGAATCGATATTGAGCGCAATGGAACCGGCCACGTCGGTGGTGATGTGCATAATACTTTTCGACGAGCAGTTCACATTGCCCATTGCTGCCGGGATTGTTCTTATTTTTGTTGCAGTGGGGATTGTGGTGCTGTGCGGCCGCCGTTAATGGTTCTCCTTGTCGGGTATTGATGATTTCGATGAGGTTTCCACAGCCTGCCGTGGGCGGTCGATTGTCATTTGCGGTACTTTGCCGTCGATTTGTTGCATGAGCGGAGTTGAAAGTCGCTTGCGGTTGGCTGTGAAGCGTATTGCGCGGTCGTTGCAGACAGCAGTGCAATTCATGCACAGCACGCAGCGGCTGTAGTCGATGGAGTGGGCTTTGGCATCGATGCACGAAGCCTTACATTCCTGTTCGCATCGTCCGCAATTGGTGCACACATCGGGGTCTATTTCAAGCTGGAACAGCGATATGCGGCTTGCCACGCTGAGTGCCGACCCCACCGGGCAAATAGTGTTGCAGAATGTGCGTCCGTTCTTGAACGCAAGAGCGGCAACTGCTATAAGCGTTACAGCCGAGATGGCCAATCCAAGCACTCCCGGTATGATTACTTCGCCCAGCAATGCCGGCGAGACCGATGCGGTTATGTGATTTACCAAATTGGCATACACATAATATGGGTCGATTATTTCGGGCAGGAACATTTGCCCTGCCATCACACACAATACGACAACGCCAAGCACAACATATCGCAGCCGGTTTTCGGCACGCGAATAATGATACAGGCGCAGGCTTCCGTCACGGTTGCGGCGCATCATTTTGCCTATGCGCCCGAATACGTCTTGTACCACTCCGAGCGGGCATACCGTGGAACAGTAGGCGCGCCCGACAAGTAATGTTACCACAAGCCAAAACAGACAAACTCCGGCCGATAACGACAGCAGGGCAGGCAACAGTTGTAACCGGCACGTCCAGTCGAGCAAGGTCGTTTCTTCCGGTGTATGATAAAGCAGTGCACCGGTGAGGAATATCACGAAAGCCACCGATAGTGCTATGCGCAATATGTTAAGTCGTTTTATCATGTTTTTTCAAAATGGGAAAATCAACGGAAGCACAAATACCATCACCACACCCATGGCCACCTGTAACGGAAGACCCACTTTCACATAATCCATGAAAGTGTATTGTCCGGCACGCATCACCAATGCATTGGGTGGCGTGGAGAATGGCGAGGCAAAGCACATACTTGCGGCCACGGTCACTGCAAACATGAACGGAACCGGGCTTACGCCTATTTGCACAGCACTGTGCAATGCAATCGGAGCCATCAGCACGGCGGTAACTGTGTTGCTTATGAACATGGTCATTAGCGATGTGGTGAAGTAAACGCCGGCCATTAGGGCTATGGGACCATAAGCACCCAGGCTGCTCACAAGTGTGTTTGAAATGTATTCCGAAGCTCCTGTCTTTTCAAGTGCGAGCGACATTGGCAACATGGCGGCAAACAGCACAATTGTCTCCCAATTAATGGTTTTATATGCAGCGTCAACATTTCGCAGGCAGCCGGTAAGCACCATCAATATGCCGGCTATTATCACAGCCGTTACAGGAGCCACAGGTATGAAGTCAAACACCATCATCACCACCATAGCCACCATTATGGCTGCTGCAACAGGTGCTTTATAGTCGAGAGTGACTTTGGCTGCCTCTTCAAGCGGCTGCCCGAGTACCACCCAGTCGGAACCTCCGCGGTCAAGCCTGCCGATATCTTGCCACCTTCCCTGCACCAGCAGTACATCACCGTTATGGATATGGGTACGCCCGATGTCATGCAAGATATACTCCTTCTTGCGGCGTATTCCCAGCACGTTCAGGTTATAATTGTCGCGAAATCCTACATCTCTTACCGGTTGGTTTATTATCCCTGAATTAGGCGTTATCACAATCTCGGCAATACCTATGTCATAAAAATCGAGTTTGCGGTTTGATGGCTCTGATGTTTCTTCGGTGGTGTGTCCGTCCATCATTTCGAGCGAACATTCCCGGGCAAACTGTGTTACTTGCATGGCATCGCCCGAGATGTATAGCACATCGCCGATGCTCAATACAGTATCAGGAGAGGCAAGTTCTTGTGTCACCGTTTTTAAGAAACGATGTTGTGAAGTGTTGCCACGTCTCACTTCAAGCACATTTAACCCGTAGCGGCGATACACGTCAAGTCCTGAAATGGTTTTCCCTACAGTTGCCGAACCTGACGGCACACGCAACCTGAACAAATTGTCGGACAAGCCATATTCCTTTACCAATTGTCCGAGCGATTTGCCCGATGATGTTTCTTCTTCGCTTTCGTGTTTGCCCGAAAGGTACCATTTGGTGAGCGGCAACAGGGCAATTATGCCCACGGCAAGGCACACCAATCCCACAGGCAGGAACGAGAAGAATGTCAACGGTTCAAATCCTTCGCTCGTCAGTGCGTTTTGTATTACAAGGTTTGGCGGTGTACCAATCAATGTCATCATTCCGCCCATGCTGCTTGCAAATGCCATAGGCATAAGCAGCCGTCGCGGGCTGCCTCCCGCACTTGCAGCCATGCTCACCACTATAGGCAGCATCAATGCCACGGTGCCGGTATTGCTCACAAATGCCCCGATTCCGGCGGTGGCAAGCATTATCAGCAGGAATAATTTCAGCTGGCTGCGCCCGGCCAGTTTCAGCAGGCTTGAACCGAGCATTTTGGCAAGTCCGGTCTGCACAATGCCACCTCCCACGACAAAAAGCCCGGCCATCATTATGACTACCGAATTGGAGAACCCCGACAGAGCCTCGTCGGGCGTGAGAATATGTGTGACAAGCAGTGCGACAAGCGCGCACAGCGCAACAACATCGGAACGTAACTTGCCCCACACAAACAACGCCACAGTCACCACCAGTATGATAACAGTTGTCAGCATATATATTTTTCTATTTTGGGCAAATTTACGAAAAATCAGGCAATTCTTTACTATATTTGCTCCCTAAAGCTATGGAACAAGAAGGTACGCTTATAGTAATCACGGGTCCCACGGGTGTGGGAAAAACGGCAACGGCAATTGAAGTGGCTCGGCAATTGGGCGCGGAAATCATTTCGGCCGACTCGCGGCAGATATTCCGCGAAATACCTATCGGCACGGCTGCTCCCACCGTTGAGGAAATGCGGCAGGTGCCTCATCACTTTGTTGGCATAAAGGGGCTTGCCGACTATTACAGCGCGGCGCAATTCGAGCACGACGTTCTGGAATTGTTGCCGGGGCTTTTTGAGCGTTCGCCAGGGCGGTATGTAGTGATGTGCGGCGGCTCGATGATGTATGTCGATGCCGTGTGCCGGGGCATTGACGATATGCCTACTATAAGCCCCGAGGTGCGGGAACGTGTGAAATGCCTCGCCGAGAACTGTGGTATTGAAGCAGTGGTGGCACAATTGGAATTGCTTGATCCTGAATACCTGAAGATTGCCGACCGGTGCAACCATAAGCGGCTGTTGCATGCACTCGAAATATGTTACCAGGCTGGAAAGCCTTACAGCGAATTGCGCACGGGGCAGGTAAAGGAGCGCCCGTTCGGCATAGTAAAAATAGGGTTGAACCTTCCGCGAGAAGAACTCTTCGAGCGCATAAACCGCCGTGTGGATGCAATGGTCGCCGCCGGACTTGAACAGGAAGCACGCAAGGTGTATCCGTTGCGGCACCTTAATTCGCTCAACACGGTGGGGTTCAAGGAGATGTTTGCTTATTTCGACGGCTTGATGGATTTTACCACGGCAGTAGAGCGAATAAAGAAGAATACCCGGGTATATGCAAAAAAACAGATTTGCTGGTATGCCAAGGATTCGTCAATTGAGTGGCTCAATCCGTCGCCCGATGCCCCAAGCCGCATAGTTGAAATGGTAAATAAATGATGCCGGGCTGCTCAATGATACATGGCGTATCGGCATGAATGTTAAATTCATGCCCCCGGTTGGCGCATACGATTAATTTATGGCGAGATGTTCGATTTTTCGTGCAGATTGCATAACTTTGCAACATATATGTAAAATCGCACCAAAATGAATATAAAAGACTCTATGCGGCAGATACTTGAAGCCGAAAGCAAAGCTATACTTAACATACCTGTAACCGACCAATATGAAAAAGCTGTCAACCTTATAGTGAAACAGGTGCATGAAAAAGGTGGCAAACTTGTGACTTCGGGCATGGGAAAAGCCGGGCAAATTGCGATGAATATCGCCACAACGTTTTGTTCTACGGGTATTCCTGCGGTGTGTCTGCACCCGAGCGAGGCTCAGCATGGAGACCTTGGCATTCTGCAACCCGATGATGTGATGCTGCTGCTTTCCAATTCGGGTAAGACGTCTGAGATTGTGGAGCTTGTTACCTTGGCGCGAAATCTGTATCCGCAATTGAAGTTTATAGTAATCACAGGCAATACCGACAGCCCGTTGGCTCGGGTGGCCGACATATGCTTATACACGGGTGGAGCGCCCGAAGTGTGTCCGTTGGGGCTTACTCCCACCACTTCCACCACCATGATGACGGTGATGGGCGATGTGCTTGTAGTCAACACCATGCTTGCTACCGGGTTCACACGTGAACAGTATGCTTTGCGGCACCATGGCGGCTACCTTGGGCAAAAAAGCCGCAAGGAGGAGAAATGAACATAAAGGGTAGATAAGAAAATATGAGAAAAACCATAGCTATAGGAGAATCGATACTCGACACCGTTTTCCTTGACGATCGCCCTATTGACAGCTTTGTCGGGGGGCGCATCGCCAATGCTGCGGCATCGGTGGGCGAAGTGGGGATACCAGTGGAGATGGTGAGCGAATGTTGCAACGACCACATTGGTGACATTATAACAGGTTTCCTGCGGCAGCATCATGTGGGAACCGGTTCGGTTGACCGTTTCACCGAAGGCGGCACGGCGGCATCGATGATTTTCAATTCGAGTGCCGGTGGCGACAAGAAGTTGGTTAATTTCTATAATTATCCCGATGACCGTTTTGATGTGGTTTGGCCACGTATCGACGAGGACGATGTGATACTTTTCGGGTCGTTTTATTCCATCGACGTTGCCATGCGCGACAGGTTTTACGAGCTTGTGAAATATGCCCGTGAGCGCAAGGCGATACTTATATATTTGCTTGGGTGCCAACATGGCATAAATTGCCGTATTACCAAGGTTATGCCGGGTATTCTTGAGAACCTTGAGATTGCCGACATAGTGATAGCCACCGAGGGCGACCTCGCCGATATATTTCCCGGGGAGACTGCCGACATGGCATTTAAGAACCATATTGAATTTTATTGCGGGAATTTCCTGTATATCGATGGAAATTCAGGCATTACCGTTTACCGCCACAATGGAGTAAAAAGCAGCTTCACCCCGAGCCGTGGTTCGATTGCCGATAATCCGCTCGGATGGCAGTCGGGATTGACAAGCGGTATAGTGTATGCACTGTATGCCAATGGGATTTTGCACGACCGTGTGGATGATGTGGACGAAGAAACCATGTCGCGTATCATGGCCGTAGCCATGGAATTTGCAGCTAATGTCGTCGCCAACCGTGGACGGAATTGCATCGATGACGGCTTTGCCAAAATCAAAGCCGAAGAATTGCAGGCGGCGATGAATTTATTAAACGATAATAATATACAAGCGTCATGAAACTTTTGCCGCTCGACACGTTGCTGCCTGAAATATACGGCAATACCGGTAAATCGGCCAACGGGGCGTCATATGTGGAATTAAATGCGCTGTTGCTCGACGCTCGGGTGCCGCAGGTGGTTGAAATGTTGCGGTCGGGCGACAAGGACGGTGCAGAGGCATTGCTTGGCGGCATGGCCGAGGAATTGCGTGTGCATGGCGGTTTGCGCCTTGCTTGGGCACAGGTGATGAGGATGTGGCTGCTTGCTGCCGCCGATGATTGCGGTGCCGTGATTGACAGCGGTATAGGTGCATTGCACACGTTGATGGCCGTTGACAACCGTTCGGGAGTGGAATACCTGTCGATAGTAGCCGCAACCATTTACCTGCTTGCATTCGCCCATTACAAATCGGGGGAAAACAAAAAAGCCGAAAAAGAACTCGGCAAGGCACAAAAGCTGTATGAACGCCTGGCCAAAAAAGACAGCGACCGCTTTACCCCGGCCCTGATGTCGGCCGTCGAGGCTTCGACCGAGGTGTTCAAGTCGAAATTGAAGAAAATGAATGTGCTTGCACATTACCAAGTGGCAACCGAGTTGTACCAAGGAAAAGTGTCGGCAGGTGTCACCGATGCCATCAACAGCCTTGTAGATAGCATCACCGCCGAGGGTGACATACACCTTAAAATGGGCAATTACCGCGATGCAGTAAAGTTCTACACCAAGGCTTTGCGTTACCAGAAGCGCATAAGTGCATCGATGGGTGAAAAAGAATTGCGCATATCGGTTAACCTTGGCAAGGCATTGTTGCACCTTTCAAATCGACGCGCCGCCGGCGAACAACTGCTGAACTCGATATTGCCCCTTGCCGAGAAGATGGGAGCCACAACCGAAGCCGAAGAAATTGCCAAGCTGCTTTCCGACGAAAACAAAAGCACATTCGACATAGCGGCTTTTTGGAAAAAGCTGTTTAAGTGAAGCAGCCTCTTTGCCGAGACGTGGCTCGCCGCGTCTCATGGATTATGGAAAATCAAAATAGTAACCATCAATATGTCAACAAAAAAAGATACAACAGCGTTGCCTAAAATCAATTTAGACGACATAAAATTTGCCATAGTAGCTGCCGAATGGAACAGCGACATAACCGATGCGCTGCTCGACGGTGCAATCAAGCGGCTTACCAAGGCCGGTGTACCCGATGATGCAATCAAGGTGTTTCGTGTTCCCGGTACCGTAGAACTGACCTATGCCGCCGCACTTCTCATGAAAGCAGGCGGGTATGGGGCAATCATAGTACTGGGCTGCGTGATACGTGGGGAAACATCCCATTACGATTATGTGTGTCAAAGCGTCACCGAGGGTATTACCCGACTTAATGCCAAAGCCAAGATACCGGTCATCTTCGGTGTACTGACCACCGAGAATGAACAGCAAGCCCTTGACCGCGCAGGCGGCCGTCTTGGCAACAAAGGTGCCGAATGTGCCGAATGTGCAATAAAAATGTGGGATTTCTCAACAAAAAACAGGACAAATATTTCACTGTTCAATAATTTTTAATTAACTTTGCACCACAATTTGGCAAGGGTGGTTTCCAGAGCGGCCAAATGGGGCAGACTGTAAATCTGCTGGTTTTCACCTTCGGTGGTTCGAATCCATCACCACCCACACACAAGCAGCAAGGGGGGTAATGTTGAATGGCATTACCCCCTTGTTGTTTTTTTATGATGTTGTTTTTGATATTGATACCTTGCCCATTTTGGAGGCAAATGATTATTGGGTTACCTACTGTTTAAGTTAGGAGTTCGTTTAAAATCAAATTACATTTTTAAGGACATTTTGCCGGTAACGGCAAGTTAAAAAGGACTATGAGTTGCATGAGTAGAATGGTACAAAAAAGTGCCGTTACTTAGCTGGTAACGGCATACTTATTCGTGTGCCGGTATGGGTGTTTTTTTGTTAATACACAAACTATTGGCTCTTTTTTCACGAAAAAACATGGATTAAATAAAAAAACGCTAAAAGAATATTCGATTATTATGAATATAACTGTTTTTACTATGATGAGAATGTTGGTAAATGAATTCAGGAACAACAACCAATGGGGCACGGCCCACATTTACCAAAGCACTTTTAATGCCTTTTCGACTTATCGAAAAGGTTATGATTTATCGTTTGATGAATTATCTGGAAACGTCATCAAAGGGTTTGAAATATACATACGAGACAGAAATTGCAGCCGCAACACCGTTGCTACTTATATAAAAGTGATAAAGGCAACTTATAACCGTGCCGTGGATTATGGTGTGGTAACATCGTTCACGCCGCGGCTTTTCTCGCACGTGTGCACAACTACCGAGAATCGCCGCAAACGTGCCCTTGAGGCCAAGGAAATGGGATTGATTATGAATGAAAAAACTTTGCAACCGGGGTGTGATATGTTTTATGAGATGCTTATTTTCAGGCTTATGTTTTTATTGAGAGGGATACCATTTGTCGATTTGGCATATTTGCGCAAGGATGACGTAAAGGGTGGTTTCATTTCATATTGCCGCAGGAAAACGGGGCGAGCAATCACCGTCAAGCTTACCCATGAGGCCAAAAACATTATAAAGAAACTCTCGAAAAACACGGCTTGGTATTCTCCGTATGTATTCCCGTTTATAAGCAGTCCCGAGGGTACCGAAGCTGCCTATAAAGAATATCAGCGGGCTTTGCGGAAGTTTAACCACCGCCTTAATCGCCTGTCGCAGAATATGTCAACTCATTTAAGCTCATATACTGCCCGCCACACCTGGGCTACAATGGCTTATTACTGTAAAATACACCAAGGTATAATTTCCGAAGCAATGGGACATTCATCCATTGCCGTCACCGAAACTTATTTGAAGCCTTTTGATAACGACCGCATCGACGAGGCCAATGAGCGAGTTATAGAATATGTGAAACGGGCTGCCCCTACTTGTTTTTCCCGGGGTGGAAAGGTTTCTAAGCTCCCCATAATTAAGAAAAAACCGAGTTCTCCAAAATAGTATTGACCTTTTTCGTTTAAGCATTCAGGCGGTAGGTAGGCGATTAATCGCATTTTTACTATGTATTGGTAATAAAGATATTGGTTATGCCATTTTGCGGATCTTATGCTTTGTGGGGGCTTTTTTCCACGCATATATTTTGCACTGTTGAGGCAATATGCTAAATTTGTGGAACATTCATATAAAACACAACCATCTCATGAGGACCAAGTACAAGAGAATATTGCTGAAGTTGAGCGGCGAATCGCTCATGGGCAAGCAGGGTTACGGCATCGATCCGCAACGTGTGGGCGATTATGCCCGCCAGATAAAAGAAGCCGCACAAGGCGGCGTGGAGATAGCTATCGTTATAGGCGGCGGCAACATTTTTCGCGGCCTTGCCGGTGCCGCACGTGGTGTTGACCGCGTGAAAGGAGACCAAATGGGTATGCTTGCCACGGTAATCAATTCGCTTGCCCTCAGTTCGGCTCTTGAAAGCATAGGGCAGCCGGCACAAGTGTTCACGGCGATTAATATGTTCCCCATAGGCGAGCATTACAGCAAGTGGCGTGCTATCGATGCCATGCGCAGCGGCAAGGTGGTTATCATAGCCGGCGGCACGGGTAATCCGTTTTTCACCACCGATACCGGTTCGGCATTGCGCGGCATAGAAGTAGAAGCCGATGTGATGCTGAAGGGAACACGCGTGGACGGTATTTACACGGCCGACCCGGAGAAGGATCCCACTGCTACCAAATTCACCGAAATCAGCTACGACGAGATATATACTCGCGGCCTGAAGGTGATGGACCTCACCGCTACCACGTTGTGCAAGGAGAATAAGTTGCCTATCATAGTGTTTGACATGGATACGGTGGGTAACCTTGCCCGTGTGCTTGACGGTGAACCGATAGGGACATTGGTGTATTAAGCGTTTCCCGACAGGGAATGACGTAAATTTGCTTATTATCAAAATTTTATATAATTGAAAGTTATGAATGACGTTAATCATTATCTAAATCCCGCCGAGGAGAAGATGGAACTTGCCGTGGCTTATCTTGAAGAGACGCTTGCGCGCATACGTGCCGGAAAGGCCAATCCGAAGATCCTTGATGGAATTCGTGTGGATTATTATGGCAGCCTGGCTCCTATAAGCAACGTGGCTAATGTGGCTGTGCCCGATGCCCGTACCATCACCATCACTCCGTGGGAGAAATCGATGTTCAAGGTTATAGAAAAGGCCATTATCGACTCAGACCTTGGAATAATGCCCGAGAACAACGGGGAAATCATTCGCATTTCTATCCCGCCGCTTACCGAGGAACGCCGCAAGTCGCTCGTGAAACAGTCGAAAAACGAGGCCGAGCAGGCTAAAATCTCGGTGCGCAATGCACGCCGTGAAGCTATCGACGGGCTTAAGAAAGCGGTTAAGGACGGAATGGCCGAAGATGTGGAAAAGGATGCCGAAGACAAGCTTCAAAAGACCCACGACCGCTACATGAAGAAAATCGACGACTTGTTTGCATCGAAGGAGAAAGAAATCCTCACAGTGTAAGTATTAAAAAATACATTAAGTGCCGCAAGACAGAAGATTGGTTTTTGCGGCACTTTTTTCATGTCGCTTGATTTTGTATCTTTATATTTGTAATGTTATAATAAATAGGGAATTATGAAATATATTAATCCGAAAGCCGACTTTATGTTTAAAAAGGTATTCAGAAGGCCATACCGACCTTGTGATAAGTTTCCTGAATGCGAGAAATAGCGACCTTGTAAAGGGGAAAGATATAATAAGGAATATTGGGAATTACCAAGGTTTGGCAGGTGTAAATGTCTGAAGAACAGGAGTGCTGTCGAGAATTATGCAAAAATACATAGTTAAAATGGGTGAAAAATGCTCTTTGAAATAAAAAATAACTACCTTTGCACTGTGTTAAGATTAATAGAGGTTGAGAGTTTTTGAATAAAATAACAACTAAATTAATTAAATTATGAAAAAAATTATTTTGGCTGTTGCCGTGTTGGCAACAATTTCAACCAGTGCCGTAGCTGAAAACAACTACAAACCTGAAGCAATGAGTGTTGCAACTGAAATCAACTACTCTTTCGATGGTGCAAACACCAACGAAGGTTTCCAATTGCCCGAATATGGCGCAAAGGTTCGCTTGTTCCTCAACGACAATTGGGTAGTTCGCTTGAACCTTGGTCTTGGCGTTGACACCCAAAAGGGTACTGAATATTATAGCGAGATGGTTTCCGGCGGTAGTGCCGAATACGAGCGTTACAACAAGACTACCACTACCACGTTCTCTATAATGCCTGGTTTTGAATACCACTTCAATAAGTTTGACAGGATTTCTCCGTATGTAGGTGCCGAACTTGGTTTGCGCACTTCTTCGGTAAAGAATGTAACTGAAGACGAACACGCTGAAAGCCGCACCGAGAACAAGACTCCGGGTTTGGGTTTCGCAATCAATGCTGTGAGCGGTGTTGACGTTTACCTTTGCAAGGGGCTTTATGTGGGTGCCGAACTTGGCCTTGGCTATGAAATGATGAACATCAAGCGTGGTAGCTCTACTGTAGAGAGCGGTAGCGGCAAGGTGGAAACTGATGGCAGCAATTCTACTAAAATTGGCGAATTTGGTTTCCATGTAACTCCTACCCTTCGCGTAGGTTGGCACTTCTGATAAATTGTCGTTTATGCAATAAATAACATAGAGGCAACTTCCCGCATTGCGCGAGGGGTTGCTTCTTTTTTTGTGGCTGTTTCGGGATTATTTGAGTAACTTTGCAGGCGCAATGGACAATATCAAAGAAATATGTGTATTTGCAGCTTCGAGCAGCAGAGCTGATGCGCTATATGCCAATGCTGCATATCGGCTTGGACGGGAATTTGCGGCTGCCGGAATTGCCTGTATTAACGGTGGCGGCCGCGAAGGCCTCATGAGGGCTGTGAGCGACGGAACGCTTGACGGAGGCGGACGGGCCGTGGGGATTATTCCGCGGTTCATGGTTGACAATGGTTGGCAATACGACCGCTTGAGCGAGATGGTTGTCACCCCCGATATGCACACGCGAAAACAGGCTATGGCGCAGCGAGCCGATGCCGTGGTGGCCCTGCCGGGTGGCTGTGGCACTCTTGAGGAGCTGCTTGAGATAATCACGTGGAAACAATTGGGGCTGTTCCATAAGCCGATAATTATATTCAATGTGGACGGATTTTTCGATCCGCTGCTTGCAATGCTTGGCAAGTGTGTGGCAGAGCATTTCATGAAGCAGTCGCACAGCCGGTTGTGGCACGTTGCCGACTCGGCAAGCGGAGTGATGGAAGTGCTGGCCTCGATAAATATCGAAGAAGACGACAAGGTGGAATCGAAATACTGACATCATGGTAGAAGAGGAGCAAGCAGGCGGTATGGCAACGGCAGGAAACGGTGGCGGATATTTCGATTCGTTGCCCGGAAGTTGCGGTTACGACACGGCATTCATCCATTCGCCGGTCATGCAATATGTGTCGGTACCCGATAAAGTTGCCAAGAGTGCAGCCGAGAGGCCTGTGTCGCCATTGCACGACACGGGAACCATAGCATTAATTCTTGTGGTATTCTTGATGATTACGCTGAATTTCAAGAAGGGACATAAGTATTTTGTCCATTTGGGCAATTATTTGTTCTCGGTGCGCAGCAGGCAAAACACATTTGACGACCATACGGTGAGCGAAACCAATCTCATGTTTGCGCTCATTGCCAACACTTGTGCCATGGGCGGCCTAATCATGTATCTTGCAATGGGGTATTTATATCCGCAATTCACCGGCGGAGTGTCGGTTTCGGCCCTTATTTGGGCGTTTGCCGGTTATGCTTTGCTGTTTTACGTTTTTCAGTGGTCCCTTTACCGTGTGCTGGGCTATGCGTTCCTTGACGATAAGGCATATTCTCGCTTGCTTGTCGAGGGGTTTAACGCCTCGCAGGCCGTCATGGGGTTGCTGTTGTGCCCGGTAACATTCGTCATGTTGTTGTCTCCAGGAACCATCGTACCTATGATGTGGATTGCATCGATTATTTATATTTTGTGCCGTATTGTGTTTATTTGCAAAGGTTTTAGGATTTTTTTCAACAATTTGGTTTCGTTGCTCTATTTTATTTTGTACCTTTGCAGCGTTGAAATTGTACCCGTCATTCTCTCTTTCACCGGGGCGATATTTTTATGTAGAGTTTTACAGTCATAAAAACACAGCTAAAGTGGATATTAAGAAAATTTTGATTTCGCAACCCAAACCGGAATCTGACAAATCCCCCTACTATGACATCGCACAAAAATATGGCGTGGAAGTAGTTTTCAGGCCTTTTATAAAGGTTGAGGGATTGACTTCAAAGGAGTTTAGGCAGTCGAAGATTTCAATTTCCGATTATACGGCAGTGATATTCACGGCAAAGACCGCAATTGATCACTACTTCCGCCTGTGCGAGGAAATGCGCATCACCATTCCCGACACGATGAAGTATTTTTGCACCAGCGAAACCATTGCGCATTACCTGCAAAAGTATATAGTGTATCGCAAACGCAAAATTTTCTATGGAGTATCGGGCAAGCTTGATGACGAAAAATTACTCAAAGACCTTGTGAAGCACAACAAGGAAAAATTTTTGTTCCCGATATCGGACGTGCATCGCGACAACTTGAGTATTCTCGATGCCAACAAGATACCTTATACCAAGGCTGTAATGTACCGCACGGTAAGCAATGATTTCGGCAAAGACGAGCCGTTTGATTATGATATGCTTATCTTCTTCAGCCCTGCCGGCATAAAGTCGCTGTTGAAAAATTTCCCCGATTTCCATCAGGGAGATATCAAGATAGGTTGTTTCGGCGAAACCACGGCAAAGGCTGTCGAGGCCGATGGATTAAGGCTTGATTTGAGTGCCCCGTCGGCCGAAGCACCATCGATGACTGCGGCACTGGATTTGTATTTGAAAAAAGTGCAAGGGCGTAACTGAGGCGTTTTATCCCACTTATGGGAACGATGATACAAGGGCGGCAGTGCTTGGAAGTTCAAGGACGGGCTGCCCTTCTTGTTAATTTGCAGAAGGCGTGTAGAATCAAATCACAAAAACGTGGGCCTTTTGATGATATGAAAAATGGTTCCCAATTTTGGCAACCGACAAGTAAAATATGAAAGAATGAAAGGCAACAGGTTATATAAATGCGAGAAATTGTGCAGCCGCACTGCCATCAACGGCCTTTTTGCCGGTGGGCGCAGTGTTGTGGCTTACCCGTTGCGAGCCGTTGTCATGTTGCACGAGACACCGGGGGGGAAGCAGGCTGTTGCACGATTTATGATAACCGTGCCGAAGAAAAAGATACGCACCGCCGTGGGCAGGGTATTGCAGCGCCGCCGCATTCGCGAGGCTTACCGCCTTAACCGGGCGTTGCTGTTGCCCGGGCTTGCCGATAATGGGTGTTGTGTGGATATTGCTTTCTTGTATATGGATTCGAATATTGCCGATTACGCCAAAATCGAGAAAGCAATGAAAGTGATACTCGGCAAGATTTCGGCACTTGCCGGTGCAGTGAAGGAGGCCGGAAATGATGCAGTGGATTAGAAAAGCAATAGTGGCTGTGCTCGTGCTCCCCATACAATTCTACAGGTACTGCATATCGCCGCTTTTCCCGCCCGTGTGCCGTTTCACGCCCACTTGCAGCCAATATGCCATAGAAGCATTGCGCAAGCACGGCCCCGTGAAAGGGGGGTGGCTGGCAATAAAACGCATTTGTCGTTGTCACCCATGGGGTGGCAGCGGGTATGATCCGGTGCCATGATTAATGATATACACACACATCGCATTGATGCCGCCGATGCCGTTATCTGCGTAAATCCGTGGGAATATGCGCCGGCGGTCGGTAAAATGTATTCCGTGGGCATACATCCATGGCAACTCGGACGAGCAACAAATGCCGATTTCAAACGGGTTGATGAGTTGGCTTCGTGTGGCAATGTGGTTATGATAGGGGAGTGTGGTATCGACAAATTGCGCGGCGGTGATATCGACCGCCAAATCGAGGTTGTGAAGTGGCACGCAACCTTGGCGCAGCGTGTCGGCAAACCGCTTGTGCTGCATTGTGTGAGGGCGAGCAATGAATTATGCCTGCTGCGGCGACGCTTGCGACCTGTCACGCCGTGGATAGTGCATGGCTTCCGGGGTAATGCCCGCGTGGCACGCCGATTGCTCGATGCGGGTTTTTTCATTTCTTACGGGGAACGGTTTAACCCCGATGCCGTGAATATTACTCCGGCCGACCGCTTGCTTGTCGAAACCGATGAGTCACGGTTGCCTGTCGGTGAGATTTATGCCCGTCTGGCCGAATGTCGCCACCAAACCCTTGATGAATTTTCATCGGCGGTGGCAAGTTTGATGGCACAATTGCTGCCGTCAAGATGAATTTTCATGTGCAGCCTTGGTATTGGAGGAATAATAGTTAACTTTGTATATTTTCCGGGGAGGAATATAAATGACGCTTGAAATTTTAATTTGCACGTATAACGACCGCATTGCCGGCGTGGCCGATGTGCTTATGCCGCCGATGCACAACATATCATATCTTGTATCGTGGCAGCAAAGCGACGATTTTGTTGCAGGGCAATTGCCGCCGGTATTGCAGCGCGATGATGTGAAAGTGGTGACAACCGTGGGTAAAGGCTTGTCGGGAAACCGGAATAATGCCATGAGTCATGCTTCGGGCGACGTTTGCCTTATTGCCGATGATGATTTGGAATATATCCCAAATCATGTAGCGCATATTGTGGAAGTGTTTGAGTCGCACCCGACGCTCGACATCGCTTCGTTTAAGTATGAATCCCGTGTGGCCCCTAAGGATTACCCGTCATATTCGTTTGATATGCGGCAACGCCCCAAAGGATATTTTCTGTCGAGCATCGAGATTGCCTTCCGCCGCAAGTCGGTACAGGGCAAGGTGTGGTTCAACCGGTTGTTTGGAGCCAATGCGCCGGTGCTTGATTCGGGCGAGGAGAACGTGTTTATGCTCGATGCGCTTGAAAAAGGGTTGAATTGGTTTTATTTCCCTTACGCCATTGTGCGGCACGACCATCCGGCAGCAACCGGGCAATGTGATGGCGACCCGCGGCGCGTAATGGCAATTGCCGCTTACATACATCTTGCCTATAAGGACGGCTCGGCACCGCTGCGCTACGTTAGGCTGGCATGGCGTTCGTGCCGCAATCCGTTGAAGTTCTTCACTATGCTCGGCCATGTGATGCAGGGGGTGAAGTATATCAAGAAAAATTATGTTCCGGCTTAAAAAAACGTTGTAGTACTATGTCGATATTCAGAGTATTGCTTTCCATTATTTTCCCGCCGCTTGCCGTGTATGACCGCGGTTGCGGTTCCATGTTGATAGTTTTTATCCTCACATGCTGTGGTTGGATACCGGGTGTGATAGGGGCATTGGTAATCCTTAACAAGAATTGACGGCTATAGCCGCGGCGGAGTGGTGAGGTCGATGGTGAGACATTCCTCGGCGGCAATGGTCGAGGGGAATATGGTACGTGCTTCGGCGACCAGTGGAGCGGTGTCGATGTAGCGTTTTGAGAAATGCCCCAGTATGAGGTGTTTCGCTCCGGCTTCCAGTGCTATGCGGGCGGCATCGGCACATGTGCTGTGGCCGCGTGCGCGGGCTTTTTGGGATAGCGATGCGTCGTAGGTGGCCTCATGGTAGAGCCAATCTACACCCGCGACATCTTCGGCCACGTGCCGCGAGCGGACCGTGTCGGAACAGTAAGCGTAACTCACACACGGGTCGGCTGCAGTGGTCAGTGCCTCGTTGGGTATTATCGTGCCGTCGGCTGCAGTGAAGTCGGCTCCCATGCGCAAGTCGTTCATCATGTAGTGGGGCACACCGTGGTATTTTGCCATGTCGCCGCGTATGTGTCTCGGTTTCGGTTTTTCGGCAAACAGGAAACCCACCGTGGGCACCCGGTGAAAAAGCGGGAACGACTGCACGGTTATGGCATCGTCTTCATATATTGTTTGCCGGTCGGTGGGGGAGATTACGTTGAAACGCACGTTGAATGGCAGTTCGCGGCAAAAGAAGCCAAGTATCTCGCCGAAGATTTGCCGGCCTTCATCGAATGTATGTATGGTGATTTCCCCTGTTTTCCCTAACAGTGCCATGGTGGAAACAAGTCCCGGCAGGCCGAAGCAGTGGTCGCCATGCAGGTGGCTTATGAATATGTGCCCCAGCCGGGCATACTTGAGCGACATTTTGCGCAATTGCAGCTGCGCACCTTCGCCGCAATCAATCATAAACAGGTTGTCGCGGATATTCAGCACCTGGCACGACGGGAAGTGCCGCAGCGATGCCGTGGCACTCCCGCACCCCAATATGTTAAGTTCAAATTTCGATGGCATACTTGTCGGCTGTTTGTGGCAAAATTAGGTAACTTTTGCCAATAAGCCAACAATTTTCAGGGATATGAATATGATAAAATAGATTGTGCAACCATATAAGATACTATGCTATGACCAAGATTGAAAATGAAACTCAGTATCAGGTAGCATTAAAACGCGTGGAAGAACTAATGTTAAATATTCCTGAAGATACACCTGCGGACGACCCTCAAATGGTAGAACTTACTCTTCTTGGTAATTTGGTGGCAGATTATGATGAAGAACATTATCCTATAGGTACTCCGACACTTGTTGAAACTATAAAATTGCGTATGTATGAAATGGGATTGACTCAAGCTGCCCTTTCAAAGTTACTTGGTATAAATGCATCTCGCATTTGTGAATATCTTTCGAGCAGAAAAGAACCTACACTGAAGCAAGTCAGAATCATAAGTAAACGTCTTAATATCGACCCGGCCATTGTGCTTGGTGTGTGAGAAAATGGCATAATGTGGTGTGCCGAAAGCAAAAACGGCACGCCACATTATTCTGAGTTCCTTTATGGTTTCACCGGGCTTGACGCATGGCGGCTATGATGCTGTCGCCGAGGGCGGTCTTCACGCGTATATGGTCAAGGATTGACTGCACCGACGGGTCGCGCTCAAACACGCCGCGCACTTGCTCGAAGTCCTCGATTTGCTGGGTGCGGTCGCCGTCAACCCCGAAGCCGGTCATCGACGACAGCGAGAATTCCTTTTTTGCATCGTTGTAAACAAGGTTGTCGATGCCCACCACGGCCTTTTTCCAGCGTTCCACAATGTCGATTACGTCGTCGGCGGTTATAGCTTCGGGTTTCAGCCCGTAATACCACAGGATTTTGTCGTAAGCCCAAGTCCATTCATACAGGTAGTAATTTTGGTGCATCTCGGCAAAGCGGTCATGTATGGCATCCACACAGTCGATGCGGCCTTGTTCTATGTCGTCGATGAGGCGCAGTACCTCGCTTTTGGGGGCGATAAGTCCCGACAGGTCGCACCAGTCACCCATGCCGGTCGGTGTCTCGGGCTTCAATCGGCGGCGTATCTCTTCGTCGCACGTCGGCACAAGTCCTTCGAGCCTCTTTATTATTGAATTTCCCAGAAACTTGTTGATGGCCATGTCATAGAGTTCCAGTCCGCGGGTGAGCGAACTGTTTTTGATGCGTGTGCTCTGGTAGGAATACACCACCGATGTCTCGCCGGCCAGCCGTTGCAGGTCCTTCAGTATGCGGCAGCCGTTTATCATCTTCTGTATGGTGTAGGGGCTGAGCAAGTTGTAATTTATCTGGTCAAGCCGGTGTGGGTCGGTGCGGCGGTCGCGCATGGGCCATTTGCGCGCGTCGCGTATGGTTCCCACGCTGCGCAGGTTGATGGCCGGGTACAGGTAGGTCATGTTCTCGTGCTCGATGAGGTAGGAGAATGGCAGGTCGCTCGTGTCGGGGTGGTCGGTGTGCCGGCCCATCACCAGCGAGAACGCACCTATGCGGGCAGGCCACAGTATGTAGGAATTGGACGATGTTTTTGCCCCGCGTTCCATCGCCCCCTGGTGGATGGGGCCGAGCTTGTACATATGGTTGCTTTGGTTCGACCCCGACCCGGCGTTCATGAACGAGAACTGGCTGGCTATGAGCAGCGTAGATTTGTGGTGGGTGACGGTGAAGGGGCCGGCAAACACGGCGCAGGCCTCGCCGTTCTCTTCCTGGCAGTTGCCGAAGAATAGCGACTCGCTGGCCGAGTAGCCGTGCCCTATGGTGCAGGCCTGCCCCACGAAGCAGCGCGACAGCATGGCGCCGTCGGTCACCGTCGAGCCGCTCGATATTATGAAATCCTCGCAAATCACCCCACGACCTATGTTTACGGGTGCCTCCCGCACGCTGTTGATGCTGCCGTTTACCAGTTTGCCGGCACCCTCAATCGAGCTGTAGTCGCCTATGCGCAGGTTGCGCAGCTCGCCGCAGTCGGCGATCACCACGTGCGAGCCTACCGTGCCGCAATCGCTGCTCACCCCGTCGGAATACCGGGTTATTATCTCCCTCATGTTACTTATCAGTTGTGGGCGGTGGCGGTACAGAGCCATGAAATATGCCTGGTGTGCCGACAGGCAGTCGTGCATCATCACCTCGCGGCCACCCGTCTCGTTGAGCACGGCCACGTCGATGCCGTTGCCGAAGTTGCTGCGCCCATCCACGGCCAGCAGCCCTATGTTGCCTATGCGCGTGTTGCTGCCTATGCGGTAATTGGCTATGTGCCCGCGAATGTTTTCGATGAGGCAGTTGTCGCCCACTTCCACATTGTGCAGCGTGGCATTGCGCACACCGCTGCGTCGCCGCAGCCCGCCAGGCAGGTCGAAATATTCGTCAAGCACTCCCAGCCGCACCCGGCCCGAGAAATACACGTTTTCCACTTGAGCAAGGTCGGTTGCGTCGGTTATCTCTATCGTCTGCCAATCCTCGGCACGGCAACCCTGTGATTGCAGCCGGGCTGTTTCCTGTGCCGAAAGTTTCCTGAAGTTCTTTTCCATTTGAGATTTACATATAGACTAACAACAATTCATACTTTTTCAGTTCCTGCGGACAAAGATAGTGCAAGGCGAGCGCAATGACAAAAAAAACAGCTTGCTGATTTTTTTGCATAGCCAAGCCGCAGCCTATGTTATTGAAAGATAGTGCAAGGCGAGCGTAGATGTACCATAATTCCGACATTGAAGTAATAGAGACGATGTGCACATCGTCTCGTTGACGGCAACGATTGATTTACAGTGTTTTATATAATGTAATAGTTGTAGAGGCGCAAAATTTTGCGCCTCTACGGTGGCTAAATCGCATTTTGATATACCTTCACCACCCCTGTCTTGCGTTTTTTATTCGGGGGTGATGCGGACGTGGGCCTTGGGGTAACGCAGCACCAGGCAGCTGGCTTCGGTGAGCACCGTTGCGTCGGTGTTGCGCACGCCGGCACTCTTCAAGTCGAGGGCTTTGGTGTCGAATGGCAAGTGGCAGTATTTTTGCAAATATGCCGGGTCGATAATCATTCCGGCGGTGTCCATTCCACATTCGTCAAATACCTCGGAGAGCAGCACATAAAGCCGCCCGAACTTGCTGCATATCTCGGTGAAGTCGATACCCCAGCGCGTGACGGTGTCGCGGGCATTGACGACCTTGGTGTAGTCGAGCTTGTTAATGGTTTCGATAAGTGCCGAGCCGCCCACCAGCACCTTGCGCTTGGAGCCTGCATTGCCGGTGAAAGCCGTGCGCATGAGGCTTATCAGGGTGTCTTGGTCGAAAGTGTCGGGGTCGTAGCTGAAGTCTTTACCGGCCTGGTGCCATATCCCCTCGGTAAGCATCACGTTTTCTTTCTTGCGGTAGTCGTAAATTTGTTTCTTGGTGCCGAATAGGAAACTTTTTTCCATGCCGAGCCTCATGTCATATATTGCGGCTTCTTCCTGGTCGCTCAGCGTCCATTCCACCTCCTTGTCGGCGATTTTCATCAAGGTGCTTTGCTCCACCTGCATTTTGAAGATTTGGCAATAGTTCTGGGCCTTTTGCGGCAACGACTCGAATTGCGGCGTTTGCACATCAAGTTCGGCAGCCGCGCGACCCATTCTCACAATAGGCGTGTTAAGCGGCAATGCAGGCACACAGTCGGTGGTAGAGCCTAATTTCGAGCCGTTTATGGCCATTACGGTAACGCCGGTGTCGTCTTTGGCCACGACATACAGCACAAGGCTTTTGCTCGATTGTGTAGAGCCGTCGGCCTCGAAACCAGGCACTTCGGGCAGCATCAGGGTGTCGCTTACGGCAAGCATATCGTCGTTGTCGGTTTTTATGGTGACACGTTGTGCCTCGGTACCCTCTTTCGACGGGGAATATGCCGTGGCCAGGCGGCATGTGGTGGGCTTAGTATCGACCGTGTAGTAATCCACAATCATGCTTTTGGAGTGCCGAGGCCGTGCATACCTTGAAATTTGGTCGATAGGGGTGGCCATGGGGCGTATTTTCACTATGCGGCGGTCGATCTCATTGAGCAGCAATTCGCTGCCCGATTGGCGTACGGTGTCGGTGGTTACCGGGCCGTCAACTACATGGCTTCCGCCGTCGGTTCCGGCAATCACCGTTGCAAGTGCCATTGTACTTCCCGCGTTGGCATCGCACCCCGTCAGCAACACTATTACGGCTGCGGCGATCAGTAGCAGCATAATAACGGTGCCGCGGTTCTCTTTGATGGTTTGCCACAAACTTTGTATTGCGGCAGGATTGATGTTGTTTTTCATGCGTTTTTTGTGTATTTGGTTAAGAAAATTGCGGAATTTTGTTGCGGCGTTTGGCTTCAATTGCCGCATTGCGGCCACGCAGATAACCGGCAGCATCGGCATTTTGCACATCGGTGTCGTGATTGGCGGCTTTCAGTAAAATTTTCACGGCTTTGTCGTTCCAGTCGCCTGCCATTACAGTGCGCCCGTAGTCGGCTACTCGTCGTGCTGCCGCTTGGTCCATGTTGAAGCGAGTGGCTACATCTTTTGGCATTTCGGGTGGCTCTTGCGGGAAATTGCGGTGTGCGGCGCAGTCGGCAGTGTCACCGGCAAGCAAGTCGCCAATGAAGCGGCACAGCCGCGAGTCTTTCAGTGCAATAGCTACAAGCGGATTGTCTGCCCATCGGGCAAACAGTGCTGCAAGGTCGGCCTGTAGCGGTTCTTCGCCCGAAGAATTGTTTTCCCGGTTATCGGACAACCGGGTCTCGTCGTTTTTCTCTTCGATGTTTTCCATGATATATGTCGTTTAAAAGTTCACGATGCAAAGTTACCCTGCGCCGAGGTTAGTTTATATAACCAAAAGGAATTAATGTGTGGAAACATACATTTGGCAATTGAACAGGAAATAATTAATTTTGGCGTTAAAAGTAATAAACAATGAAATATTTCTGTTTTTTGATAATGGCTGTCATGGCACTTGCGGGATGTTCTTCGAGAACGAAGCAGGGTGTTGAGACGCAAGCGGCTGCCGTGGAGGCAAAAGCCGCAGTGCCCGAAGTGGAATTTGATGCCGACTCGGCTTACGCACGGGTGGTGGAGCAATGTGCCTTCGGACCGCGTGTGCCTGGAAGTGAGGCTCATCGCCGTTGCGGCGATTACCTTGCCGGGCGGTTGCGTTCCTATGGCGCGGCAGTTACCGAACAGCGCATGACCTTGACAACATTCGATGGCTCTGAAATCAAATGCCGTAATATAATAGGCGAATATAATCCCGATGCGTCGAAACGGTTGTTGCTGCTTGCCCACTGGGATTGTCGCCCGTGGGCCGACAACGATCCCGACCCTGCCCGCCGCCGCGAGCCGGTACCGGGTGCCAACGACGGTGCGAGTGGTGTGGCGGTGCTGCTTGAAGTGGCTCGCCAACTGTCGGTAAATGCTCCGAAAATCGGCGTTGACATACTGTTGACCGATGCCGAGGACTGGGGTGATTCGGGTGCAGGCAACGACGATACTTGGGCTCTTGGCACGCAATATTGGGCAGCCAATCCGCACAAACCCGGTTACAGGCCCATGTATGGTATATTGCTCGACATGGTGGGTGCCGGTGGTGCAGTGTTTGCCCGTGAATATTTTTCCACGTATTATGCCCGGGGATTTGTCGATGAGGTGTGGCGTGTGGCGCAAGCTGCCGGATATGGCGATTATTTTGTCGATGATTCGGGTGGCGCTATAACTGACGACCACATATTTGTCAACCGCGCAGGCATTCCGTGTATCGACATCATAGACCAAAGCGGTGACGGCGGCACCGGCTTTTTCAAGCAGTGGCACACCACCGGCGATACTCTCGACATTATCGATCCTGCAACGCTTAAAGCCGTGGGGCAGACGGTGCTTAATGTGATTTATAATTACTAAATGTTACAAAAATAACTTTTTATATGAAACCAATCGTTTATATTGCAATGGGTTCTGTTGTTTTGGCTGCGAGCTGCACCGGCGGTTCGGGCAAAATCGATTATCCCGAGACAATGAAGGATACGACTGTTGTCGATGAATACTTCGGTACTCGTGTCGCCGATCCTTACCGTTGGCTCGAAAACGACACTTCGGCTGCCACCGAGGCATGGGTCAAGGCCGAGAATGCTGTCACTAATGCCTACTTGGAGCGTATTCCATTTCGAGGTGCATTGAAGGAGCGTATGTCGCAACTGTTCAATTACGAGAAGATGGGCATTCCGTTCAAGCGCAATGGCAAGTATTACTCGTTCCGTAATACCGGGTTGCAAAACCAAAGTGTGCTGTATGTGCAAGACTCGCTCATGGGGGAGCCGCGCCTTGTGCTCGACCCTAACAAGCTGAGCGATGATGGTACGGTGGCTCTTGCCGGCATAAGTTTCAACCCCGACGGCAAGTATATGGCTTACACAATTTCGCGCAGCGGCAGCGACTGGAACGAGATTTACGTGATGAACCTTGCCGACGGTTCGCTGCTCGACGACCACATAGTGTGGGCAAAATTCACTTCGGTCGAGTGGCTTGGCGACGGTTTCTTCTATAGCGGTTACGACGCGCCCGAGGATGCCGACAAGGCTTATTCCACCAAGAACGAATACCACAAGGTGTTTTACCACAAGCTCGGCACTCCGCAATCGGCCGACCGCGTGGAATACCAGGGCAACGAGCCGCTTATGTTTTACTCGGCACAGGTCGAAGGTGACCGTTACGTATTCATTTACCCTTCCGACGGGCAGAATACGAATATCGTGATGAAAGACTCGAAACAGCCTGGGGCAAAGTACCGCACGGTAGTGGACGGGATGGACTGCCAGTGCAGCGTGGTGGGTGTTGATACCGCACGTGGCCTGATATATGTATATACCAACAAAGATGCCGCCATGGGCAAGCTCATGGCATATGATTTGCGCACTTTGAAACCCACAAAGACCATATTGCCCGAGAAGGACGAGATGCTCGTGGGCGTGGCTCAGTCGGGCAAGGACAACCTGATTGTGGAATACGAGAAGGATGCCTATAACCGTGCATACGTCTATGACTGTGACGGCAAGATGCTCAACGAAATAGAGTTGCCCGCAATAGGGTCGGTTTCGATAGATGCAAGTGCCAAGCACGATGAGGTGATGTATGCCATATCATCGTTCACCATGCCCGGTGTAATCTATGCTTACGACAAGGCGACAAATACGTCGAAGGAGTATTGGCGTCCGTCGCTCGATATCGACCTCGACGAGTATGTGACCGAGCAAGTGGAGTTCCCGAGCAAGGACGGAACAATCATCTGTATGTTCCTCACCCACAAGAAGGGGCTTGAACGGAATGGCAAGACTCCGACGTTGCTATACGGGTATGGCGGTTTCGCAATAAGCCTCACGCCGAGTTTCAACCCGCGTAACCTGCCGTTT
Source organism: uncultured Bacteroidales bacterium (assembly GCA_949289215.1). Classification (GTDB taxonomy): domain Bacteria; phylum Bacteroidota; class Bacteroidia; order Bacteroidales; family Muribaculaceae; genus Avimuribaculum. The sequence continues at coordinate 54,354 of CASENC010000011.1, read as the reverse complement.
ATCGAGAATGGCGGCATATTCGCTTCGGTTAACTTGCGTGGAGGTTCGGAATATGGCGAAGAATGGCATCAGGCAGGTACTAAGATGAACAAGCAGAATGTGTTTGACGATTTCATCGCGGCAGCCGAGTACCTTATTAAGGAAGGCTACACTTGCCCCGAAAAACTTGCTTGTAACGGAGCATCCAACGGCGGCCTGCTCGTTGGTGCGGTTGTCAACCAACGTCCCGACCTGTTTGCCGCTGCTGTGCCGCAAGTGGGTGTGATGGATATGCTACGTTACCACAGTTTCACTATCGGTTGGAACTGGGCTGGAGATTACGGACGCAGTGACGACAGCCCCGAGATGTTTGAATACCTGCGTGGCTACTCGCCGTTGCACACCATTAAAAATGACGGTACCGAATATCCTGCAATACTTGTCACCACCGCCGACCACGATGACCGTGTGGTACCGGCACACTCGTTCAAGTATGCAGCCACGTTGCAAGCTTCGAATATCGGCGACAAGCCGCACCTTATTCGCATCGATAGCAAGGCCGGCCACGGTGGCGGCAAGCCCATTGCGAAAGTCATCGACGAATACACCGACATCTATAGTTTCATCCTCTACAACATGGGTGAGAAGTATTCGGCTCCTGACCGGTAAATAGAAATTGACACACCGCATTTTATTCATAATTATTGCTGCCTGCGTTGAAGGCAGCAATAATTTTTGGGAATTATACGCATTAGTACCTAACCATGTTTTTGCTAACAAAGTAGTATAAATGCGTAGTTATTCATTTACAAAGTTTAATTATTCATAGACTATAAACTTTGTAAATATGAACTCCAAATTAGCAAAACGTATTCAAGAAATGTTCCGTGTTTCGGAAATAATCACGGTCAATGAAGAAGCAATTACCCCAATATACAAGGTAAGGGAAAATGCGGAGAAATTTTCAATCAAAGAAGATGAATTAAAAGAGTATCTTGAGAAATTCGCTCCTTCGGATTGTCAAGCATGTATTCCCATAATTCTTCAGAAAATATACCGCCCTACGGAAGAAGATAACCGAAAAGATGAAATATTGAGATTATCATCATTGAGATAAAAACTTCCATATTCAGTTATATAAGAAGAAAATAAAGTCAATATGAAGTTTAAGTATTCTTATCTTTTTCTATCAGATTATTATAGTGCGATTGATATTCTTCCTCAGAAAAACCTTCAGAGAAATTCCTTGAATGCATCAATACGCGCAAATACTCTTGAAACATTATTTCTTGACGACTCATTTGTGAACCAAAATACTTTGGAGAATAAAAACGGTCTATTTCGGTCTGCTTTAGATTTTTATAGCCAAGAGACATTGCCATCTCAGACAACAAATCAAGAAGAAAGGCATTGTTATTCTGAAAATGCGGCGATTTTTCATTCAGACTATCAAGATACTCTCTCCAAGCGTGTCTAACGCCATTGTTATCCTGAAACACTACATCAATAGTATTAAGAGCGTCAACCCATTCTTTTGTTATTGGATTAGACTTCCTGTTAGCCATTAGAGTTAAAAAAAGGCTCATTTGTGCATCTTTTTTAGCCTTTCTATTTTGATATTTAATCCCTATAAACCAAACGATTATAGGGATTATAGCAACAGCTATAATTTGTCCAATTCCAGTTACTAATTGTATTACTTCCACATTGCTCATATAACCATATTTTTAAGGTATTGCAAATATACAAAATCTACTTGTCACATAAGAACATTCACATAATTTTTGTAACTTTGCACTGTCTTTCGGGACAAAGTTTGAAAATAACAGAGAAAGTGCCTCACTTCTTGTGAAATCGCCAAATCTCACCAAAAGGATATGCGAGGCACGGAGACAGCTCATATACGTGGGCTGCCTATCCGTGCGTATATCCAGGCGTTTGGCGATGCCTACAAGAGTGCATGGAAGGTAGCCCACTTTCTATAACCAATAACATTGTTAAACTCTTCGATTGGTTGCCTGCGGAGAACTCTTGTAAAATTCGCCATTATGAAAAGAGTATTTGTTACATTGTCGCTCATCTTCTGTGTGAGCGTTGTTGTGTTTTCCCAAAACGTCGTGAAATTAGGGGATGATTTGCTTACAGCCAATAGTATGGGAAAATCACCTAAAATTCTTTCAGATGGAGGAATGATTATAGAACCAGTTGAGGAAATGCTTGGGATTGACCCAGATTTAAGGATTACAGCATCGAATGGAGTTGAGCCGCAAGTACCTATTATGTGTACTGTAGAAGCCATGAGCAAGGCAGATAAACGCATTTCTATCATTACATTTATCTATAATGGTAATGCTGGAAAACTTGAAACAAATCTTCGCAATCTTGGTTACAAGTTTCTTGATAACGGACAATATAGAGAATACATACATACGTTTCGTTACAGCCGGTATCAGAAGGGCAATAAATATTGCCGCATATCATATCCTGCAAATGGTGACAAAGGAGCGAAACTTGAATTTGTATTGCAACAGTAAGATGAATATCCGTAGTAAGGTAAGAAATATGATAATTTAACAAAGGCACAAAAGCGTCTTGTTTTACTTGGGAATATTGAAAATGGGAGTGTCCTCACGGATTGCTCCCATTTTTTCGTTTCCATATTTCTTTTGTACTTTTGTATCGGCAAATTTTAGGTATAACTTAAAGCACAGAAATATGAAAACAAGTGAACTTCAAAGTCAGCTTGACGCTGAAAATCTTAACTTCTTAAACTATATACTTGCGAAGACGTTTAATGTCGAATTGCAAGGATATGTTTATTCAGAAGAAGATTGAAAACTGGGCAGGATTTATTTCTTGCCTTTCTTTTTAGGCTTACTATTGGGATTAAATTTCATAGCCTTACTTATCATATCTTCCCAAGACATCTTTTGTAACTCCTTTTGTTCTCTTGGAGTTATCTTGATTTCTAATGCTTTTTCCATTTCTTCAACCGATAAATCTTGTTTCTTCTTGCTCATTTTATCAAATCTTGGTAAGTGGTACGATAATTTATATTGCAAAGTAACAAATTAAATCGCTCAACGCCGCTAATTTTCTTGGTATTATAACGAAAAACGAACTCATTAACATACCTACAAAGGTGTTTTCGGCTGACTTTGTGGTAAATACCTATAATACCACGTTTAAGTCCGCTCCAAAATCCTTCTATGGTATTCGTATAAGCGTTACCGCAGACATATTGTCCTTTGCCGTGGTCCACAATCTTTCTTTCGTATATTTTGCCGACTGTATCATAGCCACACCATTCGTCAGTATATAACTTTGCGGTGCGTTTAACCGTTCTAAGTATCGGAGCGGTTAGATGTTTCTTGGAAGTGCTTTTAACCACACGGCAAACAACCTTGCCACCTCTTTGTAACATACCCAATACGGGTGTCTTATCTTTGAAACTTCTGCCTTGGGAATGCTTTACTTTCTTGTTATGATGACGGTTTTTATTCTTTCCTCCAACGAATGTTTCGTCAAGTTCCACTTCTCCGTCAAGTTTATAATCATTCTCACAAAAGAAGCATTCACGAATACGGTGAAGCATATGCCACGCAGTAGCCTGCCTTACTTCTATTTCCTTTGCCAACTGACAAGAAGATATGCCTTTCTTGTAGTTTGCTATTAACCATATAGCCATAAACCATTTTCGCAAAGAAATTTTTGAACCATGAAATAGTGTATTTGTCCTTACAGTGAAATTCTTGCCCGTATTCTTACAGCGGTACTTATGGTTTCCATAGTTATATACCTTAGAAGTTGGGTCAAAGGGAGAAATGACGCCATCTTTCCAGAAGTGCTGCTCAAGATATGTCAAGCAACTATCCTCTGTTGGGAAGGCTTGCGTAAGACTGAAAAGCGAAGTCAATTTAACAAAATCCATATACCAAACATTTGTGTATTTGGGTATATTAACTTTGGTGAGAAAAATCTTGGGGAAAACACTTCGCTGGCGGTGGCAGATATAAGAAGAAAAGGCTGGGGAATTAGGAACTAAACAACTTTATAATACGCAACAAATTCCCACTTCCCGTGAGCGTTGCGTTCTAAACGAGAGTATATGAACTCAAGATGTACATAATCTATCTTATTCATACTTATCGTATTTAAGAGGCATTTAGAGTGCCTGAAATTTGATTGAAAGTTCCCTTTTCAAGAGTATTTCCCAGCCTTTATTTTGCAAATATACAAAAAATAAAAACCGCCCAAAAACTTTCGTTCTGAGCGGTTTACGTCAAAGTTAATTTAGGTATTAATGCGTATAAATCCCTAATTTTTTTATTGTGTCATTGACAATTAATTGCTTTTTTATGTGGGAAGTGGTAAAAATGATTAAATTTGCAATAATATCATTATTCATCTGTTAAATTATGAAACATTATTACCAGCTATTGGCGGCAGTATTTGCAGCCTTGTCGGCACCGTTTGCAAATGCCGACCCCATAAACCCACAACAGGCAGTGGCAATAGCCCGCAATTTTTCGGACATACGGAGTTTCGTTCCGAAAATCATTGGCAATAATGCCAAGCCGGCTCCTATGACGGTGGCATATACGGCCACATCTTCCAACAGTTCGGCCGACAACCTGCTATACGTTATTAATCGTGACCGTGACAACGGATTTGTCGTTGTGGCGGGCGACGATGCGGTGGCCAATCCTGTACTCGGCTATACCGACAGCGGTTCATTCAGTTACGACAAAATACCCGATAACCTTAAGTGGTGGCTTGGCGAGTATGCTCGGCAAATCGAGTATATGACAACACACGGCATAACTTCGGCACCGGCTCCCACTTTCGAGAGCAACGCCGGGCCGCTCATCACCACCCGGTGGAACCAATATGAACCTTATAACAATTTGTGTCCGATCAAACAAAATGAACGCGTGGTGACAGGTTGCGTGGCCACGGCAATGGCGCAAGTGATAAATTACTATGAGTGGCCCAAGCAGGGTACCGGCAGCCACTCTTATGAGTGGAATGGGCAGACGCTGAGTGCCGACTTCGGCTCAACCACTTATGACTGGGACAACATGGCCGACATTTATGACGGCTCCAACAGCGAGGCCGAGAACGATGCCGTAGCCACGCTTATGTACCATTGCGGTGTGTCGGTCGATATGAATTATGATATTTCGGCTAATGGTGGTAGCGGAGCGTTTTCAAGGGACGTGCTGACAGCACTTGTCGAATACTTCGGTTATGCATCCGATGTCATACTTAAGAGTCGCGACTACTATTCCTACAACGAATGGCTTGGTATGTTGAAAGCCGAAATAGACGCTCGTCGGCCGATATATTATTCGGCTCAATCGACAAGCGGAGGCCATGCTTTTGTGCTTGACGGTTACAATACCGATGGATACTTCCATGTCAACTGGGGCTGGGGCGGACTGTCGGACGGATATTATCAAATAGCCACACTTAACCCATATGAAGGACAAGGTGCCGGCGCGGGCTCTGACAGCGGTTTTGCCTACGACCAGGATGCCATGTTCAATCTTCATATTCCGGAAGATGGCGTGGAATATGAGCCTGAGACCTTGTTTTATATCGACCAACTCTTGTTTGCCGTGGCTAATGAAAACGGGGAATATTTTGTGAACTACGGGACTACTACGGTATCTAAGGCCGACATGACAGGTTTCGTTTTTCAACGTTGTTATAATCGTAGTCCACAGACCTTTAATGGATCTGTTGGTGTGTATGTTGAAGACGATGACGGGGAGATTGTCAATGTTTATACTTCTGAAATAGCAGGTGGTGTTCCAAGCAATTATGGATGGTCTTTGTCGATGATTGTGGGTAACATCACTATGGGAGATTATGCTGACGGGCATTACCGAGCATACCCGTGTTACATTGCCGAAGGTGACGAGTCTCCCACGCGCATAGCCGCGCGCAAGATTGGTTCGGGGTATGTAGATATAACCGTAACAGGTGATGAGGTGACACTTGCCACGCAAGCCAATGCATTGAGTAATATAATCAAAAGTGACATTCTTGTGTATTCCAATGATGAGTTTAATAACAATGAATATGCCACTATCCTTGTGAACCTGACCAACACCGGAACGGAATATTACAACAGCAACGTGTGCCTGGTGCTTATGGACGGCAATGGTAATATAGTATATCCTGTAAATGATGGCAGTGCGAATTTTTATTATCCGTCTTCATTCGTATCGGTTGCTCCCGGTGAAACCAAGACTTTATTGCTCTATCAGCCAATAATTGATTTTATCCGTGATGGGGAAACTTATTACATGACGTTGTATGACACCAACTTAAACGCCTTTGAACCGGCATATACGCCCATCAATGTCAATAATCCCGACATTGAGATCGCAAATTATGAAATAGCCGATGATGCACCGGATAATTTTACGATAAACATGAATTTTAATAACACTTCATCGACCGATTATGCAGGAACTGTGGGTGCCTTGGTGTTCGGACCTGTTTCAGATGAAGCAACATCGACTCAGTATATCAAGATGCTTGATGCCGGGCAGATGGAAATAGCTGCCGGTGGTTCGGGTTCTGTGACGCTTCAAGGGGCAATGTCCGATTTAGCTCCGGGAACATATTATATTAACATATACAGCAATTCGCATGATTTGGGTCCTTTCCTATATGAAATAAAGCAGCCTGTGCCGGTAATTGCCGGTAATGTGGAAATTACCAATGAAGATCCTGCAAACCTCACTCTGACGGCCTCATTTAAGAACCCGGGTGTAATGAGCTACACGGGAGCTATAAGTGCGAAAATTTATGAACCCGATGGCAATGATGGCGGATACGCATTTGTTAAGACGCTTGATACTCAAGAATTGTCAATCTCTGCCGAAGGACAGTCACAAGTTGTCACGTTCAGTGGCTCGTTCTCCGAGGGTGCACCGGGCTGCACTTACCAAATACGCTTGTGTGACGATGTGTCTGAAGCCATGCTCGGCAGTATCGAATATACGATTGAAAAGCCCGAGATTGCCATAGTGGGTGAGATGGAACTCATTGATGATAACCCAGACCATATTGTTGTGGCTGCTGTGTTTGAAAACAAAGCCAAGTGGGTGGCATATAAAAACTTGGTAAGAATTCAAATACATGATGCCGAGAGTGGAGCCCTTATTACCGTTTTCAACCCTCCTGTAACATTGGAGATACCTGCAGGTGGAAAGTCTGAAACTGTCATTTTCAGTGGAACTTTCTCGGAATGGGTTGTTGGTGGCAGATACCAAATAAGATTGTATGAGGCGTATAAATCGAAAGCGCTTGCAAGCATTGATTACACCATAGAAAATCCGTTACTCGGTGTGATTGACGGTCGTGTTGTTGACGGCAACCCCGAAAACCTTACGTTGTCGGTCGTCTTTGAAAATTACGCAGAATCTCAGATTGACTACGAAGGTACAATGAAAGTGCTCATTTTCGATGGCGAGACTGGTAAGATGGTGAACGGCAACTTTGATGAACAGGTCGTGTCGATCCCAATTGGGAAGCAGTCTGAAACAGTCACTTTCAGCGGCTCGTTCCCCGAAGGTGTTCCAGGCAAGGTTTACAGTATATATTTTTCGCCCTATGATGATGCTTTGATATTGCCTTATGTGGAATATACTGTACCTGAGACCGTGGGTATAGATGGAGCTTCAGCCATTTGGGGAGTTTATCCCAATCCTGTTGACCAAATGCTTAATATTGCCGCGGCAGCCGCCATTGAGCGTATTGTGGTATATGGCATATCGGGTACGCGCGTGGCTGCATATGATGGCGACGGCTCTACTGTGATGCAAATCGACATGGGCGGCCTGACAGCCGGAACCTACTTTGTGAGCATCATTACCGCTGCCGGCATCGAAACGGTAAAGGTGGTTAAGAATTAGGAACAGGAATTTCTGAGTTGTGAATTGGTCTAATGGGGTCTCTAATTGGCCTGATTAGACCAATTTTTCATTTTTCATGTCTAATTTCTCATTCTTAATTCCTAATTTCTAATTACATTTGCATAAACAAGTAATTCAGATGGACGGGAAAAAGCCTAAAATATTGATTATTTATACCGGTGGAACCATCGGCATGATTGAGAACCCCGAAACACACGTATTGCAACCGTTTGATTTCACGCATCTTATCGACAATGTTCCAAAGGTGAAGATGCTTGATTATGATATTGCCAATACACAATTTAATCCGCCAATCGACAGCGCGAATATGTCACCATCGCATTGGCGGGAACTCGCCTCGGCCATCGAGAAAAACTATGATGATTTTGATGGGTTTGTGGTATTGCATGGCACCGATACCATGGCATTCACGGCGTCGGCTCTTAGTTTTATGCTCGAAAACTTGCATAAACCGGTTATTATCACCGGATCGCAGTTGCCTATAGGTGAAGTGCGCACCGATGGCGAAGAGAACCTTATCACTGCATTGCAGGTGGCTGCCGCCCGTGACAAGGAGGGTGAGCCTATGGTAAGGGAAGTTGCCATACTGTTTGAAAATTACTTGTGGCGCGGCAACCGCAGCACAAAGATGAGTGCCGACAATTTCAACGCTTTTAAGAGCAACAATTACCCGCCGTTGGCAAAAATAGGACTTGGGATACATTTTAACGAGGAAGCTCTTTACCGGGTGCCGTCGCGGCGACCCATGAAAGTGCGCTACAACATGGATACCAATGTCATTTTCATCGACTTGTACCCCGGAATGAAAGAGAGTACCCTGCGCTATATGCTCGCCACGCCCGATGTGAAAGGAGTGGTGCTGCGCACCTACGGTGCCGGCAATGCACCCGATGATGCTTGGTTTATCGATACTATCCGCAAGGCTGTTGAGCGGGGAATAGTGATTATGAGCGTGACACAGTGCGTAAACGGCGGAGTGAGGGCATCGCTCTATGATACAGGTAACCGCCTTTCGTTAGCCGGTGTGGTGAGTGGGCATGACATCACCAGCGAGGCTGCCATTACCAAGATGATGTACCTCTTCGGTATGGGGTTACCGCCCGAAAATGTGAAAAAGTATCTGTGTTATTCGCTTTGCGGCGAGGTGTCGCTATAATGGCCGACGCTCAATAACGCCTGTATTCACGGTAATATCCGTCATCGAGCACAAGGTTGCCGTTGCGGAAGTAGTAGTCATAGTACTCGTAATTACCGTTGAAATAGAAAATATCGATACTCCTGCTGTTTGCCGACCATTGGAAGTCATCGACGTATTCGCGCCCCCATTCGTCCACCCAGTTCAGTGTACCGTAACCGTCCGAGCCGAAGTAGAAAATCTCGGCATAGTATGGATCTACAGGGCCGTAATCGTCATAAGTGAGTATCCAGCTGCCCCATAGCGGGTCTTGGTAGATATGCACCTCTTCTACGCACGATGTATTGATGGCAGCTAATACTGCAAGGATGGAGAAAAATATATATGTCTTGAATTTTACCACAGTCGTAACCAATTGAAATTTAACAATAGTGCAAATATAGCCGTTTTGTAATAAAAAATGCAGTTTTTGTGGCAAAAATCACATTTTCCATTGCTTGATGCGGGTTAACAGGCGGTAGCGGAACACTGCTGTTTGGCTGATGCCGCGCATGGCAAGGTAGGCAACGAATGCCAGCCACAGGCGGTCGTTGCCCATGCCGGGCGGCATGGCGAAATACAGGGCGAAAAATGTGAGGCACGACAGCAATATCGTCATGAGCATTTCGCGTGTGGCGGTCAGGCCTATGTACACGCCATCCCACACGAATCCTGCCATGCCGGCCACAGGGATGACCACGCACCACCAGTGGTATTGCAGCGCGGCTGCCACCACGGCGTCATTGTCGGTGATGAGGCCGAAGATGAATTCCGCACCTAATGTATAGGCCATGGTGAACAAGGCTGCCACTCCGGTTCCCCAGCCGAAGATGTGGCGTATGCAACTGTATAGGTTAGTGCGGTCGTGCGCCCCGGCATATCGTCCGGCCAATGCCTCGCCCGAGAAGGCGAATCCGTCCATGAAGTAGGAGTATAACGTGAACAGCTGCATGATAAGCGCGTTGACTGCAAGTGTGATATCGCCGCTGCGGGCTCCCACCGACACGAAAAACAAGTTTACTGCCATAAGGCAGGCACTGCGCAGGAATATGTCGGAGTTGATGCCGAAGAAACGGCGCATCTCCCCTGTTGCGAATGTGTGGCGCAGATTGAGGTGGCGCAGCAGATGCCTGTGGCGGCGCACTATGACTGCAATACCGTAGGCCATGCCTGCATATTCGGCTGCGACCGTTCCAACCGGGATTCCCCGGAACCCCATGTCGAACAGAAACACGGCAGTGAGGCTTATGACAAGGTTGGCCACGTTGATTCCTATTGCCATGAACATGGGGGTGCGGGAATCTTGCATACCTATGAACCATCCCTTTATAGCCATGTCGATTAGCATTGCCGGTGCTCCCCACACGCATACGTAAAAATATTGCCTGGCAAGGTCGGTGACTTCGAGCGACGGGTCAATCATGCCAAGCAGCAGCCATTGCAGTGGCACTTGCAGCACCAGTATTGCGGCGGCAATGGCCGCGGCCAGCGATACAGCCCTAAGTAGCACGTGTGCCGCGCCTTTGTGGTCTCCGCGTCCGAAGGCTTGTGCCGTCATGCCTGCCGTGCCCATCCGCAGGAAACCGAAGTTCCAGTAAATAAGGTTGAACATCATGGCTCCCACGGCAATAGCCCCGATGTATTCGGTGCGCCCCAAGTGGCCTGCTATGGTGATGTCGATAAGCCCCAGCAGCGGCACGGTGATGTTGGTGACAATGGAAGGCAGTGCTATGGCAAGTATGCGTCGGTTCATTCGTCGGTCAGTGCATTGTATATTTCATTGCGGTATTTCTCGGTTACGGGTACAGTGTGTTTTGTACCAAGCAGGTATAGCTCATATCCGTCATTGTCTGGCTCAGCGTGAGAGATACGTTCTATGTTGACTATGTAGTCACCGTGGCAACGCATTATTTGGCCGTAATCGGCGAAAGCCTGCATTATGCCGGTTATACTGTCGTTGAGTGCGGTCCGGCACGTTTTTGCACCAAAACGGTATGCAACGATTGTATGCTTGTTGTCACGTCTGTGGGCATAAATCATGTCGCATGCGGCAATTTCCAACTGCTTGTCGCCATCGGTATGGAATGTTACTATTTGATTCATTATTATCGGGCCTTGCATTGTAGCGGCTTTTGCGGCGTTGCGTTGTTCTATGCAGGCGTTGATTTCCTCACATTCACGTTTTATGTTCAATGACTTTTGTCTGCGCACGCTGCCTCGGGCAAATGCCGTGGTTATGGTTGTGGCAATGCCGGCGAGCAGGCAGTTGCAGGCCACGGCCTGCCAGGGTTCCGGTTCGGCAGTTTCGCTGAATATGAAAGTGTGGCCGGGGGTAGTCATGTCGATGTAATAAAACATGGTTCCCATGGCGGCAGTGGCAAGAATTAAGTTTAAAGTACCCTGCCAGTAGATGATGCGTTGCATCTTCAATCCTGTGGCAATGTAACCGACTGCGTCGGTAATAATATGTGCGATGATGGCGGCAATGGCATAAAAGGCAATGACCGGGAGTGTTACATTTTTATTGGCTTCAGGCATGTCGGAATATCTCACAAGCAGCAGAATTATGGTTACGGTAATTGCCGAAATCAGCGCGTATCCGCTGCGAGACTTGAATTCCCTGCGCAATGCGCAAAAGCGTTCTCTGAAAACTGTCATGATAATCGTGTCTTAATTCAAGGCACAAAAATAAGCAACACTTTTTAGTAAATGTATAATAATTCAATAAAAGAAATTAATGGTTGTGTTAAGTCTCACACTTATAATCAAGAAAAAACGGGGGCAATTGACGGCGGTGTGGGAGAAATGTGTTAATTTTATGGCTTGAAACTGTAACACCGCATAGCATGATGGAACAAAAACGTCTTTTCCTGCTCGACGCATACGCCTTGATTTTCAGGGCTTACTACGCACTGGCGCAGTCGCCGCGCATCGCTTCAAACGGCATGAACACTTCGGCCATTTTCGGATTTGTCAACACCCTGCAAGAGGTGCTGACAAAGGAAAATCCAACTCACATAGCCGTGTGTTTCGACCCTCCGGGTCCTACTTTCCGTCACGAAGCCTATGAAGCCTATAAGGCCGAGCGGGAGGCTACTCCTGAGGATATAAAAATTGCCGTGCCCTATATCAAGGAGATATTGCAGGCTTACCGCATTCCGGTAATCGAAGTGCAGGGGTATGAAGCCGACGACGTTATAGGTACTCTTGCGCGGAAGGCTTCGGCCAACGGGTTTACGACATTTATGATGACTCCCGACAAAGATTATGGGCAGCTGGTTGGCGAGAACACGTTTATTTTCAAACCGGGATGGCGTGGGAGCGATTTTGAAGTGCGCGGCGTGAAGGAGGTTTGTGCCAAGTATGAAATAGAACGTCCCGAGCAGGTAATAGATATTCTTGCGCTGATGGGCGACAAGGTGGACAATATTCCGGGTTGCCCGGGGGTAGGGCAGGTGACTGCCATAAAACTTATAAAGCAATTCGGGTCGGTCGAGGGATTGCTTGAAAATACTTCGGCCTTGAAAGGTGCGTTGAAAACCAAGGTTGAGGCCAATGCCGAGCAGATACGATTCTCGAAATTCCTTGCGACAATCAAGACCGATGTGCCTGTAGATTTTGACGAGGAACAATTGCGCCGCAGCACGATTGATGCAGCTGCGCTGAAAGCGGTGTTTGAAAAGCTTGAATTTAAGACTTTGATTTCCCGAATATTGGGAAAAGATGCGACAGTCGCTGCAGCGGTTAACAGCCAACCTGTGGCAGCAACGGTGAAGCCGCAATCGGCACAGCGGTCGCTGTTTGATGACGATGACACAGCACTCCCGCAACTTGTTGCCACCGATTACCGCGTTGCCGATGATGTCGCAACTGTGGCGGCAATGGTGCCTGCCGGTGGCGAAATAGGATTTGCCACAATCATGTCGGGTGACGAACCTATGCGTTCGCGGTTGCTTGGAATATCGGTCGCATATGATGAAGGTAAAGCAATTTATATTCCGGTAAAAAGTGATAATGTCGCGGCTGTTGCTGCAATGTTGAATGAAATATCGGGCAAATGCGCAACTGTGGTTAGCGGCGATGTGAAGCGCGACATCATAATGTTGCATGGCTTGGGAGTGGAATTGCCATCGGGAAAATATTATGATACATCGGTGGCGCATTACTTGCTTCAACCCGAGGTTGCCAATCATTCCATTGCCCGGCTTGCCGAAACAATGCTTGGCGTGGAAGCCACGCCGCTTGAGTCGTTGACCGGACCTAAGGGAAAAAATTATCGTGAAGTGTCGCAGCTCACGCCGTCGGAGCTTTGCGGATATGTGTGCGAGCACGCCGACTATGCTTTGCGCCTTAAACCCTTGCTGCAAGCAAGAATTGAACAGATGGAGATGCAGCGATTGTTGTGCGACATCGAGTTCCCGCTTATCGAGGTGCTTGCAAGCATGGAGATGGCAGGTGTGAGAATTGACGTGAAGGCTCTTAACGAGTATTCACGGGAACTTACGCAGAAGATGGATATACTTGAAGCCGAGTGTGTGAAACTTGCCGGTGTGCCATTCAATACGAGTTCGCCTGCCCAGGTGGGAGAAGTGATATTCGGCCAACTCGGGCTTGACCCTAAGGCCAAGAAAACGCGCAAAGGACAGTATTCGACGACCGAAGAGGTGTTGGCTAAATTGAAAGACCGGCACCCGATAGTGGGAAAAATACTTGAATTGCGCGGTATCCGCAAGTTACTTTCGACTTATGTCAATGCGTTGCCGCTGCTTATCAATCCTGTGACAGGCCGGATACACACCACGTATAATCAGACGGTTACTGCAACAGGACGGTTGTCGTCGGCAAATCCAAACATACAGAATATTCCGGTTAGGAATGAGGAGGGGCGTGAGATACGCAAGGCTTTCATCCCTGCTCGCGGCAACTTGTTTTTTTCGGCCGATTATTCACAAATCGAATTGCGACTTGTGGCCGACATGAGCGGTGATGAGACCATGGTCAACGCCTTTCTTGCCGGTGAAGATATTCATGCCCTCACGGCAGCAAAAATATATCATGAGCCGATAGAAAAGGTAACGCCCGATCAACGACGTAAAGCTAAAACGGCCAATTTCGGCATCCTTTATGGTATTTCGGCGTTCGGATTGTCTGAACGGCTCGAAATTCCACGGGCCGAGGCCACAATGCTCATCGATGGCTATTTTGCCACGTTCCCCGGAGTGCGCCGTTATATCGACGAAAGCATTGCCCATGCCCACGACAAAGGGTATGTATCGACGCTTTACGGCCGCCGCAGGGTATTGCCCGACATCAACTCGCGTAACGGTAATTTACGCAGTTTTTCGGAACGGAACGCCATTAATGCTCCCATACAAGGCACTGCTGCCGATATCATCAAGATTGCCATGATACGCATATACCGGCGCTTTAAGCAAGAAGGCTTGCAGTCAAAGATGATAATGCAGGTGCATGATGAATTGAACTTTGACGTAGTACCCGAAGAAATCGACCGTGTGCGTGAAATAGTCAAGGCCGAAATGGAGAATGCTTACCGTGGACGAGTTCCCCTCACGGCCTCGTGCGGTGTTGCCGACAATTGGCTCGATGCGCATTAAGAATTAAAGCATACCCATCAAATCAAGAATTGTCGGCGTCAATAACGCGGTGAATATGCCATTGATGGTAAGCCCAAGGCTCGCAAACGCACCATACTTGCCGCTCACGTCCATGGCTCTTGACGTACCCATGGCATGGGCTGCCGTACCCATCGACAATCCTTGAGCTATGGGCGAACCGATGTGTGTGAGCTTCATCACGCGGAATCCCGTCATTCCGCCGAATATGCCTACGCATATCACTACCGCGGCTGTAAGCGACGGTATGCCCCCCACTGCACGAGTCACTTCCATGGCAATAGGTGTGGTAACCGACTTGGCCGCGAGCGACAGCACCACATCTTGCGTGGCACCAAGCAACCTCGCCACAAGCACTACCGAAATAATGCCCACCACGCAACCGGCAAGTTCCGACATGAGCAACGGCAATAATTGCTTGCGGATAGCCGACAATTCCTTGTATAGCGGAACACCAAGTGCGACAACGGCAGGTTTCAACCAAAATTCTATCAGGCGGCCACCCTCGTTATAAGTTTCGATGCTCACGCCTGTGATTTTAAGGAAAGCAATAAGCACCACGGCCGACACAAGTATTGGATTGAGAATAGTCCACCCGGTGCGTAACTGCAAAATCTGGCTTGCGGCATATACAATGAATGTCAATGCCAGCAAGAAATACATATTATTTAGATATTCCATGGTTGCCCCCTCCCACGAGCTTACGCATAAGTTGGTGAACCCAGCCGGTGACAACTATCACAAGCATGGTGCTTAGTGCCGAAGCCAGCAAAATGGGAATCCACTGGGCACGAATGATGTCGAAAAACAGCATGAGCGACACCGCCGCCGGAACAAAAAAGAATCCAAGATTTTTAACCAGGAAATTGGCCATGCCCTCAACCTGTTCAAGGCGAATTACGCGAAAGTGCAACAAGGCCGTAAGCAACAACATTCCTATCATGCTCGAAGGCAATTTTATGCCTGTGAGCCACACTACAAGTTCTCCGAGTGCAAGGCACCCGAAGATGATTGCGCATTGAATAACCATAAAAAAACAATCTTTCTAAAAACCAGGCGCAAAGTTAGCCGTAATTTTCAGACAAGAAATATAAAAAGACAGATTTTTTATCGATTATCTTCTATGACAGCCAAATGGCGAAATCCTGGCGGGGTAGCTTGGGATTAATAACTATTACTGCCATCTTCTCGTTGGTGAAAGTCATGCCATACGTCATTGCCTCTCTGCACCGTTTCCACAACGATGACATACAACGCGACGAATCGATATTGCGTAACACCACCACGCCGGTTTCCGCCACCAACGCATCTATCAAACCCGCGGCAGCGTTCGCATCATCATCGGCAATGTTGTTTATCACTACAAAACGGCAATCATCGCCTCCGAGCCGTTTTTCATAATCGGCAACGGCAGCTTGCAACCCGGCATGGTCGATTATGCGACCCTTGTATTCGTCAAGCACTTCACAGGCAGCCGCATTGTCGGTAACGGCAGGGTCGTAAACCACTGCACTGCTTCGGCTCGACACCATGAGCAGGCTCGCAACAGCCACACCATAGCTGCTGCCTATCGATAAAAACA
The DNA here is from genome assembly GCA_949289215.1 of uncultured Bacteroidales bacterium. Lineage (GTDB taxonomy): Bacteria > Bacteroidota > Bacteroidia > Bacteroidales > Muribaculaceae > Avimuribaculum. The sequence goes on along the minus strand of CASENC010000011.1, from coordinate 38,034 downwards.
GTGCAGGATTATAATGATTGGCAACACGGAACAGCGCAGCGGCCTCGCTTATCGAAATCACACGCGGCTTGTAACCTTGCAGCACACGCGTGCGCTCCACCACCGATAACCGCATCTGTTGCAACCGTTCATAGCTGTAATACCCGTATTTTTCGTCAAGCACGTCGGTAATGAACCCGAATGCAAATGGCGAATGTACGCCAAAGCCCTTGCCGGTTTGGTAGCGCGACAGAGCCGAACCTATGTGTTTCAATTTGCCCATTGCTTGCGGTATTTTAAGATTCCCGTGGCGACAGCCGCAACCACAGCCACATAAATAAGAATTATGGAAATATAGGCAAGCGTCTCGGTCACCGTAACCGATTGAGGCTCAAAACTGAAATCGATGGTATGGCTGCCTGCCGGAATGTGCAACGCACGCAACACGTAGTTCACACGCCCTATCTCGGCCGGTTCGCCGTCGATGGTCGCTTCCCACCCCCACGGGAAATATACCTCCGAGAATACAGCCAATCCGCCGTTTTGGCTATTGGCATGATAGGTGAGCCTGTTGGGCGCATAAGCAGTCTCGAATATAGTGTCACCCGGCATTTTGGCAGGAACTGTCGAGCCGAGAACCGCCTCAAACCTGCGGTCGGCCACAGCCCCGGTTGCCGGATTGAAATTGTCAAGGAAATTCATCTCCTCACGAGGGGTTGAAACATAATACACACTATCGACAAACCAAGCATTGCCCAATGCCTCGGGATTAAACGAAGCCTCGGTGTCGCTCGTGATTATATACTTGGTGTTAAGCATATTCAAAACATCGAAATTGACACGATTGTTGCGGAAGTCCATTTGGCAGCTCATCAGGTCTTGGTAGCGCGTCAACTTGGCGGCATGGTAACCTCCCACCGACTTATGGTAATACGATGGCATGGCATCTTCAAACAGCGGAACATCGAGCACACGGTAATTCATGGCTGTGTCTTGCAATATCTGCTCATCGACAGGTCGCTTGGCAAAGAATTGCTCTTGGTCGTTTACCACAGGCTTGGTAAACGATTCACTGCTCAGGTAACGCTTATTCACCGTGTATAGGTCGATGAGCACCACCACGCCTATAAGGGCTGCTGCAACACCGGGCTTTATTTTCCCTGCCTGCATCACAAATATCACTCCCGCACCAAGTGCGATTATTATGAAACTGCGAATGGCGTCGGCCGATATCATGGACGAGCGCACCTCTTCGATTGCGGCAAACAGCGTGGGCAACTGTTGCGCAAAACCCTGTGCAAGCAGTCCTTGTTCCTGCTCGGAATATAAGTTGAAAATACCCGGGAACCAATATACTACGAGGCAAATAAAGGCGCACGCGCCAAACGTGGCGTATGTTGCCGTCCGTTGCCAAGGTTTCAAATCCTTGTCAAACAATATCTTCTGCAATGCAAGCATGGCCATGAGCGGAATAGTGAACTCTGCCACAACGAGTATGCTCGACACGGTGCGGAACTTATTGTACATGGGGAAGTAATCGATAAACCAGTCGGTGAGCCACATCATGTTATGCCCCCATGAAAGCATCACAGTGAGCAGTGTGGCAATAAGTATTGCCCACTTCACAGGCCCCTTGATGATGATGCATCCCACAACGAACAGAGCAAAAATCAGCGCGCCCACATATACAGGCCCGTTGGTCATGGGCTGGTCGCCGAAGTATTGCGGGAACTGCGACAGGTATTGGTAATCCTGTGCCGAAATCTTGCCATCGTTAAACAGGCGTTTGGCCTCATCGGTATCGGCAAGCGTAAGCATCTTGTTTCCGCCGTCCACAGGTTTCAGCGTAGCACCGCCGTCCACATTGGGAATAAGCAGCGTGAAAGTTTCCGATTTGCCGTAACTCCAAGCCGTTATATAATCACGGTCAAGCCCTCCCTTGGTGGTATTCGGCGTGGCCGTGGCAAGTTCGGAGTGTCCGCCACGCATTGTCTCCTTGCTATATTGATAAGTATTATACAGGTTAGGCGAATTGGCCAGTACGGCCAGCACCGCAGCCACGGCAAGCGTGCCTGTGGCAATGCCCCACTGCTTTACCTGCTTTTCACGGCAAGCTTTTACCAGGTAACCTATGGCCATGGCTGCAATGAGGAACAAGAAGTAATAGGACATCTGCGGATGGTTTGATGAAATTTGCATCGCGGCAAACAGTGCTGCAACAGCCCCTCCGGCCAAATACCGACCGCGGTAACACAAGATAATCCCCGCAATAGTGGGTGGAACATAAGTGAGTGTCCAAAACTTCCATATATGCCCTGCACCGATGATTATTATAAAATAAGTGGAAAAAGCATATGCAACGGCTCCTATAAGGGCTATGTGCCACCTTGCGCGGCAGGCAAGCATCAAGATGAAGAAACCCACCATCATCATAAACAAGAAGTTGGCCGGAGCCGGCAGCCACAACCCATACACGTCGTTAATCCATGACAACAATGCACTGCTGCCATATGACGGTGCAATCTGGAACATGGGCATTCCCGAAAAAAGAGAATTGGTCCACCACGTCTTCTCGCCGGTTTCGGCAGTAAACATCTTTGCCTCCTGCCCGTTTGCCACCCCTTGAGCAATATCATGCTGGCGCAGCACATTTCCCTCAAATGCGTCGGGATAAAAATAGCACAATGAAATTGCCGCCATCACGACTATGGCAATAACAATAAATATAGCTTGCGACCTTTTCAGCCACGCCACCAAGCCTCCTGCGGCCGGTGCTTCGTTACCTTTTTCCATGAAACTATTCCAAAATAAATATGCGCGGTAAAGTTACAAACAAATGAACAATTGCGCAAACCGCCACCATGTGTGTTGTGGTTTAGCCCCCCCGAGTTTGGCTTTTGCTACATAGAAACTACGGATATATTTTATATTGTAAGAACGAAGAACGCATGAACAAAAATTTATAAGGAAAAGCTGTTCGGATTCCATAGTCATTCTTGAATATAATCTATTGCCACTATGATAGGAATGATACATGAAACACTATTTGAAGTATTATAATAATATTTTAAAATGCGTTTTTTGTACATTTCATACAGAAAGTATTTTGTGAATAGGAAAATAGATTTTATTTTTGCACCAAAATTAAATATAAATGGTACAAAAAATCACCATATCCAATTTCTTCTCCATTAGGGAACCCTTGGAGGTTTCTTTTGAAGCCTCTAAGGAAAAGCAGTATGGAGAAGATTGGGTTGTACAAATAGGAAATATACGATTGCTTAAGTCTCTTATCCTTTATGGCGCAAATGGAAGTGGAAAGACAAACATCTTATATGCCTTGGATTTTTTAAGAAACGTCGTAGTAACCATACCTACAGAGGTTGATGCTCGTTTTACTTATATGCGTTTTGCGCTAGATCCTTCATATAAGGAAAAAAACACGACATTTGATTTGTATTTCTTTATTGGTGACACGAGGTATCACTATTATCTTGAGATTTCTCCTAAGAGGGTTGATATGGAGGAACTTCGTGTTTACCATAACGGAAATAATAGCAGAATTGTATATACCAGAAAATTTAATGAGGAAAAAAGTGTCAATGTGGTAAGATTTGGCACATGGGTGTCTTTGTCTGCAAAAGAAAGGAAGACTATAGAAGAGTCCACCACAGGAAATATATCTGTTTTATCGGCTTATGCCTCAAAGAATATTTCATGTGCAGAGTTGACAGAAGTACGTAATTATTTCAAATATGAGTTCTTTAAATTATATTATGTTCAAGACGGAGATCAAGAAGTAGCAAAGGCTTTGATGGAACACCCAAATTTGAAACTTTTGTTAGTCGATTTAATTCGTACCTTTCACTCTAATATAGTAGATATTAAGGTGGAAAAAGAAGTAAAACAAATTCCCGAGGAGGCACGTCAAATATTACTTCAAATGAAACCGTCAAATGCAGACCGTGAGATGATAGAAAAAATGCAGACATTCACTAAGCTGACGAGCCATTATATTCATAAAACAGAAAAGGGTGTGTTCGCATTGGAAGATGACTTGCAGTCTGAAGGAACGAGAAGCTTTATTCGGCATCTTGTACTATTTTATAAAGCAGTACAAAAGGGCAGGTTAGTCGCATTGGATGAATTTGGATCAGGTATGCAAGCGAAGACTCAGCATCTTCTGTTTGACTTTTTCTTGAAATTTTCAAAACGCTCCCAACTTATTTTTGCCACTCAGTCACTTGGTTTTCTTGACTATCCAAGAATGAGAAGAGATGCCATAAATATTGTGTCAAAAGACAATATTGGTCAAACGCACATAGATCCTGAAACAGTAAGGAGGATTCATAAAAACATCAAACTTCGTAAAGCATATATTGACGGAAAGTTTACTACTATAGATCCGAATGAGCCTGATATAGACTTTGATACAGACTTTGACAGGTATAAATCGCTAATTTTTATGAAGGAAAAGGAGGTGACAGATGTAAAAGAATAAAAATAAAAGTGCCTCATTCTTGGCGGAGAACGAGACACTATGTGAGTTCATTATTCCTTGCAGGAAACAAGGCAAATGACTGTATTCAATTGTAAAGTTACGGATGTTTTTCGTAATACACAATAGCTATGCCCAATTTTTTGCAAGGATTATTATTAAATATCATAACAAATTAAAACATGATAGAAAGTAATTTAAATAAAATCTTTTGCAATGGAGATTCTCTATCACCAAAATCTCATCCTAAAACAAGGTGTAGAAAATCGAGTAAGAGTATGGGAGATTTGATGTTAAACAAGTTGGGTATTTTGGCTTGCATAGATTTTATCCCAGGACAAATTCCTGTATCACTGGTTAATAGAGTTGATGCAATTGATTTGCCCGATATAGCTATACCGTTTAGCAAAGCATTAAATAGTCGAAATAAAGATGTCATTGTTGTTTTTTATGAACCAGATGCCAATTTCGCACGCATCCTTCATAATCCCAAAAGGTATGTTGAACCATTACGTAAGTTTTCTTGTGTAATTGGCCCTGATTTCTCTCAAAAAATCGGAATGAATCCATTCATTTGTTATAGTAATTCTTGGTGGAATAAAGCACTTACAGCATATTTCCAATTCCAAGGTATTACAATAATCCCTAATGTAACATGGTCAACGCCGAATAGCTACGAATATTCTTTTCTAGGTATGCCGAAACATTCGGTAATTGCGATAAACTGTACGGGAATAAAAGGCAATCATGCGGCGACGTATTTATGGAGAAAAGGATATGAGGTCGCGATAAAACAATTGGAACCTAACCTTATCATTAGATATGGAGACAAAATGGCAGGAGAAAATGAAGCAATTAGTGTTTATTATGAGAATATTAATCTAAAAAATCTTCGGAATGGGCGCAAACGGTTCTCATGCTAATGGAAGCACTGAAAGTGATATCGGTAGAAATTGGAAAACGATAGGAGTTGTTGGTGATATTCAAATCATACAACTAAAAAATATTAAAACCCCAAATAAGCTTCCAGAAGAAAGTCGCACACCCAATCGAATCTATGCTATTTTTGAAAAAGATGGCTCGGATGTAAAAGGGATTGCAAAATATGGTCTTGATGGGAAAAAAGAATGGGAAATACACACTGCCGATCATGATAATTTAGGTGTCCATTACCATTCGTGGGCAAACGGTAGGCCTAAACAAATAATCGGAGCAAATGGTAAACTTCGTAATGAGGCACATCCATTGGATCCATATAAACAATCATTATTAGACAAAGTTAGAAATTATGGAAACTGAAATAACGCAAAAAAATGACCCGAGGAATTATATCGGGTATGACTTAATGGGATTCCCTTTCAATCGACGCTATCCTCCTAACAAAAAAATGTTTGGAGAAACCTATTATGGTTACCCTACGAAAGGGGAAGGTGTCTTGCTTTACGATTATGTCGTGATGGGTTATGATGTTGAATTTACTTACAAAGGTGAAAAATACTATCTTTTAAATGACGGGGAAGGTGTCTTGACCGATGAGAAATTTTCTTTAAGAAAGAAAGTATATGAGAGCCCTATGTCTCTTGTGGAGAACCTTGTAATCGATGGCAAGCCATTGTTGCAGGTAGCTCCTGAAATAACGGATATAGAACCTGTTTAGCCCGAGAATCTGTTGTTTATCACGAAATATTTTTATTTATTGATGGGTCATTATGAACTGCCTATACGGCAGATCTAATGACCCATTTAGTATAAAAGTAGGTAGATGCACACCTGAAGTGATTACCTGCTTATTTCGGCTCCCATGTGAGGGGGAGGTATTTGTCAATACTGTTCTTTCTCGTTGGGGAAGTCTCCGCTCTTCACATCGTTGATGTAATTGCCCACGGCTTCGATAATTGTGGAACCAATCGAGGCGTAACGGCGCAAGAAGCGCGGCGAGAAGCCCATATTGATACCTAGCATATCGTGCATCACAAGCACTTGGCCGTCAACGCCCCCACCTGCACCGATGCCTATTACCGGTATGGTGAGTTCGTCGGCTACCTGCTTGGCAAGTGCTGCCGGAATTTTCTCAAGCACAAGTGCGAAACAGCCTATTTCCTGCAACATATGGGCATCGTTGATGAGCTTTTCGGCTTCGGCTTTCTCCTTGGCTCTCACGGCATAAGTGCCGAACTTGTTGATTGATTGTGGAGTAAGCCCCAGGTGTCCCATTACCGGAATACCGGCGCACAAGATTTTCTCGATTGATTCACGTATCTCGGCACCACCCTCCAGTTTCACACAGTCGGCATGGGTTTCCTTCATTATGCGCACTGCCGACGAAAACGCTTCCAACGGGTTGCCCTGATAAGTTCCGAAAGGCATATCCACCACCACAAGTGCACGGTTAACCGCTTTCATAACCGACTTACCGTGGTAAATCATCTGGTCGAGCGTCATCGGCAAAGTTGTTACATTTCCTGCCATCACATTCGATGCCGAGTCGCCAACGAGGATTACATCCATTCCGGCCTCATCGATAAGTTTGGCCATCGAATAATCGTATGCGGTAAGCATTGAAATCTTCTCACCGCGCTGTTTCATTTCAATAAGGCGGTGAGTGGTAACTTTACGCTTGTCTTCAGCTGTATAAGTTGACATGATTATAAATGTTTTATGAAAATTGCTGCAAAGATAGTGCAAGGCGAGCGCAATGACAAAAAAAACAGCTTGCTGATTTTTTTGCATAGCCAAGCCGCAGCCTATTTTATTGAAAGATAGTGCAAGGCGAGCGCAATGACAAAAAAACAGCTTGCTGATTTTTTGCATAGCCGAGCCGCAGCCTATTTTATTGAAAGATAGTGCAAGGCGAGCGAATAAATAACAGCCTAAAACAGCCGCCGGTTGCGTATTATACCCTCGTAATCTATTTCCTCAAATCCTTCAAACTCAGGTTGGCACTCGTGGGTCGCCCACACAATCATGTCGAAGTCGGTGGCATTATTCGTATTGACATATAGCCCGTAAGACGGCCTGTCGCTTTCGGTTTTGTATTTCCACACCTGAACTCCGTTGCCTATTTCGTAAATATCCAGGCTTTCGGGAGTCCTTTTTAAATCGGCATTGTCAAAACCGTCGTCACAATTCAGGTGCCACGATGTCGCCGAAGTTTGCACCAATCGGGTTATGCCGTAAGGTTGCATCCCGCCGATATACCGGCAAAGAAGGAACGGGCAGAAGATTTGCCTCCAGTTTGTCAATCCGCCTTCACTGGGGCAGTAAAGATAATATTTGCCGTGATACTTGTATAATGGCAGATAGCACCCGTTGGGCTTGCAATACGTATCTTCGATCAAGGTGCATTGTTGGCATATCTTTTTTACAAACAATAAAATCTGGTCCATATCATAATGCGGGTCATAGGCAGGATATACAATCCTGTTATACACTTCCGATTCCCGATTTGTTTCGATATATAATTTGTCAACGTAATTATCATATGTTTTCGGGCCTGTGTGATACACTTTGCGGATGAAAGTGGTGTCGTTTTCCACAAACGGACCTTCACGTACTGTTTCGTCATACATTCCTTGCGCGTATGCACATTGCATCGACGCACACCATAGCATTAAAAATATGTAAAATATGCGTTTCATAATGGTTCCTCTCTTTTATTTGGAAACATGGTTATTGTAAGTCGATATTAATTCTTGAGCGTTTTCACATGATATAAGGTACTTCATTCCTCCACCGGTGCATATCAGCACCAGTTGGTCTTTGTCATACGAACCTACATATGAAGTGTAACGCCCTATTTGCCTGTCGTAAAACAATCCGGTGTAGCCAAGGAAACCTCCGCTGCCCAATAGGCGCACAGTGTGACTTGCGTTGGCCTTATAAGGCACAAGTTCTGCTATCTTCTCGAATAATATGGTTTTGCGGCCTATGATTTTATGTATCACAATTCGGTCGTCATGCAAGGTAATCATTAGTGGCGACATGGCAGCGGCATATATGACAGACAATGCTATGACTGCGACAAGCATATAATTCCACCATTCGTTACCTTCGGAAATCGCTATCAAGCAAGCCCCGACCAATAGTATGGCCGTAATCGCGCTTATCAGACGCACCGATTTGCTCCACCGCACATTAAAATTTTTCATGACATTACGGAATTCAAAAAACTGCCCCAATATTACTAAAAAACACCCGTCTTGCCAATATTTTTTGCCGAAATTCATGTAAAAACAACGAGGCGCGGCAACACGCCGCGTCTCGTTAAGCAAACTCTGTCGTTCACAGATACCTATGTCGTGATAATGTTTTTTTGTGTGTTGCGCAATAAACGGCCTGATTACCAGGAGCCACCGGCACCGCCGCCGCCAAAGCTGCCGCCTCCGAAACCGCCGAAGCCTCCGCCACCAAAGCCACTATCGAAACCACCTCCACGGTTGTGTCCGCCGCCCATGCCTCCAAATGGCAGTCCGCCAAGGAAGATACCGCCGGAGCCGAATGTTCCGGAGTTTCCGTTATGATTGTTGCCTCCCGACCTGCGAGCCAACATCATTATAATAAAAAACATTGCAAAAGCTCCCAGCAGCATGAATATGCCCCCCATGGGGCCTATGCCCGAATCTTCCTCATAACGTTCCTTGCTGTACTCGCCTGCGGCAATGGGGCATATAACGCCCACAGCTGCACGAATACCGCCAAAATAATCGTTTTGCTTGAAGTGCGGTATCATTTCACGCTCCACAATCATTTTGCAAGTGGCATCGGGCAATGCACCTTCAAGCCCGTACCCGGTGGCAATGAATGCCTGTCCGCGCGATGCTCCTTTCTTGGGCTTTACAAGTATCACCACACCGTTATTGTCTTCGGCACTGCCCACTTGCCACTGTTCGCCTATTTCATAGGCCATTTCGGCCGGGTCCATGCCTCCAAGGTCGTCGAGTGTGACAATTACCACCTGGTTGCTCGTGCGTCGGTCGAAATGCACAAGCGAGTCTTCGAGCCACTTGACTTGCTGCGGCGACAATATTCCCGCAAAATCGTTCACAAGGCGAGGCGGATCGGGTCTTGCAGGCACTTGAGCCACCACCGCTGCCGTTGCCGACAACAGGATTACCGCCAGAAGCACAAATGCAGGCTTAATTTTCCTTATAAGAAATTTCATCACTTTGTTCATTTACGTCGTCTTCGGTCCAAGGGAAATAAGCCGACAGGTTGTCGCCTATCTGCCCTATAACTTCACACAACCCGCCCACAGGATCACCCTGACGCAAGTAACGGGCAAGCGTTTCTATTTCTTCGTTCCAAAAGCCGCTGCCCACACGCTCGTTTATACCGCAGTCGCCAATTATGGCAAACACGTGCGACCTGTAGGCAACATACACGAGCACGGCGTTACGCTGCCCGGTTTCATACATTTTCAGTTCATTGAACACCTCGACTGCACGACGATACGGGTCACCCGCCTTGCAACGAGGCTCGATGTGCACGCGTATCTCGCCCGATGTGCGTTTTTCGGCGGCTTCAATGGCTTCTACCACACGCTTTTGCCCCTCTTGGGGGATAAAATCACTGAGTGCCATAGCGCGTTAAAATTCCACCTTGGGGGCTTGGTGCGCACTTTCGTCGGCCTCGAAATATGGCTTTGTCTCAAAACCGAACATCGATGCTACTATGTTGCCCGGGAACCGGCGAACCGATACATTATATTCGCGCACCACCTCGTTGAATTTCTTACGCTCCACGGCGATACGGTTTTCTGTGCCTTCGAGTTGGGCTTGAAGTTGCAAGAAATTTTCGTTGGCTTTCAAGTCGGGGTAATTTTCCGACACGGCAAGCAGTCGGCCAAGTGCCGCGCCCAGTTCACCTTGTGCCTCTTGGTAGCGGCGCAGACTCGCGGCATCTATTTTATCGGGGTCAACAGTGATTTGCGTTGCCTTGGCACGCGCATTCACCACACCTTCGAGCGTGGTTTGCTCATGTGTGGCATAGCCTTTCACAGTTTCCACAAGATTGGGGATAAGGTCGGCACGGCGTTGGTAAACGTTTTCAACCTGCGACCATGCGCTTGCCACACCTTCTTCCTTGGTTACAAACGAGTTGCGCGACCCTACGGCCCAAACGCCGACAAGGACTACCACAACCACAACTGCTATAACAGCAATCAAGCATCCTTTTTTCATAAATTATATTAGTTAAAAATGTTAATGACAAAACAAACAAATATCATGCCCGAGTTTTCTTGAAAGCCGCACCGATGATAGAGAACAATGCCGCCCTCACACTGTCGATAAAGAAAATCACAAAGTATATGGCAATGGTGAATGCAACAAAAAACAACGTGTATTCGGCCAAGCCCGTATTTTCCCACACATGGCGCGAAAAAGGCTTCAACAGCCCGCCGAAAATATACGGATTTTTATGGACAAGATACACGACAAAAGCCGATGCGGCAAGGCGGTTGACAAATTTTGAACTGAAATCGAGCGAAGCGAAAAACAAGAACAGCGCAACCGACGACACTAGCACCAAAGGCGAATTGTAGGCATAAGTGAACAGGCTGTCGGCAAAAAGCGCCATTACCACAATCAGCGCGGTGCACACCAAATATGCCGCAAGCGAGGCATAACGCAGCCTGTGCCCGCCAGCCTCGACATTGACATGGTTGCTTATGTAACGCCCTATCAGGTACATCATAACAAGTTGCACCACCGTGTAGCCGGTGGGATTGAAATTCCCATGCCACAACCAACCGCACCACACGTTGAAAGCTATGAAACCTGCCAATATCCACTTGTTGAAATCCACACTGTTGAGAAACGGACTCAACAGGAACAGCCCCAAGTAGGCCGGAACATACCACAAGTCGGTGTGAGAATACACCATCCACGATTCAATCCATTCGCCCCACGACCAAGGCACAAGCCCCGACACGGCAAGCAGTGTGTAAATGCCCACGGCATACACCACGCATAGCAGCGTCAGCCGCACGAAAGAACTCCAACGGGCTTTTATGCCGAAATAGCCCGAAATCAAGGCAAAACAATTGACACCGATAATCGACAAGGCCTCAACCGTGAGTACCCACACGTCGCGACCGGTAACAGCCTGCAAGTTGCCTTTCGGCTCAGGCAGCCCCACCGATGCCGCCCCGATGTGCAACATCACAATTGCAAGCATCGACACAATCCGCAACAATTCGATATTCGATTTCCTTTCTGTGCCAACCATATATAAGTGATATGTTTCCTATGCAAAAATACAAATTAAATTCGGACAAACCGTTTACAGTTGTCGTGTGGATTTATAATTCACTTAAATTTTAACCGGCAGCCGCCGTTATGGCTGAAACATAAAATCCCCAAGTAATTGATATTGTGACGCTGTTCGTATGAAAAAAACATAAAATATCGGCAAAGTTGCTCGCGGTGCGAGCATTATGCCGTATATTTGCACCTTGGAATTTTATACGCATACACACATAGCGAATGAAAAGATACAACATTCTCAACAATGCGCTCGGGTGGCTTATGTTTGCCGTGGCGGCAGTCACATACTTGATAACCATCGAGCCTACCGCAAGTTTTTGGGATTGCGGTGAATTTATTTCACAAGGTTACAAGCTTGAAGTAGGGCACCCGCCGGGCAACCCCATCTTCATGTTGGCGGCACGTTTTGCCATCAATTTCAGCAGCGACCCATCGACCGTTGCGATGTGCGTCAATTCGATGTCGGCATTGCTTAGTGCGGCTACCATATTGTTGCTGTTTTGGACCATAACTCACCTCGTGAGAAGGCTTGTGGTTAAAGACGATGCCACAGGAATGTCGCTTGTGCAGATGTTGCTGATCTTTGGCAGCGGCATTGCCGGTTCGCTTGTTTACACTTGGAGCGACACATTTTGGTTCTCGGCCGTCGAAGGTGAAGTATATGCTTTTTCATCGTTCTGCACGGCACTCGTCTTTTGGCTTATCCTGAAATGGGAAAACCGTGCCGATGAGCCTCACAGCGACCGTTACCTTGTACTTATAGCCTATGTGATAGGCGTTTCGATAGCCGTGCACTTGCTCAACTTGCTGTGCATCCCCGCCATCGTGCTTGTATTCTACTACAAGAAATTCAAGAATACATCGGTCAAGGGGTCGTTGTTGGCCTTGTTGGTGTCGTTTGGCATAATCGTGCTGATACTTTACGGGTTGGTTCCGGGCTTTATCGAGACAGCCCAGTATGCCGAACTGTTCAGTGTGAACGTGCTCGGAATGTCGTTTAACAGCGGCGTGCTGATTTATGCAATTGTAGTTGTCGCCGTGTTTGTATGGAGCCTTTACGAGCTATACAAGCAGCGCAACGCCACCGCCATCAAGTGGTCGTTCTTCCTGAGCGTATTCCTGTCGGGAATGTTATTCATTGGCGACGGTTGGCTGCTCCCCATTTTGCTTGTGGCAGCATTGCTGTATTACCTGTTCAAGCTTTGCCGCCGCATACCGGTGCGTATTTTCTCGATAACGGTGCTTAGCATATTGGTGATTTTCATTGGTTACTCGTCTTATGCGCTCATTCTCATACGTTCATCGGCTCAGACCCCGATGGACCAGAATTCGCCCGACAACGTGTTTGCCCTGGGTAGTTACCTCAACCGCGAACAATATGGCGACCGCCCGTTGTTTTACGGGCAGACGCTAAATGCACCCATCGTGTATCAAGAACAGGCAAACGGCACCATGAGCCCGGTTTCGCATCAGGGCAAGACGCTGTATGCCAAGGAGGTGAAGACTTCGCCCGACCAGCCCGACCGCTACAAGGCAATAGGGTATTCCGAGACTTATGAATATGCTCCCGAAATGAAGATGCTGTTCCCGCGCATTTACAGCCCGGCTCATGCAGCACAATACCGCGACTGGATAGGCATGAAGGGTAAACAAGTGACTGCAACAACGCAAATCGACCGGAACGGAACTCCCATAAAGACCGAGATGCGCACCAAACCCACAATGCTCGAAAACTTGCGGTTCTTCATTGATTACCAGCTTAACTATATGTATTGGCGTTACTTCATGTGGAATTTCGTGGGTCGCCAAAACGACATACAAGGACAGGGTGAAATCACTCACGGCAACTGGGTGAGCGGCATTCCGTTCATCGATAATCCACGCCTGGGCGACCAGTCGTTGCTGCCTGCCGACCTCACAACCGGCAACAAGGGGCACAACGTGTTCTTCATGCTGCCATTGCTGCTGGGCATATTCGGGCTGTTGTGGCAGGCGTTCACCGACAAGCGCGGCATAGAGCAGTTTTGGGTGATTTTCTTCCTCTTCTTCATGACGGGCATAGCTATTGTAATATACCTGAACCAAACGCCCAACCAGCCGCGTGAACGTGATTACGCCTTTGCCGGTTCGTTCTATGCCTTTGCCATCTGGGTGGGCATGGGTGTTGCCGGTTTGTGGAAAGCTGTAATGTACTTGTTAAGCAAGGCCAAGAAGCAGCCTAAACAGGAGCAAGATGCCGCCGAAGAAGATTTCACGAGCCGCAAGAGCCTTGCCGTGGCTGCCGTGGCCTGTGTGGTAGGATTGGCCGTTCCGTTGCAAATGGTAAGCCAGACGTGGGACGACCATGACCGCTCGGGGCGTTATGCCGCCCGCGACTTTGGCATGAATTACCTGTCGAGCGTGGACGAGAATGGTATTATCTTCACCAATGGCGACAACGATACCTTCCCGTTGTGGTACTGCCAGGAAGTGGAGGGATTCCGCACCGACGTGCGTGTGGTTAACCTCAGCTACCTTAGCACCGACTGGTATATCAACCAAATGCGCCGTCCGGCTTACGAATCGGCTCCGCTGCCGATGATGGCAGATGGCACCACGTATGCCTATAACGAACGGCAATACGGGTATTTCATATATCCCGATACCATTCCGGTACCCGTAAGCGTGTCATTGGAACAATACTATTCGGCTGCCTGCAAAAACAATGAATGGAAATTGCCCGAAATAAAATACCCGGTTATGTATATACCGGTTGATTCACAAGCCGTTGTCGATGCCGGTATCGTAGAACCGCAGTATGCTGCTGCAATCGAGGAATATATCGATTGCAATATGCTTGCCGACCAATATACCGCGCGTGAAATGGCCATGTCGTCGAGCAAGGTAATGAGTTTGGATATAATTAATTCAAGCATCACCGAGGGTTGGAAACGCCCGGTTTACTTCGCAATGACCGTGCCCGAAAGTTATTACCTGGGTTTGCAAAAGTATATGCAATGTACCGGTATGGCTTATCAGCTTGTACCCATACGCGGTAACGTGCGTGGCGGCGTTATTCAGCCTAACACCGAAAAGATGTATGACATTGTGACCACCAAGTTCCGTTGGGGTGGGCTCGACCAAGACCAAGACGGGCACTTGTACCTTGATGAAACTGTGCGCCGGATGGTGACAACCACACGTTCCACCATTACCGACCTTGCCGCAGCCCTTATCAGCGAAAATAAATATGACAAGGCTCGTGAAGTGCTCGACCTCATGAATGAGAAACTGCCTGAGGCCTCGTGTGGGTATTCGATACAAATAGGGCAGCGCATTGCACAGGCCTACGCCATCATAGGTGAGGAATGTAAAAGCGAAGCCGACACACAGAAGGCTCTTGATATCCTTGGGAAAGAGATTGACTTGTATGCCCAATATGTGGCGTTCTGCCAGTCGCTCGATGCAAGTGATTATCTTCGCTTGTCATACAACGACCAATACATTGACCAGCATTACTTGATGGATTTGCTTGACCTGTATGGCATAATTGCAAGCGAGGAACAGACCGAAAATATGGTTCATGAGCTTGAAGCACGCGGCGTTAATTTCAACCGCCAAATACAATTCCGCCAGCGCGGGCAACAGAAATAAAATAACAATTCATTCCAGTAGAGACGCGATTAATCGCGTCTCTACATATATTTAATCCAAACCATGCTCATAGAACAGCCGCCATTACTGTACCGGATGCTTTTCCCCGAGGCGTTGTGGAGACTCAACCGTCGCAAGAAGGTGGTTTACCTCACATTTGACGACGGGCCTATCCCCGAAGTTACCCCGTGGGTACTCGACACGCTCGACCATTACGGCATTAAAGCTACATTTTTCTGCGTCGGCGAGAATGTGTTGAGAAATCCCGAACTGTTTGCCGAATTACGCCGACGCGGACACAGCGTGGGCAACCACACCATGAGCCACGTGCAAAGTTCCATGGTATCGACACGCACCTATCTGCGCAACGTGAAAGAAGCCGAGGAACTTATAGGCTCCACATTGTTCCGCCCGCCACATGGCATTATGCGATGGGGAACGGCGAGGTTGCTGAAAAATCATTACAATATAGTTATGTATGACCTTGTTACGCGCGATTACAACCGCAAGCTCACCGGCGAGCAAGTGTTCCACAATGTGAAACGATATGCGCGTAACGGCTCGATAATAGTATTCCACGACTCGCTAAAGGCCGAGGCCAACATGAAATATGCCTTGCCTCGGTCGATAGAGTGGCTTATGGAACAGGGATATGGATTTTTGCCGCTCAGGGAACCTTGACGTGCGCGAAGCCGTGCGCAGCATGGCATTGTCGCTTGGTTTTGATGCCTGTGGATTTGCCCGTGCCGAACCGGTTGAGCAGTGGGCTGTAGAAGCATACGACAACTGGATTGCAGCCGGGCATAACGACTGCATGGATTATGCCACCCGATACCGTGACGTGCGCAACGACCCGCGCCTGCTGCTCGAAGGGGCAAAAACAGTAATCAGCGTCGCAATCAATTACCTGCCGCCACGCCGACAACCTGCCGATGCTCCGCAATTTGCGCTTTATGCCTACGGGCGTGATTATCACGAGGTTGTGAAAGAACGATTGTTCCGCCTCGCAGCCTTTGTCGAAAACGAAACAGGGTGTGCGTCACGGCCGTGTGTCGATACAGCCCCTATACGTGAACGGTATTGGGCACAACGTGCCGGAATAGGCTTCGTAGGCCGAAACAATACTTTGATACTTCCGGGGCGAGGGTCGTTTTTCTTCCTTGGAGAACTTGTGACCACGCTTGAACTGGAACCTGATGAACCTTGCAGGGTATCATGCGGGAATTGCCGCCGATGTGAAATCTCCTGCCCGGGAGGAGCCTTGCACAATGGTATAGCTCTCGATGCAAGGCAGTGCCTTTCGTGCCAACTCATAGAACGCCGCGGGGAATTACCCGAGTGGGTATCAAAGGTTGTCGGCAACAGGGTATATGGCTGCGACACTTGCCAACTTGTGTGCCCTCATAACAGTAATGTACTGCCGACGACGGTTCCCGATTTCTCACCTTCGGAAGAATTACTGTCGCTCACTCGATGCGACATGGCGGAAATGACACCCTCGCAGTTTCGCCACTTGTTTGCCCACAGTGCCGTGCGCCGCACTCGCCTCGACGGTTTGCGCCGCAATGCAAACCTGTAAAACATATTGTTACCATTGCCTGCTAATTGCAGATTTTTTCTTACTTTTGCAAGTGTGACACACGCTTAATTACACATTTACGATATGGAAGATACCTCGACACCGGTAAAACCGATGGTGCTTGACTATGATGAGATATGCCGGATGGCTCCATTCTTCAAAGGCCGCAAGAAATTGGTTGACCGATTGTTTCATATTTTATCGATAGATAAAGTAAACGACATACACGCCCGTAATTGCGATACTCCCGGAGTGGAATTTACCACACGGCTGCTGCACGAGCTCGACATAAAATTGCGAATTGATAATGAGCAGGAGCTCGACCGGCTGCCTCAAGGCGCATTCATCACCGTGTCAAACCATGCCTATGGTGCGCTCGATGGAATTATTCTCATCAATATGATTGCTTCGCGCCGACCGAAGTTCAAGGTCATGGTAAACATGATACTCAACCACATAGGCGCAATGCGTCCCAATTTTATAGCAGTGGATGCATTGGCATCGTCCGACCCGGCTAAGCAAGCGGTATCAAAGCATGGCATTCGTGAAGCCATCATGCAAGTGAAACGTGGTGAACCATTGGGATTTTTCCCTGCCGGAGCCGTATCGAAATTAAACCGCCATTTGTGGCTTGAAGACCGCCAATGGCAGCCATCAGTAATACGCATCATCAAGATGCTGGGCGTACCGGTGGTGCCGATTTTCTTCCACGGCGGCAACAGCGCATGGTTTAATTTCCTTGGGCTTGTGAGCTGGCAGTTGCGCACACTCAGGTTGCCTGCCGAAGTTTTCAATAAAAAAGGCGCGACATTCCACATCTCGGTGGGTGACATGATTATGCCCGAAACTTTGGCGAAATACGATGATATCGACCAGTTGGGAGAATTTTTGAAACAACAAACATATTCGTTGAGGAGGTTTAAATGAACAACGATAACAATATATCAGCCAATATCTCTCCCGAGATATTGC
This sequence comes from uncultured Bacteroidales bacterium, assembly GCA_949289215.1. Classification (GTDB taxonomy): domain Bacteria; phylum Bacteroidota; class Bacteroidia; order Bacteroidales; family Muribaculaceae; genus Avimuribaculum. Next base: position 20,108 of record CASENC010000011.1, on the reverse strand, counting down.
GCGTGAAACAACGCTACTCGATTATCGGCAATGCTCCATCGCTCATCGGGGCTATACGCCGTGCCATGCAAGTGGCTCCAATCGACCTGTCGGTACTTATCATAGGCGAAAGCGGCAGCGGAAAAGAATTCTTCCCGAATATCATACACGACTTCAGTTCACGCAAGCACAATAAGTATATCGCCGTGAACTGCGGTGCTATACCCGAAGGTACCATCGATTCCGAGCTGTTTGGACATGAGAAAGGTGCTTTCACCGGTGCCATATCGTCACGCAAAGGATATTTTGAAGAGGCCGATGGCGGTACCATTTTTCTTGACGAAGTAGCCGAGTTGCCACTGACGACGCAAGCGCGGTTGCTTCGCGTGCTCGAATCGGGCGAATACATCAAAGTTGGTTCATCGGAAGTGCAAAAGACCAACATACGTGTCGTGGCTGCAACCAACAAGAATATGCTTCAGGCCGTGAGCGAAGGCAAGTTCCGCGAAGACTTGTATTACCGCCTCTCGACTGTGCAAATCAATATCCCGCCGTTACGCGAACGCGGTAAAGACGTGCTGATGCTCGTGCGCAAATTTTCCAACGATTTTGCCGAAAAATATGGCACCCCGTCGGTGCAATTTGATGATTCGGCCCGAGAAGCCATAATGAACTACCGTTGGCCGGGAAACGTGCGCCAACTGAAGAACGTGATAGAGCAGGTATCTCTTTTTGAGGCCGGAAACACCGTCGATTCCGAGAATATAAAAAAATATCTGCCCCAATACAGCACCGAATATAAGCCGGCAGTGGCCTCGGCTGCCGAATTCAGCTACACACGTGAGCGCGAAATGCTATTCAAGCTCATATTTAAAATGCAGCACGAAATAGAGGAATTGCACGTCCGCATCGATGCCATGTCGAAAAACAATTGCATTCCCCAACAAGAAAACCACACACATTCGCTCGTGAGATATTCGGGAACAGGCTGTTACAAGCCCACTTCGACAGTGAAAGATGTGATGGAAATAGAAGACGGCATCACCGATGACGATTTCATACACGCCGAAACTGTCAAACCCGGGCCGGCTGCCGACAACAGCGACTCGGCTCGTACTCTTGAGGCCACCGAACGTGAAACCATAAAGAAATCGCTTGAACGCAACTGTGGGCGTCGTAAAAAGACTGCCGAGGAGTTGAACATATCGGAACGCACTCTATATCGCAAAATCAAAGAATACGGGCTCGAATAACAATGATAAAGCGCATATTTCTAATATTGACCTTGGCCTTGGTGTCGCAGGCTTGTTCCATAAGTTACACCTTTAACGGTGCTATACTCGATTATAGCATCTATAAGACAATCTCGGTGTCGAACTTCCCTATTCGTGCCGCACTGGTTTATGCACCGTTGCAGCAGATGTTTGAAAACAAGCTGCAAGACCTTATAACACGGCAAACACGCCTGAGCATCGTGGATTCAAGCAATACCGACTTGCGAATAGAAGGTGAAATCACCGGATACGCACTTTCTCCACAAGCCGTAACCGAAGATGCCTATGCCTCGCAAACGCGACTGACGATTACCGTGCGGGTAAGGTACATAAACACCATAAATCCCGATATGGACCTTGACCAGACATTCTCGGCATATCGCGACTTTACAAGCGACCAGTTGCTTATCGACGTGCAAGACTCGTTATGTGATGAGATTTGCGACGAATTGTGCGACCTTATATTCAATGCTACTTTCGGAAACTGGTAAATGGCTACGGTAGAAGACATACGCAACATGGTGGACAGTGGCACTATCGACAGTGACACTCTTGATGCCGTGCGCAACGAATATCCTTATTTCGTTGTCCCTGCGATATTGTATTTGCAGCAGAATAAAGGTAAACTCGACAAGGATGTAAAAGAAGAGGTGTTGCGCTCACTTGCATTGGCTTTCCCCGACCGTACCATATTACATGACCTTGTCGGTGATGATGCCGGACGTTTCAATGGATTTTATCCACCGCAGGAAGAAGCTCCGACACCCGATACCGACACAACTATAACATCGTTCCTTGACCGTTACGGAGGCAATGATGACAAAGAATTGGAATTGCTTGACCGGCTGATATTTAATCCTGTTCCACCCGATTATTCACAAGTGCTTGAGCAGGAAGGTGTGGCAACCGACAGCAATGACCCGTTGGCAAAGGCGGCAGAGGCTTTCGACAACATTTTGGCCCAAGCCAAGCCTCAAGTTCCACAAGAGCAACCTAAAGTGGAGCCTGAAGAACTTGTAAAGGAACCCGAGGCCGCCGATGACTCGATGTTGAGCGAGAGCCTTGCCAAAATATTCATAAAACAAGGCAAATACACTAAGGCTTTGGAAATTATTAAAAACATAAGTTTGAAATTTCCGGAAAAAAGTATTTACTTTGCAGACCAAATCCGTTTCCTACAGAAACTTATACTTAACGACGAAATAAACAAAAGATAAATTATGTACGCTTTTTTAACTATCCTGATTTTATTGGCTTCTCTCCTTTTGATTGGAGTGGTGTTAATCCAAAAATCAAAAGGTGGAGGTTTGGCTTCTAATTTCTCAAGTTCCAATCAAATTATGGGTGTGCGCAAGACCACCGATTTTGTGGAGAAAGCTACTTGGACACTTGCTATTGTAATATGCGTGCTCAGCATCATTACATCATTCCTGGCTCCGCAAAACCTTGTACAAGGCCGCCAATCGCGTGTAACCACCGAACAAGAAGCTCCTCAACAGAAAGCCACCCCGTTTGCCACTCCCGAAGCAGCTGCCACCACTACCACTACTCAGGCAGATTCTGCAAAATAACAACGGCAAACTATACATAAAACACATATAGCGAAACGGCTTACTTGTGTAACAAGTCGTTTCGCATTTTTGTGCCCGATTGTCTGCGCAAAAAAGTCGCCGATAAACTTAAGTGCAGCCTTATTCTACTGGCTTCGCCGGCGTGTCACCCTGAACTAACGTACAAGAGTCAAGAAGTCTCCTAACCAATGTAAATGTAGAGACGCGATTCATCGCGTCTGAAACCGTATCACATGGAAATTAATTGATTTATCAAGAAGATGTGTCAAAATGCAGATTAGGCGGCAAAGCCGCCCAATTTGAGGTAACCGATGTGTGAGGCAAAGCCGAACCGTCGGAGCAAGAAACCTTCATATTTGGAACGGCCTCAAAAGAGGTCGAATGTATCACAACTCACTATGTTCGACCTCTTTGAGGCCGAGTTTGTTGATGTATAGTCATGCCGACGGCTTGCGACCCGCCACTCGGCGGTTACTGCGCCGCCGGTTAACGCAGATTGGACGGCTTTGCCGCCCCCCTCCTTTAATTTACATTTTGACACACCCCTTGACTACATCGTACCCATAAATTAGACATCATAAAGATTGAGGGTGTGTCAGAATGTAAATTCTGACACACCCCAACTTTTCTGCATGCCGCTTTGTGAGGCGGGATTAGTCTTCTTCCTGCGAGCGGCTTTCGTCGGTTGTGTTTTCTTCGCTGTCTTTGTTGTTTTTGATTACGAGCAATTTGTCAACGCGTCCGCGGTCGGTGTCCATGATTTCAAAATCAAGGTTTTGATAGCTGAATTTGTCGCCGGCTTTGGGTACACCGCCAATTAGGAACATTGCCATGCCGCTCAGTGTGGTAAAATCCTCTTCTTTCAGGTCGTCGAAGTCGGTTATACCCATTGTGTCCATGAAGTCTTCAAGATTCATTGAACCATCCACAAGCAACGAGCCGTCTTGGCGTTCCACGATTTCTTCCTCGTCTTCTTCGTTTTCTTCGAGTATGTCGCCGAATATGCTCTCCGACAAGTCGTGCAGTGTGATTATACCTTCGGTGTTGCCAAATTCATTGATTACCACGGCAAATTTGTCTTTGGTCTTTTTGAATACTTCAAGCACCTTCTTTGCCGAAAGGCTTTCAGGTACCAGTTGGGCGGGCTGTGCTATGCTGCGCAAGTCAAATTTGCGCTCCTCGCTGCCTATCATGAGTATTATGTCCTTGACTGAAACCACGCCTATTATCTGGTCAAGATCTTCGTCAACCAACAGGTATTTGCTGAAATGTTCTTCTTTGATGGTAGTAAGCACCTCCTCGGGAGTGTCGGTGATATGAAGGGCAATGATGTCGCGACGTGGTGTCATCAGGTCGTTGGCCCGTTTGTCCGAAAAACGGAACACGTCGCGCAGCATTTCATTTTCCTCCTGGTCTATTACCCCCTGTTCCGAACTTTGGTTGAGTATCATCTTCAGCTCGTCTTGCGTCATCTGCCGCTCCTCGGGCTTCATGCCTATCAATTTGTTCAGGAACTTGGTGGAAATGCTCAATAGGCACACAAACGGGTAAGCGATGACCGAAATCATCTGCATCAAGCCGCTGAACTTTGCCGCATACCGCTCGGGGTCGGAAAGCGCTATCGACTTTGGCACAAGTTCACCTATGACAATCGACAGGTAGGTAATTACGACAACCACTGTCACCATTGCCAAGTGCCCTGCATAAACGGCATTCACGCCGGGTATCATTTCAAATAACGGCACAAGGTCGTCGGCAATGCTCGTACCACCATACGCACCCGACACGATACCAATCAATGTAATGCCAATCTGTATTGTAGATAAGAATTTTTCGGATTCTTCGCGTTGCTTTATTACTCTTTTGGCTTTTTTGCTTCCTTTTTCGGACAGTGTTTCCAAGCGTATTTTACTCGATGACACTAAGGCTATTTCATACATGGCAAAAATGCCGTTCAGTAACAATAAAAACAGAATAATTAGAAATTCCATATATAAGCTCAAACAGTTCTGAGTGCAAACATACTAAATTTGTTGCTAACTGTCACACTTTTATAAGAATATTTATGAATTTACCTGAACTTTGATACCGGCAGCCTCGATGCGGGCGGCAATTGCTGCAAGTTCTTCGGGCGAAATCTTCTGCAAACTTTGTTCGGGAGTTTGACGGTCGATTGTATATAACATCACTTCCTGGGGCTGTATTTCAAGATAGGCGGATATGAGGGCTTCTATCTCCTTGTCGGTGGTGTTGTCGATGGTTTCGCCGTCATGCTCGCCACGTACCATCATCGTCTGCACGATGCACCGGCCTTCAAATTGCTTCAGGTCGTCGATTATCCCTTCGGGTAATACATTCGCCGACACCGGACGGTTTAGCCGCTTAAACGTGCCGTAAATGGCACTGTCGAGCTTCAGGATGTTGCGGTCAACCATGCGCAGAGCCTCGGCCACATGCGGGCGACCGGCCATGGTGGCATTGCTCAGCACGCACACTTTGGCATCGGGGAAATAATGGTTGCGTTGTGTAATCACATCGTGCACGATGGCTTTAAATTCGGGGTGCAATGTGGGTTCGCCGTTGCCCGAGAAAGTAATCACATCGATATTTGTCCCTTCTTCTTTCAATTGCTTTAATTTTGCCGAAAGTTGCTTTTTCACTTGTTCGCGGCGAGGAATGCCGGTAGTGCCTTGTCCTTGCGCATTATAACCGGCTTCGCAATAAAGGCAGTCAAATGAACACACCTTCCCGTCGAGCGGCATCAAGTTAACGCCCAGCGAAGTGCCCAAGCGTCGGCTGTGGATAGGACCGAAAATTGTTTCGTGAAACAAAACTGTCTGCATAATTTTTATTTGTTAATGAATTTGAATCAAAGTTGAAATGTGAATATTGTAACGATGCAATATGACTTGTTATTTGTTCAAAAGATTTTCACACAATTCTATGTATCGGCGGGCTACTGTGGGGGCTGCAAATTTGTCGGCCATGGCACGGTGTTGGTTGCTGCGGTCGATGGTGGCCGAGGCAGCCCATGCTATGCCTGCGGCTATTGCCTCGGGTTCCACTTCTGGTGCTATGTAACCTGTGGCAAGGTGGTCGATGATGTCGCTTTGTCCTCCTGCGCCAAATGATACGGCTGTACAGCCGCAAGCCATACCTTCGATGAGCGTTCCGGGCAATGTCTCGAAACGAGATGTGGAAAGCACAATGTCGGCTTGTGTATATATGTCCGTCAGTTTGTCAATGCCTTTAATTGTGTCCACGTAGGTATAAGGCAGCTCCAGCCGGTCGAGCAGCGAGCGGTCGCGAATATCGCCGAAGAGCACAATGTGCAGGCGGTCGGCAATTTGAGGGTAGGCTTTGCGCAAATGCCCGGTGGCATCGATAAGCAAGTCGAAGCCCTTTATGCTGTCGTCGAGCCGCGCCGCACCCATCACGATAACCGTCTTGCCCTCGCCGATGCCAAGGCTGCCGCCATGCTGGCGTTCCCACTTGAACTGCTCCACATCGATGGCATTTGGTATCACTTCTACGGCCATATTATGCAGCAGGCGGCTTTCACGGGCGCACTTGGCAAGCCAGTTGCTAACGGCCACAAACCGTATGTCGGGGTGCAGCGTGTAAAGCTTGTTTTTCTGTGATTGCACCGATGTTGACAAGTCCACTTTTATGCTGTCGAGGAATTGGCAGCCGCGGCACACGTGCCGGTAGCCGTCGCAATGCAGGGCATGATGGCACAAGCCTGTCATGGGCCACATATCGTGCATGGTCCAGATTACGGGTTTTCCCGTATCGCACAGCCGGGCTATCGATTTAAGCGACAAAAATCCCTGGTTTATCCAGTTGAGCATAACCACGTCGGCTTCGCGTACCCATCTATGCGATGCTATGTTGCGCCCATGATTTGCGATATCGGCCTTGAACAGATTTTTTCGGGAAAATCCGTTGCGCAGGAATATATTCCACCGTTCCGATATGAAATTATATTTGTCGATTAACGGGTTGGTGCAAGAAATCACATATGGGTCGTCGGTTAGTTTCTCAAGCACGAGCATACGCGCATCCACACCTTCGGCTCGCAAGGCTTGCATGAGCCTGTGGGTGACAACTGCCGCTCCTCCGGTGGAGTCGCTACGGTTTACGAGGGCTATCTTCATAGGGATGGCAAGGGATCAATGGCGCAGTGGTGCAAGCATATCGAGCAATTCAAGCCTGCCGATTGCACGGGAATTGATAAGTTCGTCACGTATCGATTTTATGACACGCCTTACCGTTTTGTTGTTAAATACTTGCGACAAGTAGGAAAAATATTCATTGAACACCTCTTGCACTTCATCGGCTTCGAGTTGGCAAAGTTCTCTCCCTTCGTCGCACGAGATTTTGTAAAGGCGGTGCTTGAGTTGGTGGTCAATCTCCTTGTGGTCGCCAACCACGTGGCGGCAAATGCCGTCGGCCATGGTAAGAGCCATCGACAAGTGGAAATTGTTGAGCATATTGTGCCATGACATTTTTGCAGGCAGCGACGGGTTATAGAACACATAATATTCGGGTGTGAAACTTATGCAGTCAAATCCGTCTTCGCCGTCGAGCGTTATGCCTGTAAACTTGTCTTCGGCGTTAAACAGGGACAGGCCCAAGGCCATCCCTGCCACGCCGTAGCATTTGTCAATTTCGTCGCGGTATTTCATTCTTCAAATCCCTTTATGTCACGCTTAACTGGCGGATAGTCGATGGTGTAGTGCAGGCCGCGCGACTCCTTGCGCTCCATTGCCTGTCGCATTATCAGGTAGCCCACGTTGATGATGTTGCGCAGCTCGCAAATGTCGCGCGACACCTTGCTGGTCTTGAACAGGGCCTCGGTCTCCTCGTAAAGTATGTCGAGGCGGTTCCATGCCCGTTTCAGGCGCAAGTCGCTGCGCACGATGCCCACGTAGGTGCTCATTATCTCGCCCACCTCCTTGGCACTCTGGGTGATAAGCACCATCTCTTCAAGGTGCTGCGTGCCGTGGTTGTCCCACTCGGGAATATCTTCGCGGTAGGTATAGTTGCCTATGTTGGCCATGCTGTGCTTGGCCGCCGCGTCGGCATACACCACGGCCTCGATGAGCGAGTTCGAAGCAAGGCGGTTGCCGCCGTGCAGCCCCGTGCACGAGCACTCGCCCACGGCATACAGACGCTGTATCGACGAGCATGCGTTGGTATCCACCTTTATGCCTCCGCACAGGTAGTGGGCGGCCGGAGCCACAGGAATGTAGTCCTTGGTGATGTCGATGCCCAGGCTCAGGCACTTCTGGTATATGTTGGGGAAATGCTCCTTGGTTTCCTCGGGGTCCTTGTGCGTCACGTCAAGGTAAACGAAGTCGTCGCCACGGGTCTTCATCTCGTTGTCGATGGCGCGGGCCACTATGTCGCGCGGTGCGAGCGACAAGCGCGGGTCATACTTCTGCATGAACTCCTTGCCGTCGCGTGTGCGCAGCACTGCGCCATATCCGCGCATGGCCTCGGTGATGAGGAACGCCGGGCGGTCGCCGGGATGGTAAAGCGCGGTGGGGTGGAATTGCACAAACTCCATGTCCTTCACCGTGCCCTTTGCGCGATACACCATGGCTATGCCGTCGCCGGTGGCCACGAGCGGATTGGTGGTGTTGCGGTAAACCGCTCCTATGCCGCCGGTAGCCATCAGCGTCACCTTCGAGAGGAAAGTATCGACCTCGCCGGTGGCGCAATTAAGTATGTAGGCACCGTAGCAAGTGATGTCGGGCGTGCGGCGCGTGACAATCTTGCCCAGATGGTGCTGTGTGCAAATCTCCACTGCGAAACGGTTTTCAAATACGTCGATGTTTGGGTGGAACTTCAAGGCGCGTATCAAGCTATCTTGTATCTCGGCGCCGGTGTTGTCCTTGTGGTGCAAGATGCGGAACTCCGAGTGCCCCCCTTCGCGGTGCAAGTCGAATTCCCCCTTCTCGTTCTTGTCGAACTCCACGCCCCAGCTTATCAGCTGCTTGATTTGCGACGGGGCCTCGCGCACCACCTTCTCCACCGCCGCCGGGTCACTCAGCCAGTCGCCCGCAATCATGGTGTCGCGGATGTGCTTCTCGAAGTTATCAACCAGCGTGTTAGTCACCGAGGCCACGCCCCCTTGTGCAAGGAAAGTGTTGGCTTCTTCAAGGGTAGTCTTGCATATCAGTGCCACCCGGCCTGTTTCGGCCACCTTCAGGGCAAAACTCATCCCGGCAATACCCGAGCCGATGACGAGGTAATCATATTTGTAAACCATAATCCGATGTTTTTGAACGCCAGCCACTTGCACAACCGGCAACACGCACAAGCCGCACAGTGCCAAGCATGATGCGAAATTACAAACATTCTGCGACTTAACGAAAACTTTAATAAAATTTACACCGCCGCCCGCCGCATCATGCCCGGTCGTGGCGTTCAGAAGTAATAAGTGTATGACACGTTGGGTATCACGGGGAAGATGGAGAACGTCTCGTAATACACGTCCCAGGGGCGATTGCCGTTGAAGTTCACCCACTCGCGGCGGCGCACGGTGATGGGGTTGAAGTGGCAATAGGCATTGTACAAGCCCACGCGCCACACCCCTTTGCGTCCGCCCGAAAGCCTGCGGGTGAACGACGCGCTAATGTCGAGTCTGTGATAGGCTGGCAGCCGCACGTTGTTGCGATTGGTGTAATAGTTAAGCCCCAGCCCGTTGTCCCAGGAACCTCTATTGGGTGCCGGGGCTTCTGTGGTCGGGAAAAAGGCATCTTGCATGCCCTGGTACATCGCCGCCGGAACGGTCATGCGGTTACCCGTGGCAAACACCCACGAGGCGTTAAACTCTATGCGGTCGCTTAGCTTGTAATTGAGTGTTATGTTCACCTTGTGGCGGTTGTCGAATTTTGCCGGATACCATCTGCCACCGTTGACACCCGGTATTTGGCGGTTGGCCCACATCAGCGCGTAGCTCACGCTGCCGGTAAGTCGCCCGGCATTGCGCGACACGGTGATTTCTCCACCGTAGGCGTTGCCGCGGCCATACAGTATGTTCTGCATCTTGTCGTAGCCATAGGAATAGTCTTCGTTCACCTCGGCCACACCATCGAGCCACTTGTAGTACCCTTCAAGTGCAACAGAATAGTTGCCGCCAGGCGTGTCGTAATACAGTCCGCCACCCACCTGGTCGCTCGTCAGCAAGTCCTCGCCTCGGCCTATGGGCATCCAGCTGTCGGTGGGCAGGTTCACGTAGCTGTCGCTCACCTGCTGCACCACTTGCGCCATGCGTGCATAATTGGCCTTGATGCTGAAGCCGGTTACCGGAGCGAAGCGCAACAGCAAGCGCGGTTCAACCGACGTGTGCCACTTGTCATAGATGTCAAACGCGGCCAGGCGCATTCCAGCATCAACCCCGAACCAATGGGCTGGTTCCCAAGCAAAGTCGGCATACGCACCCACTTCATTGGCATGAATGCGGTAGTCCGAGAACTCTCGGGCGGTAGTCTCCTCCGACTTGGTTGACTCGTATTCCACCGCCGACGGCATGAAATTGTGCCACGTGTAGAACGAGCCGAAACGCAAATTATAGTTGTTGCGCTTGTATTGCCACCGGGCAAAGAGCGACAGGTCGTCGATGCGGTTACGGTCGGTGCGCTCGGCCTCCTCGCGCTCGTCGTCGGTTTGGTCAATCGACTCCTTGCCGTAGGTCGATTTGTAACGGGTGAACGCCGCTGTGATGGTCGATTTCATATAGCTGTTATATGTGTGGTGCCACGACAGTGCGGCCATGGTGTTGCCCCACCGCAGCTTGTCGGTGTTCTGCTCGAAATAGCTGTCCTCCTCGCCGGGCGAGAACTCCTTGCTGCCAAATTTCAGCAGGTCGCTGCCCCAGTAGAAATCGGCCTGGAGCGTGTTGGCCGGGTCAAAGCGGTGGTCGATGCGGGCATTGACGTCGGTAAACGCATACCGCGCAATGGTCTTCTTGTCGTCGCCGCTCTTGGCGGCATTCAGTATGGCAAGTGCCGGGGCCGAAACCACGTCGAACCACGAGCGGCGCACCGACACGTCGAATGCCGTTTTGCCCCCATTGAACAACGGCCCGGTGAGGTGTAACATTCCTGCCGTAAGCCCCAGCGTGGCGGCACCGTGGTATTCGTGGAAATCGGGCTTGCGCGTGGTTATGTCAACCACGCTCGACAGTCGCCCGCGATATGTGGCCGGGAATGCCTGTTTGTAGAAGGTGGCATTGTCAACCACCTCGACGTTGAACGACGAGAACAACCCTCCCAAGTGGCTGATTTGGTAGAGCGGAACGCCGTTGAGCAAAATCAGGTTCTGGTCGTTCCCCCCGCCGCGCACATATAGCTCAGAAAAGCCTTCCACACCTTCCGACACGCCCGGTTGCATGGCAAAGGCGCGGATTATGTCGGGCTCGCCAGTCATGGTGGGCAGATTAAGCAAATTTTCCTTGTCGAGCTTCACCACCCCGGCATCGAGCGACGAGGAATTGGAACGCCGGCTTGCGTTGCCCACCTTCTCCACTTCGGGCAGCAGTACCCCCTTGCCAAGGAAATCGGTGGAATCGGCGGCAACGGCATTGCCCTGAGCCGCTGCACAGGCCGCCGTGGCAGCCGCAATGGCGGCACAAATTACATGCTTGCAATACATAACCATCACGGCAACTTGATGTTAAAACTCATTTCGGTCATTCCCATTGCGCCCAGTATGCCTGTTCCACCCTCCACGTTCGAGAAGATGACCACCGGCTCAAGTATGCCTATGTCGCCTATCGACGATTCTTCGCGCTGGTTGCTTTTCAAGACGCTGCGCAGATACTTGTAGTAGCTTTCCGAGAGCGAGTACAGCCTCACGCTGCGTTGCCTCTGCCACGGGTCGGTGCTGTTTTCGCTAAGCGTCACACCTGTTTCTTTAAGCGTAAGGGAATAATCCTGTCCGTCGATGGTTTCGTCGCTGAAAGTCCACCCCCAGCCGTTGCGCAAGGAGTTTTCGCTGCCTATTTCGGTTATGTCCTGGTTTTGCATTTCAAACACCGGGTCGATATAATCGACATAAACGCCCCCAGAACCTGAAAACAAATAATACTTCGATTGCACGTTCACAAGGTAATAGTTTGGCACTCCGGCAGGGTCGCTGAACTTCACGTGATAAGTGACATCATATACGTTTGAATAAACGCCACCATACCCGTCAACCTGTTCAAGCGTAGTCTGCACCCCTCGGATGGCCACCGGCACGGGAACCTCGTCGCTGCAATGCGCCTCGCCGTATGGTGTCGAGGCCGAAATCTCTATGCAGTCGCCCACCTGTGGGCGGTAGGTGGACACATACGTCACCACGTGCCACGGCTCCCAGCCATAATTTATCAAGGTGTCGAATTCCACCATCGTCATCTGTTCGGTGTATTTGCCGTTGACCGTAAGCGTCACGTCGGCATCACGTATATACAAATCGTCGGTGTTCTCCTCCACCGAATATGTGCGAGTAATGCTTGCCCTCACCACATTGCCCGGCGAAGCCACGGCGTTTATCACCGGCACCGGCTCGGGCAAAAGCCCCTCGAAATCAATGCGGGAATAGCACGAAGTGAGCATCACGCCCGCCACGGCTATCACCGCCGCCAATAACAATTTTCTCATTAGCAGTAACAATTAAAAAATGGCGGTCGCCCAAATTATGCACGGCGCTCCGCCATTTTATGATTTATCATTTGACAGAAGTCTCGGTAACATCGAGGTGCATTGTCGAGCGCGACCTGCCCCCTACTTCAAGTTTACCCCCTTCGGGATTGTCGATTATTTCAGCATGGAACTTTATTTCAGTGCCATTTATGACAGTGTCTTCCTCAATATATTCACCAATATATGCACCGCCATCATTCGCAAGGCCGTGAGACGTTACATTACTGAAAACTAAGTTATTGATACTTGTAACATTTATCAAATTTATGTTATATCCAGTAGGAACAGACCCGTCAGCATTATACGGCGGAAGCTCCACATAAACCTCCTTGTCAAAAACCTCTTGCCCGTTGTATTCTACGAAAAGGTTTCTATCGTCCTCGTCGGTATAATTGCTATAGTAACCGCAAATACCGCTCCACCTCGTATTGTCATCGTCATCCTTGCATGAATGGCAAATCGACAGCATTATCAATAATGCGATAATGCCTGAATATTTTAAACCTTTCCATTTAAGAATTTTGTTCATATGCTACCATTATTAAAAGTGCTTACAAATTTATATCTTATTGCGTTATATCGTTTTTTTTTAATACAAATTAGTGTATTTAACACACATATTCATCTTTTTGCCGTATGGGTATTCAAAAAAAGCTAATTGTGCATAGGCGTTTTTTTCGGCAGTGTCGAAAGTGTTTCTTAACTTTGCAGTGATATGACACTGCGCGACATCTCGATATTGAATTTCAAGAACATTGCCGAGGCATCGCTCGATTTTTCGGACAATGTGAATTGCTTCATAGGCGATAACGGCATGGGCAAGACCAACTTGCTCGATGCCATATATTACCTTAGTTTTTGTAAAAGCTATACCGGGCAGGGCGACTCGTCGCTGCTGCGGCATGGTGCCGACATGATGATGGTGCAGGGGCGTTACTTGCGGCGCGAGCAGGAAGAAACGGTGTCGATAGGCTACAAGCCGGGTCGCCGCAAGGTGGTGAAACGCGGTGGAAAGGAATATGACAAACTGAGCCGCCATATAGGCTTGCTGCCGCTTGTGATGGTATCGCCTGCCGACTGGGAACTGATTCGTGGCACCGGAGAGGAGCGCCGCCGCTTCGTTGACCAAATCATTGCGCAGGGCGACAGCGAGTATATGTCGCACCTCATCAGGTATGCCCGCGGTGTGGAGAACCGCAACGTGATGCTGCGCCGCGGCTTGCGCGACCCGTTGCTGTTTGAAACCATCGAGCAGCAATTATGCGTGTCGGCAACCTATATACACCGTGCCCGCATGGCTTGGATAGAGGAATTTTCCCCTATTTTCCTTGAATATTACCGGCAAATATCGGCCAGTGCCGAGACTGTTTCGCTGTCATACCGCAGCCACCTTAACGGCGGTATGGCAATGCAAGAGGTGCTCGACCGCAACCGCGACCGCGATGCTGTGCTCGGATACACCTCGGCCGGCGTGCACCGCGACGACGTGGAGCTGATGCTCGACGGCCACCCTATGCGCAAAATAGGCTCGCAAGGGCAGTGCAAGACTTATACAGTGGCGATGAGGCTGGCACAGTATGATTTCATGAAGCGCACCAATGGCGGTGTGACCCCGTTGTTGCTGCTCGACGACATATTCGACAAGCTCGATGCACGGCGCGTGGAGAACATTATAGGCGTGGTGGCCGGCGATACCTTCGGGCAGATTTTCATAACCGATACCAACCGCACACACCTCGACCATATAATACGCCGCATGGGCAAGGATTACCGCACATGGAGTGTGAAAGAGGGTATATTCACGCTTATCGAGGAGGAACGGCAATGAAACGCACCGAGGCGATGACTGTTGGCGATATTATAAACCAACTGTTGAAAGAGGATAACATAGACCGCCAATTCGATGAACAAAAAGTTGTGTACCTGTGGCCCGAGATTGTCGGGCAGGGGATAAACCGCTATACCACAAGCCGGTGGGTAAAAAACGGGGTGCTGTATCTGCACATATCATCGGCACCGTTGCGCAACGAGCTGATGATGAACCGCACAACCCTTATCAATCACCTTAATGATGCCGTCGGCAGCGAAGTAATACGCGACATAGTGATACGGTAAGATGGTTACCGGTCGAGGCGGAAAACGATGCGTTGCACGCCGCCTTCGTAGCGGGTGCTGCTGATGCGGAAATGCCCCACTTGTGCCGTATGTTCGACGTGTGCGCCAACGCACAAGCACTCGTCATAATCGCCTATGTGAACAATTCGCACCGTTTGGGTGGCATCGTCGGGAAGGCGAGAAAGGTCGAAACGTCCTTCTTCAAGAGTGCCGACTTCGGCAAATTCAAATGTAACAGGCATATCGGCCGAAATCACTTCGTTTACTTTGTTTTCCACGGCTTGCACTTCTTCGGGTGTGAGTTGTCGAGGCAGGTCGTAATCGCATTTCGACTTTTTGCGTTCGATGTGTGACGATTGTGCACGGCGGCAGCCGAACATCTGTACCATTGTGCCGTTAAGTATATGTTCGGCGGTGTGCATCGGGGCTATTTCATCCCCACGGAACTTTTCGCTTGCTTGGTTTATTTCCATACCGAAAATTTAGTTACTTTTGTAAAAAACGTTTGTTATGGGCAATATATTATACGTGATACCTGCACGGGGTGGCAGTAAGGGGATTCCCGGGAAAAACATAAAGCTGCTTGTCGGTAGGCCGTTGATAGCTTATTCATTAGATGTGGCCAAGCAATTGGCCGATGACATTGCCGACATTTGTGTTTCGACCGACGACCCGAAGATTGCCGATGCGGCACGGGCCGAAGGAATTGACGTGCCGTTTCTGCGTCCCGCCGAGCTTGCAACCGATTCGTGCGGAACATATGAAGTGCTTATCCATGCCCTTGATTTTTATCGCAGTATGGGTAAGGAATACGATACACTGGTGTTGCTTCAACCTACTTCGCCGCTGCGCACAGCCGGCGATGTGCGTGGAGCTTTGGCTATATATGCTCCCGACATTGATATGGTAGTGTCGGTGAAGGAAGCTGCCACTAATCCATATTACAACGCGTATGAGGTTGACTGTGACGGTTTTTTGCAAATATCCAAGGGTGACGGGCATTATACTCGCCGGCAGGATGCCCCGCGGGTGTGGGAATATAACGGTGCCGTATATGTGATTAATGTGAAATCGTTACGTTGCCACAGGCTTGGTGAATTTCGCCGTCGTCGTTGCTATGTGATGGAGCGTGCCCGTTCCATCGACCTTGACACCCCTCTCGACTGGCTTGTTGCCGAAACCTTGATGAAGGAGAAGCAAAAATGAAACCTACAATCGCCATAGGCGACGTGCATGGCCTTGATTATTGGAAGGTGGTGGTGAAAGAGCATCCCGGAAAACGCATCGTGTTTTTGGGTGATTATCTCGACCCGTATTATTATATCCCGAGTAGCGAATTGATTGAAAACTTGCAACATATCATTGCCCTAAAAGAAGAACGCGGCGATGATGTGGTGCTCCTGCTTGGTAATCACGATGTGCATTATTTCGAGGAAGATGCACCCATGTGCACTCGTTACAACCGGCAAATTGCACACCGAGCCATGAGATTGTTTTCCGACAATCGCAATTTGTTCACGTATGCGTTCCAAGACGGGCACATGATATTCACCCATGCCGGAATATCGCAACAGTGGTTTGTGCAGGATTTTGGCGGCAAGCCGAATGGCAATATAGCCGACCGGCTCAACCACCCTTTAAGCGACCGGCAACGGCAGGCCATTCACCGCGTTGGCTACCGGCGTGGCGGTTGGCCGGGAGACATGGGCGGCATATTGTGGGCCGATATAGATGAACTTACCGACCCCCTGCACGGTTATACTCAAGTAGTGGGGCATAACCGTGTTGCCGACGTAACCACGCGACAGGGTACTGTTCCCGATACAAAAATAGTGTTTTGCGATTGCCTGCGTAACGGCAAATACTTCCTTATCGAGGAGTAGAGTTAGCCCCCTCCTTCTTCACGTGTCAACGCAATTTAAGGGCGCGTGCAAGGCCGTAGTATGATACGGTGAATCCCACGTAATAGCCTTTCACTGCCGGGTTCTCTTTATTGAACACGGCATGGGCAACATATGGTGTGATGCGCAGCGACGAGGCAAGTTGCTCGCGGCGGCCAAACCAAAATTTGTCGCGGCTGTGAGCCGTGTGCAGGCGTATGTCGAAGTCGATGCCTGCCATCCAGTTCACATCGTGGAACTTTTGGGTCTCGGTATGTGTCACGCGGCTTTCATATTCGCCTGTATCGGGGTTCTGAGTCCATTCAAGGTCGGTCGCATTCCATTTGTATTTTGCCCAAAACAGCCCTGCATGAGGTGTTATGGCAATACGGTCGGTGCGTATTATGCTGTAACCGAGCGATACTGAAATATCAAGGAACGATGCGTTGTCGTCAAGGACATCGACGAGCGGCCGGCCGCTTTCGGTGTCGAATTTGCCAAACACATTACGGTTCTCGAAGCCCGGTTGGCCATATGTGACGGTGGCTTGCAGTTGTATGCGGCGGTAAATACCTATCAGGCCTGCGTTGAATGTGAAATTACCGTGAAACGTGTTGGTGATGTCACCTGTGGGGAAAATGCCTCCGAGACCCACTTGTGCGCCATACCCCCAATTGCTTGGCACCGATTGCGGCAATTCGGCCACGGCTGTCTGTTCAAGGTTTTTATTGGTGAAATATTCCCATTCGGCTACTTTCTTGCCATCTGAGCCATTTGCTGTTTCGCGGTCGATTTCGGCAAGTTGTTCCATATATACGGTGCGGTAATAGGCTGTGCGTTCCTGCACTTGTTCGTCGGTCAGCCCCATGCCAATCTCGTTTTGCAGGCGGCGACGTATCACTTCAAGTGCATCGAATTGCAACTGGTGGTAGCGCAGGCGTTCGGGGGTTGCAAGGGCGGTGTCGGTGACGTATGAGTGCAGTTTGTCCATGTAGGCATAGGCAAAGTATTCGCGTCCGTGCCCCAGGTCTTCACGCTTTACGTCGAGGGTGCATTCAAACCCCGATACCGGGGCATCGGCCGATGCCGGCGGTACGCCCTTGAAGTCGGCCCAGGTGATGTCTCCCTCGTTCCACATCTTTACGTCTGTGTCGTTCTGTCTGGCGGCATATGCTGTCATTGAGAGCAAGAACGACAATATAATAAGTGCTTTTTTCATAAATTTCCGTGTATTAGTGGTTTTATAAATCTTCAAGAATGCGTTTCAGTACCACCTGTGCGGATATTTCACGGTTGGCAGCTTCCGGTATCACAATCGAACGCTCGCTTTCTATAACATCGTCGCTTACAATCATGTTACGGCGCACCGGCAGGCAGTGCATGAAACGGGCATTGTTGGTGAGAGCCATTTTCTCGGTGGTAATGGTCCAGCTGCGGTCGGTCGATAACACTTTGCCATAGTTCGGGTCTTCAAATGCCGACCAGTTTTTGGCATATACGAAGTCGGCACCTTGCAAAGCCTTGTCCTGGTCATACTCGATGGTGGCGTTGCCTGTAAATTCCTTCGAGAGTTCATATCCGTGAGGGTGGGTAATCACGAAGTCATAATCGGTTGCGTTCATCCACTGTGCAAACGAGTTCGGCACAGCCTGTGGCAGGGCTTTGGGATGAGGTGCCCATGTAAGCACCACCCGAGGGCGTTCCACCGTCTTGTATTCCTCGATGGTAATGAGGTCGGCAAAACTCTGCAACGGATGCACTGTGGCTGTTTCCATTGCAAATACCGGACGGCCTGAGTATTTTACAAACTGGTTGAAAATTTTTTCCTCGTAATCGTCACGCTTGTTTTCAAATCGTGCAAACGAGCGCACACCTATCACGTCGCAATAGCATCCCATCACCGGAATGGCTTCGAGCAGGTGCTCGGGCTTGTCGCCGTCCATTATCACTCCGCGCTCGGTTTCGAGTTTCCATGCCCCTTGGTTCACATCGAGCACTATCACGTTCATGCCCAGGTTCATGGCGGCTTTTTGGGTGCTGAGGCGTGTGCGTAGCGAAGAGTTGAAGAATATCATCAGCAAAGTTTTGTCCTTTCCCAGTTCTTTATAGGCAAAGCGATTGGCTTTTACTTCCATTGCTTCTCTCACGGCTTCATGCAGGTCGCCTATGTCGGTTACCGATTTAAAATATCTCATGACGTTATGGTTTTAATTCAGGTGCAAGTTACAAATTTTAGATGGTAATCAAGCGTAAAACTGTGTAAAAACAGCACGATTGCCACACTTTGTAAAAAATAATGCAAAAAAATAGGAGATTTAAGGTTCTGTTTTAGAAAAAATGTGTATCTTTGCATCGCTAAAAAAGTCCGGGGTGTAGCACAGTTGGTTAGCGCGCCACGTTCGGGACGTGGAGGCCGGAAGTTCGAGTCTTCTCACCCCGACTGAAGCAACAAGGCAGTCTGTCGATGACAGGCTGCCTTTATTTTTATCTCCCGGATTGTTTCCCGTTGTGGGCGATATTGTAGGGGGGGTATCATAATTCCGATATTGATATTACATGGCGTTGCCGCGTCTCGATAATGGCAACTATTGATTTACAATATGTTATACAATGTAATAGTTGTAGAGACGCGATTAATCGCGTCTCTACGGGAGAATCGCATTTTAATACACCCTCTACGCAATTGATTAATAGTTTTCGGCCTTGATTTGGAAGTAGGCTTGCGGGTGCTTGCATACCGGGCACAGCATCGGGGCTTTCTTGCCTATTACGATGTGGCCGCAGTTGGAGCATTGCCAAATGGTGTCACCATCTTTCGAGAACACAGTGCCTTCTTCCACATTCTTCAGCAGCTTGCGGTAGCGTTCTTCGTGTTCTTTTTCGATTTTTGCCACGCCTTCAAACAGGGCGGCAATGTCGTTAAACCCTTCTTCACGGGCTTCTTTGGCCATCTTGGCATACATATCGGTCCACTCGTAGTTTTCGCCTTCGGCAGCATCAAGCAGATTTTCGGCAGTGGAAGGTATTTCTCCGCCTTTGAGTAACTTGAACCAAATCTTTGCGTGTTCTTTTTCGTTGGCAGCCGTTTCTTCAAATAGTGCTGCTATTTGCACATATCCGTCTTTTTTTGCCTTTGAGGCGTAATAAGTGTATTTATTACGAGCCTGCGACTCACCTGCGAATGCGGTCCACAAGTTAGCTTCGGTTTTGGTTCCTTTCAATTCTTTTGCCATAATAGTAAGTGATTTAATATTAATAATTAATGAAATGCTAAGTTACGATTAAATTTCGGTAAAACAAAATTTTAACTGATAAATAATTGTCAATTTCTATTATGGGTGGTATATTCTTCTCTGAAAGTAATGTGTTTTTCGATTTCTATTTGAATAAAAACTTTCTTGTGCAATGTTTCGATTTTCATGGCAAATAAATAGGGGGGTGTTGAAATTTTTGTATTGGTGTCCGGTAAAAAACATTAAGGCAAAAAATTCATGTCCGCAATGCCCATAAACAGGCGTTGCGGATACTTTTTTTGAAAACCAAGCCCCCGTCAGTCAAAAAGAGACGGTTCCGGAGGGTGTTCCCTTGCCTGTT